>NZ_FNPF01000025.1 GCF_900107235.1 Citreimonas salinaria
CTTCCGCCCGGAGGTCCTGCCGCGACGGCGCGACCGCCCGCTCCACCGTCCGCAGGCTGACGGCGATGCCCTTCTCGACAGCCAACCCCTGGTGCGCAACGTCCGCGCCGTGATCTCGCCGACATCATATTTTTACGCCAGGCGGTCTCGCATGATGTCGATGAGATAATCGATGTGGTGCCGGTCTTGCCATGGTCGCGGCGTGCCTCCCAGTCCGGAACTAGCCTTTTTAGATACTATTCCAGAGCATGCCGCGTCAGATACAGCGCCGGATATGCGGCTTCGGGATCGTCCAGATGATCGAGCCCAGAATCGATACTTCGGAGGGTCATCTGACTTCGAGCCATACCTGGCGGCCCGCGCTGGCGAGCAATATGTTCTGGATGAGCTTCAAAAGCCTGTTCGGGTCCGCCCAGGCTTTCTCGACAGCAGCTAAAATACTGCGAAGCCATGCGTCAGAGGGGACTGTCAGAGGCGACGATCTCCGGCCGCACTCTTGCGCTTGAGCAGGCTTGCGATGTCAAGAAGGGCAGAAACCGGCTCGGCAATTATAAGGCCAATCTCCCTGCCGAAGCCTGCAATCATATTCTTGATTTGTATGGGCCCCGCACGGGCGCGGCCGAACAAGTATTGAAAGCCCTTGAAGCCGCTTGTCGATCGGGCCAGGACCGTGGTTTCCCGAAAGACTCACCCGGTCTCAGCATCAGGATACGACGGCCGGATCGGGGACACGTTCGACATCGGACCGTGCAACATCGTCCTGCGAGGTGACCGCGCCTATCTCTGCTGGTAGCCGAAGAATGCCGGCTCGAAGCGCGTCGAAGTATCGATCATGCATGAACTCGCTGAAGAACTCCAGCGGCACAATCTGCATCCGGTTGCATTTCTCACGACGAAGAAGGGCATGCCGTTTGCGTCTTCCAGCGCGCTCGTCAACCGGAACCGCAAATGGATCATCGGAGCGGAATTGTCGCGGGAGATCGTGGGGCCTGACGGCACGAAGGAACTGAAAGCGACGCGGTCCCAGCACGGCATCCGCAAGCGCGCCGCTCATGAGCTCGTGGAAGCCGGCGCATCGGTGTACGAGATCGCGGCACATCTTTTGCATTCGGACGCCAAGTCCTCAGTTCCTTACACCCGGGATTTCAATCGTGCGAAGCTCGTCGAAAGCGGTTTCGATCGCGTCGAGCAGACGCGGCTGGACCAAAGAGTACGAGCAGCGTCCAGCAGTGGCACATTTGCCAACAAACACGCCGCAGTTTCAGACGGTAAGGTGGGTAAGTGGCAGGCATTCCGGGTGAGACTTCGAACTCCCTGCTCGATGATTTGGCGCGTTGGGAGGCCTACTTTTCATCCGACCGACAGGCTAAAAAATGAAGGGGGACACGCGCAGATTGTGATGATTGGCTATGCACGTCGCCCTCCCTGTCGCGAAGCCGCGCTTAGATTTCGTCACGAGTACGAACGCAATGAGCATAAGGACGTTCGTTCATAGCGAACGAGGTTAGCCTGCCGACCATCGCGAAAAGCGGAGATTTCACCCAAGTTCAGCAGATCACGGTGCAAAAATTCCTATATCGAACGCCACTACGCATATCACCCTGCCGGTGAATGCTAAGCTCGGGAAAGCCAAAAGCGCAAAACCGACAGAATAAAAAACAAACACAAAATACACAGCCAAGCGCGAAGTGTTCCGATTCTGAACGGTGTAGAAGCTCCTCAAGACATCAATCTTGATCTGACTATCATCATCCCTTTTGAGTGCGTCAGAAGCAGTTTTGAGGCTCTTTTCTCGATCCAACCAAGGCGCTCGCTGGAGGAAAGACGTCGCCACTCGTGGCCTTCGCGAACGTATGGTCGCAAACATAGATCGCAAATTTAGAGCAGACACATTATCGATTGTTTCCACCACATACTCATTGATATCACGCGCACGCTTGACAATGCTGGGGGCGCATATCTTGTAAACGATTGTACCGATACCAAGAAGCAAAAGGCCTAAATAGGTTAGGTTAAGACGCGTTGAAAAGTCCATCCAAGGGGAGCAACGACCTTGCTCAGACTGCTGTTCAAGTAGACCTCCCAGACCTCCGAGATATTCCCCAATTTGTGCGTGATAGAGGATCATGTATCCAACGAATGGTGTGCTCATTGTGATCGCGGCGGGTACACTCTGACCAAACCCCCGCAACTGATGCCAATTAAACGTTCGGAAGCGCCAAGCCTCCGGCTCCCACCTCTCGCCGTCTTCTGACAGTTTACCTGACAAAATGAATCACCCCGCGCCAGATATTTTCAAAGTTCGGTTTTGGTGCGTATAGAAATCACCCACAGTAATCTCAGGAACATCCAGCTCAGGCGCAATCATTGAGGTAGCAATAATCATTTGATTTTCAGACGCTGCCGCAGAGGATTTCTCATGGAGCAATCTCTGAAAATTCCTACTGCGTTCAGGCTCCATTCCCTTATCTTCAATGGTGTCCATCAGAAGAAATCGAGGGTGTGAAAATGAACTTTGGTTGGCAGCAGCCACGGCGAACGACGCAATAAAGCTGTTTCGCAAGTACACCATGGAACTAGCGGAGAAAAATGACTCACCATTGACGTTTATCCGGTCTCCGTCGAAGTCAAAGTTAACTGAGTCAGCATTCACAAACGTTGACTGCCTCTCCAAATCCCTCCTCAAGAAATCCAATACCTCCAGTTCTATTGCGCGCCTAGCTAAGGATATCTGGCTTCGATCACGTTTTTCTGATGTTTCTATTATAGCTTTCACATGATCTATTTTCTTCTGTAGATCATCCCGCTGCTGCTGTGCTTCCTTTAGTTCTGCGACAACGGACTTGCGCGCTGCGAGCTCCTCCAGCTCTCTCTGCGCGTACCCGGCCTCTCTATTCAATGACCTCAGTTTGGTTCGCAGTTCAGTCGTAGGAGTGCGTAGTGAAACGGTGTAGTGGCGACCGGCTTGCTCCCACAGTTCAGTGAGCTTTACGAGCTCCGCCTTCAAATCCGAGATACGCCTCTGGCGATCTGTTTGAAGGTCCAACGAGCTTTGTTTTTGTCGAGCGTATTCGTTGATCAGTCGAAGCGCTCTTTCTTTAACTTGACTTTTTTCTGAAGCTTGCTTGCACAGTGAACACGCGCCCTCAACTTCAGTACCCTCAACGGGTGCAAAACAAGCGGGACAAAACTCAAAGCTGAGAGCGTTCAACTCATCCAAAACCATTTTGGATTCGTGTAACGCATCCAGCTTCTTAGTAAGCCACGATATAAACTCATCAGAGTCCGCCGCTTCCAACTCAAGGTAGTCGAGCTTTTCTCTCGTTTCACCAATCTCAGCTTGAAGCGATCGTACTCGCGCATAAGTCTCTTTCTGGTCATTAAGGGAAAGTCTGTCTTCGAACTGAGCAGAAAACACTTCTTCTTCAATGGCCTCAATCTGTTTATTCAGAGCATCAAGCTCGCGTTGCAACCGAACATATTCTTGTTGAACCCATTCTTCAGTTAAGGGGTGGCCATCACGCCCATGCATCCGGGTCAAGGCGGCGATCCGTGAGATCACATCCTTTATTTGAGCTTCATAGGCTTTAAGGTTCAACTTGGCCGCATAGTAGTCTTCGCTAAATGCGCCCAGAAGGAGGTGCCCGACGGCTTGTCTCGTTATCGCATCATCAAATGGCTGGTTACGAAACAGCTTCTCAACTGAGCTCAGTTGGTCAGAGTAAAGCAATCTTAGTACTTGGTTCATAGTGATTTTGGTATTCGCCTCCCCATATTGGACTTCTGGCAGCCCTAGGAGACGAAACATCACTTGTGAGAAGCTTTCGGATTTCCCTCTTCGAAAGGAATATCGTTCCCAACCGGTGCCGCTGCTATTTAGCGCATCACCAGACGGTCCGAAGAATATCCTCATTGGCTGAGAAGCCTTTTGCTCAACATCCCGTTGGAGCGTTACATCTCTGCCATTGAGCTTGACACCTACTGTAACCGTGTCGCAAAGGAGCGCAGATTCACGCCACTGATGCTCAAGCAGATCACCACCCAACCCGTAAAAAATGAAATCCATGATCGTAGATTTGCCGGAGCTATTCTCTCCGCGAATAATGTTCAGACCAGCATGATATCTCTCCGAATAAACCTCCCGCCCTCGGCGAAAAATGGTCAAGTCGGAAACCTGCAAATTCGGCCTAAACAACGTCATAGGTGTATTCCCCCAATCCAGTACGCGCCAAGATACCGTCTGCGCCCAGTTCGTCGATCTTTGGAAGCGTAACAGCAAGAAACTCGACCAAGTCAGGCGCCTTTGCAGAAGCATTTCGCACAGAGCTCTTCAATTGCTTTGGTACGCGTTCCTCATTTAGAATCAGTCGTTCAGACGCAACGGAATCGGCATCTATCATTCCCGCTCCAGCCAATGCGCTGACAGCGGTAGCTTGGATCATCTCCATTCTTTCAAAAACCAGTCTGGAGCTTGGTATGTTATCATACCCTGACTTTGGATATTTTTTAAGAAGCGCATTGCGCTTCCGGGCAAACCCCTCGATGTCCCTTGGCGCCCTGACATCCTTGAGTGACCAAGGAAAGCAAAAGAAAAAGTCCGCCGCTCTGATTGAACGGTAGCCAAGCGACTGGCCCTCGGAAGCCGTCAAAAGAACCAGAAATCTGAAGAAGGTGTGGTAAGGATCGTATGCCGGCGTGTATGCGAGAGAAAACATCAGCTCCACCTTACATAGCATCGATCAGCGAGCCAGTAGATCATTCCTCGGATGTGCGCGTGATTTATGGTGAAGTGCTCAAAGCCAGAGCCCATATCTTTTAACGTTGGTTGAATGATGCGCTCCTCAATGATCTCATCTACCTTCTGTCGATCAAGCGATGAAACATGAGGAACAATATGATTCTCAAACACATCGTTAATACGGGCCAAAAAGAGCGCGAATATCTTCTGAGCCGAGGGGTAGTGCTGCATCTTTACAAGAAGCTTTGCAAAGAGCTCCTTCTTCATTTGAGCGCTTTCCAATTGGTCTTCGCGCTCAGCATCTTTCAGTTTCTCTTGAAGTCCAACTAGCTTGGCTGAACTGCGTCTGTCCTGAAACATTTGAAGATCGTCGATGAACCCCTCGACGCAGGCGTTGCCTTGTGAGATTTCTTTATCAAGGCGATCAAGAAGCCCCGGGACTTGCGAAAACTCTGTCAACTCGGCGCCTCTTCTACACTTGGTGGCACAAGGGTTTCCTCTACCACTTCTGGCTGTGCACGCAGCATATGGTACCCATGGGTGTTTGCAAGGATTGCATTGCCCTAAAGAGAGCAGCGATCTTCCAGTGGCTACTCTTGCGAAGAGCAGCATGACGGCGAGCACGCCTCGACCCATGAGTGTCGCCTGTGCAGTGAGGCCTCTTCTGTACGTGCACCCCCTACGTGCCAGGCCGTCGTTAGCTCGGTCGCAGTGTGTGCAACGGGCCTCCGCACCGCCAACTTCCGACGCTCGGAAGACACCCATTGCTCGCCCCTATGGGAAGCGAAACTAGAGGCTCGTCCCCCTCGACAATCTCGAGAAGTTCTTCCCGTAGCCACTGCATCGGCAACTTCAACGCGACGAGGATGAAGGGACCGCTCCGCGCTCTTCCAGAACGTGATTCGGTCTGTGATTTCGGAAGAACTGCGCAAGCAACTGCGGGATATCTCAGTGAATCAGAATTTTTTTTCGTGTCACTTATTCTTGCCGTGGAAATCTAAGATATTGGAAACGTACAACTCAGATTGGCAACGTTGTCCGAATAACTGACGATGTGCTAAATTAAGAATTGGGAGCCAAAACAGGTGCTTGCCCTTCGAGCCAGCGCCTCATTAGATAAGCGAAGTATGCAGGCAGGAGGTTCGCATGTTTATTAATCTTTCCGAGTTTGAAGATACACCCGAACAGCAGCTTTCCCAAAAGCGGCACGCCCGCCAAGGATCGTTCGAGATTGACACGGAGAATTATCAGGCTCTGCTCGATGATCCCTCTCTCGATCCAGAATTCAGGAGGCAGTTTCTAGAAGCGCTGTGGAGCATCATCGTCTCTCTCGTTGAACTGGGGTTTGGCGTACATCCAGCGGACACCATAGAAAACACCACGCCCCAAGCGGACAATTTCACCGAGCTTGGAGGGTAAAATGGGACAAGAAAAATTGACCGAGACACTTGCGCTGATATATTGCCGGGTATCGTCCCACAAACAGACGGTTCAAGGCCATGGGCTTAAGAGTCAAGAAGCTCGCTGTCGTGAGTTTGCTCATAGTAAAGGATATCAAGTTGTAGCCGTTTTTTTCGATGATATTTCCGGAAGCTCCCTTGTGCGGCCCGGCATGACGCAGCTAATTAGCCACGTAAACAATGACAAATCGGCATCTTATGTCGTCCTAATTGACGACATCTCTAGGCTTGCGCGGGGACTAGAGGCCCACCTCGCGATGCGTGCTAGCCTGCAAGGGGCCGGAGCGAGGTTGGAAAGCCCAAGCGTTTCCTTCGGCGACGACTCTGATGCGGTCTTAGTTGAGAATCTTCTCGCATCAGTGTCGCAACATCATCGCCAAAAGAATAGCGAGCAGACTCACAACAGGATGCGCGGACGTTTGCTTAACGGCTATTGGCCGTTTCGCGCACCAACTGGCTACCGAGCTGTTTCCCAAAAGGGCTTTGGCAAAGTTTTGATAGCCGATGAAGTGGAGGGGCCTGTCATCCGGGAAGCTCTTGAGGGGTTCGCGACAGGTAGACTGAAGTCACAGGCTGAGGTAACGCGGTTTCTGAACTCCCACCCAGTGTTCGAGAGAAGCAAAGCCGCCCGCTTCAAACAGGATCATATAAAAGCTATTTTATCTAACTTTTTATACGCTGGCTTGGTAGGTCGGGAGGAGTGGGGCGTGGATATTCGTCAGGGAAATCACGAAGCACTGATTTCCGTTGAGATGTACGATCGAATCCAAAAGAGGCTGACTGAAAGTGCATATGGCTCAGTTAGGATTGATGCGAGCGAAGATTTTCCTTTACGCGGCTTTGTAGAGTGTGGGGAATGTGGAGGTCTGCTGACTGCCTGCTGGTCTAGAAGCAAGACAGGCCGCCGGTACCCATATTACTATTGCCGCAAATCTGGCTGTGCTATGAAGTATCGCCACATCTCGAAAACAAATCTTGAGAAGCAGTTCATAGCCCTTATGAAATCCATCGAACCGGAGGCAAGAGTAATGGAAGTCGCTGCGCGGATGTTCAGCGACGCATGGGAGGCACGCAAGCGGTGTATGTCCTCAGCCCGAGGGGAGCTAAGGAAGCGTCTTACTACAGTCCAACAGGACATCGAGAGGTTCCTTAGGCAGATCGTAGAGACCGAGAACCTAGCGGTCAGGAACGCCTACGAACGAAAGATCACAGACTTGGAGTGTGAGAAGCTTCGGATCGAAGATCGTGTTCAAAGAATCGCAGTTCCAAAACTGCCATTTGAGAAAGCGTTCGAACTCTCCATGGCTCTTTTGGCAAGCCCTTCAAAAATATGGAAAAAGGGTGATCATGCGGCCCGCATAGCGGTCCTCAGGCTCGCGTTTCAGGGCCCGCTTCAGTTTACGTCCGAAACAGGGTTTCAAACCCCGCAAACGGCCTTTCCTTACAAAGCCTTAGCAGACGCGACAGGCGCTGATGGGAAAATGGCAGCCCGTAGGGGAATCGAACCCCTCTTTCCAGGTTGAAAACCTGGCGTCCTAACCGATAGACGAACGGGCCAAACCGTCAGTGAGCGCGTTCTAGAAAATACGCCGGGGGCTTGCAAGCGAAAAATCCCGATTTCTTGCCGCCGCGCAGCACATTCCCAAGTCAGCGATTTTTTCAGGCTTTTCCAGCCAGTTACGCGGGTATAGCAGCATCGTCGACGCAAAGCTGCACGGTTCTGCGGCCGTTCCACTCGTTGATGTCGAGCTTGCCGGCCAAGTGGAAGCGCGCGCCGCCGTGATTCATCATCGCGGAGCCGAGCGGGCCGTCCATCGCGCCGAAGCAGATCGCATCGAGTCGCGTGCCAAGACCGTCGTCGGCGGTCACCTTCAGGTGCCCCTGCCCCACCACTTTCGCATACGCGATCCGCAGATCGGCGAAGGCGAAGCGCGGCGCCGGCGAGCCTTGGCCGAAAGGCCCGGCGCGCTCCAGCGCCTCGACCAGGTCAATCTGCGCCGCGCCCGCCATCAGCATTCCGTCAAGCCGCAGGTCGGCGGCACCGCCTTCGCCCGCGCCCTGGCGGCCCAACAGGTCCGTCAGCCGCACCATGGCTTCCTCGATCCGGTCGCGCGCCACGGTCAGACCCGCGGCCATGCGGTGCCCGCCGCCCTTGATCAGCAGCCCCTCGGCCGCGAGCTTCTGTATGCTGGCACCCAGATCGACACCGGCCACCGAGCGGCCCGAGCCCTTGCCCTCGTCCCCGTCGAGGCCGATCACGATGGCTGGTCGGTTTGTCAATTCCTTCAGGCGCGCGGCAACGATGCCGACCACGCCGGGATGCCAGCCCTCGCCGCCCGCCCAGACCAACGGCGCATCGAGGCCGCGTTCCTCGGCCTGAGCCAGCGCGGCGGCGCGCACGGTGGCCTCGATCTCGCGCCGCTCGGCGTTGAGTTCCTCGAGCCGCTCTGCCATGGCCCGCGCCTCGTGCGGGTTGCGGCAGGCGAGCAGGCGTGCGCCCAGGTCGGCGCGGCCGACGCGGCCGCCTGCGTTGACGCGCGGGCCCAGCACGTAGCCAAGGTGGTAGGCCCCCGGCGCGGTGACGAGCCGCGCGCTGTCGCTCAACGCCACCAGCCCCGGCCGTTCGCGCCGCGCCATGACCTTGAGACCCTGCTGGACCAGCGCACGGTTCACGCCCTTCAGGGGCGCCACGTCGGCCACGGTTGCCAATGCCACGAGGTCCAGCATGTCCATCAAGTCGGGGCCGCGGCAGCCGGCCTCGCGCAGCTGGCGGCCGACCTCGACCAGCATCAGGAACACGACCGCCGCCGCACAGAGATGCGCCAGGGCGCCATCCTCGTCCTGACGGTTGGGGTTCACCACGGCTACGCAATCCGGCAGCGTCTCGCCGCCCAAGTGGTGGTCGAGCACCACCACGTCGGCACCCTGCGCGGCCGCGATCGGGCCGTGGGACAGCGTGCCGCAATCGACGCAGACGATCAGGTCGTGAGTTCCCGCGAGTTCGGCCATCGCCGGCTCGTTCGGGCCGTACCCCTCGTCGATCCGGTCGGGAATGTAGAGCGTCGCCTGCCGCCCCATCTGGCGCAGCCAGTCGATCAGGAGCGCCGCAGACGCACCGCCATCGACATCGTAATCGGCGAAAATCGCGATGCGTTCGTTGCGGTCCACGGCCTGCAGGAACCGCGTTGCCGCGACCTCCATGTCGCGCAGCGAGCGCGGATCGGGCAGCAAGTCGCGCAGACGCGGGTTCAGGTAGTTCTCGGCCACGTCGGGAAGCACGCCCAGGCGCGATAGCACCATCGCCAGCCCGGGCGCGTAACCGCCGCGCTGGCGCAGCGACTCGGCCTGGCGCTCGACCTCGGCCGAGGGGCCGACCCAGCGCCGGCCGCTCAGGCTCTTGGCGACGCCGAGATACCCCAAGGCGTGCGCTCCCTCGACGGTTTCAGGCCTTGACCGGATTGCGATAGGTCATGCGGCGGACCGAGCCGGTCTTCGAACGCATAAGCAGCGTCTCGGTGGTCAGCCAGCCGACCTCGCGCTTGATCCCCGGCAGGAGCGAGCCGCCGGTCACGCCAGTCGCGGCGAAGATCACGTTGTCGGTGACCATCTCGTCGCGGGTGTAGACCTTGTCGAGGTCGGTGATCCCGGCCTTGGCGGCGCGGCCCTTCTCGTCGTCGTTGCGGAACAGCAGGCGACCCCACATCTGGCCGCCCATGCATTTCAGCGCGGCCGCGGCCAGCACGCCTTCGGGCGCGCCGCCGGATCCCATGTACATGTCGATCCCGGTCACCTGAGGCTCGGCGCAGTGCATGACGCCCGCGACGTCGCCGTCGGTGATCAGGCGAATGGAAGCGCCTGTTTCTCGTACCTCGGCGATCATGGATTCGTGGCGCGGACGCTCGAGGATGCAGACGGTGATGTCCCGCGGTGCGGCGCCGCGCGCCTTCGCAAGCGCGGCCACCCGTTCGGCCGGGGCCATGTCCAGCGTGACCACGTCCACGGGGTAACCCGGGCCGATGGCCAGCTTTTCCATGTAGACGTCGGGCGCGTGCAGCATCGAGCCGCGCGGCCCCATCGCGATGACGGTCAGCGCGTTGGGCATGTCCTTGGCCGTCAGCGTGGTACCTTCGAGCGGGTCCAGCGCGATGTCCACCCCAGGACCGTTGCCGCTTCCGACTTCCTCGCCGATGTACAGCATCGGCGCCTCGTCGCGCTCGCCCTCGCCGATCACGACCGTGCCCTTGATGTCGAGCTTGTTGAGCTGCTCGCGCATGGCATTGACCGCCGCCTGGTCGGCGGATTTCTCATCCCCCCGACCGACCCAGTCGGCACTGGCGATTGCGGCCTGCTCGGCCACGCGGGCCAGGCCCAGCGACAGCATGCGGTCATTGAAATCGGGGGTGCTCATGGGTCGTCCTCGCAATCGGTTTGTTACCGTCTATCCCGGGGCCGCGGCGGGGGGCAAGGCTGGTGGCGCCAACGGTCCGCATGGCCAGCAGCCGAAGGCCCCGCAGGGGCGTGGTCTCAGACCTCCTCGATCCGCAGCACGACCGGCGGCCGGGCCACCACGCCGGTCTGCAACATGCCCTCGATCGACGCGTCGAGCGCGGCGCGCGTGGTCTTGTGCGTGACGATCAGCACCGGCGCTGTGTCGGCGACGTGGTCGTACTGGCGCATCCGGTTGATCGAGACGCCCGCGTCGCCGAGGGCGGTCGCCACCTTGGCCAGCGCACCGGGTTTGTCCAGCAGCGCGAGGCGCAGGTAGTAGGGCGCCGGCGTCGCCACCTTGGCGGGTCGCGCCTGCGCCAGCCGCGCGGCCGGCTGCCCGAAAGTCGAGATGCGCAGCCCGCGCGCAATGTCCATGACGTCGCCGATCACCGCGCTGGCGGTGGGGCCTTCGCCCGCGCCGGCGCCTCGCAGCACGACCTGACCAACCTGATCGCCCTCGATCACCACCATGTTCGTGCCGCCCTGGAGCTGGCCCAGCGGCGAGGTCGCGGGCACGAGGCACGGCGCCATCGACTGTTCCAGCCCCCGGCCGGTCATGCGCGCCACGCCCAGCAACTTGATCTTGTAACCCATGTCGGCGGCCTGCCGGATGTCGTCGATGCTGACCGCGCCGATGCCCTCCAGCTCGACCGATGCGAAGTCGACCTGCGTGCCGAAGGCGATCGCCGACAGGATCGCGAGCTTGTGGGCGGCATCAATGCCGCCCACGTCGAGGTCGGGGTCGGCCTCGAGATAACCGAGCGCGTCGGCCTCGGCGAAGGCGGCATCGTATGACAACCCGCCATCCTCCATCCGCGTCAGGATATAGTTGCAGGTCCCGTTCATCACGCCCATCACCCGGGTGATCTCGTTCCCGGCCAGCCCCTCGGTCAGGGCCTTCACCACGGGGATGCCGCCGGCGACCGCGGCCTCGAACCGCAGCACGGTGCCAGCCTTCTCGGCCTGCATCGCCAATGCTTGGCCGTTATGGGCCAGCATCGCCTTGTTCGCCGTCACGACGTCCTTGCCCGCCGCGATCGCCGCCTCGGTCGCGGCCTTGGCCGGCCCGTCGCTGCCGCCCATCAGCTCGACCAGGATGTCCACGTCGTCGCGCGTTGCCAACGTGACGGGATCGTCCTCCCACGCGTAGTCGCCCATCGGCACGCCGCGGTCCTTGTCGCGGTTGCGCGCCGAGACGGCCGTTATAACGATCTCGCGCCCGGTGCGCTCGGCCAGAAGGGCGGCTTTCTGGCGGACGATCTTGACGACGCCGGCGCCGACCGTGCCAAGCCCGGCAATGCCGAGACGCAGGGGAGGAGTGGACATGAGGCGGGGCTCCTTGGGCGAGGGGATGGACGCGCTTTCCGTTATCGCCAAGTGCTGCTAGGTGCAACGCCCCGCGCCTTCCGCAGCGGCAATGAAAGCCTCAGCGCGCGCGCAATTCCTCGGCCCGTTTGCGAAGGCGGGCCAGCCGCTCAGCGTCGATCTCGACGCTCGCCGGGGCACCGGCTCCTGTTGCGCCGTCCTGCAGGCGCTCGGCGCGGCTCAGGATCCGGGCCGCCTCGCCGGGTTCGATCCGCGTCGCGGTATCGGCGGCCAGCACGTCGATCGGCAGGAACTCGGGATAGGGCGCGCGGGCCACGGCCGGATCCTGAACCGCGTCGAGCGCGGGGAACTGGGTGCAGGACCACAGCGGCAGGCAAAGCAGCATGGCGGGAAGCGCGCGCATCATGGATGCGGTTGTGCCGCATGGCGGCGGCGTGGGCAAGCGGCCCGCTTGATCTGAACGCTCGTTCAGTTATCGTGGCTGCATGGCAAGGACGCAGGGCAGCCACTCGGACATCACCGGCCCGCGGGTGCGCGAGGCCGCGTTGCGGCTGTTCGCGCGCCACGGCTATGCTGCGGTGTCGATGCGGCGCATCGCTGCCGAGGTCGGCGTGCAGGCCGGCGCGCTCTACAATTACACGCCGGACAAGCAGACGCTGCTGTTCTCGCTGCTGCAGGGCCACATGGCCGAGCTTCTGGACGCGCTGGACGCGGCGCAGCAGAGCGGCCCGGCGCTGGCGCGGCTGGAACGCTTCGTGCACTTTCACATCGGCTTTCACCTGAACCGGCCGGACGCGGTCTTCATCTCTTACATGGAGTTGCGCAACCTCGAGCCTGCGCATTTCCAGGTGATCGAGGGGCTGCGCCGCACGTACGAGGACCGGCTCGAGGATATCCTTCGCGCCGGCCGGGCCGAGGGCGTGTTCGACATGGCCGACACCAAGATCGCCACGCTGGGCCTGATCGCCATGCTGACGGGCGTCACGACATGGTATCGCCCCGGCGGGCGGCTGTCGGCCGACGAGGTCGCCGGCGTCTACTGGGATATGGTACGGCGGGCCGTCGCCGCGTGAGGCCGTCTCATTTCGTCGTCTGCACGGATTCGAGGTATTCCAGCAGCGCCACCAGCTTGCGCGGGGTTGGCGTCTGCCGCCCGTCGCCGGAATCGAACGGCACCAGGTCGCCCTCGAGAAGCTCGCCGAAGGCGGGCATGCCGTGGGGCACGGTACCGCGCGCATAGCCGTCGATCATCGACATGACCTCGGCCCGCGGCATGGTGCCACCGTTACGCGCGGCAATCTGCGTAAGGTCCGCCGGCGCCGGGTCGAGATTTGCCGCCATCGGGCCATTGCCCGTGGCGTCCGCACCGTGGCACGCCGCACAATGCTGCATGTAGAGCGCCCGGCCATCCTGCGGTCCGGGCATGTCCTCTTCGGTGCAGGCGCCCAGTGCCAAGGCCGCCCCCATGATGATCCAGGTCGCGCGCATCGTTCGGTCCTTTCCTGTTCGGCCATGTCCGTGGTGGCGCGGCGACGCGCGTTGCGCAAGACGTTTTCGCCGCCCGGCGCGTGCCGATCCGAGGCCTGTTGCAGCGCACCAATGGTCCCGCGGAAAGGCCAGCCCGCATGGGCGGAATCCGGCCGGTCTGGGCAGAGGCGCAGACGGGTCTGCCGGCGCTGCTTAATGCTTTGTTATCCAGTTCCGTGCATCACTGGGAGCATAAATCCAAGGCGCGAAAAAAGGCGCTCGAGCAGTGAACAAAGCCAGACAGACGAACCTGTTCCTCGTGGGGCGGGACCAGGACAGATGTGCCGCCATCAGCGAAACCGTCGCCGACGAGTCGCCCAACATCCGGTTGTGGCGGTTCCGCTGTATCGTGGACGCGGGAGGCGCCCTGCTGCGCTGCCGGCCCAGCGCGATCCCTGACGCGGTGGTGCTGGCCGATCCCTTCGACGACTGGGTGCGCACCCGGCTTTGGGAATGCGTGGCGGCGCGGCGCGAGTTGATCGCCGTTCCCGTCTTCGCCTTTGCCGGGACCGAACTGGAACGGCGGCGCGCGGCGCAACGGCCGATGCGTGCCGTCGACTGGAGAGAGCTTTCCGAGCCGACTGGGACCGAAGGCTTCGCCCCCTGCGCCCGCGCGATTCTCGACGCCATAGGATACGCATCCGATGCGACGCTGCGAGACGCGGCGCACAGGCACGCCAACGCTCCGATCGCGATGCGGGCCTGGCAGTAACCCGTCGACGGGCGGCGTCAGTCTATCGCGACCAGCCGGCCCGATTCCAGCCGGACCCGGCGGTCCATCCGCGCGGCAAGCTCGAGGTTGTGCGTGGCGATCAGCGCCGACAGGCCGGTGTCGCGCACCAGCCGCATCAGCGCGTCGAACACGCGGTCCGAGGTTTCGGGATCGAGATTCCCCGTCGGCTCGTCCGCCAGCAGCACGCGCGGCGAATTGGCCATGGCGCGACAGAAGGCGACGCGCTGCTGCTCGCCCCCTGACAGCGCGGCGGGGCGATGATGCGCGCGCTCGGCCACGCCAACCGAGCCCAGCAGCGCCATCGCCCGCTCCTCGGCCTGCCGACGCGGCGTGCCGTTGGCAAGCTGCGGCAGGGTGATGTTCTCCAGCGCGCTGAATTCGGGCAGCAGGTGGTGGAACTGGTAGACGAAGCCCAGCGCGCCGCGCCGGATCGCGGTGCGGCGGCGGTCGGGCAGCGCGCCCACGTCCTCGCCGCCGATCTCGACGCGTCCGGCATCTGGCTTGTCCAGCAGCCCGGCGATGTGCAGCAGCGTCGACTTGCCCGCGCCCGAGGGCGCGACCATGGCTACGACCTCGCCGCGCACCAGAGTGAGGTCGGCACCACGCAGCACGTGGACCTCGTTCGGCGCGCCGGGGTTGTAGACCTTCTCGATGCCGGTCAGGCGCAGGACGGGATCACTCATAGCGCAGCGCCTCGACCGGGTTGAGCCGCGCTGCACGGCGGGCGGGGAAGATCGTCACGACGAAAGACAGTCCCAGCGACAGGGCGACAGCCGACAGCACGTCGCGCAGCTGCAATTCCGCCGGCAGCGCATAGATGCCGCGGATCGCCGGGTCCCAGACGCCGCCGCCGGACAGCCAATTTACCGTCGCGAAGATCGGGTCGATGTAGATCGCGAAGAGGCAGCCCAGGACGACGCCGGCCGCCGTTCCGATGATCCCGGTGAACGAACCGCAGATGAAGAACACGCGCAGCACCGCGCCCTCGGTCAGGCCCATGGTGCGCAGGATGCCGATGTCGCGGCCCTTGTTCTTGACCAGCATGATCAGCCCCGAGACGATGTTCATCGCGGCGATCAGGACCAGCACCGACAGGATCACGAACATCACGTTGTCCTCGATCTCGAGCGCGCGCAGGAAGCCGCCCGAGGATTCCTGCCAAGTCCAGGTGAAGGCGTTCTGCCCGGCCGCCTGCGCGATGGCAGGCGCGTAGCGATCCACGGCCTCGGGGTCCTCGACGGTTACCTCGAGCTCGTCCGCGACGCCTTCGCGGTTGAAGTAGAGCTGCGCCTCGTCGAAGGGCATATAGGCGCGGGTGCGGTCGATGTCGTAGCGCCCGGCGGTGAAGATGTAGGCGACGTCGTAGGCCTTGACGCGCGGGCTGACGCCGAACGCGGTCCGGACCCCGTCGGGCGAGATCAGCCGCACGCTGTCGCCCACTTCGACGCCCAACTCGCGCGCCACGCCCGAGCCGAGCGCGATGCCAACGGTCTCGGGCGCGTCCGCGGTCCCTGCCGGGCGACCGAAGGCGGAAAGGTCGCCGCGCGACGTCTCGGGGTCGGCGATACGCGGGATCTCGGCCAGCGCCTCGGGAGTGATGCCGAACACCTCGACTCCCGAATTGCGGCCGCCCGCCGTGGCCATGACCTGCCCCTTGACCAGCGGCGTCACCCGGGAGACGCCGGGCACCGCACGCACCCGCTCGGCCATGGCGTCGTAGTCCGCGATCGTGCGCACCGTATGGCCGGCTTCGTTGACCCGCTGGCTGTGGAAAACGGTGACATGCGCGTTGGCGCCGACGATGGTGTCGACGAACTCGGTCCGGAACCCCGAGCGAACCGCCAGCGTTGCGATCAGCGCGAACACGGCAAGCGTGATGCCGACGAGGCTGATCCAGGTCATCACCGACACTCCACCCTCGGCCCGCCTGGCCCGCAGGTAGCGCCAGGCTATCATCCACTCGTAGGGGGCGAAGGGGGGTGGCGATCCGGTCATGCGGCCTCGGGGTAATATCGGCGGGTCAAGATCGGCGCGACCCTGCCCCGCGCCCGGAACGGGGTCAAGCATGCCCCGGCGGACATTCGGGCAAACGTGCCCCGGCGGACAAGGAAGGATCGGACGATGAAGATACTGGTGATCGGCGCAAGCCGTGGCATCGGGCGGGCCTGCGTGCAGGCAGCGCTTGCCGCAGGGCACGAGGTGCGCGCATTTTCCCGCAGCGCCGGCGAGATGACGCCCCTGCCGGGGCTGGAGCCTTGGCCGGGCGACGCCACCAAGGCCGCCGATCTTGCCCCTGCGCTGGAGGGGGTCGACGCGGTGGTGCAGGCGCTGGGGATCAAGGCGGACCTGTCGATGATGTGGCGCGAGATCACGCTGTTTTCGGACTCGACGGCCGCGCTGGTGCCGCTGATGGAAGCGCACGGGCCCGACCGGCTGATCTGCGTCACCGGCATCGGCTCGGGCGACTCCTTCAATGCACTCAGCACGGTCGAGAAGATCGGGCACAGCGTGGTCTTCTCGAAGGTCTACGGTGACAAGACCCGACAGGAGGAGATCGTGAAACGCTCGTCCCTGCGCTGGACGCTGGTGCGCCCGACGATCCTGACGTCGAACGCGCGCAGCGGCCGCTACAAGGTGCTGGTCGATCCCGCGAGCTGGCGCATGGGCGTGATAAGCCGCGCCGATGTGGCCGACTACGTGGTCCGGGCGCTGGACGACGTGTCCACGGTGCACACGGCGCCTGTCCTGGCGCGCTGACGCTTTCATCGCGGCGCGGGGTGCGCTAAGCCTGACGCCATGACCGGACCGCGTTATCCCGACCTGATCGCCCGCCTGCCCGAAACCGTGCCCTTCGTCGGGCCCGAGGTGCAGGAGCGTGCCATGGGCCAGCTCTTTCGCGCGCGCCTCGGCGCGAACGAAAGCGCCTTCGGCCCGTCGCCGTTCGCCATCGACGCGATGCAGGACGCGGCGGCCGATGTCTGGATGTATTCCGACCCGTCCAGCTTCGACCTGAAGAACGCGCTGTCCGCGCGCATGGGCTGCACCCCCGAGAACATCGTGCTGGCCGACGGCATCGACGGGCTTCTGGGGAACTGCGTGCGCCTGCTGGTGACCGAGGGCGACGCGGTCGTCACGTCCGACGGCGCCTACCCGACCTTCAACTACCACGTCACCGGGTTCGGCGGCACGCTGCACAAGGTGCCCTATCGCGACGACGTGGAGGACATCGACGCGCTGCTGGCCCGTGCGGCCGAGGTCGACGCGAAGCTGGTCTACCTGTCCAACCCCGACAACCCGATGGGATCGTGGCACCCCGGCGCCCGCATCGAGAGCGCGCTGAACCGCCTGCCCGACGGCTGCGTGCTGGCGCTGGACGAGGCTTATATCGAGTTCGCGCCCGAGGGCACAGCGCCCCGGATCGACCCGCAGGACCCGCGCGTGATCCGTTTCCGCACCTTCTCGAAGGGCTACGGCATGGCTGGCGCGCGCGTGGGGTATGCCGTGGGCGAGTGGAACTTCATCAAGGCGTTCGACAAGGTCCGCAACCACTTCGCCATGAGCCGTATCTCGCAGGCGGGGGTTCTGGCTGCGCTCGAGGATGACCTGTGGCTGCGCGAGGTCGTCCGCAAGACCGCCGAGGCGCGCGAGCGCATCGCCACCATCGCGGGCGACCACGGCCTGAGCACCCTGCCCTCGGCCACGAACTTCGTCGCCGTCGATTGCGGCCGCGACGGTGCTTTCGCCCGCGCGGTGCTGGACGCCCTGATCACGCGCGGAGTCTTCGTGCGCATGCCGGGGGTCGCCCCGCTCGATCGCTGCATCCGCGTGACGGCGGGCAAACCGGACGATCTGGACGTGTTGGCCGAGGTCCTGCCCGAGGCGCTGGCCGCCGCTCAGGGGACATCCGAAGGCGGTTGACAGGCGCGCGGCTTGTCCCCGTGCTTTAACCGAATCTAAGTCCGTTTCCCCGAAGTTGACCGCATGGGGTCGCGGAACCGAGCGATGCTGCCCCGGTTATCACCCTGATCGGGCGCGTGCGCGCCGCCGCGGACGGAGCGAGAGATGGACGACGGTCACTTCAAGCGGGTCGAGGATTACACCAACGCGAACCTGGTCCTCATCCTGATGAACCTGATGTGGATCTTCGGTGTGATCTGGACCTATTGGGGGTTGTTT
Source organism: Citreimonas salinaria (assembly GCF_900107235.1). Taxonomy (GTDB): domain Bacteria; phylum Pseudomonadota; class Alphaproteobacteria; order Rhodobacterales; family Rhodobacteraceae; genus Citreimonas; species Citreimonas salinaria. The sequence continues at coordinate 18,449 of NZ_FNPF01000025.1, forward strand.
CCGGTCGTCGTGCTTGGCTTCACCCTGAACCATCTCATTACTCGCGCGGGCGTGGTGCGGGCGCGGCGGTTGTTGGAAAACGCGCCCAGGCCGGTCGGCATCGACCTTGGCGACGGCGGTGTCTAAGGGCGGCGTTTAGGAGGACGCCCCAGCTGGGCACCGGCACGGCGGGACAGGCGCGAAAACGCACCGCTTCGCATTAGTTTCGCCTGCTGCCGCCATTGCGGCGCACATTCAACCTTGCGGCGCCGGCGATACCAGCGCCTCGGCGGCGGCTGCGACCCCGCCGGCCTGGTGCGGGATGTCCAGCGCCTTCAGGCCGGCCTCGACCACGCCCAGCAGGCCCAGGATCATGTGCGCGTTCACATGTCCCATGTGCCCGAAACGGAAGAAGCCGGTGCCCTTCGGGTCATCCGGCTCGCTCATCCCGAGCCCGATGCCCAGCGTCACGCCGCACTCGCGCGCCGTCCATTCGCGCAGCCGCGCGCCCAGCGGCGCGCCCAGCCGCATTGCGGTTACCGCGTGGCTGCGATGCGCCCGGTCGGCGATGTTCAGCGTCAGCGGCCCGCCCTGTCCCCAGCATTCGGCGGCGGCCCATATCCCCCGCGCCAACGTCGCGTGCCGGGTCCAGACCGCCTCAATTCCCTCGGCCCGGATCATGTCGAGCGATGCGCGCAATCCGTAGACGTGGTGGGTGGGCGCGGTGCCGCCGAAATACTGGTAGAACATCTCGGGGTTCGCCCGCGGCGACCAGTCCCAGTAGCGCGACACGCGCGGCATCGCCCGGCGCACTGCATCCGCGCGATCGTTGAAGAAGACGAAGCCCAGCCCCGGCGGGACCATCAGCCCCTTCTGCGAGCCGGTGACCATCACGTCGGCGCCCCAGGAATCCATCTCGAACCGGTCGCAGGCGAGGCTCGCGATGCAGTCGGCCATCAGCAGTGCGGGGTGGCCAAGCTCGTCCAGCACGGCGCGCAGCGCGGCAATGTCCGACCGGACCGAACTGGACGTGTCCACGTGCACGGCCAGCACTGCCTTGATGCGCTGGCCCTTGTCCGCGGCCAGCGCAGCGCGCACCCGTTCGGCGTCGACGGGAGCCTGCCGGCCATGGTCGAGGATCTGGGTTTCGATTCCCATGGCCTGCGCCATCTCGCCCCAGCCGTGACCGAAGCGCCCGGTCGCCGCGATCAGCACCGCCTGTCCGGGCTGCACGGTGTTGGCCAGCGCCGCTTCCCACGCGCCGTGACCGTTGGCGATGTACATCGCCACGTGACCGTCGGTGCGCGCAACGTATTTCAGATCCGCCACCAGTTCGGGCATCATCCCGATCAGCTCGCCCTCGTAGATGTTGGGCGCGGCGCGGTGCATCGCGCGCAGCACCGCATCGGGCATGACCGAGGGACCGGGGATGGCCAGATAGGGACGGCCGTTGGCCAAGCTCATGAACTCTCTCCGAAAGATGGGGGCGCGCTAGAAAATCGCCGCTACGATAGCGGCGCCGCGCGCAGCGTCAATCGTCCCCCCGTGCTTGCCTAAGGGACACACAGCGCGTACATGCGCCCCTGATGCGGGACGCGGCAAGCGCCACACGCGGACTGGGAAGGGCCATGCGCATGCTGGCGAAACTCTGGACACGGCTGGACACGGCCGAGCGGCGCTTTCGCCGCTCCTGGGGCCGTGACATCTCGACCCCGGCCGCGCGACGCTGGGCGCAGCTGCACTATCACCTCTTCGACCATGCCTTCCTGCGGATCTTCTGGACCAATTTCTGGCCGGTCGCCCCGGGTGTCTGGCGCTCGAACCAGCCGACAACCGCACGTTTCGGCAAGTACAAGGCGATGGGGATCCGGACGGTGGTGAACCTGCGTGGCGAGGACAAGTTCGCTCATTACCTGTTCGAGAAGGAGACCTGCGCGGCGCTGGGGCTGACGCTGGTCGACGTGAAACTGTGGGCGCGCACCGCCGCGCCGCGCAAGCGCATCGTCGCGGTGATCGACGCCCTACGCGCGGCCGAGAAGCCGATGGTGTTCCACTGCAAGTCCGGAGCCGACCGGGCGGGTTTCGTGGCGGCGATGTACCAGATGGTGTTCGAGGGCATTCCGGTAACCGAGGCGCGCAAGCAGTTGGGGTTGAAATACGTGCACCTCGAGTTCACCAAGACCGGCGTGCAGGGCTATATCCTAGATACTTTCGCAGCGCGCAGGAAACTGTCCGAGATCGGGTTCGAGGAGTGGATTCGCACCGAGTACACCAGCAAGGTGATCCAGCAGGGCTTTGACGCGCGGTGGCTTCCGTCGAACACGGCCCGCGCCCTGATGTCGGGCGAAACGGCAGCGGCGCCCGCTCAAGACGACGCCGACCCGCCTCGCGGACAGCGGCGGTGATGCCCCCGGAGACGCGGCGACCGCCCCAGAGGCTGTTCCTGTGGCTGTGGCGAGGCTACCTGCGGCGTTACTGGCCCATCATGTCCGTCGCGGTGGTCTTCATGGTCATCGAGGGATCGACGGCCGGCCTTCTCAGCTACATGATGAAGCCGATGTTCGACGACGTCTTCGTCGGCGGCAGCGAGGATGCGCTGGTCTGGGTCGGGGTCGCCGTGATGGCGATCTTCACCACGCGGGCTTTGGCCGGAGTGCTTCAGAAGGTGCTGCTGAAACGGGTGTCCGAGATGTCGATGGGCGATCTGCGCCAGGACATGCTCGAACACTTCATGCGGCAGGACCCGGCATTTCATCAGGAACAGGGACCGGGCGCGCTGATCCAGCGGGTCGAAGGTGACGTGAGCGCGATCGGCAAGGTCTGGTCGACGCTGATCACCGGTGCCGGCCGGGACATGATCGCGCTTGTCTCGCTGTTCGGCGTGGCCGTGGCGATCGACTGGCGCTGGACGCTGGTCGCGCTGGTGGGCGTGCCGCTTCTGGTTATCCCGGCAATGATCCTTCAGCGCTTCGTGCGCGGCAATGCGCGCGAAGCCCGCGACATCGCCGCCCGGCTGTCCACCCGCCTGAACGAGGTGTTCCTCGGCATCATCCCCGTCAAGCTGAACGCGCTGGAACGCTACCAAGCCCGCCGTTACCGCACGCTGACCCGCGACCGGATCCGGCGCGAGACGCGATCGGCCCTGGGGCAGGCCTCGCTTCCCGGGCTGATCGACATCGTTTCGGGCCTGGGCTTCGTCGGCGTGCTGTATTACGGCGGCTCGGAAATCCTGTCGGGCGAGAAGACGGTCGGCGATTTCATGGCCTTCTTCACCGCGATCGGCCTGGCCTTCGAACCGCTGCGCCGACTGGGCGCCTTGAGCGGTGTCTGGCAGGTGGCCGCCGCCAGCATCGAGCGGATCAAGGAGATGCTCGAGACGGCGCCGCGGCTGCGGGACCCCGATAACCCGGTTCCACCACCCGAAGGGGTGCCCCCGATCATCCTGCGCGACGTGCACCTGACATATGGCACCGCGCCCGCCCTGTGCGGCGCGACGTTGCTGGCCGAGGCCGGCAAGACCACGGCGCTGGTCGGCCCCTCGGGCGCGGGCAAGTCGACGATCTTCAACCTTCTGGCCCGGCTGGTCGAGGCTGACAGCGGCGATGTCCTGATGGGCGACGTGCCGGTCGCCGCGATGCGCCTTGCGGATCTGCGCGCGCGGATCTCCGTCGTCAGCCAGGAGGCGCTGCTGTTCGACGAGACGCTGCGCGAGAACATCGTGCTGGGGCGCGAGGTTTCGGAGAAGGCGCTGAACGATGCACTGGAAGCCGCGCACGTGACGGATTTCCTTCCCCGGCTCGAAGACGGCCTCGAGACGCGCGTCGGGCCGCGCGGCTCGAACCTGTCGGGCGGGCAGCGCCAGCGCGTGGCGATCGCCCGGGCCCTGCTGCGCGACACGCCTATCCTGCTGCTGGACGAGGCAACCAGTGCGTTGGACGCGCAATCCGAGGCAGTAGTGCAGGCGGCACTGGACCGTCTCAGCGCCGGGCGCACCACGCTGGTCATCGCGCACCGGCTGGCCACGGTGCGCGGCGCCGACAAGATCGTGGTGATGGAGGGCGGCCGTGTCGTTGAGGAGGGTACGCACGAGGCCCTGATCGCACGGGAAGGGCCGTATCGCGACCTCTACCGCCTGCAATTCGAGGACGGCGCGGACCACTGATCCCGCTGGGGGTGTTTCGCGGGCGCCGGGCGGGTTATATTGATGACAAAGGGGGTGCCCATGTCAGAAGATACCCGGACGATCCTGCGCATATCCGGCCCGGAGGCGCGCGACTTCCTGCAGGGCCTTGTCACCAACGATGTGTCGCGGCTGGATGCGGGGCTGGTCTACGCGGCGCTGCTGACGCCGCAGGGCAAGTACATCGCCGATTTCTTTCTCTTCCCGGACGGCGATGCCGTGCTGCTGGACGTGGACACGGCGCTGGCCGCAGACGTTGCCAAGCGCCTCTCCATGTACAAACTGCGCTCGAAGGTCGAGATCGCCGCGACCGATCGCAAGGTGACCCGCGGTCTGGGCGCACCGCCGGAAGGCGCCTTCGCCGACCCGCGCGATCCTAGCCTTGGATGGCGCGGCTATGATGGCCAGCCCGGCGACACGGACGTCGACTGGGACGCGCTGCACGTGGCGGCCTGCGTTCCGCGCAGCGGGATCGAACTGTCGCCCGACACCTTCATTCTCGAAGCCGGGTTCGACCGCCTGTCGGGCGTGGATTTCCGCAAGGGCTGCTATGTCGGGCAGGAGGTGACCGCCCGGATGCGCCACAAGACCGAGCTGCGCAAGGGCTTCACCACCGTGGAGGTCGAGGGCGAGGCCCCTGTCGGCACCGAGATCGTCGCCGGCGACAAGCCCGCCGGCGCGCTTTTCAGCCAGGCGCAGGGGCGCGGCATCGCCTATCTGCGTTTCGACCGAGCCGGACGGGACATGCAGGCCGGACCGGCCCGCGTGCATTACCAGCCATGAGGTGGCGCACGGAAATTACCTGGCGCGACGAGGTCGAGCAGGTCTTCGGCAGCCCGATCGCCGGCGTGCGCACCCTGCCCGGAGGCGACTTGGCGGCTATCGCGCGGGTCGAGCTGGAGGATGGCACGCAGCTGGTGAGCAAGCGCGGTCCGCTCGTCGGCACCGAGGCGCGCATGCTCGAGGCGATGCGCCTGGCGGGCGCCCAGGTGGCGCGGGTCGAGCACCTGGGCGGTCGGTTGCTGTGTCTGGCGTGGGAAGACGCGGACGAGCCCGATGCGGATGGCTGGGCATCGCTTGGCGCGGCGCTGAAGACGATCCATGCCAGCACGAATTCCACCTATGGATGGATCGAGGATTACGCCTTCGGCGAGGTTCAGATCGACAACGGTCCGCGCGAAACCTGGCCCGATTTCTGGTCCGAGGCCCGGCTGCTGCCGCAGGTCCCGCACATGCCTGGGCCGCTGCGACCGCGGGTCGAGACGCTGTGCAAGGCGTTGCCCGACCGGCTGCCCGCGCATCCGGCGGCCTCGCTCCTGCATGGCGACCTGTGGGGCGGAAACGTTCTGTTCACGGCCCGCGGCGCGGTGATGATCGACCCGGCCTGCTATTACGGCCATGCCGAGGTGGACCTCGCGATGCTCGCGCTGTTCGGCACGCCCGAGCCTGCCTTCGCCGATGCCTACGGCCCCGCCGAACCGGATGCCGAGACGCGGCGGCCGATCTACCAGCTCTGGCCGGCGATGGTGCATCACCGCCTGTACGGAGAGCGTTACGCCGAGATGGTGGACCGTTTGCTTGGTGAAGCCGGCGTCTGACGTCTTGGGACCGCCGAATGCTGGGCTTGAACGATGAAAGGCCCCGGGCGCTGCCGCCAGCCCTTTGCGTTTCGGGTTGCAGCCTGACGACAACCGCCCACGGTCCTGGGACGACCGCTCCGAACCCATTTTGACGATGCTGCGGGCTACCCGAGCAGCTGCTTCGGTGGTCGAGCCCACGGCCGGCTTCGCGCTGACACTCGTCGTGTTTGCCTACACAGTTCTTTTGATCCGGGAACCGGCCCGCCCCCTGAACGGGGCGGTCGTGCTGCGCGAGATACGCGCCGTGCCGAGCACGATCCGCGACGGCGCACGGCTCGCGAGCTCGCTCCGGGCGCTCCTTCTGCTCCTCGCGATCCTGACCCTCATGCTCTTCGCCACCAATCCGGTCGAGGTGCTCTGGCCCACTATGTTGCAAGCCATGCTCGATCCAGAACGCGCTGCCGCTATGGTGGGACTTTTGACGGCAGGACATTTTCTGGCGATCGCAATGGGTGCGAGCCTCGCCGGACAGGTTGGCCGCCTGTTTGGAGGCCGTCATGCGACGTTGCTCGCGGCGGTTCTCGGGGCGCTCGTCGTTGGTCAGATCGCACTGGCCCTGCAAGGGTCGCTCATCGGTTTCATCGGAGCATTTCTGCTCTTCTCCGTTGTGTTGGGGCTGTCGGACTCGCCCGCCATAAGCATCCGGCACGCCCATGCGCCGGACAATCGCCGATCAACGATCCTGTCGGTCCAGTCTCTTCTCAAGCAATTCGGCGCAATGGCCGGCCTGCTGATCCTCGGCTGGATCGGCGAGGCCGAAGGCGTGGGCATTGCGTGGATTGCTGGGGCGGTTGGTCTCGGGGCAGCCGCAGCCCTCCCGATCCTTCTCGCGCGGCAGACAATGCGTTAGGATCAGCATGACCGGTCTGGCGACCCATGCGTAGATGCTCGCGCCGACACTGGGAGCGAAACAAGCGTGCCCTCCCACTCGATCGATAAACGGCCGCTTTGTCCCGCATAGCGGCCGTGCAAGCTGCGCCAGGGATCGCCTTGGTGACTCCCGAAGAAATCTTCGTGAACTGCTCTTCGCCATGTACCTTTAATTGGTGAGCCTGCTCACAGCTTCGGACCTCAAATCGCAACACGAAACGCAAAGGGCTGGGCGCTGCCGGGGCCTTTTCATGTCTGCGGGCGTTGTTGCACAAATCTCGCCTGAGGCGTGGCTGCCCCTTACCCCACTGACGTCATGCCGCGCGGACGATATCGGCTGTGCCGAGGGCGGTGAAGCGGTTCATAAGGGCGATGCGGATGTGGATTTCGGCGGTCTGTCGGTCGGGGTCCCTGGCCATGATGCGATCGCCGAAGGATTTCAGGAATCGCATCTTCGCCTCGATCCGGCTGCGGGCGTGGTATCCCGTCCAGCCTTTCCAGAATGCCCGTCCGTAATATCGGGTGGCGCGCAGGGTGTCGTTTCTGGCGCGTGCAGCCGGGCAGTCTTCTTTCCAAAGACGTCCGTTCCTGCGGATGGGGATGGGGATGATCGCGGTGCCCTGCCGGTCGGTGATGGCTTTGTGGCACCGGCGCGTGTCGTAGGCGCCGTCGGCGGTGACCGTTCCGATCTGCTCGTCTTCC
>NZ_FNPF01000038.1 GCF_900107235.1 Citreimonas salinaria
AGGGCGGCCGAGCCGACCTTCATGCGGCGCCAGCCAGGCCATTTCCTTGTCTACCCAGATCAGCATCGAGCCGCGCTTGCGCAACGCGGCGTTATAGCTGGACCAGTTCGTCGTGCGGTAGCGGGCGGGAGGAGGTTTGCTCATGCGACCCGTCTAACCGCATGGATTCGCGATGTGAATCGCCCGCAGTCAGAGTTTCGCAACAACGCCGATCAGAACCGCGCGGCCTAACCGAAATCGTGGCGCCGCACCTTGATTTGGGATTCGGCGTTTTGAGCGCGGTTCTGTCGGGTTACACCAGCCACCTCGTCTTCAGGCGACAAAAGTTGGCACGGGAAGGAGGATTCCTTCACCTTCTGGCTTGCGCCGTTCGGCAAATCCGGATGGGTGGTCCACGCCAAGCCGCCCTTCGGCGGCCCGCAAGCGGTGTTGGCCTACCTGAGCCGATACCCACCGGGTGGCGATCTCGAACCACCGCCTGGTCAGCGCCGACACCGAAACCGTGGCGTTGCACTAGAAGGATTACAGGATCAGGCGCGGCGACGAACAAAAGGTCATGCGGCTGGCAACGTCCAAGTTCTTTCGCCGCTTCCTGATCCATGTCTGCCCGTCAGCTTCCACCGCATCCGACATTACGGCCTGCTGGCCAGCTCGACCCGCAAGGCCAACATCACCAGGATCCGCGCCGGCCTGCGTTATCTCCCACTGAATAAAAGACACGATAGATGGGGCCTGGTATGCGGGTCTATTTCCGATCGCTCTAAACAATTTTGGGCACGCTGACCTGATCGTCCGCTCTCGCGAAAATGCTGCAGGAGCCACGCGGCACCGCCGCAAGTCCGCTGTCCGCCCGTTTCTGACCAAAAAGATCGGTCGCCCTAAGGCCCCTAAAGCGCGAAACTTGGAAGCTGTTGCCTGCACCCAAACGAGAATGGCGGGCGAGACCGATCGTGTCTGGAGGCACCGGGGAGCAGATTCGCCAGAAAAGCATGGCGCTTGAGCCGAATTGATCTGGAACCTGCAGCCACGCGCGGTCCTTCGAATTCCAAACTCGGTCAGGACATGGTAATCGAATGTGGCAACTGCAGGAAGAGCCATGAGCGTGGAAACCCAAGTCGCTCTCGTCGGCATCGGTATTTCGGGTCTGACCGTGATCGCCGTCAAAGTCATGGTTTGGTTCGACGAGCACGAGAAGCGCGCAAGTGCCAACGGCGGAGTAAAGGCCGGCCACGCGGCGGCGCAAAACCAGGCCAGCGGCAGGGCGCCAAGCGCCATGGCCCGCGCGCTTGCCGCATAGCTGGCGCGTGCCATGGCGCATTGGACCACAGGGCCAATTCTGTGGCGGGTGATCAGGTTTAGCCGTGTGCCTTTCGGGCGCGGCTTTGGCCGAGCCGATAGCTGTCGCCGTTCATCTCGAGGATGTTGACGTGGTGTGTCAGCCTGTCGAGCAGTGCGCCGGTCAGGCGTTCGGTGCCGAAGCTTTCGGTCCGTTCGTCGAACGGCAGGTTGCTGGTGATCATCGTGGACCCGCGCTCATAGCGCTGCGAGATCAGCTCGAACAAGAGTTCTGCGCCGGCCTTGCTCAGCGGCACGAAGCTCAACTCGTCGATGATGAGCAGCCTGACGGCGGCCAGCTGCTTTTGCAGGCGGAGCAGACGGCGCTCGTCGCGCGCCTCCATCAGCTCGTTGACCAGCGTCGCGGCGGTGGTGAAGCTGACCGACAGCCCTTTCTGGCAGGCAGCCAGCCCCAACCCGAGGGCAACATGAGTCTTGCCCGTGCCGCTGGGCCCGAGAGCGATGATGTTCTCGCTCCGCTCGATCCACTCGCAGCGGGCCAGTTCCAGCACCTGCATCTTGTTGAGCTTCGGGATCGCCTTGAAGTCGAAGCTGTCGAGGCTCTTGGTGGCCGGGAACTTCGCGGCCTTGATGCGGCGTTCGATCATCCGCCGCTCGCGGTCGATCAGCTCCAGCTCGACCAGACGCGCCAGGAACTGGACATGATCCAGCCCCTCGGCGGCGCACTGGCGGGCGAGCTTTTCATACTCGCGCAGGAAGGTGGGCAGCTTCAGCGTCTTCAGATGTTCCTCGAGCAGGATCTTCGGGGTGTCGGTCATGCCGCATCCTCCGACAGCAGAGACATGTAGCTGGCCGCCGAGGTGGTCGCGACATCGGCACGCGGCAGGTAGGGGTAGACCTCGAGGTCGAGCTTCGGCGGCCGCCTCTCGACCTGACAGAGAACGAGGTGCTTGACCGCATCGAAGCCGACCGCGCCCAGTTGCAGGGCCTTCTTCACGGCCGCATGGAGATCGACGATGTCGAAGGTCTGCAGAAGGCGCAGAACCTGGACATACTCGCGGCGTCCCGCCTTGATCATCCGCGCTTCCATCAGGCGGCGCAGGATCGCAAACTCCGGCGGCAGGCCCTATTCCGCCAGAGGTGCTGCCTGATCCAGGGCGTTGATCTTGCGCTCGATGAGCGGCAGGTAATGCACCGGATCGAAGACCATGTCCTCGCGGCCGTAGCAGCGGGGATGGCGTGCGATGACTTCACCACCGCAGCCGATCACGACCTCGTCGACATAGCCCCTGATCCAGACGTCGCGGTGGCCGTAGGCGACGGGCACCGAGTAATCGTTGGTCTTGTAGCGCACCAGCGCTTGGGAACTGACCCGTCCGGTGGTTTGATCGCAGGCATCGAACGGCGCAGCCGGTAGGTCGGCCATCGCGGCCAGATCCCGCACGAGCCGTTCCCCGATCGTCTCGGACTGGCCCCGCAGGACATCCGCTTGGCGCCTGCGGCACTGCTCCTCCAGATGGGCGTTGAACGCGTCACAAGTTGCGACCCGCGGGATCGGCACCATGAAGTTGCGGCGGGAATAGCCAACCAGCCCTTCCGCATTGCCCTTGTCGTTGCCCTTTCCGGGCCGTCCGTAGCGGTCGCGGAACAGGTAATGCGACAGGAACCCGCTGAAGAGCGTGGCCCGCTGACGCGTCCCGTCCGGCAGGATCTTCGCAACCAGACAGCGGTCGTTGTCGTAGAGGACCGACGCGGGCACCTTGCCAAAGAACGCGAAGGCGTGAACGTGGCCATCAATCCAGGCTTCCGCTGTCGCCGCCGGTTAAGCGCGCACAAAGCAGGCATCGCTGTGCGGCAGGTCCATGACGAAGAAATGCGCCTTCTCGACGCCGTCGATGATGACCACCGCCTCGCCAAAGTCGGCTTGGGCATGACCGGGCGGATGCGCCAGCGGCACGAACATCTCTCGGCCGCGCCGTTCGCGCTCCCGCATGTAGTCCTTCACGATCGTGTAGCCGCCGGTGAAACCATGCTCATCGCGGAGCCGTTCGAACACCCGCTTCGCCGTGTGCCGCTGCTTGCGATGGACCTCGCGATCGCCATCCAGCCAGCCGTCGATGATCCCGGTGAACCCGTCCAGCTTCGGCCGCTTCACCGGCGCCGTCCGCCGGTATCCCGGAGGAATCGAGAACGCCAACATCTTCTGAACGCTGTCGCGCGAAATCCCGAAGTGGTGCGCCGCCGCCCGCTGGCTCATGCCCTCCGCACAGGCCAATCGCACCTTACGATACAAGTCCACGGTGAAAATCCTCCCGCCCTCCCTGCCGCCAGAAAGGGTAAAGGTGGACGACTTTTACGCCGCCCGCAGCAGGCTCATCCCGCCGCTACCGTGGCAGACTTTTGCACCGCCGTTCTCACCTCCAGCGCCTTCAGGCGCCGCGCATCGGACAGCTCCATGCCCCCATACCTGGTCTTGAGCTTGTAGAATGTCGCTGGACTGAGCCCGTGCCGGCGGCACACCTCCGCCGTCGGCATCTCCGCTTCCTGCACTTGCGCCCGCAGCCGTTCATCACGTGCCAGATCACCGGTCGATTCTCAGCACCGATCGCTGCGAGGAACGCAGCCGTATCTTGCCGTGCCGGAAGAGAGCGTAGGCGAGCCCCTTCAAACCCTCGGTCGAGCCGACCAGATTCCGCGCACGAGCCGCGTTCGTGCCGCGCAGCGCCTTGCGACCTCCGCGCTCGTATAATGCCAGAAGCTGTGCGCTCGAGATCAGAGAGAGGTGAGTGAAGGCCTGCGGGAAGTTGCCGAGGAACGCGCCACTCGCCGGATCAATTTGTTCTGCATAAAGGCCGACATCGTTGGCATGGGAGAGCAGCCTTTCGAAGAGAGCGCGTGCCTCGTCGCCTCGACCCACCGAAAGCAGCGCCCCGACGAACCAGAAGCTCGTGATCATGAAGGCGCCCTCGCCGCCTGGCAGACCGTCGTCTACGCGATACCGATAGACGAAGTCGCCGTCCTTGAGGTCGGCCTCGATCTTCAAAATGGTCCTCTCGATGAGCGCATCGTCGAGTGGCATCCCGAGAAGCGGGACTTGTAGCAGAGATGCGTCCGTGCCCTCTGCGTCGAACGATTGCGCGAGGTATTGGAGATCATCCGCACAGCCTTGGCTCCGGATCGCGCACAGGATCGCATCCCGGTTCTCGCGCCAGATCGGGCGATCGCCGAAAAGGCGTGCCGCCCGGTCAAGCGTGACCCAAGCCATGATTTTTCCCTGCGTGAAATGCCGGGGTTCCCCGCGCATCTCCCACAGTCCCTGGTCCGGCTCTCGCCAGGTCTTGCAAACATGGTCCGCGACGCTCTTAAAGAGCGCCGTCTCGTCTGCTCCTAGGCGTTCGCCCAGGCTGACGCGCAACTCCGCCCAGTCGAGCACCTCGCCGAAAACGTCGAGCTGGCGTTGTTCGGCGGCGTCGTTGCCGACCCTCACGGGCCTACTCCGATGATATCCCGACAGCTGATCGAGCGCGCGCTCGGGCAGAAAGGGTGAGCCGTCGATACCGTACATGATCCGCATGACCGAGCCTTCCCGCAGACAATGGCGGGTCAGAAACTCCGTGAAGCGCCGGCCTTCGCCGCTGTAGCCGAGCACCGACAGCGCAAAGAGCGCGTAGGTCGCGTCGCGCATCCAGCAGAATCGATAGTCCCAGTTCCGTCCACCACCGATCTCCTCGGGAAGCGAGGTGGTGGGCGCCGCGACAAGAGCGCCGGTCGGCGCATAGGTCAGGAGCTTGAGTGCCAGCGCGCTACGCCCGACGGCATCCTGGTAGGGCCCCCGGTAGCGAGAGTATTCCGACCACTCGGTCCAATACGCCTTGGTCGTCTCGAACAGCGCGTCGATCTGGTCCCGGGGGTCGCTCAGCGCGTCCATCCCCGTCAGCACCATGCTCTGCCGATCTCCTTCGCGGAGGTCGGATTCGATGATCGCGTCCCCCGATTGCAGTCGGACTTCGCCGTTACACCACACTTTCATGCCGCCGTCGCAGCAGACACCGTCCCGCTCGATCGTTAGTCCCGGCGCCTCGGTCGAGAAGCCAGCGGAACGCGGAGCAAAACGTGATGTCACGCGGACTGTTCCAGACACGCATTCCAGACGGCGTACGAGCCAGCCGGGAGCGTTGAGCGTGACATAATCGTGGATACCGGCGCTGCGTGATCTCCCGACCGGCATGAAATCGATGACGTCCAGCACCCCCGAGTCCGACTCGAAGCGCGTGCACAGGATATTCGTCCGGGGAAGGTACTCTCGTATCGTGCGGACGGTTCCTTCGATGCCGACCTCCCACGTCCCACCACGGTCTTCGTCGAGGAGATGAAAGAACACCGGGTCGGCGTCGAACCTGAGCAAAGTGCACCAGTCAATACTGCCCTGTTTCGAAACGAGTGCCGCTCCATGGCAGTCGCCGATGAGGGCATAATCCTTGAGCGGCGGCTGACGACGGGCTGAAGGCAAGAGCCGCTCCATCGCTATTGTACCTCATTCAGACCGGTCACGAGATCGGCGCAGAAATCGGTGACGCATGATCAGGCGGAAGTTTAACATTGGAGGAGGCCGTCGCGGACCTCAACCCCTGCGATGACCTCTGCGAGGCGCTTCTGGCATCGAGTTTGCGCCACTTCATAGCGCTTGGATCATCAGCTTGAAAGAAACGCCAGTCTTGCGGCTGAGGCACCTCTTAGTGCGTTTTTTCTTGCGAAGACGGGTGGTGGAGAATGCGCGGCAGGGATCACTTTCTGCCGCACCTTTCGCGCTGGAAGGCGCGGGCGGCCGGGTTCCCATATAAGCACCGTAGACCTGATGGGGGCTCTCCCGCTCGACCGGATGGCGCAGGGGGCACGGGCCCTGTCAGAGCAACCGAGATTGAAGCGGGCGACCCACCCTGCCCCACGCCCAAGCCTTCCCCGTTCAAGTACTTCAAGCCGGAGATCATCCGCCTGGCGGTCATGCTCTACGTGCGTCTCCCGCTCTCTCTGCGTAACGCCTAGGATCTGCTGCGCGAGCGCGCGTAGATGTGAGCCATGAGACCGTCCGCTTCTGGTGGCATCGCTTCGGGCCGCTGTTCGCGGGCCAGGTCCGCTAGCGCCGGATCAAAGGAATGAAATCCAACCGCTGGCGCTGGCACCTCGACGAGAGGTTCGTGAAGCTCCGGTTCCGACAAATGCGGGTTCTGCAGAAACTTGCCGCCGTCCACGCCTCCGTCGCCAATCACTTCAACCACGAACGCAGCCTCTAGATCCGAACCTGGTACGAGCTGAACCATACCGCCGCTCTGGCTGAATGACGTGGTCTCTGCGCGGGACAAGGGACAGCGCCAAACGGCGTTGTTGCGTAACTCTGACTGCGGGCGATTCACATCGCGAATCCCTGCGGTTAGACGGGTCGCATGAGCAAGCCTCCTCCCGCCCGCTACCGCACGACGAACTGGTCCAGCCATAACGCCGCGTTGCGCAAGCGCGGCTCGATGCTGATCTGGGTAGACAGGAAATGGCCTGGCTGGCGCCGCATGAAGGTCGGCTCGGCCGCCCTCCCGTCTTCTCCGATGCCGCGATCCAGTTCTGCCTCTCGATCAAGGTGCTTTTCAAGCTGCCCTTGCGGCAGACCGCGGGCATGGTGGCCAGCCTGCTGCGGCTGGCGGGATTGAACTGGTCCGTCCCCGACTTCAGCACCCT
>NZ_FNPF01000015.1 GCF_900107235.1 Citreimonas salinaria
GGCTCTCCGGTCGGGCTACGCCCTCCCTGCGATCCGCCAACCCCGCGTTCTCATCTTGATTGACGCTGAACTCTCATCCTGATTGTCGCGCTGCAAGATTCCTTCCCGAGCAGCAAATCGTCCCTCGTCGAAGAAAAAATTCCCGCTTTTACCTTTCATGAACCGGAGAGTCCGGCTGCGGAACAACTGAGGGTTTGAGCGCGGCAATGGTGCCAGCGCAGAAAGCAAACCAAGGACGAAAACCTCATGAAAAACCTCAAGGGCATCACCGCCATCGAAACCGCCGGCGTTCTGGCCGTTCTCTCCGTTCCGGTGCTGGTCGCCTTCCTGGCATTCGGCCAGTTCTTCGCGAACACCGCCGACGAAGACGCAGACGGCATCCGTGACGGCGTGATCCCCGGCCTGATGGACACCATCACGCAGACCCTGGGCGAAGGCCTGAGCGAAGCGGAGACCGAGGAAGTCGTGACTCCGTAATCAGCTACGGCTGACCTGATTGAGGGGGTGGCATTCGCCGCCCCCTCTTTCGTTCCCAGATCTCTCGTGTTGTCCGGCACCCAGCAGAGCAAGATCACGCTCTCTTTTCATCCAGTTTAATCTACGCCGTCTAAGCAGGGGCAAGCGTTTTCAAGGAGAAACCCCAATGCTGCCCACTGCAATTGCCATGATTGCTATCCTTCTCGCGATCGTTGCCGGCAAGACCGTTGCCCGAACGGACTTGCAGCGCCGAGAGATCGGCACGGAGAACGTCTTCGCTCTCGTTCTCGCCGGCGTCATGCTCGCCTACGCAGCTCCTGTGTCACCCGACCAGGTCTGGGTGGCGCCGGCTTTCGCGGCGTTCCTGGCGCTCGTCATGGGCACCGTGAGCTTTTCCTTCCCGAACAGGCTGGGCATGGGTGACGCCCTGCTTCTGCCGGCCGGGATGCTCTTTGCGGGCCAGCACGGCGCCGTCTACCTCGCATCTGTAGGCATCGGGGCCCTGGGGCTGTGCCTTGTCAGCCACCGCTTGCAGAAGCGTGTTGCGGCCCTGGGGCTCGAGCCGGTGCTCTCCGACGACCTCGAGCACAATGAGACGATGCCCGCCGACTGGCGACACAACCTCGGCTGCCCGGAGCTGCCATTCGGTCTCGTCATCGCCGCCGCCGTGATCGTGACCGCTTTCGTGAAGATCTTCGCATCCGATCTGGGAGGTCAGTGAGATGAAGCGTATCGCTCTCAACCTGTTCCTCGCGGCGACCGTGGCTGTGGCGGCCTGCTCTCCGATGGACCGCAAGCAGGTCACCACACTTCCTGAAAATGGATCGGTGGCTGCCCGGAGCGGCACGCAGATCCAGCCCCAGCCGCGGGCCGCAATCACGACGCGGAACGTGTCGCAGCCGGTCATGCGGGATCTCGAGCAGGTGTCCTCGAACCGGCTTCCGGATGTCCTGGTTGGCCCGTTTGCCGCCGCGGAGATGCCGCTCGTCGATGTCATGGACGCGGTCAGCTACGATTCCGGCGTTGCCTTCAGCTACGGCGGCGATGACCTGGAAGGCCGCACGCTCTCGTTCGTTGATCCGTCGAAGATGCCTCTCGAAGACGCCGTGAAGCGCATCGCGCGGGCGGGAGACCTGTACTGGAGCTATGTCGGCGGGGTGCTAGAACTGCAGTCCGAGCGCGCATACTCGGTATCCGTTCCCGGGGTTTCCGGGGCGGCCGACAGCCTGGCTGCCGCGGTTGCCGGCGTCGGAGCGACCGAAGTCACCGTGTCAGAGGCTTCCGGAGGCATCATCTTCAGTGCCTCGCCGTCTGTCGCCCGGCGCGTTGAAGGCGTCATCAAGAACTGGTCCGGCACCCGCCAGATGATCGATTACGAGGCTTACATCTGGGAAGTCGACCGGTCGATGTCGCACTCTTCGGGGACGACCATCCAGACTCTCAAGAACAAGCTCTCCGCCGTCGCCACGGCAGAGATCCAGGGCAACGGCCTGGTCGTGAAGTCCGAGGCTGCGGACCTGGTCATCGACATGCTGATATCGAGCATCGATGAGAGCAGCTCAAGCCGGGTTCTGTCGCAGCCCACGCTCTCCGTCGTATCCGGCGGAAAAGCTGAGATCGACGTCGGGAACAAGCAGAAGTACGTCGAACGGCTGGCCACGACGACTGAAGACGGGGTTCTGGTCAGCGAGGTAACGATCGGCGAGATCAACAGCGGCATCACGATGTCGATCTCGGGCGAGTACTCGAGCGAGGTAATCGTCACCGATCTCGAGCTGACCCTGTCGACGCTGATCGGCTTCGAGGAATTCGACACCGGATCCGCCAAGATGAAGCTTCCCGAGACCGCGGAGCGAAAGGTCAGCCAGACCCTGCTGGCCCGGCCGGGGGACACCCTGGTTCTTGCCGGCGTGATGTCGAGCGCCGTCGAGCAGGCCGAGACCGGCACCCGCGGTCGCAAGACGTCGGCTTCGGCACGTACGAGCATGACGGAACTCATCGTCGTGTTGCGTCCCCGCGTAACCCAGTACCGCTGAGGAGTTCCTGAAAATGAAGAAACTCCTGATCTTCCTCGTTCCGGCGTCGGTTGCCATCTCTGTCGTCATCGCGCTTGCGGGACTGAGCCAGGGCGGCTCCTCGAAACCGGCCAAGACACCCGCTGCCGCAGTGGTGGTCGCCCCGGAACCCGAACCCGCGCCGACACCTTCGGAGGGGCCGGCGCCTGATGTCGAACCGGTGGAGCCGGAGCCAGAACCCGGACGCATCGGGCTCAAACCCAACCAGCTCACGCACGACCGGCCGATCCCCGGCGCCGCACCGGGTGCCGATGTCGACGTGGTCATCGAGACGCGGACCGAGCTCACCCGGGGCGTCATCGAGACGCGGATCAGCCGCCTTGCCGGTGCCAGACTGGTGGTGACCGAGTTCGGAGAAACGGTCCTCGAATTCGCTGATGCCGAGACACGCGACGAGATCGAGCAGCTCGAAAGAACCCAGGACGTGAGGGTGTTGCTCTCACTGGCAGCCCAAGCGCGGTCCGGCAGCCTTGTCTGCACCCCCAAAGCGTGCGTCGGACTCGAGCAGATCAAGCAGCCGACAAAGGACAAAGCGGATTAATCCGTACGAAATCGGGGCGGGGTTAGAATGCCCGGTGCACAAGAAAGGATTGAATCATGACTGGCAGAGCAAAAGGAACGACGGGCATCGAGACGGCCGTCTTGATTGCAGGATTTTCTGTTCCGATGATCCTTGCCTTCATGATGTTCTCGCCTACCACACTGGAGGAGTGTGGTAGGTTCTGGAAGCTCTTCGACGATTGCGCGGACCCTGCTACCGGTGGATCGGGCAGCGGCAGTGCTTCCGCGGGCTACGAGATTCTGCCAGGTGATTTCGGGGACGAGGAATATGACCCGGATCCCGGAACGACATATTCTGGATGGTGGGTCTTCGGCAATGGCCAGGCATTCTCGTTCCACGAAGAGAAAATGGTTATCCCGGATGACCCCGATTACGAGCATTCCATCGATCCATATTACGCGAAAAATTGGTACGTGGAGAAGGTGGGACATGTAACGCCTCTCGCGGGCTACAACCACGAAAGCAGTCGGGGCAACCTGTGGAATACGTACGCGCTGGAGACCCGGATGCTTCAGCTCGATTCAGGTGTCGATTGCCTGAATGCGTCAACCAGCGGAAAGTATTGTGAAGTCGTCTTGAGCAATCCTGGACAAAATCAGGGCGAGGACGTCCTGGTTGCATCCCGAGCTTGGGAAGTGGCGCCTTACCCTTACTCGTATATCTGGAACCACACGACTTACGAGACGATCGATTACGATCGGTTTGCCATCGACCCTGCCGGCAAGAACGTGGCCATCAAGGATATGCTTGAGGACACGGAAATAAAGAACGACCCGGACGGAAACTACGTCAGCCGATATGAACAGTGGACGAAGGCGGAGTACCAGTTCCAGGGCGACGCGGCCGTTTATGACATATTCAACCGGGGGCGCCCCGATCGAGTCATCGACGCCCAGCAGAACAACATCAGTGTGCATTTCGACGCTCGCGTCGAACTTGAGCTTGCGAACGGGAACTTCGAGACGAACAACTACGTCTTCGATCTCTACGGCGAAAAAAACAACGACTACAGCGGGTTCTATACGTACCGGCCGGCCCCCGGGGGTGTAGTCGCCGCATACCCGACTCGCGACTGGCGCCACAGCCGCGAGGATTACGGTCATGGGCACTTCGCGGATTTCTACGACTCGGATCTGCGTGAGCGGGTGTATTTCCCAGTCCACGGTATAGAGATCGCGGGTGCGGACTGGACTGTTAAGGAATGCAGCTGGTCCGAAGTGCCGTTCGAGCGCGCAACTCAGCACTCGACAGCGAACTACAGGACCGCGCGGGCATCTGTGGGTCACGAAGGCCTTCTGGGCGGCCCGAGCGTCATACTCGAGAACTCCGCGGGAGAGACCTGGGAGCTGATCTACGTCGACCGGCCTCCGATCACCTTGTGCGACGAAAGCAACCCGCTGCTCTTCCGGCAGCGGGGGTGAACTCAGGAATCCTGGAAACAGGAACTGAGCTTTCGGAGTGGCGCTCAAAGGGGTCACCGCCGATGCATATCAAGCAGCCAGCCACCAGGAATAAGGGATAGATCCGGTTAATTCGCGCGAAACCAGCGTGTGCTTTAAGGTTGGCCGCGCAGAAAGGAATGATGATGGGTTACGACAGACAACGAGGCACTACGAGCATCGAAACTGCAGTCCTGCTCGCAGGGTTTTCTGTTCCGGTAATCATCGCTTTCATGATGTTCGCCCCCCAGACAACGGATGAATGCGGCGAGCTCTGGAGGATATTCGATGACTGCGCAGAGGACCCCGCCGGAAGTCCGTCGACCGGCGGGCAGTCTGAAACCACAGAGAAGTACGTGATCAATCCCGGTGATCTCGGGGACGAAGAGCACGACCCGGATCCTGGAACGCCTTATTCGGGGTGGTGGACGTTCGGCAACGGCCAGGCTTTCTCGTTCCTCGAAGAGAAGATGGTGATCCCGGATGACCCCAACTACGAGCATTCCATCGACTCGACTTACGCACAGGATTGGTACGCGGAACGGGTCGAAGGCTATCAGTCTCCGCTGATCCCCCTCGCCGGCTTCAACCACACCACCGGGCGCAACAACGGGTGGAACAAGTATGCCGTCGAGACCCGGATGCTTCAGCTCGACGCCAGCGTCGACTGCCTGAATTCGTCTGGCAACTCACGGTATTGCCAGGTCGCACTGAGCAATCCTGGGCAAAACCAGGGGGAGGACGTCCTGGTCGGCAGCCGGACTTTCGAGGCGGTCGAATACCCGTATCCATACATCTGGTCTGGGTCGACGTTCGAAACGATCGACTACGATCGGTTCTCGATTGATCCGTCGGGACAGAATGTCGGCATCAGAGACGGTCTGACGGACACGGCGACAGTCTATGACCCGGAAGGCCGCTATGTGAGCCGCGAACAGCGGTGGACGAAAGCGGAGTACCAATTTCAGGGCGACGCGACGGTGTTCGACCTGATCGGCTTCGGTCGTCCCGAGCGGATTATCGACGCGCAGCAGAACAATGTCGGCGTCCACTTCGTGAAACACGTCGAGCTCGAGCTTGGAAACGGGAACTTCGAGACGAACAACTTCCTTTTCGGCGCGTACAGCGACAAGGCGAAGCACTACAGCGGGGACTACACGTACCGTCCGGCGCCCGGCGGCGTAGTCGCTGCCTACCCGGCTCGTGACTGGCGACACGGCCGGGAGGATTACGGACACGGACACCTCAACGATTACTACGATTCCGAGCTGGGCGAGCGGGTTCAGTTCCCGGCTCACGGCATTGATATCGAGGGCACGGACTGGGCGATCAAGGAGTGCACCTGGTTCACGGAGGCGCCTTTCGAGCGCGAGACGCAGCACTCGACCGCGAACTACAGGACCGCTCGGGCATCCGTAGGCCACGACGGCCTCCTGGGCGGTCCAAGCGTTATCCTCGAGAACGGCGCCGGGGCAACGTGGGAACTGATCTACGTGGATCGAACCCCGATCGCGTCGTGCGATGAGAGCAATCCTCTGCTCTTTCGTCAGCCCCGCTGAGGGATCCTGAAAATGGCGCAGACGGTAAATATCTACTCGCCCGACGAGGACGTGCGCAACAACACCCGCACGATTTCAGGATCTCTGGGGCTGGTGTGCAAGACGGCCGAGGGGGGCGTCGACGCACTGATCGAGGACATGAACGAGTGGGTCATGCCGCCGCATATCCTCGTCATCGACATGTCCGCTTCGGACGACGTCCCTGCAGATCTCGAGCGGATCGCAGCCGCGGGCCCTTCTGCGGAAATCAGCACGATCGCGATCGGGGATGTCGAGGATCTCCGCCTCGCCCGCCGTCTGCGGAAGCTGGGCGTCGATTACGTGTGCAAGCCGCTCGAGCGGGAAGACTTGGTCGATGCTCTCACGGCTGCCATGGCAAGCACGGATCCTGAAAAGGCCACCGTCGACGCGTCGAAGATCACAACAGTGACGGGCACGGAAGGCGGAACCGGGGTCTCCACGATCGCCGCGGCCATCGCATCGCGGAAGGCAGAAAGCGGCCGGGTCCTGCTCCTCGATCTCGATTTCATCTGCGGCACCCAGTACGTGCTCCACGGCGGCCTGAAAACGGAAGGCTTCTGCTCCGCGATCCAGGTGCCAGCACGGCTCGACAGCGTTTCCCTGGAGCGGCTCGTGAACCGTACGGGGAACCCAAACCTCTACCTCCTCAGTGATCCGGGCCTGCTGCGTTCGCCGCCTGATCCAGGCGGGCTGAGCGGCTTCCTGTCGCTCTGTGCGAGGGCTTTCGACCACGTCGTGATCGACCTGCCTCGTCACTGCGAATGGGGCTCTGTCGTGCTTCCGCTGAGCGGCTCCGTTGTCGTTGCAACGCGACCGTCGTTTGCCGGTGCCGTGCAGCTCGCGGAATTCGTGGAAGCCAAGGGCGCCGGCCTGGTCGACGATGCCCTGGTTGTCGTCGTCAACGACAGCAACGGCGCCAAGTCGGAGAGCATCGAAAAGAGCGCGTTCAGTGAACGGACAACCGCACCGATCATCTACCTGCCGCACGACCCGGTTTCGCTCTACCGCGAAGTGCTGGACGGCGAAATGAGGCTGCAGACGGGCGCGTTCTCGAAGCACTTCAGGAAGCTCGTTGCGGTGACAGCCGGCAAAGCCGAGGAAGAGAGCAAGTCCGGTGGCGGCTTGTTTTCCTGGCTCAATTCCTGAAGGCCGGGCTTACAAGCAGGTCAAGTGACGATCACGGAACCGGTGGGGGTATCCCGACTTAGACCGTGATCGTCATCGCCGTACCAAACCCTACAGCATTAATTACTTGCGATCGCACAACACAATATACTTGTGATGGTACGGATCTCACGACGCTCTACAGGTCCATGCCGCGCTCGCGCCGAGGCCTCTGCAACAGCTGTTCCGCCGGGATCGGCTGGATGTAATCCTGGATTCCGAGGCGCGCGGCGACGCGCCGGGCCCTGTCGTTCGGCATCTTGATATCGAGCTTGTACGCCTGGCGACACAGCGCGAAGAACCGGGGACTGACTGCGTCCCGCGGATGCGACGTGCGCCGTCCGGCTTCCGCGTCCGTCATGCCGGTTCTTTTCAGGAACTCGGCGATAGCTATCATCGCCCGCCTTTGTTCCCTGATCCGCTCTTCTTTCGTCAACTGTGCCATGCCCATTCCTTTTCTGATGACTGCAGAGCAGCAGGCGTACTCCCTTGCGCTTTATTGCCAGTAAATTCAGAAGATTGCCGCAGAGCGTAGCCTTTTTATCCGGGTGAAACCTTGGTGTGGGAGCAAGAGCGCAACAGCACAGGAATTTCATCATGAATACTGAATTCTTCATCTTCGTTGACGCCGCGAGCCCTGCCCGTATTGCTTCCAGGTTCGCCACGCCGATCGATAGTTCGGTTGCCAAGGCAGCTGCTCTTTATCGAGCCCGGGCAGGTCTGTGCTTCCTCGGGGCCGCTCGCATCATCGCGTGCGTCGGTCGACTGCATGGATTGAACGTAGAAGTCATCTGCTCGTTCAAGCGCTCGCAGACCGCCGAGGATCTGGTGCGTGAACTCAAGGGGCGGGCGGCGTTGCTCGATGATTTCAATCGGGCGAAGTTCAACAAGAAGTCGTCCGGATCAATGTGCAACCTGTCGGCACGGTCGGCGTGGCAGCCGGAAACCATTGCGGAAGCAGATGCGGGGTTTGCCCGCTTCATCGACCCCGCGCTCACGATGGAAAATCAGATGTTTCTCGATCCGGACATGACGTTCGATGACCTCGTTCGCACAGGGATCAGAGACGCGAACATGGCGGACATGTGCCGCTCGATGAGGCGGGCCGTGAAGCCCAGCCCCAGCTGCACGATCCACTGAGCTCTTCAGGCCCCGACCATGGCCTTCCTGGTTTTGCTCGCGGTCTTCCCGGTTTTCGGGCTGCCCTTTCCGAAGTCCATCGCCTTGGCGGTGTCGCTCTTCGCGGCTGTGTAGTTCGGCGCCGTGATCGGGAAGTCCTCCGGCAGATCCCACCGTGCGCGGTATTCATGCGGCGTCATGCCGTGCGTCGATCCCAGGTGGCGCTTCAGCATCTTCATGCCGCGGCCGCATTCGAGGCAGTAGACCATATCGTCGGTCACAGCCTTCTCGATCGGGACCGCCGGCCTTTTCGGTGCCGGCGCAGGCGCGGAAGAGCTGGGCTTGCGGTCTGCTGCCTGGGCCTTCGCCCGGTTCGAACGGGCCGGGGTATCTTCCTGGACCGCCTTCGGCGCTGCTACCGGCTGGCTGCCCGGGGCCGGTGTCGTTGCTTCGAACTCGGCACGCAATCCTGACACGAGCCGGATCACGTCTTCAGGCGTGGAGCTTTCCTTCTGAGCGAAGGCTTCAGCTATGCGGAACCAGTCCGCGGGAACGGTCTTGTCTTGAGTTGTCATGGGTGCCTCGGATGAAATTCATCAGTTCAGTCCTGCGCCCACTATTCATGCATCACCGCGGCCGTCAATCCTGATCTACGATCACTGAACGGGAGGGCGCTGAGAGCATGTTTATCCCGTCGAAACCGGCATCGGGCATGCTGGCGCAAACGATAGCGCTGCAGCTGAATGGAGAGCGTGATGACGACCAGTTTGTCGGACAGACTCAAGGACTACTACAGGCCGTCGACTGTCCGCCGGAAGAGCGAGACCGTTGAGACGTTCTTTCCGAACGGCTACAACATCGACGACTTCAAGGCAGCGATCTCAGAGTTCAAGTGCCGGCTCACCTCACTCGCAAAGCAAGCGCAAGACGATGCCCGGAAGACTTCCGACCCCAACCGGAAAGCGGCTTTCAGGAACGTCGCGGCCGCCGCCGAGCTCGAGGCGCACAAGATCGCGATGGTCAAGGACCAGGTCAACAAGCTGCGATTTAGCCCAAAGCCGCTCGAAGCGCTCTGCGACAATGAGGCTTTCGTGAACCGGCTGAACAAGACGCAGTCACCGAACTTGCTTGCCGCGGTCGTCCACCGCAGCGACGCCATGCGCCCGGCAGAAGCCTTGCTGGCACGCGATATCGTGATGCAGTTCAACCGGAATCTGGACGAGCTTCGAGAGAGCCGCCAGGAGATCGAGCAGGGGTTCATCAGGAAGGCGCCGAAGCAGGCGGTTGACCGGAAGCCGGTGGCGAAGAAGACGTTCCTGGGGATTTCTTTCTGAACCAGGACACGTTGCTCTGCGTCATGCCGGGGTGGTATCCTGCGATCAGGAGGATACCGACATGGTCGACGAGACTGAGCATAAGGCCTCTCTGTCGTCCGACGATGCGGAGACGCGGCAGGAGTGGCTCGCGGAGAACGCTGCTGCATTGGCGAAGCAGGCGGAATGGCACGACCGGCAGGGACATCCGCTGAGTGACATCATTTCAGCACCTGGCAGATCTACCTGGACTCGCTGACTTACCACACGGTCTAAGCGGTAATCCTTCCGGGGACGCTGCGGCTATCCCGATTTAATCTCAGAAAAATCGAGCAGAAATAGACTGACGCCCTGAACAGAAAGGGCGTTGTTTTGCTTATCACGACCACAGAATGGATCACCCCGCCACAGGATTGCGAAGTCGTCGCGATCGGAATCGTCGAGGCGAATTCCACTCGTGCGACCAGCGCGATGAAGGACAGCCTGGCCGGTGTCCGCGACTTCTTCGGCGGGCGGTCGAAGACGTACAGCACGATGTTCGAAGCGCTGCTCGAGGACGTCTATAAAGAGCTCGAAGAGAAGGCCAGGAATGCTCCCAGCGTCGATGCCGTGGTCGGGTTGCGTACGAACCTCATCCCGCTGGGGGGAACGAAGCTCGTTGGCTTGCAGGCCATCGGGACCGCTGTCGGATTCCGGAAGAAGGGCCCCGCGCAGTCTATCCCGGATAGCCCGGCCCCGAAGCAATGATGTGGAAGGCTCACCTTGCGCTGGGTGCGCTGGCGGGGGTGGTGTTGAGTGCGTTCGGACCATCCCAGGCGCCGGTGATCATCACCGCGGCGCTCCTCGGGAGCCTGCTGCCTGATCTCGACCACCCACACAGCAAGCTCGGTCGCAAAGTCCGCCCGCTGTCGGATCTCGTCTACGCAGTGATGGGTCACCGGACCGGGACGCACTCCGTGCTTTTCCTGGTGTGTGTGTCGGCTCTGGTTGGTTTCGTGCACATGCCAGCAGGCGCCGGCCTTGCCTTGGGGATTGCGTCTCACCTGCTCGCGGACGCGGTGTCGTACTCCACGGGAAGACCGTTCACGACCGGCGGGGCAGGGGTGCCGGCGGCATGGCCGGTCTCGAACTCGCGCGTCGGCGTCCGCATCGTCCGGGTGAACGGGTTCTTCGAGCACTTCGTGGTCACCACCGGTGCTGCGATGCTCGCGTTCGCCGTTGCCGCTCTCACGCTCTGAGCTGGCGCCGACGATGGCTTCTACGCGATCCGAACTGGGCGTGTCTGTTCGCCACCGCGGCGAGCTTTTCGACATCCAGTGTTTCCAGGACGCGGAGTGCAACGCAGCGGTGCAGGTGGTTGAAAACCGCACCTGGTTCCAGTTTCAGGGTTTCGTCCCCATTCGCCGCGTCCGCGATCGTCGGATCCTGCTCGATTAGTTCCAGCAGATCGTAGCTGCCCCGGATTTCATCCGATGCGACGACTTCCATGGTCGTCTCCCGGATCGCCTCAAACACCTGGTTCTTGAGTGGTTCGCGCAGGTACGATTCAGGTCCGTGGCGGCGATACATGTCGCGCAGAAACTCTCGAGTCCAGGTCTGTATAACCTTATTCGCGGTGTCGATGCAGAGCTTCTTGAACGGCGACGTCTGATCGAAGAGCACGCCCGACGAGAGTGGCGCCTGGATCGCATCGCCGTCGATGCCGAAAGCCTGGTCAGCGCGGAGCTCGGCCGCCTCTTGCTCGCTGAGATCGCTCGTCAGCCTTTTGTCCTCTTCGATGAAGTAGTCAAGGAGGAAGTCGCGATCGTCGCCTTGTAGGTGATCAAGATGCGAAAACGCGTGGAAGATCGTGTCAGCAGTCATGGATCAGTTCCCTTTAATCTCTGCTTACCAGGTTTGCGAATATCTGACATTGTCAATACCTGCGGGAAGGATAAATCGTGGATCTGAGGAAGCTGCATGGGCAGGTAATCCGGGTGCGATGCCGCTGCGGAGAGAGCAGGGAAGAGCAGGTGACCCGTGACCTGATCGAGGTCCATGCGACGCTCGAGAAGCTGTCGGAAAGCCTGAAATGCGACGCATGCGGCGATCCCGGTGTTACATGCGATGTCGTCTTCATCAGGAACGTCGAGGCAAACTACCGCCAACGCACCCCAATAAGCACGTCAATCATGGATGCCGACGGAGAGATCAATCTCGATGCCTGCGACGAGATGTTCGAGGGCGTCCGGTGTGAGGAGCCGACCGCCGAGAGATCTACAGCTGAGAAGGTGGCACCGAAAGCCGAAGGCAAACCGACGAGGAAGCGGCTTTTGATCCGGATGAAGCAATTGCGCTCGAAGACGAAAACGGGTGAACCGTCACGAGCAGTGAACAGGATCGAGAGCTGACATCACACGTACACGCCGTGCTCCAGCTTGGTCAGGTGCTTCTCGACAGCTCTTACGCCCGCGGAGGAAGCCAGGAGGTCGACCGGGCGTCGGTTGTCGAGTCCGGGTGTGGGTGCAAGCAACCAGGCCTCAGCGCTTTCCTGATCACCAAGTGTTTCCGTCGCCTTAGCCAGAATCCGGGCAAAACGCCACGCCCGGCCGCCCTGGGCGGCGGTGAGACGGCTTCTGCTGTTTACGTGCCGGCGGAACGTCTTCCGGCTCATCCCCATGACGGTCTCGAAGGTATCGCGAGACGAAAGGACGTCGACGGACTCGATGAGGTGTTCAAGGGCTTGCGGCGGCATACCGGTGACGAGCATATCGTGCGCGTCGAGCGAGCTTCCTACAAAATTCCTGAAAACGGTGCTTCCGCCGAGAAGTTCGAAAGCGCGCTCTTCCAGTTCTCCATCCATGCCGTACCTCGCCATACCTCATCGCCTTCAAGGTGGCACACGGGTACCGGAATCCAATCAATTTTCCCGCGGTGATCCGATTCAGTTGCAAGGCTCGGGCTCAGCGCCTGATCTGCGAATGGCGGTGACATGAGCAGGTGCTGAAAACGAAAAAGAGCCCGCCTTTCGCTGACGGGCTCTTCCTGGGACAGAGATGCGACCGTGGATCGTTGAATCAGAAGGCCATCGCCACGCCCAGCGAGTAGTTGTCGCCCTCGTGCTCGAAGCCGTCAACTTTCAGATCGCTTTCTGAGAAGCCCGCTTGAGCAACGAGACCGCCGCCGAGGTCATAGTTGACAGCAAAGGCGTAGCCGCGGCTGGTGGGGCCATCGACGCCATCGAAGTCGTTGTAGATGCCGTAATTCGCAGCGACAGACAGGGCATCTCGGGTGTAGCCGACGCCGATTGCTGAGTGCTTCATCGTCTTCGACCAGTTGGCTTGGTCGTACTCCACATAGCTTGCGACGGTCCGAAGCCCGTTCTCGTGGCTCGTCGAGACACTTGCGCCGGCGACGGTGTGCAGACCGTCATCGAAGCCGTAGTCGTCCGCGTCGACGACAGTGCGCTGGTGACCAACACCAACCCGGACGTCCACGCCGGCAATCCTGCGGTCGTAGGTGAAGCCAACGCCATACACAGGGGAGCTTTCGCCCATGTCATCGACTTCGACGGAGACGTGACCGGCGACCGACCCGGCGGAGCGAGAAAGCCGAGCGATCTGGCCGTCGTAGATACCATCGAGCGCCGAGTTGCCGCTGTAGCCGAGGTGCTCTTCTGTGTCGTTGATCGTGCCGACCAGGGATGTTTCGGCTACGGCCGCATCGAACGCGCCGTCGGTGTCGCCGACGTCCAGGCGGTAGTCGCCGTACACCAAGAACCAGGTCGCGCCGTCATCGTCGGTGCCGTCGAAGCTGTCGTCACCCTCGTCGAGATCGACAGACGCGCCGTAGCTCAGCCCGTTGTCCGTTTGCCCGGTCATCGTGAAGACCACTTCGATGTCGGTGAAGATCTGGTCGACGCCGCCGCTAGACGGGGTCCCGTATCGCTCTCCGCCGACGATGCCGACTTCAGCCGAACCGGCGACGTCAACGTACTGTGCGGATGCCATGCCCGCGGAAGCGACCAAAACCGAGGTAGCGAAAAGGATAGATTTCATTGCAGTTCTCCAGAGTTTGCGCGCTCTGGATAGCCGCTAAAGGTTTAGCTGAATTGAAAAAAACAAGAGTTATTCGTTGGAGACGATGAATAGGGTTGCGCGGTCTACGCTGATTACATACGTTCAATGTAACAGGGATGGACGAGAACAATGAAGAGCGCAGTCGCAGTCGATCTACTCGAGAAGATGGCGAAGGACGGGAAGTACGTCTACTCGACGCCCGATCTTCGTATGCTGTTCACTGAGTCCGAGCGGACCCGGATCGGCACCCTCGAGCGCCTCGTCGGGAAGGGGATCCTGGTCCGCGCCACGGAGGCCTCGGGCATCTACGTGTACCCGGACGGCCGCTCGGAAGGCAGCAGGATCAGACATCAGGTCGCACTGATGCTCCGGCAGGGGCACTATTCGTACATCTCGCTGGAAAGCTCTCTGAGTGCGTACGGCGTCATCGATCAGATCCCGGCGGTGCTGACGGTCATGACGACCGGCCGCGAAGGCAAGTTCACCACCCCTTGGGGACGGATCGAATTCGTTCACACAGAGCGCTCGCCGGTGGACATCCTGACCCGGGCCCGCCGCGGGCCGGACGGGAACCTCGACATCGCGCTGCCGGACATGGCGCTCGAGGACATGAAGCGCACCAAGCGGGACCTCAGTCTCGTTGATTGGGAGATGTACCAGGAAGCCCTGGAAGAGCTGGAGGAATTCTTGTGATTGCAACGCAGAGAGACGACTTCAACAGGATCGTCGAACTGGCGACCGCCGAGGCTAACCTGACCGGCACGGGGATGGAAGAATACCTCGAGAAGGAGTTGTTGCATTACGACATCCTCTACGCTCTTCAGCGAGAGGGCCTGCTCGAGGGAATTGTCTTCCAGGGCGGTACGTCACTCCGTCTCTGCCACGGCTCTATCCGATACTCGCACGACCTCGACTTCGCTGCCGGCCGCGGCTTTGCGACAGCTGATGTCATGGCGATCAAGGATTGCCTCGAGACGTACCTGAGCGAGCGCTACGGCCTCGACGTGACCGTGAAGAACCCGAAGAAGGTCCGCGACGAGCCGGATTACGAGAAGATCCACATCGACGCGTGGTGGTGCAACCTCGTAACGCGTCCGGATCGGCCCGATCTGCCTCGGCAGAAGATCAAGATCGAATTTGCGAACGTGACGCCATTGACCTCCGAAGGGGTGAAAATCCGCGCGAAATACTCAGTGCTGCCTGCGATGTACGACCGGATGGTTGTACACTCAGAAGCCCCGCGCGAGATCCTTGCGGACAAGCTCGTTGCGCTCCCCGCCGTGTTCGGAAAGCGGGATGGCTTCGTGCGCTCGCGTGACTTGTGGGATATCTCATACCTCGCTCGCATCGGCGCGGAGCCGGATTGCGGGATGGTTGCTCACAAGATCGACGAGTACCGGGAACAGGACTACGGAGCTCACCTGACAGGGTTCCTTGATGCTCTCCCCCAGATCATGGAGAGCAAGGCATTCAGACAAGAGATGCGCAAATACCTGACGCCAGGGGACATCGAAGCTTACATCGAGAACCCGGGCTTCCGTCAGACGATGCTTGATGACGTCACGGGTGCCCTCAAAACCGTTCAGCGAGAGCTCTATCCTGACCCGGACGACACCCCGTCCGGACCAGGGATGTAGTTACCGCTCGTTTCCCTGATCGCGCGACAGGCGAGCCGAGGCAGGGAGCCGGCCGCGGAACCGCTCGAGATCCGAGAGCACCTGGGAAGACCGCCCGGCAACGCCAGGTCTGTCGTGCAACTGGAGGATTCCCTCGGCGCAAGCCTCGTCCACTTCCATCTGGGTGACGCAATACCCAATCCAATCAAGATCCCTGATTTTCTTGACGGCCTCAGCGAAATCATCGCGAACACCGGGACCATACGCCTCTTCGGCAATGTGCCAACCCCAACGCGAGATCATCACCGACAGGTCAAGGATGTCCTCGCTGAGCGCCGCCGGGTCCTGCCAGCGGTCCGAATTTGCCAGCAGCTTCTCGGCGTACATGAGTTCCCGACTGAGAACCGGCACGCCCAGGCGTGAATCCAGCGCCCCATCAAGTTCTATCCGGGCTTCGAGCACGATCTCGATTTTGATGTCGATGCCGTTGGCTCGGACGACCGTCTTCAGACCGTACCGGTCCGCGCGTATGTCGCGGACGGTCTCAATCGTCTCGCCCAGGCGCAGGATGCCATCCAAGTTCGGTTTGCCGGCAAGAGCTGTTCGGAGGGCCCTGAAGCCATCCCTGTCCGAGCAGAGGAAGTCGATGTCCGGGCTCTTTCGGTAGCCTTCCGAGCAGAGAGGGATCGCGGTCCCGCCGCTGAGAAAGCACTTCGACCCAGCCAAGAATTCACCGTCGATTGAACGGAGGATCGACAGGATCGCGGAGTGGCAGTCTTGTTTCGAAAAAGCAGATTTGACGATGCCGGCTCCGATGAAGACGCCGTTACCGAACTTCTCTACGAGCTGTTCCAGGAGGTTTCTTTCCTCGTCATCAAGCTTGTCCGTCTCTACAAGGCACCAGTTACGCTCGTAGAGGCCGAGTGCTTCCTCCGCGCCGATCACGGCTTCGCCGGGCCGATTCCAGCATAGGCTGCGCAACTGGGGGTAATCTCGGACTCTGATCCGCATGACGAAGACCTCGCTCCAACTCTACTGAAGATATCCGGGACAGGACCGGGATACACCCCGGCAGTCGACGATTTCATGAAGTTTGTGCCTCAGGCATAAACAGACGCCAAAAACGGTAGTTTCGGGTTCACACTTTGCCGATCTGTGAACCTGAAACTACCATTTTTCGGGTTTCACCTCTCCCGCGCGCGGTTCCTTGGACTCGGGTTTTTGTGGGGTGCGTGGTGGTTGCAGTCTACGGCCTGAGGCCTCCTGAACGGGATACCCTTGCCTCCTCACCTGCTCCTGCGAGGTGTCGCGGCAGCCTGGGCGTTACCGACGAACTGAGCGACGATCGTCGCCTGCTTGCGTCGATTACCCGGATGCAGAGAGACGGAAAGGCGCCCGACGATGCCGAGGATGGCCTGCAGGACGGCCGGAAGTCCCGCTCGCAGGTGAAGACGCAGCATGCGCTCTGCATACGCCTCCAGGGCCTCTCCGGGCTGCTCTGGGCTGTGCTGGCAGAGTTCCCGGAGCCGCGCAGCAGACTCACCGGCGCGGGGCGATTTCAGGACCGTTGTCGCCAGGTTGATGGCATCGAGGTCTTCGCTCATCACGCGCAGGCACGTGCGGAGGTCCTCGCGATCGCTGTTCGTCGCCAGGTTCAGGTCGGCAAGGATCTCGACGAGGAAGCTCAGGAAGTCTGTCGTACGGTCCTGCTCGAGCAGATCGCAGAGAGCGTCGATTTCATCATCAAATGCGGCTTCGGACAGGTGAAACCGGTGGGCTGCACAAGCCGCGGCCGCCGCAACCAGGATGCCGTGCTGCATCTCTGTCTTCACCGGGCGCCGGAACCGCTTGTCGACATGGATGGCTGAATAAATCCTCATGGCTTCACCTCTTTCTCTTCTTTGGAGGTTGCAAAATTCAGATGAAAGTCAACCTTCTTGGAAGGGAAAAGGAACGGCGACATGAGAGATACCTGCGATATCCTGAATCTGGGGAAGACGAAGTACCGCCACACGATCTCTTTTCTTGAAGAGGAAGGGTTCTCGTTTTCAGGCAAGAAGAGCGCTCCCGAGATCGATGCAGACCTGCTCATGTCGGTCGTCGACGATGCTATCGACCAGGTCTCCGGGTCTGCGAAATCAGGAAGCCATCTCGAAGGGGGAACGTTCGACCAGCTCTTTCGCGGGATCGACGAGGTGCAAACATCCGAAGAACGGATCCGCAGTGCTCTCTATCGCTGCCGTCCTGGCCCGGTGGAGCCGGATACTGATGATCTGGTGAGCTGCAGGCTTTGCGGTGAGCGCCATGCTGCGCTGACGAAGCATCTCAGTGCGGTGCACAGGTTCTCGCGTGAAGACTACGAGCTGGCGTTCCCGGATGCGGCCGTAGAGAGCAAGCAGTACCGGGAACGCAAGAGGGCAGGTGGACTGCGATCAGTGCAGGCGGCGGGAAAGGGCGCCTAGTAGCTCGCATGCGACGTGCTCGCAGAAGAGCCAGATGTAGCTGCCGTGGTCCGGCGCATCGGGCGTGAGAGCGCACCAGACGCCGGCGTCTGACAGGAATTCAGGCAGTACATCTTCGAGGGGAACGAGCGCGTCGCTGGTGAGGGCGAGACTCAACCGAGTGTGCTTGTTGAGATAGACGTGGGCGGTGACGGAATCCCGGCATTCGGTGGCGTAGACCTGCTCGCTGATCGCGCTGGGATCGAAGTCGCCGTTCTCTCGCAGCGTGGCGAGGATGCCTTCAGCGGCGTCCTCGGCGGCCTTGATGGCTCGCTGCGCCTTCTTGATGCGGCTCTGATCGACGGGTGACGGGGTGGACATGACCGAGAGCATGAGAGCGTCGACCGGGTTTTCGTGAGTAGCAGTGTGCACTTTCCAATATCCTTGTTGCTGGAAACAAGGATACCGTCACACATGTCGATTACGACAGGATAAAAATCGAGAGCAGGCGTCGCCGCCAGTCGTCAGGCCACCGCTTGATCCTGACCCAGTGTCTGCTGGAGCAGCTCGTAGAGTTCCGAGGACGCCTCGTCGTGGTATGCGGCGATCTCCTGATAGAACCGGGATGTCGAGCAGGATCCCCGCATGAGCTCGTAAATGGCGGCGGCACGCCGGGTCGGCGGCGCCGGCAGCACGTGGGTCTCGAAGAACTCCCGGTGAGCCACGACA
Source organism: Citreimonas salinaria (assembly GCF_900107235.1). GTDB lineage: Bacteria > Pseudomonadota > Alphaproteobacteria > Rhodobacterales > Rhodobacteraceae > Citreimonas > Citreimonas salinaria. The sequence continues at coordinate 18,574 of NZ_FNPF01000015.1, forward strand.
CCGCGGTAGATTTCCTGCTTGCGACGGAAGGTGCCGGCCCCGTCGTAACAAAGCCAGAAGAGGAACCCGCTGAAGTCGGTGTCAACGATTTGATGTGCGTAGAAGTCGTCCTGGCGTAGAGCAGCTTGCAGTTCCGTGATGGTGTGCAGCGTCAGGATATCCAGTCGCTCGATCTCTTGCGCGACCATCCCGAGGTACCGGGCGTTGATGAGGTCGTGCGTGAGGTCTTGCAGTCGTTCCTTCGCAGCGCTCGAGAACAGGTCACCGCCTATCTTCACGGCTTCCTGGATCGGTGCATGGATCGTCGCCGCGGCCGCGTAGACATCGGCCACGTCGAACATGTCCCCGGTCAGGTCTCCGACGCCGATCCGGGCGTCGACCAGGTTTCCGGCAGTCACGTAGTAGTCCGGGGTCTCAAACAGCTGTTGCGAATGCATTTCCATATCCTCTTCTGTCTCTTCGCAAGTGTGCGAAACGGCCGGCAAGGGAACCCCCCTCGGTTAATAAAAATGCCGCATCCGATCCTGAAAACATACGGCGGCGGCAGAGCGTGCCCGGATGTATTTAATCCTGGCGAAAACGCAGTGTGCGACCACCGGCTCTGATTGAACACGGAGCCAAAATCATGAAATTCGGAGCGTCGACGCGAAAGCCCGAAGGGGAGGACACACCCCACACACGCCCCCCCAAGCCGGAAGGTCATCGACCGGAAAGACCGGATGCTGCTCGTAGCGTGTCAAAGCCCGCGCCCGCGGTCGCGCTAGAAGATCGGCAGGTGATCTCAGCTGAAATCAGGAAGAGGCTGAACGTCGACGCAGTCAGTCAGCTGACCGACGCAGAGCGTTACGAGCAGATCCGCCAGGCAGTCGAGATGGTCGCGAGCGAAAAGCGCATGATGATCACGCAGGCCGAGCAGGATCAGATCGCGCGAGAGGTTGCCGCGGACCTGACGGGTCTCGGACCGCTTCAGCAGCTGATCGACGACGAAGCGATCACCGACATCATGGTCAACGGCCCCGATCAGATCTTCGCCGACATCCGTGGCAAGGGACGCCACCTGACCGATGTGACTTTCCGGGATCGCAAGCACCTGGAAGCGGTCGCTCAGAAGATCGCCCGGGACGTGGGCCGCAAGGTTGACGAGAGCACGCCGCTTGTGGATGCGCGCCTGGCGGACGGCAGCCGGGTCAACGTCGTGTTCTCTCCGATCGCGCTCGACGGGGCCTCGATCTCGATCCGCAAGTTCCCGGCTAACTCGTTCCAGCTCGATGACCTGGCCAGGTTGGGTGCCATGAGCCCGGACATGGCCCGCTTCCTGAAATTGGCCGCCAGCAGCCGTCTGAACATCATCGTGAGCGGGGGCACGGGCTCGGGCAAGACGACGCTGCTCAACGCGATCACGAAGTATTTCGGGGCAGACGATCGGATCGTCACGATCGAAGATGCCGCGGAACTTCAGGTTCAGCAGCCGCACGTGGTTCGCATGGAAACCCGCGTCGCCTCGGGCGAGGGTGGCGGGGCCGTCACACAGACGGATCTCGTGAAGAACGCTCTGCGCATGAACCCGGATCGCATCATCCTGGGCGAGGTCCGGGGTGGTGAGGCGTTTGACATGCTTGCCGCGATGAACACCGGACACGACGGATCCCTCGCAACGCTGCACGCGAACAACCCCCGGGATGCCCTCGCGCGCCTGGAAAACATGGTGTTGATGGCTGGATTCGATCTACCGGCCAGAGCGATCCGGACCCAGATTGCCTCGGCGGTCGACCTCGTGCTCCAGATCTCGAAGGGCCGCGATGGCGTCCGGCGCATCAACAAGATCTCTGAAATCAACGGGATGGAAGGCGAGCTGATCATCGTCAACGACCTGTTCGAGTTCGAGATCGAGACCGTCAGCGCAGAACGGATCCATGGCAACTTCAAGGCGGCCAAGGTGAAACCGACGACGCTGCACAAATTCAGGGCCGGCGGACACGAGCGCGAGGTCTCGAGCATCTTCGGCGGGTAGCTCGGAACGCCTTTTATCCACGTTTAAGCGCATCCCGGTAGGCAGAGGGCGTTCACACAGGTTTCTCATGATTTTGCTCTCTGCAGTTGTCTCACTCGCTCTTGTGTTAGTGCTTGCCTTGGTTGCGATCGGACCGATCAAGAGAGCACGCAAGTCGCGGCGCCTGGCATCACGACTCCTGAAAAACGACACCAAGCCGGCGGGCGTGTCTCCACCACCTCCACCGGTCATTACGCGTGATCCGGACCTCGAGAATTCAGGATCTTCGTTCAAGCTGCCGATCCTGTCCCGGCTCGTCGAGAGTGCGCGATACGGCGGCCTGGGTCGCCTTGCCTGGCCGGCCGTGGTCGGTGTCTTCGTCCTCACCTGGCCGTTGTCGAACAAGCTTCCGCTCGATCACGTGCCGAAGATTGTCTCGCTGTTCGTTGCTTTCGTGATCGTCAACAGCGCCGCCCGGATCGTCTTCGGCATGCTGGCTTCGAGAAAGCGGGCACGTATCGAAGCCGAGATCCCTGTTTTCCTGGACGCCGTCGCCCGGGGCCTCAGCGTCGGGAAATCTTTTACCGCCTGCCTGGAATCGGCAACGGAGAACCTGGGGCCGGAGATGTCGCTGGCCGTTCGCGAGATATCGGCAGGTATGAGTGCCGGGTTCCTCGCGTCCGAGCTGTTCGAAGAGCAGGCGCGCAAGCACGATATCGGAGCCTTCCTCTTCGTCGCCGCGGTGGTCGCTGCATCAGAGCGATCCGGCGGCTCGATGACGGCCGCGGTGCGCAACCTGTCGGGGGTGGTGCGCAGCCAGCGTGACCTGAAACTGAAGGTGAAAGCCCTGGCAGCCCAGGGTAAGGCCGGCGGATACATCATTGGACTGATGCCGTTGGGGATGATGCTCGTGATGTCCGGCGTCCAGCCGAAGATGATCGAGCACCTCTTCTCGAACATGATCGGCAACCTCGTGTTCTGCCTGATCCTTGCTCTCGTCTACATGTGCTTTGCCACGGTCAACAAGATCGCGAACATGAAAGTATGACCATATGTCTTTCAATTTGAACGCGAAAACCATCTTCATGGCGAGCCTGTTCGGTCTCTTCGGCGTGCTCGCCGGATCGGCGATCAAGGGCATCCCGTTCTTGAGTCTGGACGCTGTCCTTTTCGGTGCCGTGGCGGGTGGTATCTTCATCGTCACGCGAGCCGTGATCGCCGTGGCGCTGCACCGGGCCGACGCCTCAAGACAGCTCAAGCGCCGGACACGCTCTCAACGCCAAAAGCGCGAGGACCTGCGGCAGCGACTCCTGGAAGCGGGCAAGATCCAACTGGTCGAGCGCAACGATGCGGAGCTGAAGCCGTGGATGTCTCCGTTCATCGGCGGCATGCAGAATGCCGACCGACTTCGGTCACAGCTCGCGACGGCGGGATACCGGGGGCAGAACGCGATCACGAACTACGTCCTCGCACGGATCGGCGTCCCCCTCATCGGCGCGGCGATCGGGGTAACCGTCGCCAGCTTGCTGACCAGCGGCGCCATGGTCCCTGGAATTGCGGCCACCGTGATGGCGCTGGCCGGCTGGTCGGCAATCCCGTTCCAGCTCGGCCAGAAGTCTCTCGAACGCGGAGAAAAGGTCGGCGCCGGCATGGCAGACACGGTCGACATCCTGCTGATCTACGTGACTGCCGGCGTGCCGTTCGACGCCGCGATCGAGGATGCGGTTCCGAAGCTCAAGCGGATCGCACCGCCGATGGCTGACGAGCTCGAACGTCTCAACCGGGATCTGCTCACGACGAACGATCGCCAGGATGCATTCGACAGCTTCCTTGCGAGGGCACAGTCGACGCCGGTCCTCGAGTTCGTTTCGATCGTCAAGCAAGCTGACAAGGAAGGCACTCCGATGTCGGCCGCCCTGGCAAGGCTATCCGAGACCCTGAGGAAAGAGCGGTTTCAGACCGCCGAGCGCAAGGCGGGCAAGATCCCGTCGATGCTGCTGATGCCGCAGCTGCTGTTCGCGTTCCCGGCATTCGTGATGACGATCCTGTTCTCGCCGATCTACGAAGCGGCGCAGCAGATGATGAAGATGTTCTCATCATGACGGCGATCCTACATCTCTTCACGACGCCTGTTCTCGTTCTGCTGGCTCTCGGGGCCGTCGAGGGCGCTCTCTTCCTGTTCGTGAACATCGAGATCAGCTTCGCGACGATCGATATGTCGAACCGGCTGAGGTCAGGGCAGACGATCGAAGAAGCCCTGGAGTCGAGCCCGTTCTCAGACACCCAGTTGAGCCGGCTCTGCAGAGATCCTGAAAACGGGCAGGGGGGCTACGTGTGGTCCGTTTCCACGACGACGAGCGCCGCCGGCTCCCTAGAAATCCTGGGAACGAGTTGCCGCTATGCGTTTTCAGACTCCGGCGTCGTCGCGTCCTTCGGTGGCGGGTATCCTGCAGGCGGCTTTCTGAGCCGGTCGCAGCTTGTCCAGATCGAGGAGCCGTCGTCATGAACGTGGGAGCGATGGGGGCCATCCTGGCGCTGTGCTTGGGCATCGTTGCCGCTCTGGACGGCGGCATTCAAGTGACCCGGTCACTTCTCGCGAAGCATCTTGCGAACGACCTGCACCGGGCCGCGGTCGACCTGGATCTCGACAGGGTCGAGGCACCGACTGATGCGGAGATCGAGAAGCTGCGCGACGTGATCGAGGTGACGCAGAAGCAGGCGTATCCGGAGGAGCCGCAGTTCCGGGCGCGCGTGCACCGATACGTCTTGCGTGGGGGTGAGCGAAGGGTCCTCTGGGAGGCTGATGTGGCGGGTTCCTTGGGGGCGGTAACGGAACTCAAGAAGGCTACGGGTGCACCGGAAACCGGCGAGGAGACGTACATCGACGTGATCGTCTACTACGACCGCCTTGCTATCATGATCGATGCCTGCGACCCGTGTTCGATCACCGCGCTGCCCGGATTGTGACGTCCAGTTCAACCCTCGCTCCGAGGTGCTCAAGAACCTCTATTACGGGTCCTGGATTGCCGAGAGTTGCCGGATCCGGGGACATGTAACTCGACATCTGCGAGTGATGCTTGTCGAGATCCTGGGCCACGCTCTGAGCGGTGACCTGGCGCTCTGTGAGTAGGGCACGCAGAGCTATACCCAGCTGCAGGCGCAGGTGCTTGATCATACGTCGGCCGTCGCCAATCGGGAGGCCGTTTCGGGGGTGGCCGAAATCAGATCGCAGAAGAGGAGGCTGCGGCGCGATCGGGACCCACTCCGACCCGTCCTGGACGAAGACCCTCGTGTGGATTTCAGTATCCTGACCCATGGCTTGCAGGGCGTCGAGTTTTCGGGAGGCCGCGGTCCGGTCGACGAACTCAAAACCGCTCAGGAGCGACAGGAACGGCCGGCTGACACCGATATCCGCGGCGATGTCTTTCAGAAGGCGCTCGTCGGCGTCGATCGCTGCTCTGAGTTGCCTGCAGAGCAGCTCATTCAGGTCGTCGAAGGGGAGCGTCTGGGCGCAGATGATGCGGGCCTTGGTGGGGGTGTCGAGCATGAGATCTGTTCCTCAGGTCAGGTGTTCGTCGTGATGCGGAAGTAGAAAGTCCAGTCCCGGCCGAGGTAATACGGGAGGCGATTCAATCCTGCGTAGATCTTGTACGCGCCGGTCTCCCGGAAGCCTCTGTAACCGACAAGGACTCCCTTCTTTTCAGTGAAAATGGGCTTCATGCGGATCGGTTGATCCCGGATCGACGAGCGGTCGATCGTCAGAAAGATGTTCTCTGCAACGACGTCGTTACAGATGTCCTCGACGGACAGGTAAGGACCTTGGTCAGCGAGGGGTGCAATGCGGAACTCGAGGCTCGCTGCCCGCAGGTGTTTCACGCCATCGAATGCAAAGGCATGCGCAACCCTCTGCGGCGCCTTCAGGCCAGGAACGTAGCGGTAGACAATGCTCGTGCGCACGTCGACTTCAGTCGTGAAGTAGCCGCCGGCAAAAGGACTGAGCCCGCCGGCGATCACGTTATTGAAAGCCTGGTCGGCCTGGGAACGGAAGCTCCGCATTCCCGTAGTTGAGGTAACATTCGTCATGACCGGGAAGTTGCAGTAGATCTGAAAATTGCAAGCCTCGGATAGACAAGATCAGGAACCCGACCTCAGTTTATGCCTCAGGCACAATCCTAGATGAATCTTACGCAACGGCAACATGGAAGCTTGACACAGAGCGCTCTGCATCGAAGAGTGAGAAACTTGGCAGCAATGCCAGACGCGCGGCCCGGGGCAACTCGTGCTGTCCCAAGCAAGCTGTTATCCCCACCCTGGGCCGCGCGTACCAGCATAGAACACAGGACGAGGAGAGGAAAGGGCTGCAACGGTAGAGGATCTGTAGGGTGTAGCCAGTCGTATTGGTACCCGCCCATCCCAAAGGCGCCTTTCTTCCATTTTCAGAAGTTTTCCCTCTTCCAGCGCAAGCGGATCTCTTTCCCTGATCAGGGCAGGACACCCTGACCTTGTGGACGCCTCCTGGTGCCTGGCAAGGCGCCTGAACGCCCTTGGGGGAGAGTTTCCTGTCCCCGTCAGGGGGTGTCTTCCCTGGGCGGCAAAGCGGCCCTGTGGGACTACTGAAGCGGCCTTTGTCGGATGGTGTGAGACGACTTGCGGGAGCAGGGACGTGACGACAAACCCGTAACCCATAGGCTACGGGTTTTGCCCAATCCGTAGCCTATAGGTTACGGAAAGGAGGGGGGGGGGCGCCTTTTATCAGCGCAGCTGTGGGAGGTGTCTGTTTCTGAAATGGACGGGCCCCTGCCGAGTTAACGACAGGGGCCCTGGACAAGGATAGAAGTGATGGACTCGCTTCATTGCGTACAATGATCAGATAGCTTTTTCGGCTAAGGATTGCAACCGCATTCCGTCTGGTTTTCGCTTTTTCTTCAGTGTTCTTCGGCCACCATTTCCACACACTTGACGCATGCCGCCGCGCGACATCCGCCACCGACGCGCCGGGCACCGGCTCTCCGCCGGGATCCGCGCCCGCTCCGGCTTCGAGCGCATCCGTCGCCCCGTCGGGCCCTCGAGCACCTCCAGCCGAGAAGCCCCACCGCCGGTCGAGCCGTCCAAACGGACGCCTCGTTCCAACCCAAGTCGTCCATCGCTTATGCGCGCGGAGTATGGCCCAGTCCGGTCACCAGCGGCAGGACGGGATCGGCATCGCGCTTACGTTCGACCCAGGGACGGGCCAGCCTGGCTAGAAAAAGGAACTTGTGAAGTCCACGTGGTCGGCGATTTGGTCGGACAAGGTCTCGAAGAACCCATCGCGGGCGGATTGGCGATAGACGGCGTAGTATGTGACGGTTGGAAGCTCAGGCTTAGTGGGAATGACCTCGACCCGTCCGCTTTCGGTGAGGGTTGAAAGGTAACTCTTGGCGGCAATGCAGAGACCTTTCCCAGCTATGACAAGACCCAACGTGGCGTGCTGGCTGTCTATCTGAACCGTCGGGCGCCGAGTCACGTTGTGCTTGTGCAGCCATGAAGCGAGACGGGCAGAGAAGCCCGAACGGCTTCCTTGCATGATAATGTTGTAGTCCTTGAGGTCTGCGATCGCGATCGGTCTCTGACCAGAGATCATGCCGGGTTTGGAAAACAGGGCAACTTCCAACTCGGCGACCTTTCGGAAGCTCACGGTCCCGGGGAAGTGCATTTCCGGGATCACAACGATATCGAGTTCTCCGTCCTCGACCATCTGCATCAGGTCACGGCTCAGGCCGATGGTGATCTCGTATTCCAGTTCCGGGCGCAGCGGGACCGACTGTTCCAGGAATTTCGGGAGCCAGGTGAGCGACGACAGCTCGGTAACGCCAGCCCTTACGGTCCGCTTTTGATCTGAAAGGTCGCCATCCTTCGTGAGATCGGCTGCCCGTGACAGCAAATCCTTGGCTCGCTCGAAGTAGCGCTCCCCTCGCTCGGTCAGGCTGGCTCGACGCTTGCTTCGATCAAACAGGCTGATCCTGGACGCCGCCTCGAGATCGCTGATCCTCTTCGACACGGTGGACTGAGTCAGGTTCAACGCTCTTGCAGCTTCTTCGAATGAGCCGGCCTCGACCACCGCCACGAACGCTTCAAGCTGGCCCAGTGTGATACGCATGATCTCTCTCACGGTCTCGTGCCGCAGTTGGACAGCCCATGTCGGCACTGTCAACACGCGCCGCACCACACTGACTCATTCCTCAGTCCGATGGTATCGGATCGAAATAAATCGTTGGAAGTGAACTGATAGAGGTGTTTGACTGAAGAGAAACCGCTGAGTCGCTTGATGGAAGGGATGACACGACTTGCAGGAGGCCGGCTTCTCAGAGCGAATGACGGGCATCAAGCCTTCTTCGAGATTGGCCGCCCAACCCGCGGGAACCCCTTCTCGGGACGCATCAAGGGGCGCCGTTTACCGATCTCTGAATATCCTGAAACCGCTCGGGTGCGGGACACCCGAAGGAAGCGAAACCGAGAGCGCCATCGCTCTCGTCGAGCATCTAGCTGAAGAAAGCCGGTATCGAGATGGTAGCCAGGAGGCCCTTCGTGCCTCCGGATACCTTCTGCGCTCGCCGGAGATAGAAGAAGAATGGCTAGATGAGGCACGACCCGCAGTCGGCGGGTCGGCCGAAAACTGTCCTGAATCTAGGGAGAAAAATCGATGACTGTGAAGACCCTGATCGCATCCGCTACAGCCGCCGTAATGGCGGTGGCAGCGGTTCCCGCGGCTGCGGAATACCCCGAACGCCCGGTCACTGTAATCGTGGCCTGGGGTGCAGGCGGCAGCACTGACACCATGGCCCGTATCTTCGCCAACTACATCGGCGAGGACCTCGGGCAGCGCTTCGTTGTCGAAAACCGCGAAGGTGCTGGTGGTGAAATCGGCTGGACTGCGCTCGCAAATGCACCGGCGGATGGATACACTGTCGGCCTCATCAACTCGCCTTCGTTCGAGTCCAAGGGTATCGTGCGTGATGACGTCGGCTACGACATGGAAGACATCCGCCCGCTTGTGAACGTCGTCACGGATCCCGGCGTTCTCGCCGTTGCGGCCGACAGCCCTTACGAGACGCTCGACGATTTCGTCGCGGCTGCCAAGGAGAACCCGGGTGAGTTGTCCGTATCCCACGAAGGCGTGGGCGGCGACGATCACCTCGCGGCGCTGGACTTCACCGACAAGGCCGGGATCGACGTCAACTTCGTCACGTTCGACGGCAATGCGGAGGCGACTGCTGCGCTGCAAGGCGGGCATATCGATGCTTTTGAAGGCAACATGAGCGAGGTCGCGAACCAGATCGAGAACGGCAGCGTGCGTGCTCTTGCGGTTTGGTCCTCCGACCGAATGGAGGCGATTCCTGATGTGCCCACGGGTCAAGAACAGGGATACGACGTGATTTCTGCTGCCTCGCGCGGCTTCGCCGTCCCCGCCGACCTCTCCGAGGAGCAGTACAACACGCTTCTCGAAGCCGCACGCGGTGTGATTGAGAACGAGGAGTTTCGGGCGGAGCTCGCCGAGCTCAACATGCCGGTGGTCCCGATCTACGGCGAGGATTTCGTCGAGTTCCTCGAGAACAACCGCGAAACGCTCGAGACGCTCTGGGAAAAAGACCCCTGGATCGAGCAGTAATCCACGAGGCATGAAATCGTGTCAGCGAGCAACATAGATCGCTTACTGGCCGTGGCGCTGATACTTGTCGGCGCCACGGCAATCTTCCTGTCGCAGGATTTCCGCGGCGATGCAGGGTTCTTTCCGACTGCCATGGGGTGCCTGCTGATCCTGGCGAGCCTGATCCTTCTTGCACAGAGCGTGCTGCGGACGAGTCCTGCCCAGGAGCCGGAAGAGCCATTCGAGGGGCCAAGGTTCCTCGCTTGGGTCGGCATGGCGGTTCTGCTCTTCATTCTGGTCTGGCAGGTCGACTTCTATCTCAGCGTCTTCCTCTTCATTGTTCTGTCCTACGTGCTGCTCGCAAAGAAGGGTGTCATCTTCTCGATAACCCTCGCCGCGATCTTCACGATCGTGCTGTTCATCGGTTTCGACCTTCTTCTGAACGTCCCGACCCCGAGCAAGCTCCAAGCCTTCTTCAACACCTTCTGAGCCAAGAGGACGCATGCAAGATCTCCTGATCGCGCTCGGCAACATCTTCGAGCCTAGCTCCCTTTTGGTTCTCCTCATCGGAACGTTGGCAGGAATGGTAATCGGGTCACTGCCGGGCCTGTCTTCGACAATGGGCGTGGCTCTCGTCATCCCTATCACGTTCAGCATGACGCCGGAGAACTCGCTCATCCTATTGGGAGCAGTCTATGTCAGCTCCGTCTACGGTGGATCCATAACGGCTATCTTGCTGCGAACACCCGGAACAGACGCCTCGATCGCGACTGCACTGGACGGTTATCCACTCGCTCAACAAGGACGCGGGGCCGAGGCTGTCGGAATGGCAACCATCGCGTCTCTGATCGGCGGCATCTTCAGCACCGTGCTCCTGATTGCAGTCGCCCCGCCGCTTTCGCGTTTCGCCCTGTCGTTCGGCCCCATTGATTACGCAGTCCTGGCCATTTTCGGGATGGTCACGATCATCGGCGTGGTCTCGAGCAACCCCGTCAAAGGCACCGTATCAGCAGCAGCCGGACTGCTGCTCGCCACGATTGGCATGGACAACTTCACGGCTACGCAGCGCTTCACATTCGGTGAGAGCGCACTCTTCGATGGCGTTCCGCTGCTGCCCGCGCTGATCGGTCTTTTTTCGATCTCCCAGGCTATTGCATTGACTGTGCCCAGACGCGCCAGCATCCTGTCCGAAACCGCAGATATCAACCATGGCCGCCCCTATCCTAGCCTTGGGCTAATCCGGCAGTGCATGCGGACGATCATGAAATCTTCGGTCATCGGATCTGCGATCGGTGTCCTGCCTGGTGCAGGGACGAGTATCGCAGCCTTCATTTCATACAACGAAGCGCGCCGCTCCTCGAAAAATCCCGAAAACTACGGCAAGGGTGAGATGGAGGGCGTCGCAGCCAGCGAGGCGGCCAACAATGCTGTCACAGGTGGCACGCTCGTCCCGACACTCACACTCGGCATCCCTGGGAATGCGGTGACCGCGGTCTTCGTGGGCGGCCTGACGATCCACGGCATGGCACCTGGCCCGCGACTTTTCACGGATTTCGCGGACGTGACATACACGCTGATCCTGTCGCTTTTCCTCGCAAACCTCTTGTTTGCAATCATCGGCCTCAGTGTTGGTCGCTATCTGGTCTTCGTCACCAAGATCCCAGGCTCCGTTCTGGGGCCGCTGGTACTCGCGTTCAGCTTTATCGGCACATACGCGCTCCGGAACAACCTCTTCGACGTCGGGCTCGCACTCGCTTTTGGCATAGTTGGCTACTTCATGGAGCGCAGGAATTACCCGGCAGCACCCTTGGTGATCGCGCTCATTCTGGGTCCGATCTTCGAGGTGAACTTCCGCCGCGCAATGGAGATATCGTCCTGGAACTGGGCAGTGTTCTTCGATCGCCCGCTGACGATCTTCCTCATCTTCCTCGTGGTCGCGGCTGTAGTTCTGCCGATCTGGCAACGCCGCAAAGCCAGGAGAGCAGCTCGATTTGACCGGGACAGGCACTCGGAGCCGAAATGACCGTCAGTTCCGGGAACCGCCCCAGCTAGACCGCAAACGCCCTGATCATCGGGCACAACCTCACTAGGTCCTGCTCGCACCGGCAAGCAGGGAGAACTGGCACCAGGTGCCGCCGAAAGGAATACATCATGATCCAGGAAAAGCGTGAACTCATCGACGCCATCCGTAATCGCTTTGCCCACGTGGAAAGCTGTCCGTTCCAAGGACCACGGATCTTCTTCGAGAATGCCGGCGGCGCCCTGACGTTGAAGTCGGTGGGAGAGACATCCGCACACTTCGCCACCATTCCCGATAACCAGGGGCGCGCCAACCCGGCCGGCCAGGCTCTGGTTGACGTCATCACCAAGGCCAAAGCCGATCTCGCTGTCTTCATGAACGCAAGCTCCGGGCAGTTCATCGTCGGCGAGAGCGGCACCGAACTCCTCTTTCGCATGATCCGGACCGCCTGTGTCAACGTCGCCAAGGGAAGCAAGATCATCGGGTCGACGATCGAGCATCCAGCCAGCCGCAGCGCGGCCAACCGGTGGGCCGAAGTGATGGGGCTCGAATATGTCAGTGTTCCGCATGACAATGAGACCGGCACCGTGTCGGCCGAGGCGTACGCCGAGAAGATGACGCCTGATGTCTCGGTTGCGACGATCCTGCATGGCTCCCCCGTTACCGGCATGGGTATGGATGTCGCCGCGATCGTGAAGGAAATCCGCAAGGTCTCGCCTGACTGCTTCATCATCGTGGACGGCATTCAGCACGCCGCGCACGGACAGATCGATCTCGATGCCTACGATGTGGATGGCTATGCAATTTCGCCCTACAAGGTTTTCTCCCGGCACGGCTACGGAGTGGCATGGCTATCCGACCGTCTCAGCGTGCTTCCGCACGAGCAGCTGATGGGTGCTCCTGAGAAGGTCTGGGAATTCGGTACTCGTGATCCGGGATCCTACGCAACCATGTCCGACGTCGTTTCCTATTTCGAGTGGCTGGGTGGCCAGGTGTCTGACACGCAGGATCGCCGGGGTAAGATCGAGGCCGCCGGCCGCGCGATCCATGAGTACGAAAAGCATCTGACCACCAGCCTCATCCATGGCACAGGAAACCTTCCCGGACTTTCGAACATGGATCATGTCGAGATTATCGCGGGTGCCGACAATCCCGCCCGCGAGGGCGTTGTGTCGATCTCGGTAAAGGGCAAGTCGTCGGTCGACGTCGTGGAAATTCTCAACGCGCAAGGAATTCGCACTCACTCCCGGAAAGCTGATCACTTCAGTGGCAATGTTCTGAAGCCTCTTGGCCTCGACGACTGCATCCGGATCTCGATGTGTCACTACAACACCGAACATGAAATCGCGCAGCTTCTGACCGCGCTCAACGAACTTGAGCGGTAGCCCCGAGTACAGTCCAAGCGCGAACCTCAAACGGCCGGGCTCTGCTGCGACTAAGAGCTCTGCCGTGGGAGCGATGACGGCTGCTTGCGCAGCCCCCGGCAGATATCCAGCGTTCCTGCGGCTATTCTTTGTGCTCCTTATCATCATCGCGGCACTGAGTGGCGGTCGCTTCGAACGAAACACTGCGGCTCTCTTTCTGTCGGTCGAGTAGAGAGTACACGCCAGCGGTGCTCACCATGGATCCGAAGTCCCTGAGAGAATAGCCACCGCTTTCGGCGATGGCTGCATGCAGCAAGCTGGCAGCGGCACGCTGGCGGTTCACCTTCAGCAGCCACAGAGGTGGCGTTGATGCCTTCAACCACAGGCGGGTTGAAGCAAGGTGGAAGCCAACGGTGTTTGTGCATCAGGTTCCGACCTGTAGACTGACGTAATCCGAACGGCATTCGAGAGAGAACACCATGCGTCTATTCTTCGCGCTCCTCCTCACCCTGGCTCCACTGCGGGTGGCAGCTCTGGAGTTCGAGCACGAAGTGGTGGACATGAGGCCGATCCTCCCGAAGACCCTGGAGATCTCGATCGCCGGGAATTTCGTGTCCGGCGACAGCGACCGGTTGCAGCAAATCCTCACCAGCACGCTGGACCCTGATTTTCGCGACGTCAGCGTCACGTTCGACAGTCCGGGTGGTTCCCTGATCGAGGGCCTTCTGATGGCCCGAATTTTCATGGAGCTGCCGCAAATCGTTTCGGCCAGAGTTCGATCAGGAGGTGATGAGATCGGTGTCTGCGCGTCCGCGTGCGTTCTGGCATATCTCGGTGCCGACCTGCGATACATGCCGGACAACACGCTGATCGGGGTGCACAGGTTCTCGCATCGGCCAGGCGCGATGACGGATTCCGAGGCCAGCAGCCAGGCGCAGCTCTTCTCCTCGGAGATCGTTGCCCTGATGCAGGACCAGGGCGTGGACATGGAATTGTTCCGTCGCATGTCTGCCACCGGACCTGATGACATCGACTGGGTGCCCAAGCCGGTCCTGGAAAGCTGGCGTGCGGTCACCGGGCACGTCTTCAGTGAGACGATGGAATACCGCAACGTGAACGGATCGCTGTCCCTGCACATGGTCCACGAAAGCATCTACGGGACGAACCAGATGTTCCTGTCCTGCGGTGATAAGGGTCTCATCGCGATCGCGATGCTGGATGAGCCGGAGCTTGCGATGCTCGGCGACGCGGCCTTCGTGGTCGACGGAGAAGCGTACCTGCTTCCTCCAAGCGAGTACGACCTGATCAATCGTGATGGCGGGCGCACCCGGATCGTATTCAATGTCCCTCCTGAGGCCGTGCCGGCCTTACCGGGTGCCAATACGATCGGCGCGCGCATGAACACGCCCGGTGGAGACATCTTCTGGGGGTTCGAGCAGAATATCACCGACAGCAAGGTTCGCGACACTGCCCTTGGCTGTGACAGCACGATGGCACCTCAGAGGAGCCAACCGAGTCCATTGCCGGCGCCGCGCATGACCGAGTTGCCTGGAACCGATCTTCCAGGCGGAGACATGACGGCCGACGGCCTTCGCGACATCTCGTTCGCCGCCTGCAAGCAGATCTGCCTCGATACGCCGAGCTGCCGCGCGGTCTCTTTCGTGCAGTCCATGAGCTGGTGCTGGCCCAAGGGCAGTGTCGGCCCCGCCCGGAGCAAGGCTGGCGTGATCAGCGCGGTAAGGTGACCACGCCAGCCGGTTCTTCAAACCTGATACCCCGGCTGCTCACCATTGGGCGCGCCAGGATACCACCTCCCTACGGAGGTCTTCAGGCCATTCGGAAGGATCCGGCCGGACGTCGAGCGGGGCGTTTCGGTGGCGACGGGACACTGGCGCACATGCTGCCGAACGGGTCCAGCCCATCCAGCCTGCGCTGCGATTGACACCGAGGCCCTTCGACCGTCATCCTCAAGAAAATCACGAGCGGTTTTCGGATGCAGAAGAAGACGGTTCCGCGTGGCGCCAAGCTAGTAATCTACCAAGCAACCAATCGGAACACCGGTAAGATCTATATCGGCAAGGCAAAGCTTGGCATGTCGCACGCAAAGTCGCGACATCATCAGCGCGCGAAATTCCGCTGGAAGTATGGCTGCGACGGCTACTTCTACTCCTCCATCAGGAAGCATGGATGGGGCGCGTTCGACTGGGAGGTTATCGACCAGGTCGAAACTTATGATGAGCTCGACCCTCGGGAAATCGCGTGGATTGCATTCACGAGATCCTACCTGGACAAGTCCGTGGGATACAACATGACGCCGGGCGGCGATGGCGGCGCGGGTCGGACGTTGTCTGCCCGACAGATCGAAGGGTTGCGGGAGCGGTTCTCCGGCGAAGGGAACGTGTGTTGGGGGAAGTTCGGCGCTGATCACCCAGCCTACGGGCACGTCAAATCCGTCGAAGGACGTGCCGCAATATCTCGCGCGCTCACGGGCAGAACCCTATCACAGGATACACGCCGCAAACTCTCCTTGTCTCGGATCGTGCTCACCGCTGAGAGCAAGGCAGAAACAGCGAAACGGAAGGAAGAGGAGCGGGTCGCGAAAAGGACCGAAACGGCCAGGCGCAAGGCCGCCGGAGAATACAAAGGCGAGAACGCCGGCCCCTCCAAGGTGTCCGATGCGCAGCGCGCCGAGATTTGCCTACGCCGTGCGGCGGGTGAGTCCTACCGGTCTATCTCAGAAGACTTCCCGCTGGGCCTCACTGGCGTCAGAGCGGTTGCGAAAGACTGGGGACCACTGAACGGGTTCCCCTTCGAGAAGATCGTCGCCCACTCGGACCACCGATCGAAGCTCACCGACGACCAGAGGCGCGAGATCATCGGGCGCCACCGCAACGGTGATACCATAACGAAGCTTGCCGAAGCCTTCGAGGTCGGCGCCACCACCATCTACTGGACGATCTCTGAATGGCGACCTCGCAACGATCTTCCTTACGTCCGCCTCAGCGGTTCATGGGTCGGGTAGCTCGATAGGCGATGAGCGTGGTTCCACAATACGCCGCGTCGGGGGGCGTGGATGAGCCGGGAGAAATCGGCCCATGCGTCCCCGGCCAGTTCTTGTAGGCTGTCACTGCATACAGGGAAATTGAGGAAGTTTAGCGACTTATGCTACCTGAGGTGTCGCGATAGGGCTGCCACGGCATCGAAGATGTCGGTGAAGCGCGCGTAGTAGAGCTCTCGCGCGGCGAAGGATCGAGATGGCCGGCCTGCCATGTCGCTCTCGATCGCATCGACAAGTCGCAGCAGACGACGCCGGTGAATGCCGAGGCGCGCCTGGATTGGATCAGCCAGAAGACCGGCGAACGCGGTCACCAGGGATGCTGCCATGAGGAGCACGGCGACAGTCCAGCCGATCTGAGAAACCGATGCACCAGGCTGAAAGATCCCGTACCAGGCAGATCCGAGGTTCTCCCCAAGCCAGAAGCTACCGATCGCCCTGTCCCGGACGAGGGCATCGGCGACCGTCGGCGCCATGGAAACCACGCCGGGCGTCAGACTCCTGAAAATCAGCGCGCCGATCAGGATCGCGATCACAGCTGTGGTGATCTCCGACACCGCGGATCGGGTCGCCGAGTATGTCTTAAGAGCGAGGTCGGCCGGCGAGCCAGGTTCGGATGCTTTCAGCTGAGGAAGTCTCAGGAAGTCCGCGGCGACCTTGTGCTCGATATGTCGACCGGTGGCCGTCGGAAGTACAATCGATGCCAGGAATGAATTTAGCCCAGCCGCCGCTCTGCGCAGACGCAGCAAGTCCAGCACCGCGGCGAAGATGCGGACGAGAAGATGGACCGGGGCAAGGGCAACGTTCACTGGAGCGCGGAGCAGATCCCAGCCCAGGGTATGCCGATGAAGGCGCAGTGCGCCGCGCCAGGAGAAGGTCTCTTCGACGAATGCGTCAACGCGATCCCTGGCCCGCTCGAAGGGATCTCCCTCGCGGACCTCATAGTCGATCGCCATGGCATTTTCAGGCACCACTCGCCCCCACGCGGAAGATTCCATGATTGGCAGAATACAGGAGTTTCGCGAACCCTTCGTGACGATTGTGCCTCCGCGGGCTTCCGTGCGACAGTTATCGCATGAAAAAGCTTCGATCTCTGCTGGCTGGCGACCTCGCGCTGGACGAAGCCTTCTGGACCTGGGCGGTGACGGGCGGCCTGATGGTCAACATCTCGACCAGCATCCTCTTTCTGGTTCTCATCCTGCAGGACCTGCCGCTGGCCGCCTTGATCGTGGGCTACGGTTGCTCGGTGCCCTACAACGTGGTCGCGACAATCGGCGTCTGGCGCTCGGCTGCAGTCTACGGCGGCCCGACCCTCTATGCGGATCTGGCGCGGTACGCGACACTTGCCCTCATGGCGATCCTGACGCTGACTTGACCCTGTGCCGTGCCGCGGTCTTTCGTCGAACAAAGACGGGCAGTTGAACACCGATCTGTGCGTCCGAGCTCAGACAAACCCGACTGCGTTCATTCCATGGTATAGGTTCCGAGCCATGCTGCCCTCAGAGCAGGGTCCTGGAGGCCACCATGACACCGATCATCTATAGCGCACAAATCGTGGACCCGACCCGGGACTTCGACCGCTGTGGCATCACGCCTGGAGGGGCCGTGGATCTGCGTGAGGAAAAGGACGGACGGATCGCGATCCTGTGCCAGCGAAGGACACGGTGGTTCCGCTGGAAGCGGCGTGCAGTCCCGGTAGGCTTTCTCGACCAGCTGAACGCCGAGCTGATGAAAACGCATCTCGCGCAGATCGACAGCCTCCGGGTGAGGATCGTTTCGGCCTCGGGACCTGCCAAAAAACCCACCGCCGCGTGTATCTCGGTCTAGGGCAACGTCTGCGCGGCCGGGAAGGCCGAACCGCGGTCTCAAGCATCCGCCGCGCGGGCAACCAATGCTGTGCCGGAGGCGTTGCCGGCCGAATAGGGAGCGCAGCAATCAGGAACTTGGTGTGCGCGCCTGCGTTGCTGCAAGCGAACCGACACGAGGCATTCATGCTACGCTCGATCCTGATGGGCCTTGTCGCAGGCCAGCGCTCGATGGCGCCGCTTGCCGCATTGGCCGGTGCGGCGCGTCTCGGCAACCTCCCGTACGACAACCCGCAGGCGCGACTGATGGAGCACCCTCTGATCGCAGCTGGCGGAGTGGCGATGGCCGCGGCAGAAGTGGGCGGCGACAAGATGAAGACTGCACCCGACCGCACCGTGTTTCTTGGTCTGCTTGCCAGAACCATCACCGGCGGGTTCGCAGGTGCGGCTCTTGCTCCGCCACGGCGCCAGCTGGAGGGGGCGGCGCTAGGCATCGGTGCCGCGGTGGCTTCCTCGTATTGCGGACTTGCTGCGCGCGAACGGGCGATGCAGCACATGGATCAGACAACCTCCGGCTTCGCAGAGGATGTGATCGTTCTCTCGGCAGCCTTCGCGATCGCAAACGCTCGGCCAGCGCTACCGTCTTCTGTCGACAGAGGTGCCCAAAACCCATCCTGATTTCGTGGACTGAGTCATCAGCCAGCAAGGGTGACTGCCATGTCCGTTCGATTTCCGCCTCTCGACACGAAACCCATGGAAGCGGAACCAGTGGACGACCTGCCGACGGGCGCGGGCTACCAGTACGAGCAGAAATACGACGGGTTCCGCTGCCTGGCATTCAGGAAGTCCGATCCGGTCCAACTGCAGTCGAAGAACCAGAAGTCGCTCGCCCGGTACTTTCCTGAAATCGAGAGCGCGCTCCAGGAGGTCGATGAGACCGGTTTCGTGCTCGATGGCGAGATCATATCCCCGGAAGGGATCGAAACCCTCCAGCTGAGGCTGCATCCGGCTGCCAGCCGGGTCGAGCAGATGTCGATCGAGCACCCCGCCCGGTACATCGTCTTCGACATCCTCGCGCGGCTCGGGAGCTCGCTGATGTCGTCGCCGCTGGAAGAGCGCCGTGCCGTGCTCGAGGAGTCATGGCAGCTCATAAGGGCTTGTCTGTGCTGGAGCTGCGAAAGAAGACCGCGACGGCCGCCACCGCTCGCAAGTGGATCGGACAGAAGGGGCTCGACGGCGTGATGGCGAAGAGCCTGGCGCTGACGTACCAGCCGGGCAAACGGGCCATGCTGAAGTACAAGGTCTGGAAGACGGCCGACTGCGTCCTTGGAGGGATCTACCACAAGAAGGGGACGCGGTCGCTCGACTTCCTGCTGCTCGGTCTCTACGACGGCGAGGGCCTGCTGCACTATGTCGGGCGAGCCCGGATACCCACGGGCGGAGAGGCCATGGGAGGGATTCTGGAGCAGCTGGCCGGCGAGGGCGGCTTCACCGGTCGCAGGCCAGGGTCGAAGGATCGCTGGAGCGGCGCCGAGCGCGATTACGTCCCCCTGCGGCCGTTGATCGTGGCTGAGGTGAGTACGGAACTGGTGTCCGCCGATTTCATGAGGCACGGCGCCCGCGTTCTGCGGATCCGGCAGGACAAGAACCCTGACGACTGCTCAATCGACCAAATCCGCTAACCCGGCCGGAGGGGCCTCTAACCACCAACCACTAAAAGTACCATTGAAACTCTACTCAAGGAACGTCTGAACTACGGCTTCGGCTTCGCCGAAAGCCGGTCACTCGCGTGAGGCTTGCCGGGCGACCATTCCCACTTCGGGTTCAGCACACGCCTGACCGGGAGCGACATCACGGCATCACCAGCGCGGACAGCAGCAATGACACCAGGATGCCGACAGTCAAGACGTAGCCGCCGTTCCAGCGCCATGCCACGTGTGCTGGGCTGACCCCGCCATAGGATGCAACGAGGAGGACCGATGCGGTAAAGGGCGAGGTGACGCCACTTAGGGCCCAGCCGCTGGTGATTGCAAAGACCATCGCGACAGGCGCGATCCCCAGCGCTTCCGGCGAAGGCAGTAGCGGACCGATCAGTGACACCGCAAGGATCGGGTTCATGCCGATCTGCCCCGTCAGGGGAATGAGCCAGAACACCGAGATCAGCAACAGGACGGCGGGCACAGCACCCAGATTGATGCCGGCGCCCTCTATCAGCGGCGTTGCGAGAGCCGATCCCAGCGTTCCGATAAAACCTGCCATGGAAAGCAGCACCAATTCCCCATTTAAGCCGGGGATCTCGCGGGTGGCGAAGTCAGACACGCTGTCGCGTATGGCTGCCGCAGGGTGATCCCGGCCTGCCTGCAGGGCGACCCATACGACCGCGATGAGCGGCACCAGCGCCATGACAGCCCCGAATACCCATACCCCGAAGGCGAAGTGCACGGCGGCTGCAGATGCGAATACGACCGCAAGAAGCGTGATCAACGGTCTCAGATGATGGAGCCAGGTTCGGCTCGACGAGTCTTGCGAAGGCGACGGTTGTCCGGATGGACGCGGCTTGAAGATGGTGTCCAGCCCCCAGCCCGTGAGAATGAGCAGAACCACGCCAACCGTGGCCACGGGTAGTACCCCGGCCCAGCTTGCGCCGGGAACGACCGAAAGGGTGATGGCCAGCGAGAAGCTCAGAGGAGACCACACGAGGGTCGAAGCAAAGCCGCGCTGGATGGCGACCAGCATGCGTCGAACGCGATGCTTGCGGACATACGCGCTCGGTGCCTCACGGGCGCTCTCCGTCGCCAGGCCGCCGAGTAGGGAGATCGATCCATAAAGAAGGATCAGGCCAAACAGGTGGCCGCCAATAGTGAGCGCGAGGTAGCGCTTTCCCGGCGCCTGATTGGACAGGAAGCGACCGCACTCGATGATGGCGGGTGAGCTCGCCGCTGCTGTACGGATCGCCGTCAGCGCGCAGAAGAGCGCCGCGATGAAGCTCGCTTGTTTCAGCGCGCGCAGTATGGCCTCGTCCCAGTCGGGCAGGACAGCGATAGCAAGGGCGGTCAGCAGCAACCCGATGAGGAGGAAGGCGACACGTGATCTTCGCATCTGGGGCGCAAAGGCAGCGAGCCCGCAAATCACGAAGCCGCCGGCAATGTAGGAGAACGCGGGCAACCCCGTAAACTCGAAGGGCACGGTCACGAGCAGGGTGGCGATCATGAACAGGCCGCCGAGCTGATTTCGGCCCTCGGACGACCCAACGTTCAAGTTATTCACCTCGCTGGAGTTCTTCCGGCCGCAGTCTCGTGCGTCGCGCGGGGAGTGTCCAGCCAGAGCTATGGTTCAGAGCTCAGCCTGCAGGTGACGCGCAGGCCACGGTCGGCGAGAGACCAGAGGAACTCAATCCAGAACGTCTCCGCCTCGGAGGGTCGATCTCGACGCAGAGCCTCGTTTCTCGACCGGGATCGGCTCGCCGGTGATCATGCTCTCGTCGACGGAAGATCCGCATTGTGTAGATCGCGTCCGCCGCCTTCGGCTTCGGCGCCGCCTTCAACGCGGGATCGAACGTGAGCGGTTTCTCGGCGGGCCTCTATGAGAGCACGCCCGAGCGTCAAGGCTATGCCAACGGCTACAAGCCCAAGCGGATCGACACGCCTGCGGGCACGGTGAGCTTGCAGGTGCCCTAAGCCGCCGGGCACGAAGGAGAGCCATTCTACCCGCAATCGCTCGAGCGCGGACGGCGGGCGGCCCGGGCCGTCATGCTGGCGGTGGCCGAGATGTACGTCAAAGGCGTCTCAACACGCGACGCCGAGGCTGTCATGCGCGAGTTCGGGATCGAGAGCTTGTCGTACTCGCAAGTGAGCCGGGCAGCCAAGCTGCTTGACGAGGAACTGGAAGCATGGCGCAACCGCCCTCTTGGCCAAGTGATATACCGCATCTTTGATGCCCGTTACGAAAAGATGCGCCACGGCGGCGTGGAGATCGACGATGTCGAAGGTCTCAAGAAGGCGCAGAACCTGGTCCGGCGGCAGGTCCCATTCCGCCAGAGGTGCTGCCTGATCCAGGACGTTGATCTTGCGCTCGATGAGCGGCAGGTACGGCCCCGTCCTGCCCCGCTTAAGGCACTTTGCTCTGACACCGCCCTCTAGCCGGCTACTTCCCGATGGGAGGCGTCGTTCCGGCCGGAATGGGACAAACATAGGGATATTCGGCCAGATGGTCGGCATGCGCCTGCTTTGCCACAGCGATCAGACTGCCGTCCAGCAGTGCAGCACGGGCAGTTGCTGCCATCACCTTGCTGGCGTGCAGCATCCCCTTGTGCGCGGCCGGGGCCTTGCCCTGGGCCGTCTGCTGCCAGCTGTGCAGCGCTGTGCCCACCGCGCAGGTCGCCACTCGGGCCTGCACTGTGGGGACCGCCCAGCTGACATCCCCCACATCGGTAGAGCCCATACCGCCCATGAAGGGGCGGTCCAGCGGCGCGATGAAATCGCACAGCGGCTTGTCGTAATCGGGTTTCATCGCGAGACGCTCGAACGTGTCGGCGATATCCTCGCGCGACAGGCTCTCACGAATGCGAGTCGCAAAGGCGGCATCGTCTGCGTCGAAGGGGACGGGGCCCAGAGCCTCGAACTCGGCCTGCATGGCCTCGGACAGAGGGCGGTTCCTGGTAAGGTTCGACACGGCTGAAAAGACCTTCGACGTCACACTGGTCCCGGACATCAAGGCCGCGCCGTCGGCGATCGCGCGCACGCGCTCGACTAGCGAAGCAAGGCCTTGCAGGCTGGGGCTGCGGATCAGATGGCGCACGGTCGCCTTGGACTGCACCACGTTGGGCGCAATGCCGCCGGCGTCCAGATAGGCATAATGTATGCGCGATCCGTCCGGCATGTGTTCGCGCATGTAGTTGACGCCGATATTCATCAGCTCGATTGCATCCAGCGCCGATCGGCCCAGCTCCGGCGCGACTGCCGCATGAGCGGCCTTCCCGTGGAAGGTGAAGTCGATCCTCGTGTTGGCCAGCGATCGCATGTCATCGACCGCATTGAAGCTGGCCGGGTGCCAGGTGATCGCGATATCAACGTCGTCGAACTGGCCGTCGCGCACCATGTAGGTCTTTGCGGCGCCGCCTTCCTCGGCCGGGCAGCCGTAATAGCGGACGCGGCCCGATATGCCCTCGGCCTCCAGCCAGTCTTTGACGGCGGTCGCCGCCGACAGCGCGGCTGAGCCCAGCAGGTTGTGACCGCAGCCATGGCCGAACCCGTGCTCGGCTATCTGCTTTGGCTCGGCCAGACCGGCTTCTTGCGACAGGCTCGGCAGCGCGTCGTATTCGCCCAGGATGGCGATGATCGGGCCGCCTTCGCCTGCCTCGCCCATGACGGCGGTAGGAATGTCGGCGACGCTCTCGGTCACGCGGAAGCCTTGTTCGCGCAGCATCTGCGTATGGGCCGCGCAGGATTGCACCTCGCCATACGCCAGTTCGGGAGTGTCGAAGACGCGATCGGCCAAGCCTGTGAAGGCCGGTCCCTTCGCATCGACGAAGGGCCAGATCGGGTTGTCGTTTCGCATCGGAAATCTCCTTGAAGATGAGGCGTCAGGTCGCCCTGTCGTTGAGGTGGCAGGCCGATAGACGGCCTGGGGCCACCTCTTTCAGGGCAGGCACCTCGACGCGGCAGCGGTCAAAGGCATGGGGGCAGCGGGGGTGGAAGTGACATCCGGTGGGTGGATTCATGGGCGAGGGGATCTCTCCCTCGATGGCATGGTAGATCTTTTTGCCGGTCTCGAAGGTCGGGATCTCGCTGACCAGCGCCTGGGTATAGGGGTGGTTGGGACGAGCGATCAGATCCTCGGACTCGCCCAATTCAACAATACGCCCCAGATACATCACCGCGATCCGGTCAGATATGTGTTCGACCACTCCAAGGTCATGGCTGACGAACAGATAGGTGAGATCGAAATCCTGCCGCAGCTTGACGAACAGGTTGAGCACCTGCGCCTGAATTGAGACGTCCAGCGCCGCGACCGACTCGTCGCAGACAAGGAAGTGGGGCCGCACCGCCAGCGCACGCGCGATGCCGATCCGCGCGCGTTGCCCGCCCGAGAACTGGTGCGGGTACCGTTTGCCCATGCTGGGGTCGAGGCCGACCTGATCGAGGAGATCCTCGACATAGGACGCCATCTGGTTGCGCTGCACGATGCCATGGAAGCGTGGGGCCTCGCCCACGATTTCGCGGACCTGCAACCGGGGGTTCAGCGAGGACATGGGGTCTTGGAAGATCATCTGGATCTTGAGCGCGGCATCCCGGGCGGCGGCGCCCTTCAGCGTCGAGACATCCTGCCCATTGTAGAGGATGCGCCCCTCTGACGGCGTGGTCAGCCCCGCAACCATGCGGCCCAGTGTGGATTTGCCGCAGCCGGATTCGCCGACAAGGCCCAGCACCTCGCCCCGGCGGATGTCCAGGTTGACAGTGTCGACGGCATGGACGGTCGCCGGAGCGATCTTGGCACCCAGCTTCCGCGCTGTCCGTTCGGCGAGATCCAAGTCCTTCGAAAAGCGCTTGGACACGCCGTCGATCTGGAGAATCGTGTCAAAACTCAAGACGTCGCCTTCCCGTTGGCTTCGGAATGGGGATGATGGCAGCGTACGCTGCGGTCGGGGCCTGCGGGATCCAGCGTGGGCTCAACTTCGCAGACGCGATCTGCGCGCGGACAGCGGGGGGCGAACTTGCATCCTTGCGGCAGCTTCAGCAGCGAGGGCGTCATCCCCTTGATCTGCGTCAGCATTGCTCCATGGCGCTTGCCTTGCGGCACGCTGTCGATCAGCCCGCGCGTATACGGGTGACGCGGGTTCGATATGACGTCGGAGGTCGGACCTTCCTCGATGATGCGGCCAGCATACATGACGGCCAGCCGGTCGGCGAGGCCGGAAACGACGGCCAGGTCATGGGTGATCCAGATTAGCGCCGTGCCCGATTGGGCACAGATGTTCTGCACCTCGGAAAGGATCTGGGCCTGAATCGTGACATCCAATGCGGTCGTGGGCTCGTCTGCGATAATCAGGTCGGGCTTGTGCAGCAGCGCAATGGCGATGGCCACGCGTTGGCGCATCCCGCCCGAGAACTGGTGTGGATAGCTTTGCAACCGCTCGTCGGGCGAGGAGATGCCAACCTGGACCAGCGCCTCGCGTGACCTGCGCAGCGCCTCGGCCTTGGAAACGTTGTCGTGCGCGCGCACGGTTTCGACCATCTGCGTGTCGACTCGCAGGACAGGGTTCAGCGTCATCATCGGATCTTGAAAGATCATCGCGATGCGCTTGCCCCGCAGGTTGCGCATGATGGCCTCGCCACCCGCAAGCAGGTCATCGCCGTCAAACAGGATCTGTCCCCCGGCGACGCGGCCGGGCGGATCGATGAGCCCCAGGATGGAAAAGCCGGTGACGGACTTACCCGACCCGGACTCGCCGACCAGCCCCAGGATTTGCCCCCTATCCAGCGAGAAACTGACTCCGTCCACCGCCTTGGCCACACCGTCGCGGGTGAAGAAGTGCGTCTGTAGGTTCTTGACGTCCAGTAGTGCGGTCATTTCTGCAACCTCGGGTTCAGGACGTCGCGCAGGCGGTCGCCGACAAGGTTGATGGCGATGATGGTCACCACCAGCGCAATGCCGGGAAACACGCTGATCCAGTAGTTGCCCGACAGAAGGTAGTCATAGCCATTGGCGATCAGCAGCCCGAGCGAGGGCTCGGTGATGGGTACGCCGACGCCGAGGAAGGACAGCGTGGCTTCAAGCGCGATGGCCTGAGCGATCTGAACGGTCGCGACAACAATAAGGGGCGGGACGCAATTGGGCAGCAGGTGGCGGAACATGATGCGGCGGCTTGGCAGCCCGAGACAACGAGCCGCGTCGATGTAATCCTTGCTCCGCTCGACCATGGCCGAACTGCGGACCGTGCGGGCGTAGTATGCCCATTGTACGATCACCAGCGCCATGATGACCTTGTCCACCCCGCGCCCAAGCAGGGCCAAAAGGATCAACGCAATCAGGATGGCAGGAAAGGACAGCTGCAGATCGACGATCCGCATGATGATGCTGTCCAGCCTGCCGCCGAAAAACGCCGCAAAGACGCCCACGATCGTGCCGATCGTGATGGCCAGCGCCAGCGAGACGGTGGCCACCAACAGGCTGATCCGCAGCCCGTACATGATCGCCGACAGCATGTCGCGGCCCTGCTGGTCCGTGCCCAGCCAGTAGGTCATCTCAGTATCGAAGCTGGTTTCGCCGGGCGGCAGGGAGCTGTCCATGATGTTCAGCTGCGCCAGATCATAAGGATTCTGGGGTGCGAGCCACGGCGCCGCAATGGCGATCAACGCCACCAGTCCGAACAGGATGAGGCCCACGACGGCCACGGGATCCTCGATGAACTGCTTGGCGATGCGCTTGCTCGGGCTGTCGATACGCACCGGCGTGTTAGTTGCGATTTCGGTCATCCATTCATCTCCGACAGGCGGATGCGTGGATCCAGAAGCGAATAGATCACATCGACCAGCAGGTTGATCGCGACGATGATCAGCACCGTCAGCATCAGATAAGCGACGATCACGGGACGATCGAGCAGGTTGATGCTGTCGATCAGCAGCTTTCCCATGCCGGGCCAGGCGAAAACGGTCTCGGTCACGATCGCAAAGGCGACCATCGATCCGAGCTCAAGCCCGATGATGGTGACGACGGGGATCATGATGTTCTTGAGCACATGGACCAGCACCACACGGCGGCCCGACAGGCCCTTGGCGCGAGCGAACTTGACATAGTCCTGCAGGCACACCTCGCGCGTGTTGGCGCGGGCAAGGCGGATGATCAGCGACATCTTGAACAGCGCCAGATTGATGGCCGGCAGTATAAGATGCGACAGCCCGTCCAGCGTCAGAAAGCTGACCTGCAGCCCCAGGAATTCGGTAGTTTCCCCGCGTCCGCCCGCGGGCAGCCAGCCCAGAATAACCGCGAAAATCAGGATCAGCAGCATTCCCTGCCAGAAATTCGGAAGCGAAAAGCCCAGAAGCGAGCCTCCCATGATCGAGCGTCCCGCGATGCTGTAAGGCCGCAGCCCTGCCCAGACCCCAAGAGGAATGCCGATGCCGACTGATAGTAGCAGCGCGACCAGCGCCAGCTCCATCGTGGCGGGTAGCCTTTCAAGAATGATGTCAAGCGCGGGGCGACCGTAGACGAAAGAAGTCCCCAGATCGCCCTGCAGAGCGTTCATCACGAAGATACCGAATTGCTGGTACAGGGGCTTGTCCAAGCCGAGGCGTTCGGTCGTGGCGATGATGTCGGCCTGTGTGGCTTCGGGGTTGATCAGCACATCGACCGGATTGCCGATGAAATAGACGCCGATAAAGACCAGAATGGCCATTGCCACGAGGGCAAGCAGGCTCTGGCCCAGGCGGCGGACAAGATAGACGATCATGGCGGGGTCCTTCGGTCCGGCACTCGGCGAGAGGCCGGCACCCCGCGAGGGGTGCCGGCAGGTCGGGTCACTCGGACGCGGGCTCGACTTTGGTGGCCATGGTGTACTGGTCCACGCGCGGCTCGTAGGACAGGTTCGGCTTCATCGCCCACACCGTCTGTTCGTAGTGCAGCGGGATGATGCCGTAATCGTTCAGCACCATGGTTTCGGCCTCCTGCAGCATCCGATCGCGTTTGGTGTCGTCAATGGTCGACATCGCCTCGAGCAGCAGGGCGTCCATCTCGGGGTTGGAATAGCGGCCGGCGTTGGTCGGCCCCATGCCCGTATCCGGATCATATGTTGCGACCAGAGACTTCAGCGGCGAGGACATGTCACCCGAGGATGCGCCCCAGCCGGCCATGTAGATTGGGAACTCCAAGTCGTTGCGACGCGAGAAAAACTGGCTGGCCGTGCTGGCGTCGACGCGCGTGTCGATACCGATCTGCGCCAGCATCTGGGCGACGGCCTGTGCGACCTGTTCGTCGTTGATGTAGCGATCGTTCGGCGTGCCGAGCGTGATCGAGAAACCGTCGGGGTAGCCGGCTTCGGCCAGAAGCTCCTTGGCGCGTTCGGGGTCATAGGGATCGACCGGACGCTCCGAGGTACCGAACATCGGCGGCGGCAGCAACTCGCCTGCCGCCACGGCATATCCGCCCATGATGCGTTCCACGATAGCGTCGCGGTTGATCGACAACGAGATCGCCTCACGCACGCGGGGATCCAGCAGCGGGTTCTCGCCATCAGTGCCGCTGATACCGGGGGCATCCTCAAGCTGCTGCATGTGCAGATAGATCACCCGGTTCGACAGGGCATCCACGACCTTCAAACCGGCGTCTTCGATTCGCGGAAGATCCTGGATGGGCGGCGATTCGATCATGTCCACGTCGCCGGCCAGCAGTGCCGCCACGCGTGGGCCGTCGCTGGTGATGGGGCGCATCACGACGCGCTCCCAGTCCGGCGTGCCACCCCAGTATTCGTCAAAGCGCGAAAGGACGACTTCGGAGCCGCGGGTATAGGTTTCCAGCTTGTAGGGACCAGTGCCCACGGCAACGTCGGGCGAGTTGAAAGCCGGCGCCTGGGGCACTTCGCCCATCCCCTCGCAGGTGCCGTCGGGACCGTAGGTGATCTCTTCCTCGGCGCCCAGAGTGTCCGCGGACACGATTGCCAGACTCCACAGCTCGGTGGGCAGCAGGGGGTTGGTGGCCTTGGTGGTGATCGTCAGGGTGTGGTCGTCCTCGGCCGTCATGTCGGCGATGCCGGCGCTGTAGATGGTGAAGGGCGAGGGTGAGTTCTGCACCAGCGGGATCCGGCAGAACGAATAAATCACATCGCGCGCGGTAAACTCGGAGCCGTCGTGAAACGTGACGCCCTCACGCAGATTGAACCGCCAGGTGGTGTCGTCGATCGCCTCCCAGCTTTCGGCCAGACCGGGGGTGACCTTCTGCACGGCATCCTGGGTGGTCAGCGCCTCGAAGATGTTCTTGGCGACCTGGATGTTGGTGGACAGCTGATGGAATTGCGGGTCCATCGACGTCGCTTCGGACTTCAGCCCGATCGCCAGCTCCTGGGCTGTCGCGGGGCTGATGCCTGCGGCGGCAAGGCCGGCCACGATTGGCAGGGTTAGTGCTCTCATCTTCATATCCTTTCCTGTTGTGGGTCGTTCCGATTTTCGATCCCGAGGTTTGTCCCCGGCGGCGCAAACGTGCTTGGCGTCCACGCTACGATGCGATAATTCGAAGTCAATCAAAAATACCAATGCGGTTTGGTCATAGCTTATGTCGCGTTCTGAAACATCCGCCAAGGCCAGAGACCGCAGCGCGGGCATCACGCTGCGCGAACTTCAGGTTTTGCAGGCCCTTGTCGCGTCCGGCACCGCGATTAGCGCCGCGCGCGAGCTGGGTATCTCTCAGTCGGCAGTCAGCCGAAGGTTGGCCCAGCTGGAGGATCGCCTGGGCTTTCTGCTGTTTGTTCGGGCAGGTGGGCGGCTGGTGCCGAAAGTCGAGGCATTGTCGATTAACGAGCAACTGACGCCGGTCTTTGACACGCTGGCACGCATCGCCAACCATTCGGGTGAACCCGAAAAGACGCATGCCGGTACATTGTCAGTCGTGGCCCCGCCAACAATCGCTCATCGATTCCTGCCGGCTCGGATTTCCGCCTTTAAGAAACAGAACCCGGATCTGCAGATCGCGTTCGACGTTCTGGCCAGCGACAGCCTGCTGACCGGCATCGCCGAGGGGCGGTTCGACGTCGGGATGACCGACAGCAACGTGTCCCATGAAGGCATCAGCCCCGAGCTACTGCTGGAAACGCAGGCAATCTGCATCCTGCCCAAGCGTCATCATCTTGCGTCCTTGGACGTCATTCGTGCCAAGGACCTGCAAGACGAGGCGTTCATCGCCCTGTCGCGCCGCCATTCCAGCCGTGCCGCGATCGACCGGCTGTTCGACCGAGCAGGCCTGCGCCTGAACCGTGTGCTCGAGGCCTCGACCAATGTGTCGGTGATGGAGTTCGTGCGCGAGGGTCTCGGCGTGTCGCTTTTGAATCCGTTTCCGCTGGTCCATCAGATGGGCGAGAGCATCGTCATGCGACCCTTCCTGCCCGCGATCGGCTACAGCACGAACTTCCTGCTTCCCTCCAGCCGCGCGCCCTCGTCGGCGGCGCTGGCCTTCATGCAGGCGGTGCGCGCGAGCCTCGACAGCACCGTCTATCCGACGCCCCCAATTCCGACCTGACAAAGGAAAAACTCGATGCCCACGCCGTCCAGCCGCGAGATCCTGGCCCAGTTGGTCGCCTTCGACACGACCAGCCGCGGGTCGAACCTGGCTCTGATCGACCATGTCCGGGACTACCTGTCCTCCTACGGCGTCGAAAGCCGCCTGGTGATGGATACCACGCGCCAGAAGGCGAACCTGTGGGCCACGATCGGGCCCGCCGACCGGCCGGGCGTGATCCTGTCGGGTCATACCGATACCGTGCCGGTAGACGGTCAGGAGTGGGCCAGCGACCCGTTTGCGCTGGACGCGCGGGAGGGGCGGCTCTTCGGGCGCGGATCGTGCGACATGAAGGGCTTTCTCGCCTGCGCGTTGGCGGCCGTGCCGGGCCTGGTGGCGCGCGACCTGGCGCGCCCGGTGCATCTGGCGTTCTCCTATGACGAAGAGGTCGGCTGTGTCGGTGTCGTCGGCCTGCTGGAAATGCTGCAGGCCGACGACATCCGCCCCGCCATGTGCATCGTCGGTGAGCCAACCCTGATGCAGGTGGTGATCGGCCACAAAGCGAAGCGTTCGATGCGAGTTACGGTGCGAGGCAGGGGGTGCCATTCCTCGCTGGCGCCGCAGGGCGTGAATGCGGTCAACTATGCAGCGCGGCTCGTCGTGCGGATGCAGGACATCGCCGCGCGGCTGGCGTCGATGGGCGGCAACGACCCAGATTACGACATCACCCACAGCACGGCACATACCGGCATCATTCGCGGCGGCACCGCCCTAAACATCGTGCCCGACATTTGCACCTTCGACTGCGAGTTCCGGGTGCTGCCCTCCGAGGATGCCGATGCCCTGGTGCAGGAGCTGCGCGATTATGCCGCCGAGCTCGAGCTCCTGATGCAACAGGTCGCCCCCGAAGCGGGGATCGACATCGACCTCTACGCGCAGTTTCCGGGGCTCGAAACCGTGCCGGATGCGGATGTCGTGACGCTGACCAAGCGACTGACGGGCACCAACGGCCACTCCAAGGTGGCCTTCGGGACCGAGGGCGGCCGCTTTAACGAAATGCTTGGCGTGCCCACTGTGATTTGCGGGCCCGGCTCGATTTCGCAGGCGCACAAACCTGATGAGTATATCGAGCAGTCTCAGCTTGATGCTTGCGATGCGTTCTTGGTGCGTCTTGCGGACTGGGCTACGCAACGACGATAGGCTTGGGCAACAAGGTATGTGATCCCAGGATATTCTTCCAACTCAATTCCGGGAGGTTTCGTGCGCCTGAAGGCACCGTTCCATGTGCAGCTTGTCGATGCGGTGCATCAGTTTCAAATCGGCTTCCGAGACCGGGCGCGGCCGGTAATAGACGCTGCCCCGGCTAATCCCCAGAACGATGGCTTGGCGGCTGACGCTCAGCTTCGCGGTGGGATCAATCATTCTTTTGCGCTCGGCAACAGACCCGCCTTGCCGAGCGCGACGGACAAAATACCGTTCTCCAGCGTCAGCTCTCCGATCTTCGCATTCAGGGGGCTTTGTTGCGCAAAAAGCGTGAAGCCCGCACTGCCCCTTTCCCCAGGCGGACTTATCCTGCGGGCTCTGTGACAGGTATGCCGAGCGCCGTGTAGCCGTTCAGGACGGCAGCGCGGATCTGGAGTTCTGCAACCTGACGGTCGAAGTCGCGTGCCATGAGGCTCTGCCCCAAAAGCTTCACGCAATGCATCTTCGTCTCGGCGCGGCTTCGGCGGTGGTATCCGCTCCACTTTCGCCAGATGGCGCGGCCGAGATATTTCGAAGCGCGGAGCACCTCGTTCCGGGCGATTGCTCCGGCAGTCGATGGCTTCCACGGCCTGGCGTTCTTGCGCGGCGGGATGACGGCATGCGCGCCCCGGTCGGCGACGGCGTCGTGGCACTTGCGCGTATCGTAGGCACCGTCCGCGGTTACCGATCCGATCTCCACGTCCGCGGGAATCTGGCTCGGCAACTCTGGCAACATGGGCGCATCCCCCACGTTGCTACCGGTGACTTCGATGGCGCGGATTTCCAGCGTCCGTTCGTCGACGCCGATGTGGATCTTGCGCCATAAACGGCGTTTCGCGCCGCCATGCTTGCGCGCGTGCCATTCGCCTTCACCCTCCGCCTTGATGCCGGTGCTGTCGATCAGCAGGTGCAGGGGACCTGTCGAGCCGCGATAGGGAATGCGGACGGCCAGGGTCTTCTGACGTCTGCTCAATGGGCTGAAATCCGGCACCGTCCAGTCGAGACCGATCAGCCGCAGGAGGTTCTCGACAAAGCCCGTCGTCTGACGAAGCGCCATGCCGAACAGCACCTTCATGGTCAGGCACGTCTGGATCGCGGCGTCGCTATATCGGGGCTGCCGACCTCGCTTGCCGGTTGGCGCTGGCACCCAGACCATCTCTGGGTCAAACCAGATCGTCAGGGAGCCACGCTGCTTCAGGGCTTCGTTGTAACCCGGCCAGTTCTTGGTCTTGTAGTCCGGTGGGATAGGTCTGCTCATGCAGCCCAGCTACCACTCTGGATTCACGAGATGTATCCCCCTCCGCCTTTGTGCAACAAAGCCCACGACCACCCCCACCGGCAAACTCACCTTCCACGTCTTCGGCGCGCTTGCCGAGTTCGAGCGCACGCTGATCCGAGACCGCACCCAGGCCGGCCTTGCCGCGGCCCGCGCTCGGGGCCGCAAAGGCGGGCGCCGTCCCGCCCTCAACGCCGACAAGCGCGCGCTGGCCGTGCGCCTCTACAATGAGCGCGAGATGCCTATCCCCAGGATCTGCCGCATGATGGGGATCTCGAAGCCCACGCTCTACAGCTATGTCCGCGCCGCCAACGGCGTCACCATCGGTCCGCCGGCCAAATAGCGATGCCAAAACCGTGCCAAATAACGATGCCGGTCACATCCGGGGCAGAGGGCTCGTTTCCACACCCGTGCTTAACACTTCTCCCGTGGTGTGTTCAGAACAGGGGAACCGCAGTTGGCTTTGAAGCCCTGAGCTGACCCTCTTGCTGCCGGGCGCGTGATGGATTCTGCGTGGGGAAACCCATCCTACTCAGTCTGTCCTACCGTCGGGTCTCATTGTCGTGAGCATTTCCAGTTTCAAGCAAAAAACCGGTCGTGTTGGCCGCGATCTGTGGCCTGATGCCAAACGCCGCCCCGATTGCTGCAAGGTTCACCGGGTTGGGAGGGTCGAGGGAGATTCTTGCCTTTCCTTGAGAAAAGCCCTCTTCCAGCCAATCGCGGATGCCGTCCTCCATCCCGACGAGCGATGTCTTCACGCGGCCGGGGATCGGTGCCCCGTCGACAAATGCCATGATCTTCGACGTGACCAAGGCCGGTGCGCCAGGCTTCAGATCCTCGACGATCGGCGCGCTCAGTTCGAGAAGGGCCTTGTCCAGAACCGTCACACCCAGTCTCTCGAAGAGGCCATCACCAACGGTGGCCTGGGTTTCCGGAATGCTGAAGGACGTCTCGAGGTTCAGTTTCGCCTCGATGCTGCCGGGCATATCCAGAAATGCCCCGAGCCGAGCCCCCGTGTCACTGAAACGCAGGCCGAATGTACCGTCACCGACGAGCTCCAGCGCAGCCGCCCTGCCGGACGCCGCTGTGTGTACCCCGGACAGCGGCACGTGAAGACCCTCGGCGGAAAACGCGATCTCTGCATCCGGAAACGGGAAGGGCAGGGTGGACAGGTCGCCATCCGCGAGGGGATCGAGGTAGTCCCCGGACAGATCAATCTGCAAACCGATGTGGTCGGCCTGGCCAAGAGAAACTCCCGTGCCGGACTCCATCCTGACACCGTCGAACGCCATGCGGCCTGAAATGGCTCTCGGTGCCGGCAAGCCTGAGCCTTCCCCTTCCGAGGAGGATAGCCGCGCGAGCACATGGTTAGGAATCGCCGCCGAGCCACTCGCCTCGTCTACCTGGACCGTGTCCATCGCTGCGGACTGGGACCGGAAATCCTCGATCCGCCATTCGGCCGTGAGATCGCACGATCCAGCCTCTCCGCGGTTGCCGAGTGTCAGGGCGATGTTCTCGACCTGCGATATCTCCGGCGGCTCGTTTCCGAGCATGTCCCGGTCAGCCTGGAGCACGAGACCGGCGACTGCGATGCGGGTCTCGGCAGGCTGGAGATCGATGCGGCGAGGACCGCAATCCGGCCAGGCATCATCGGCCCCGATGTCACCGAGCGTCCTGAAGTTCAGGCTGACGGACCGGGCTGAAATCACGCCACGGTCCCGCGCCGTCGTCTCGAGATTGTCGACCCACAAGTCGCCGGTCTTCATATCCACGACCAGGGCTTCGGCCACGTAGGGAACACCGGCATGCCCGAAGCTGACATCGTCGAAGTAGACCCCTTGCTGTTTCGGTCCACCATAGACGCCATCCAGATCTTCGATCGGCAGGCCCGCGTCTTGGATGGCAATCCCGACATCGTCGATCGAGAGACGATCGGAGCCGTCTTCCTGGGCGTGCAGAAGGGCCGGTGTGGACGCCAGGACAAGACCGGCAACAAGTATAGTTCGTCCGGTCATGATCAGTTTCCCAGCAGGTCGGCGTTTCGATTGACGGAGTCGAAGTAACTTCTGCCCTCCGATGATCCCGGTCCCGTCGATGACCGTGGAGTCTGACGAGGCAGCGTGGTGGTAATCACCTGTGTGGGCCGGCTTCCAAGCGCACGCAGCCTGGCAGGAGATGACGTGTCTGAGCCCGGCTTGATCCAATGTGCTCCGGGCCCCGCCGGTTCGATCCATTGCGGTCCAGAATCCGCTGCCCAGGTTGATGCGGAGATCGTCTCCGGCGGCCACGCTGTCGTAGCATACGCGCCCGGCCGTACACCGTTCTCGTCGACCAGGCCCCGGCCGTGAAGGGTGCGCAGGATCTCGGCGGCAATCGGAGCAGCATGGGATCCCCCCAGAACGTTACCCATGGACAAGTTGTCGTCCTTCCCGAGCCAGACGCCCACCACGATGTCCGGTGTGACCCCGACGAACAAAGCGTCACGGTAGTCCTGGCTCGTGCCCGTCTTTCCGATGATCGAAACGGGATGATCGGTGAACGCCCGCGCTGCCGTTCCCCGAAGAACGACCGAGCGCATCATGGACTGCAAGTCTTCCAGGCTCCGATACCGGAAGTGCCGTTCGCCCGATGGCAGAGGATAGGTTGCCTGCTCGTGCCCTCGCGTGACCCGGGCCACTGCATGTGGTTCAATCCTGATCCCGCCGTTGACGATCCCCGCATAGCCCGCGGCAAGCTTGGCGAGCGTGGTTTCAGACGCCCCCAGTGCAGAAGGCAGGTAAGGCCGAAAGTTTCCGTCGTACACGCCGAGCGCCTCGGCCACGGCGCCCACGTTCGATATGCCGACCTCGTTGGCGAGTTTCACCGCGACGATGTTCGAGCTGACAGCCAATGCGGAGTAGAGTGGAAGGTTGCCGTAACGCTCGCCGCCATAGTTCGAAGGACGGTAGCCTCCGTCAAAGGTCACCGGAGTGTCGGAAATGACATCCCTGCTGGACAGGCCATACTCAAGGGCCGCCAGATACACGAACGGCTTGATCGCCGATCCGGGCTGCCGCATCGCCGTCGTTCGATCGAAACCGGAAACCAGCGGGTTCAGACCACCCACGCTGGCCAGCAAGGCTCCCGTGCGGACGTCCATGACGACGACAGCCCCTTCCAGGGACCGTTTGAAGGCCGGCTGCATCTTCCTGTCGAGACCGATGATGTCTCCACGTTGAAGTCCATTGGACCCAGCGACATGGACTTCGTAATCCAGGCTGAATTCGGCCTCCGGAACCGCGACTGTCACCGTGTTCCCGGCCCGTTCGAGAACGACAGCGGCTCTCAATGCGCCATGTGACGGCACGCTCTTCTCGAGCTTCTGCCTGACGGCGGAAGATGTGAGGCTTTCCATTTCCTCCTCGTCGAGACGGCCGAAGGGAACAGGAGAGCCGATCCTGGTGATGGCGTCCCCCAGCGCTTCCTGGGCGATGTTTTGCCATTCCTGGTAAATCGTCGTCTCGATCAACGGAAGGTCGCCGTCCATCCTGGGCTTGGCAATGGCCGCCAAAGGCGAGCCGCGGAGCGTGTCGGCGACGGCCGTGTTGACCCAGCCGGTCGTTGCGGACGACCATTCCGGTGTCGTCACGGACAGCCGCTCATCGCGTGCCAACAAGAACCGGTCCTCGTCGATGAAGCCTTCGCGCAGCATGGACCGCAAGACGTGGTCTCGTCTCTCGTGAGCCCTCTCCGGGTGGTTTCTCGGGTCGTAAAGGGCAGGCCCCCTCAGAATGCCGGCCAGAAAGGCGTTCTCGGACAGCGTCAACTCGCTCCATGGCTTGCCGAACCATGTCTGCGCCGCCGATCCGGCGCCCCATCCACGGCCAAACCAGGCACTGTCGAGATAGGCCGAAAGAACCTCCGACTTTTCACTCGCTGCCTCCAGCCGCGTCGCGAGAACAGCTTCTGCGACCTTCCTGTCGATGGTCAGGTTCGAACCAACGATCTGGTTCTTGATGAGCTGTTGGGTCAGCCCGGACCCTCCGCGCATCGACCCGTTGACCCAGTCCAGGATCGCGCGTCCGGTCCCGAGGGGGTCGACGCCGGTGTGGTCGAGAAATCTCTTGTCCTCAGTCGCGATCAGCGCATTGAGGAAGTCTGCCGGCAGTCGATCGAGATCCACCATGACCGCATCGGATCCGCCGATCCGGTAAGCAACACCTTCAGGTGTCTCGATCCGGGCATTTATACCGCGGGACACTTCCAGTGCCTGCTCGCGCAGGTTTCCATCGGAAATGTCCACCCCGTACGGCGTCGTCGACACGGAGGCCATCGCACCCACCGCCAGCCGGGTCAGGACGTGCAGGCCGGTCTGCGAGTGCGCCTGTGGCGCAGCAAGCAGGAGAGCGAGCACGCTCACTGCGCCTGTCCGGAGGAGGCGGGCCTTGATCGTCACAGGTTTCTCCGATTTCGTCGGCAATCTATACTCCGCGGTCTGCCTATCATCCTTGAGACCGAATGTCGTGACCGGGCCCTGCGTTTCCAAGGTCCAGCGCTTTGTCCTGCTCGGCGCTGCAGGCAGGATCGATCTGCGCGTCAACGGACCCGTCTGCGCCGCCAGGTCACAGCGCCACACATGGATCCGGCGAGTACGCCTCCGAGATGTGCCTGCCACGCCACGACGCCGCCTGCCAGAAACGAAAAGACCACGTTCAGGGCAAGCAGGGCCAGGGCCTGCTTGAGTAACAAGTCGACGCCACTCCGCGCGACAAGTCGGTCGCGGAGCTCCCAGAATCCCAAGACTCCCACGAGCCCGAACAGCACACCCGATGCGCCGACCATCGGCGCACCGCTCTGGCTCAGTCCGGCATATGCAAAGCCCGAGCCGAGCGCGCTGAGCCCAATGATCAGCAAGAAAGTACTCTGCCGGACACGCGCGTAGACCATCGGGCCGAGCCACATCAGTCCGACCATGTTCATGAACAGGTGCAGCAGTCCGCCATGCAGGACCACGCTTGTCGCGAACATGAGGATGGCCTGGCCCGGATAGAGTTCCAGGCCGCCGCGCAATGCACCCGGCCAAAAGCCGCCAAAGGCAATCATCACGTTCCGGACCTGAGTGCCGAAGCCTACCATTTGCGCCACGAACGCGATGAGTTCGAGCACGACGCAGACCATCACGAACGTCCGGATCGGAGTTGGCTGCCGGGACCATTCGGTGCTCATGGTGCGTCCGCACTCCTTGGCGTTTGGGCCGCCAACATCACCTCAGCCTTGTGGGTGCTGTCCGGCAGTCCCCGGACCTTCACGTCACGCTCAGATGCTCTGGCAGCCTCTTCGGTTCTGCGACCCCCGCGTAGTTATTCGACGATTTCTCCGGGCCTGACGCCCCAAAGGCGGTCCTTGGCCACCCAGCCCTCGTATCCATTCTTTTCAAGCCAGCACCAAACACGGGTACATTCGTCGATCTGCGCCACCACGCCCTGCTCCAGAATGGCAACCTTGCGAGCGTCAGCGTCAGGCTGCACCCGCATAGAAGCGGCCTCGCTCTCTACCTGCGCTGTGCGTTTGCCTGACAGGAGTACGTAGTGCACCCAGCCACCCAGGCCGTCGCGGTCCACGACACGGCGCCAGTGGCCGTGCTCCGCCGTGATGAGGACGGGCAGGCCCTTGCGCTGGTAGACCCAATCGATCCGGTGGGTCAGGGATGGTCCTCGGCGTACGTTCGCCTTCGCCGCCCTGACCGACACAAAGCGCGGCAGCGGCAAATCCGTTACCGGTCCCCGGGTGACCTTGTCAGCCCATCCAGCGGACACCGACATGATCAAGGCCAGCATCGCGACGATCACGCTCTTCATCAATCTTTCCCCGCCGAGGCCCCGCTCCCGCGCACTTGAACCCAGCGCGCCCCTCCTGGGCCGCAAAGATCCTATCGGCAAATTCCAAAGGAGTCGAAGGCATTCACCTCTTGCCCCACGGCCTGAGAGCTGACGCTTCGCCAAAGGCATAAACCTCGGTTGCCTTGTTTCATACCGCATCGTTCTTACCATCAGTGTGTCACCAAGGAGGAAAGCTCATGACCGACGACGCACGTCTCGCTTCTCTGCGCACCCGCCACGCCAGTATCGACGCCGAGATTGAACGGCTACAGAAGCATCCGGGCGCAGACGAGCTGCACATCGCCGACCTGAAGAAACAGAAGCTGGTCGTGAAGGAGGAAATGGTCCGCCTGGAGCAGGACGAGGCCTCAGCAGACTGACCGCAACCCCAAACGCCGGATGCGGCCGGAACGCGCAGCCCGTCCAGACGTCGAAGGTCCACGATCTGTCGCAGGCTTTCGGGTCGTTGATGTTTCCGGACGCCAAGGTTGAAGTCTTGGCAGGGTTGGTGGAACGGGTCACGTTCCCGCCGATGAGATAATCCAGGGCGGCCTGTTCCCCTTATCGGGCGCGGATCGTGATTGCGGCGTCGCATTGCTCGCGCCAGATGTCCTCGAACTTCACCATGGCGACCCACCCTCCTTTCCGTGTGCGCCAGTTGTTCGCGCGCGCTGTGACGCTGCGATACGTGGCGAAGCTGGGAGCCCGGTTGACCGAGGAAAGCCACGAGGCTGGTTCAGAGGATCTCAGCGCTCCGACCATTTGCAATGGACGAACCGCTGACGGCTTTTTGAAACGCTGATCAGCTGTGCGAGGAAGCTTTCGGCGAATGATGAGTGACCATGAACCCGCCGAGGGCTGGCCGACTTGTTCATGGGGTGCGTCGGCTGGCTGACGGGCATTCAGGAAGCGCTCAAGTATGCGAGGGCTTGCGTGGCGCAACGTCTGAACGCCCAGTGGGTCAGTCAATCGACTTTGTGGGGGCGCCCCCGGTAGCGGGGACAACCAACGCGCCGGGGGCTGACCGACGCGCGTTCGTGCGAGCGCCGGCTGAACTGTAGATATCCACGCTCCATTCATTTGCAACCGGCATGACCGCTCGCTGACCCGGCACGCCACACTACCGCAACGATCAGAGACGGAGGCCGCATGCAGGACCCCAGTCCCTTCGGGGAATCTTCAAATGCGCGGCGCCCCTACTCTTGAAATGTGCTTGGTGAGCATCAAGCCGGGAGGCGGCTTGGACGAGGCGCGGGGGCGCGGAAGTTTTGGAGGCCGCGTCCCCGCGCCCTTAGGGAAGATGACAACCCGGAAAATACCCGTGGCTATCAGTAGAAACGAAGCGCCTCATGCCACGTGCTTGCCGCGCCTCGGTCCGAACAGTACCACAACCTGAATGGCATCGCCATGGATATGCCGTGGAAGCGCGCAGCGCGCCCTCTATTTGCTGGCGCATTTCGGCGATGTGGACTCTGATCTTGCCTGCGGAAATTCCTTCCGCTCCGGCGCGCGTATGGGCGTCCCGCTGGCCATCGAGGTTCTGGTCCTTGGTCGAGACGCGCGCATACCCCAGGATCATTGACATAAATCCTCCAAAAACATCGTTGGTTTTGGAAGGGGGTTTTGATCCTGGTCAACCTATTGAAATCCGGAGGGCAGGGGAGGACGGTCAGAAACGACCGCTTTCGGGAAAAAACGCTTTGGCAACGAATTCGTGCCCGGCGTGCGGACAAAGCTGCGATGTCGCATGAAGCGCACTCGACTCTGATTTGCTGCGACCAACGTCCCGGACGGCTGAAGTGTCGCCCGAGCGTCGAGACGGAACTGGCACTGGGGCCGGTAGTTGCTCCGAAAGGTCGTCCCGTCCCGGCAAAGCCGCGGCGCCAGGCCAACATTCGAAATGGAGTTGCCCACATGACATACTTGGCCAATTTGACGGCGATGACGCTTGCGGCTCTGATCTTTGCTCCAGGGCTCTCCGCCGATGCTCAGCCGGCCGGCTGTCCACCGGGACTCGCAAAGAAGAACCCGCCATGCGTGCCGCCGGGGCAGGCAAAAAAGGGAGTGACGACAGAGCAGTGGCTGACGCTTCATCAGGTTGGCGAGCGCGTCGATCCCGACAATGTCGACTGGATCGACGACTTTGCACGCTATGACCTGCCTCCGCTGTCCGACGGCCGCCGCTACGCTACGATCGACGGCACGCTCGTCGTGCTGGACCCGGAGAGCTACGAGATTCTGCAGCTCATTCGGTCCGCCGCGGCTGTTTTCGATTAAATGCATCTGGTGCTTGTTCCGAAAGCGGAACCGCCCGTCTGCGCCCTGGTTCAGAGAGCGAGTGGTGGATCGTGCCGGTAATGCAGGACCAAAGGCCGCATGATCGACACAGTCCTTCTCCTGTCAGCCGTCTTTCTGGTCTTTGCCATCTTGGCGGGAGGCCTTCTTAACGCGTCCCAAGCATCACCGCTTGTGTGGTGCCGTGCCCGAGCGAGTGCTGGCTGGCGAGCCGGTGCCAACAGTTATCTTATTCAGAACGAACGAAAGAAGAGCGCTCGCCCTCGGTGCAGCGCGATCATCGGCTCGGTCTTGATCTGCGTCCTGCTGCTGTCGGCGGGTGCGACCGCCCAAGGTGAAGATGACGGTCCGGAGATATTTGCCTTCGAGGCGGAAGCCATCAATGAGGGCTTGCCGCAGGTCAGATCGTCCCTTCGCCTCGACACGCCTTGGAGTCCTACCTCGACGAGCAGTTCGCGTCAGACATAGACGCCCGGGACGCAGCCATACAGGCCTTGGAAAGCGAAGGGGCGGCTGTCTTCATGCGTGGAGATACGTGGTTCCGTTCCGGAAAGGGTGAGGCTGGCGGGCCCTTGCCTCCGCGATCGCGTCACCTGCTCTTTAGCGCTTGCCTAACCAAGAGTGCCGCAGAAACTCCCACAACCAAGCCAACGGCGTTGGCGGTGAAGTCGGTCCACTGTGCTCCTCGACCGACCAAGGGCTGAAGGAGTTCCACCAATCCCCCCGCAGCCAGCGCCACTGCGCTAAAAAGGCGCCAGCGGGCTGGGAATGCGACGACGATCAGGAAGCTGACCAGACCGAAGCCCACCGCGTGCAGGCGCCGCCCCGCAACCGAGACAAGCTCGCCGAGGATCTCGCCGGGCAGAAATGCCCCGATCCCAAAAAGAAGCGCCAACAGGGCAGCGGCCGAGACGGCCATCCATCGAAACCCATTCATCCGCGTTATGTGCTGCCGCAGGCGGAGGGGCGCAAGGCGCGGAATCAGAAGCTGTGCTGCGCCTGACACAACGAGCGTCGAGCCGCAGCCAAAAGTCGCTGCACACTTGACAATGGCCGAGGTTCGGAATTCGGCAACAGTATCACCCCGTAGTAGTCGCTGCGTATAACCTTTACGAAATCAATATGTTACGTCGAAAGTGCATTTCTTGCGAGCTTTCGGGAACTTAATAGGCGCCACAATCGTTTAGTGATCTCGTAGGCGAAAGACGCACAGGATTACCCACAGAATCTGTGAATAACGATCCCGGTTCAAATAGACCACCAGCGGGGTGATCTGAGAGAATGACCGCAAGCCCTGATGACATTCCCGCACGTGCGTTTCCACCGAGCAATTCGCTCAGCCAGCCCTGTACGCAGTACCGCGGATGTTTCGGGATTTTAAGGAGAGTCTGAAAAACCTCGCGCGCTAAGCGGGTTGGGATAGACTGAGCGGGACGAAGAAGGATGCCCGCCGATGCCCAAGCAGCCAGTCTTTCCCGGCCTCCGCTACGCGATGAAGAAGAAGCAGACGCGTCGCGAGAAGTTCCTGGCCGAGATGGAAGAGGTGGTGCCGTGGACGCGGTTGCTGGCCCTGATCGAACCGCATTACCCGAAGCGTGGTGCGCGCGGAGGGCGTCCGCCGATGCCCTTGGAGACGATGCTGCGGGTGTATTTCCTTCAGCAATGGTATGCGCTGAGCGATCCCATGGCCGAGGA
Organism: Citreimonas salinaria; assembly: GCF_900107235.1. Classification (GTDB taxonomy): domain Bacteria; phylum Pseudomonadota; class Alphaproteobacteria; order Rhodobacterales; family Rhodobacteraceae; genus Citreimonas; species Citreimonas salinaria. The sequence continues at coordinate 60,999 of NZ_FNPF01000015.1, forward strand.
AATGCTCTACGACAGCGAGGCCATGCGCCGGTTCGCGGGCATCGAGCTCGGCGATGACCGCATCCCCGATGAGACGACGATCCTGAACTTCCGACACCTGCTGGAGAAGCATGCGCTGACGGAGCGGTTGTTCGTCGAAGTGAACAAGCATCTGGCCGATCAGGGCATCACCCTGCGCTCAGGCACGCTCGTAGATGCGACAATCATCGACGCGCCATCCTCGACCAAGAACGAAGCCAAGGCGCGCGACCCCGAGATGTCATCGACGAAGAAGGGCAACGACTGGTTCTTCGGGATGAAAGCACACGTCGGCGTCGACGCCGATAGCGGCATCGTCCACAGCCTCGAGACCACGACGGCGAAGGTGCACGACAGCCAGGTCTGGGATGAACTCCTGCATGGGCGGGAGACATCGGTGTGGGCGGACAAGGGCTATGTCAGTGCCGCCCGCGAGGCCGCGTTCTCAGGCCACGACAAGTTCTGGGGCGTCATGCGGAAGGCGCCCAAGGGCGGCGCACTCGACCCCATCGACGCGGATATCAACCGGATCATTGCCATGGTGCGCGCCCGGGTCGAGCATCCGTTCCGCGTGCTCAAGCGCCAGTTCGGTTATCTGAAGACCCGCTACCGGGGGCTGGCCAAGAACCGCGCGCAGCTCTTCACACTGTTCGCCCTCGGCAACCTGTTCCTCGTGCGACGGAAGCTGATGGCATGAGGCGGATCAATCCAGCGCGCATGGGCTGCGCCCGACGCTTTCACAGCCCGACCGACAGGCTCTCGGCGAAGCCGAAGCTGTAATTCAGACGTTCCTTAAAGGTGCCGTCAGGGTTGCAATTTACGCAGCGCCCGTTGCCAAGGATGTAGCGGAGATGTTTTCCGTCCGCTTGCTTAGTCACGGCGGTCGTGGTGCCCTCGTCTGACTGGCACTTCATGATCTGCATGTTTGTCCATTGAGCCGGCATGAATACTCCATTGGCTACGGCGGGTCCCAGCCGGGGGGCGCCCCTGCTGAGCGCACGCTGGCTTGTTCAGCGACCCTTGAGTCTACATGGCTGCGAAGGGCAGGGAGGGACGCGATGGTGGCGCTGCGATGCGGTAATCGCGTAGTCCACGCGTGAGCAATATCTGAATGCTCAGTCTGCGTGTCACTGCTGTGCAGCGCGTATGATCGCCGAACCTGGCAGGAACTGGGGAGCGCTACGTCGATTGGAGTTCTCGCAGCCTGCAACACGTCGTACTGTGGCTATAGCTATTCCCCCGGAAAAGCAGGCTGCGGTCGAGAACATTTCGGTGCGAGCAGAACAACGGCAAGGGAGACGAGGACATGGAAGCCCTGCTTGATGCAATCGGAGCGGTCGCCCTTATTCTCCTGACCGCGATCGGATTGGGCGCCGGCTACCTCGCGGGAAAGATCGCCGGCCGGAACATGGCTCTCTACATGGTGGTGGGCGTGGTGGCAGCGGTCGCGACGCCCTTCTTGCTGGCTGCGCTCGGCATCGGGATTCTCGCTGCTGGCGGGCTGCTTCTTCTGGCCCTCGTGTCAGCTGTTGGCGCGCTTGTCGTACTTGCACTGGTCCGAGCATTGCTGGGGCGAAAGTGAAGCCACTCTGCCAGCCCCACAATGGCCCTCTGCAGAGGTAGGGAAGGTCACCAACCCGTGTGCAAGTCAAGGCGCACCGGCAAACGTGCCTGCCAAGGCGCGGATGCCTGTCGTAGATCAGGCCGAAATGCTATCACTTCGCCAGACTTGAAAGCACCTCGCTCCGATGCCATCATTATTGCAAATCTGCCATCACATCGAAGGTCATCATGGCGAACATGACAGTAAGGAACCTGCCGGATGAGGTTCACGATCGCCTCCGCGCTCAAGCCAAGTCGAACAAGCGGAGCCTGGAAGCTGAAGTGCGCTCGATCCTCATGCAATCGGCCATCGCATCGAGCGACGGAGGGTTCGGCCATCGCATCCGAGAACGCTACGGCCGCTATCTGGGCGACGACTTGTCCGTGGAAAGAGACCAGACGATGAGCCAACCGGGGCTCTTTGATTGATTATCCTCGACACGAACGTGATTTCTGAGACGCAGAAGAAAGCGCCCGACGATGCCGTGATGGACTGGCTCGACGCGCAAGATCCCACGAACCTCTACCTCAGCACCATTACGGCGGCGGAGCTGGTCTTCGGAGTCCAGTCGATGCCCGAAGGCAAGCGGCGCGACGGTCTGGCGAAGGCCGTGGCTGGAATCCTCGAGGAAGACTTCGCGGGTCGCCTGCTGCCGTTCGATGAGGCGGCGGCGTGGGTTTACGGCGAACGGATCGCAGCGGCGCGCAAGCGCGGCTACGCGATCTCGATGGCTGACGGTCAGATTGCGGCGATCGCGCTCTCCCGGCCGGAGGCGATGGTCGCCACACGCGACCGGACGCCCTTTGTGGCACTCGGTGTAGACGTTCTTGATCCGTGGGCCCTCGGCGGGCCGAGACGCCGATAGGCGGGGCAGCTAAATGACCGGAAGGTCCGTAAAGCTGACCAACGCGCACCGGGTCTCATGAGGAAATCAGCAGGACTTTTCGCCTTCAGCGTCCGCCTGGAGACGCTCGTTTTCCTGTACGGCGTCGCCCTCGACGACGTGCCGACGGAGATGAGGGACTGGCTGCACTACAGGGAGTTTAGCTTGTCGCCTGAGACGCAGACCCACCGCTTTCGCAGGAGCGGCGGTGCAGATGGACCCTTCCATCTTCGGGATGTGTTCCGGGGCAAGTTCCACCGAGGTAAATCACCGCCGGTCACGAAAAAGGCGCGGCCCCCGAAGGGACCGCGCCGCCTGTCTCGCCTGCCTGAGAGTTTACTCCCAGCCTGCCTCGTTGAAGATTTCCTGTGCCTGGCCCAGGTGCTCGGCCACGGCCGACAGGTCGACGTCGTCGGCCTTGAACTCGCCCAGCTTGTCGACGGCCTCGGTGGTCTCGACGCCCTCGACGGCCGGGTACTCGTTGTTGCCCGCGGCGAAGTACTGCTGCGCGCTGTCGCTGGCCAGGTACTCCAGGAACTTCACGGCGTTCTCGCGGTTCGGCGCGTTGACCGCCAGACCGCCGCCCGACAGGTTCACGTGCGCGCCGTTGCTGTCCTGGTTCGGGAAGACCCAGCCGATGCTGTCGATCTTCTCGCTCACGCCGTCCACCTGCTCGGCCATCGCGCGGGCGAAGTAGTAGGTGTTCGACACGGCGATGTCGCACTCGCCGGACACGAGGCCGCGAAGCTGGTCGGTGTCGCCGCCCTGCGGATCGCGCGCCATGTTCTCGACGATGCCGTTCGCCCATTCGCGGGCGGCTTCCTCGCCCTCGTTCTCGATGATCGAGGCCAGCAGCGTCTGGTTGTACGTGTTGGTCGAGGACCGGATGCAGATGCTGTCGTCATAGGCCGGATCGGCGAGCTCCATGTAGGTCTGCGGCGGATTCTCGACGCGGTCCTTCGCGTAGAAGATGATCCGTCCGCGCAGCGAGAAGCCGAACCACTGGTTGTCCGCGTCCTGGTACTGGCCGGGGATGCGCTGTTCCAGCACGTCCGACTCGACCGCCTGCAGGACGCCCGCATCCTTCGCACGCTGCAGGCGCGAGGTGTCCACGGTCAGCAGCACGTCCGCGGGCGAGTTCGCGCCCTCGGCTTCCATGCGCGCGATCAGCTCGTCGGCGTTGCCCTCGATGCGGTTGATCGTGATGCCGGTCTGGTCCTCGAAGTCCGAGTAGAGCCGTTCGTCCGTGTCGTAGTGGCGCGAGGAATACAGGTTAAGCTCGCCCTGCGCGAAGGCCGGCGCGGCTGTGGCTGCCACGGCCAACGCGAAGATCGATACGGTACTGAAACGCATGGAGGTTGCTCCCGTCTGGTTGATAGTTGACTTGTTTGGTCAGATACCAGAGCGCCGGAGCAGGTCAACTGATTTTCCGAGTCATTCTGTCAGGTTGGCGTCTGCGCACCGAGCCGCGCGGCCATCACGGCTGGCATCGCGGCGACCGCCAAGGCCAAGCCGGACGAGCGGAACGAGGTTGTCGGCCCGGCACGATCCGCCGACAAAGCGGCCGCATGGCGCGACAAGTGCAGCTGGCATGACCATTTGCCCTACAGTTACCATAACATGGATTATCGGCTAAACAAATTGTACGTGGGCACATTCTAAACCGGGTTGCGACAAATCCCCTATCTTGCTGGAAAGCAAGGAGAAGGAAGATGGCCCACACGGAACTGGATCTGCGTGAACGTCGCCTGATCGAGGACATGCTGAATGTGAAGGTAGGTTCACATTCGAAGTCCAAATCCTGTATGAAACCAGAAACGTGCACGGAGGACATGTGATGGGAAGCAGTTACGCTCACCTGAGTTTCAGGAGCGCATCAAGATTGAAAAGTGGCGGGATGCAAAGATGCCCGTCTGGCGAGGATCAAGCCAAACTGGCGTTTCCATGGCGCAGCGTCGTTAGGCCGGTTTTCCGACCTTCCTATGCCGCTGCACGGCGTGTTTAGCCGTCCACGGGTAGCTCCAGTTTTCTTAGATGCCTGCATGTTCCAGGTTCGGCTTCCGTTCTAAGTCGGCGGGTGACAGCATAACGTCCTCGCCTGTACGCGCTTCGGTCATGCGCCTTCGCGGCTCCGGCAGAGACTGCTTGATGCGCAGGCGACTTGGCCTGCTCGGCGGGCAGCTGGTCGCCAACTCGATACCGGCCGAGGCCGAGTTCGCGCGCGAGACGCTGGCGTCGATTATGGCGGCAGCCAACGACGACGCGGTCGAACACGGCATCGTACGGCATCACCGGCAAGGACCTCGCGCCCTACCTGCTGCAGCGCATCTACGAGAAGACCGAGGGCCGCTCGCTCGAGGCGAACGTGGCGCTGGTGCTGAACAATGCCCGCCTCGCGGCGCAGATCGCCCGCGCGTTGAGCAGTCTGTAGGCGGCGCCCCGAGCCATCCGTCGGGCCCATCGGTCGTCCGGCTGCAGACCATTGCCCGGCGCTGCGCGATTGCGTAACGCTGTGCCGAACCACGCGGACCGCAGCCCATGACCACTCCAATCACGCATCCCCCCAAGCGGCGGCGCCTGCTGTCCAGCCTGCGGGCCTCGTTCCTGACCGGGATCGTGGTGATCGCGCCCGTGGGCCTGACGCTGTGGCTGATCTGGGCGGTGATCGGCTGGGTCGACGGCGTCGTGCTGCCCTTCGTGCCCGACGCCTACCAGCCCGAGGGGCTGGTCAATCGCTGGCTGGGCAACACCGACCCGTTGGCCGACGACTGGATCGCGGTCAACGTGCGCGGCGTCGGCGTGATCGTCTTCCTGATGTTCACGCTGATCGTCGGCTGGATCGCCAAGGGGCTGATCGGCCGGTCGCTGATCCGCGCGGCCGAGGGCCTCGTCGATCGCACGCCGGTCGTGCGCAGCATCTATTCCGGCATCAAGCAGATCGCCGAGACGGTTTTTGCCCAGTCCGAGCGCAGCTTCGAGAAGGCCTGCCTGATAGAGTATCCGCGCAAGGGCATCTGGGCGCTCGGCTTCGTGTCGACCGACACTCGTGGCGAAATCGCCGACAAGGCGGCGGGCGGTAGCGCGATGCTGTCGATCTTCGTGCCCACGACGCCGAACCCGACCTCGGGCTTCCTGCTGTTCTACCCCGCCGACGAGGTGGTCGAACTGGACATGACGATCGAGGACGCGGCCAAGCTGGTGATCTCGGCGGGGCTGGTCTATCCGACCGCCCCCGAGGCCAGGGCCGCCGTCGAGGCGCGGCTGCATCAGGTCTCCTGGGGCGTGACCGCCGCTGCTTAATCCAGCACGTATCCTGCGCCCCGCATCCTCGGCCGAGCCGGTGCGGATGAAGCCGGGATTGGCCAACTGCACGTCGACGCCCGTGGGGCGCAGGTCGGCGTAGAGCGATTCCCGCCAGCACCATCACCGCCGCCTTGGACGCCGCGTAGGGCGCCGCTGCGGGCAGACTGCGGAAGCCGAAAAGAGAGCCGGTCAGCACGATACGGCCCGCGTCACGCTCGACGAAGCGCGGCAGCACCACACCCATCAGGCGTAACATTCCGGTGAAGTTCTCATCGGTTATCTCAATGGCCTTATCAGCATTCCAGTCCTTCGCGCCGAAGTGAGCGTAGACACCGTTGGTCTGCACCGCGCCGTCGATCTCGTGCCGGTCGAAGATCGCTCAAATTTCGGCGGCTTGTCGATGTCGATGGCTCCGGCTCGGTCGCACTTGAAGACGAGAACGGGAAGCTGAAGAACGACCAGGTCAATGCTCGGCAACGCAATCCTGATGTCGAGCGAATCACCAGAGATCTTCAAGTTGCTTGCGAACGACGCGGCGCGACGGTGAGTGAACGCAAATTGAGTTTCTCTTCACCGCGCCAGGCGTAGGCACAGACCCTTTCGGGATAATCGAGGCATGCCGCGCGGGCCTCTTCGATTCCCGGCGGCCCCGTTATCTTGTAGTGCCCCACGAGCACGATCAACGGGTTCCCGATCAACACGAAGAGCGAGAAGATGATCGCGCCGGCGACATGCGTGCCAAGAAGCGACAGGTCGAGCGCCGAGCCCAAGGCGATGAAGAAAAACAGCAGCAGGAAGTCGCGCAGCGGGGCGAGGCGGGCTGCAATTGTCTCACGATAGGGTGTTGAGGCGAGCGCGACGCCCGCCAGCAGCCCGCCGACCTCCTTGTCCAGTCCGACGATGTCGCCGACGGCCGCGAACATCGCCGCCATTGCAATGTCGAAAACCACCAGAAGTTCGGGCGCATGGGCCAGGCGTTCGCACCCGCGCTTCGTCTCGCCTTCTATTCAATGCCGAACGATGATCAGAGAGAATACCTTGAAGACGAGCAACGGCACACTTCGCTTGATCTTGCCCGTTTCGCGTCCTCGGCGGGTTTCGGAGAGCCCCGGCAGATTGTTCGGTATGAAGCGAACGCAGCCCGGCACGAAATTATGAAAGCTGCGGAGGAGGAAAAGGCGGATCTGGTCGTGCTGTCGACGCATGGCCGGACCGGCGCCGCAAAGCTGCTTATCGGCAGCGTTACCGAGCATGTCCTCAAGAACGCGGCGGTGGATGTTCTCGCGCTGCCGGCCGTTCACGATTTGTGAAGGACTGCCCGGCTCCGACATCTGAGGCATGTCGGACAGTTGCGGCGGCCTGGGGTCAGCCACGTGTTCGCCTGACTTATCGCGGTCCGCGCCGACCCGGTCCCGGCTCCTGCAATGCCGCGGCCTGGCCCCGTCAAGCTCTATTGAAGTCACTGCCCAAGCGGTTCGCGGCAATCAGTAGTTTACCAGAGCGAACGCTGCCACTCCGGCCGCGAGCGCGCCACCTATTGCCAGGAAGCGGCGCGTGTGGCGGCGGTCCTGGCGCGAGGCGCCGCCCGCGTAGTCGAAGCGTTCGTAGATCACGCGGTCCATCGGCATGCCGATATCGAGAAGCGCGTCGGAGACCGCGGTGACCATCCCGCCCGGACCGCACATCAGGGCGATGGCCCGCGTAGGGTCGAGGCCGTCGAGCAATGCGCGCAGACGGTCGTGATCGAGAAGTCCCACCTCGCCGCTCCAATCGGCGGTAGAGGTCTCGGAAAGCAGCAGCACGCGAAGGTCCAGATGCGCGCGCGCCGCCTCGATTTCATCGAGGCAGGCAAAATTCGCCGGATTGCCCGCCGCATAGGCCAGCCGCACCGGGCGCCGCTCGCCCCTTGCCACCATGTCGCGCAAAAGCCCGATGATAGGGGCTATGCCGACCCCGCCGGCGACCAGGACCACGGCATCAGCCTCGGTCGCTTCAAGCGTGAACTCGCCATAGGGGCCGTCGAGGCCGACAGGAGTCCCCGGCGCCAGCGTGCCCACCGTTCGGGTAAAATCCCCGACCTCCTTGATGATGAGCTTCACCCCGCGGTCGCGCGGACTGTCAGAGAGCGAAAACGGATGATCGAAAAGCGGGAAGCGGCGCCGCCCGACGGTCAGCCAGACGAACTGGCCGGCGCGGTAGACCAGCGGTGGTGTCCGCGGATCGGGCTCGACATGCAACTGCCACATCCGGTCGGCCACGCGCGTGGCGCTGACAAGACGCCAGGGCCGCAGGTGCAGCTTCAGCCAGCGCCAGCCGTAGAGCGCCGCGACCGCCGCCGCCACGGCGCCCCCCGCAGCCAGCCAGAGCGGTGGCAGGGGCGCGGCCGCACTGAAGCGCCCTGCTCCAAGCGCGTGGTGCAGGCCGCTGACCACCGCCACGATACCAAGCGGCAGGTGCGTCGCTCGCCAGACCTCGTAACGCCATGGCAGCCACTCGCGCAGCAGCGACGTGATCAGCAACAGAGCGAATGCGGCCCACGCCACCACCCCGCTGCGGTAGTGCGGCGCGGTCAGGTAGACCTCAAAGCGCTCGCGCCCCAGCGCCGGGGTCTCGATCCACGTCGGCAGAACGTAAAGGAGCGGATGCAAGGCCACTGCCACCAGAACCCACCACGCAGCGATCTTGTGGAACGCCATGATCTTGTCGATGCCCAGATGACGCGAGACGACATCGAACCGGCCCGATGTCACGAACTGCACCGCCATCGCCACCACCGCAACCAGCCCAAGCCCCGCCGCCGCACGCTCCCAGGGGTCGGTCGGCGTTGGCGTCCCGAGAAGCGCCAGCGCGAGCGGGAGCAGGCAGATGCCGAGATAGAGCGCGGCCAGCACTGGCCCCGGCAGCCGCGCCGGGCGGCGCGCGGCGGCCGACGCGGCGGCTTGGCTATCGTCGGTGCGCGTCATCATCGTTCACTGATCCGGTCAAATCGCCTACGGTGGACCATAGACCAGATCGGGCCGCCGCGTGAACCTCAAGCGCCGTCCCCGGACCGCAGGAAGGGACAACGGCACATGCTCGGAAAAGCCATCCACTCGGCGGTTTTCGTCGCAAGCCTGCTTGTGACATCCGTCGCAGGCGCGCAGGACGACAAGGCGGAACTTTCGGTAATCGTTGAAGCGTGGCGAAACGCGCCGCACGGCGACTACCACTCACCGTCCTTCACCCACTGGAACGCCGAGGGCGAGGTGCCGACGCAGTGCGCGGCCTGCCATTCCGAACTCGGCTTCGTGGATTTCCTGGGCGCGGACGGAAGCGTGACGGGCGTCGTCGACGCGCCGGCGGCGATCAATTCTCCGATCGGATGCGCCTCCTGCCACACGAGCGCCGCGCACGATCTCGACACGGTTTCCTTTCCTTCCGGCGAAAGCGTCGGCAGCCTCGGCCCGTCGGCCGTCTGCACCGTCTGCCACCAAGGGCGCGCGTCCACCGACACCGTTTCCGGGAGGATCGAGAACCTGGACGAGGACGAGGTCGACCCGGACCTGAGCTTCGTCAATGTCCATGACGGCGTGGCCGCCGCCACGATGCACGGCGCGCAGGTTCGCGGCGGTTATCAATACCTCGGCCGCGACTATGTCGGCCGTTTCGAACACGTCCCCAGCGCGAGCACCTGCACCGCCTGCCACGATCCCCACAGCACGGAAGTCGCAACCGAGACGTGTCTGTCCTGTCATCGCGGCGTCGACACAATCGAGGCGATCCGCACGCGGCACCACGACTTTGACGGAGACGGCGACACGGCAGAAGGCATCCACGGCGAGATCGAGACCCTGCGCGACCGGCTGGGGGAGGCCATCTCCGACTATGCTGCGATCGTGGCGGAAGCGCCTATCGGGTATTCCACCGAGGCCTTTCCCTACTTCTTCGCCGACACCAACGGCGACGGCGCAATCGACGCGGACGAGGCCGCCTTCCCGAACCGCTACCAGGGCTGGACACTGCGCCTGCTCAAGGCGGCCTACAACCATCAGTTCGCGCACAACGACCCAGGCGCCTACGTGCACAATCCGGGTTATGTTCTTCAGCTGCTGCACGACAGCATCGCCAGCCTTGCCGAGCGGGTCGATGTGGACGTGCCCTTGGTCCGGCGGGACTGATCGGGCCGAAAGATCAGCACCAGCAACTCAGCGAATGTGCAAGATGTCGCCGCGAAATGGGCAGCTTCAAAAATCTCCAGTCTTTCAACCCGGCATCCTCTCGGTCTTCGTGAGATCATTGGGATCGCTCCCTTGCCGCGACCCTCACCTCAGGTCGCAATGTGGCTTGTAACGTCGTTCACGAGTGGCAAACTCTCCGAGCGGCAGGCGCGCGGACGGACCGGAAGCCAGTTCGCACAGGTTGACCGCCAGGATCTGCAACACCAGCAAGGAGCGCACCTTGTCAGATGCATCCGACACGAAACCGGTATGGCATACGCTCGGCCCCCGTGAGGCCGCAGACCATCACGATGTCGATCCGAGCGTCGGCCTCGGAGACGAGGAGGCCTCGGAACGGCTCGATCGCCACGGACGCAACGAGCTGGAGGAGAGCGGCGGGCGCACGATCTGGCACATTCTATGGGAGCAGATATCGTCGGTCCTGATCCTCATTCTCGTATTCGCCGGCGTTCTTGCCGCGCTGCTCGGGAAGTCTGTCGATGCCATCGCGATTCTTGCGATCGTGCTCCTCTTCGTCGTTCTTGGTGTCGTGCAGGAATACCGCGCGCAGCGCGCGATCGCTGCGTTGAAGCAGATGTCGGCGCCGGCGGTCCGGCTGCTGCGCGGCGGACGCACGATCGAGGTCGCCTCGCCACACTTGGTTCCCGGTGACATTATCCTGCTCGAGGCAGGCAACATCGTGCCGGCGGACCTGCGCGTGGTCGAAAGCCGGGCTCTTCGCGTTCAGGAGGCGGCGCTCACGGGCGAATCCGAAGCGGTCGAGAAGGCGGTCGAGGCACTTGGCGAACCCGAGCTCGGAATCGGCGATCGGACGAACATGGCCTACAAGGGCACTGCCGTGACCTACGGGCGCGGCAAGGGCGTCGTCGTCGAGACCGGGATGCGCACCGAGCTCGGGCGGATCGCCACCATGCTTCAGGGCGTGCGCCATGAGCCCACGCCGCTGCAACGCCGGCTCGACAGCCTGGGCAAGGTTCTTGCGGTAGCCGCGGTGGGAATTGCCGCGCTGGTCGCGATCGCGGGCTGGCTACGGGGAGACGACATCACGCTCGTCCTGCTCACCGGCGTCAGCCTCGCGGTCGCCATCGTGCCGGAGGGGCTGCCGGCGGTCCTCACGCTGACCATGGCGCTCGGCAGCCAGAGGATGTTGAAGAGGAAGGCGTTGATCCGGAAGCTGCCTGCAGTCGAAACCCTCGGCTTCGGTAGCTCAGTTCCGCACCGCCGCCGAGTTCGCGCTCGACCGTGAAGCTGATCAGCCGCGTGCCGAAGCCAGTCGCCTCCGGTGGCGCCGTCTCGGGGCCATTGGTTTCCTCCCAGCGCAGGTGGACCCAAGTGGCGTTGTCCTCGTCTGTCGAGAGGTCCCAGTCGACCTTCACCTGGCCATCCGACACCGAGAGCGCGCCGTATTTCGTGGCGTTCGTGACCAGCTCGTGCAGGATCATGCCCAGTGGCGTCGCCTTGCTGGGCTGCAGGTCAACCTTTGGTTCGTCGGCCACCAGGATGACGCGGTCCCCATCCAGGTATGGCTCGATTATAGCGCGCGCCAAGGCCGGCAGCTCCGCGATCTTTCCGGTGGAGGTCACCTCCATCGAGCGCCCCAGCGCTTCGAACCGGCCGAGAAAGATGTCGCGGTATTCCTCGGCACTGCGCCCGGCCACGTCGGTCTGGCGCGCCAGAGCGTGCGTCACCGACAGCAGATTCTTGATTCGGTGATCGAGCTCACCGATGAGGATGTCCTTCTCGGCCTCTCCGCGCCGGCGTTCCGTGGCGTCAGAAAGCGTCACCAGCAAGACGCGTTGCTCGTTAACGGAATGCGCGAGGCGCTGCGCGCTGACCAGCATCGTCCGCAAGCCGATTTTGGGGAACTCGGCCGTGACCTCATAGTCGAAGACCGACGCGCTGCGCGGGATCACCTGTTCGAGGAGAAGGCGCAGTTCCTCTATGTTCCACTGCCCGTCGCCCAACTTGTCGAAAGGCACGTCGATCGTGGCTTCGCGATCGGTATGAAACGTCCTGTAGAAGGCAGGATTGGCGCTGATGACGGTCAGGTCGGGCCCGAGCACCAGAAGAGCATCGCGGATCGTGTCGACGACCCCCTGCGCCCGCACATGAGAGGCGCGCAGAAGGCGATACAATTCGTCGAGATCCACAATGCGCTCCGATGCTTCACGATTTTTGCGCGACATTCGCACGCGCCAGACCAAAAGAGCAAGAACGTCAAGGAATTCCTCTGGAGGGGCCGCAATACGGGCATCGCCGCACAACGATGACCGGTTCGAGCCCTTCTACAACATTCATCTTTGCGCGTGCCGCAGGCGGGGCTCTCCTGCATGCCGAGTGTCGGCCCTGGCCGACAAATCCCGGGTGAGGCTTCCCGGCCGTATTCCCAGTCGTGACCCGCCTGTCGAGATGTGTAGGCTCTGATCCGCGCTTCGGCTCAGACTGCAACGATGGTGTGGCGCGCGGATACCGGACGCCTTTTTTGAGCGCCATGTCAGGACGAGACACTGGAGGCGTTATTCAAGAGAAATCGAGAGGCGATAGATCAATCCTTCAGAACGATACTCGAGCTCCGCTGCGCCTTCCATCTCCGCGCTCGCCACCTTCTCCAGCAGGCGCGTTCCAAAGCCCATCCGTTTCGGCGGCGTCACACTCGGGCCGTCGAACTCCTGCCAACGCACCTCCAGCCGCGACAGTTGTTCGCCGCCATCAACATGAAACTCCACCTGAACTCGTCCTTCCGCGACCGATAGCGCGCCATACTTAGCCGAGTTGGTGGCAAGTTCGTGCAGCGCCAAACCGAGCATCCGGCCTTTCCGCGCAGATAGACGGACGGAAGGGCCGCTGATGGTAATTGCCTCGGCACGGTCGCCCCGATACGGCCCAAGGATGTCGAAGGCGGTCTGCCGAGGATCGGCGGTCTCGCCCTGATCTTGGAAGACGAGGCTCTCCGCCTTCGCCAAGGCCTGAAACCGGCCGATCAACGAGTCCCGGAACTGTTGCGCCGTGCGTCCTTCCAACGACGTCTGCGATGTGAGCGCCTGCACGAGGCCCAGAATGTTTTTCACCCGATGCTCGAGTTCGCGCGCGATCACCGATTGCTCCCGCGCGTGCCGCTCGAGCTCCTTGTGCGAGCGTATCCGCTCGACTGCCGAGGCGAGAAGATTGGAATAGTTTTGCAGGAAAGAAATCTCGTCATCGTCAAAGTCGCAGTGTTCCCGAGCATCAACCTCGAGCACGCCAAACGGCTTCTCCTCGCCGACGATGATGACGTTGATCATGCTCTTCACCCCGTGGCGAACGAGGACGTCCGATATCTCGAAACGATCCTCCGCCCCGATATCGCGGGACACCACCGGCTCGTTTGTAAGCAGAGCAAAGCCTGCCGGCGACTTTTCGTGATCCGCCAAGGTGACATGGCCGACGACGCCGGGTTCCCAGTTGACGCCGGCCCGGAGCAGGAAGTCGCCGCGTTCGGGCCGGTGCTCCAGCACTTTGACCAGATCCACCTGGAATGCATCAGAAATGAGTTCCGCCGCCCTCGTCAGCAGCGTGTCAAGATCCCGGCAGCGGAAAGCGAAGAGACCGAAATCTGCAAGCGCCTTGCGCTGTGCTTTGAGGTCGCTTGACAATGGATGAACTTCCCTTTGCGCATGGCTACTGATCAAGACGGCTATCATGACGCGCGTCGTCAGCGCAAACTACTGAAACGTTGGCACGTTTATCCATATGAAACATGACTAAGTGTCGGAAACCTTTGGAAAAACGACGTCAGCGGCATTGAAGCCATCAGCCTGCCGAACAAGGGCCGTGTGCCGATTTCTGGCATTGGCGCGTCCGCGGGCGGCGCTCATGCGCTCCGCCGTCTGTTTCGGCAATTGGAGAAGCACATACACAAGCTGATCGAGATCTTCACGCGCCCGCAAAGCGTGGCTTGGCGGGCGTCGTTCAGGACGTTGTTCGGGTGGGCGAGAACACGGTGCTTGACTACGGCACGTTCACGATCTCGCTCTCCGAGAAGATGGGCGGCAGCATGGTTGGGGGCGAATACGTGGCGCTCGCTGAAACGGGCGACACTGTCCTGATCCACAGCCTGTCCGGTTTCCCCAGGCGCGAGGGCCTGCCGGGGCAACATTGACGCGGGCGGGCGCTGAAAGAGCGGTCCTCGCCGCGCGGATCGGCCCTGCTTTCGCGGGATCAAGAGCGCTGGCTTCCTGCATCAGCTTCTCGAAACAGGGTTCCTCACATCGTGCGCGCCGGCATCAGTGAGCCTAAAGATTTATTGATCCCGCCACGGTCGAGTCTCCGTCATGGGCCGCGCCGCCTGGTAGGCATGTCCGGCGGCGAGAACCTTGTTGTCCTGCCAGCGGGCGCCAACCAGTTGCAGTCCGATGGGAAGACCGGTCGACGAGCGGCCGCAGGGCACTGACAAGGCGGGCTGGCCCGTCATGTTGAAAGGCCAGGTGAACGGTGTCCATGTCATCCAGTTCTCGTTTTCCCAGCCCTCGGGAACGACGCGACCGGCACCGAAGGGAAGCACGGGAACCGTCGGCGTGAGAAGCAAGTCCCAGCGACGATGGAAGCGCTCCATGCGGTCGATCAGGCTCATCCTCTCGTTCATGGCACCCATGTAGTCGAGCATCGTCAGACCTTCGGCTTTCTCGACCATGTCCATGAAGCCGGGCTCCAACAGGGCCCGCGCCTCGGGACCGTAGTCGCGTAAGGCGTTCGCGCCACCCGAGGCGTAGAGGGTCCAGTAGGCATCCAACTGGTCCCCGAGTTCGGGATCGACGTGCTCCACGAGGGCACCGAGCTCCTCGAAGGCGGCCGCGGCCTGTTCGACGGCGGTCGCAATCTCCGGATCGACATTCACATCGAGACCGAGCGTCGGGGAATAGGCAATTCGAAGATCGCGCGCATCCAGGTCCAGTGCCTTCATCAGGTCGCGGGCGGGCCGGGGAACGGTGTTGTCGATCCAGTCCGCCTCTGCCAGGAGCGACATCAGCAGAACAACGTCGCCCACGGTCCAGCCGATCGCGCCAACATGCCCGAGCGGCGCGAAGGTGCTGGGCGGCCACATTGGCGCGCGGTCGACGGTGGGCTTGTGTCCCACGACGCCGCAGAACGACGCCGGAATGCGGACCGAGCCGCCCGCGTCCGTCCCGAGCGCGAGCGGCGCCATCCCGCAAGCCACCGCGGCGGCCGACCCGCCCGAAGAGCCGCCCGACGTCATCTGCAGGTCCCAGGGGTTCCGAGTCACGCCGTTGAGGGCGCTGTCGGTCGTGGCCTTCCAGCCGAATTCCGGCGTGGTCGTGCGGCCCATCAGGATCGCTCCGTGCCGCTTCAGCGTGGCCACGGCGGGCGCGTCGACCTTGCAGGGCGTCTCGGTCGTTGCGCGCGACCCCTCGCGGTTCGGCCAGCCGCGCATGTCGAAGACATCCTTCACGGCCACGGGCACACCTTCCAGATCGCCCAGGGGCAACTCTCGCCGCCAGCGTTCGTGCGACCGCTTCGCCTGCTCGAGGACGTCCTCTTCGTCGAAGGCGCAGAAGGCGTTCACGCGGGGCTCGAACTCGGCGATCCGGTCAAGGCAGGCGCGGACCGTCTCGGGCGGCGTGTGGCGCACATCGCGGTAGAGTTGAGCAAGTTCGAGCGCGGTCTGATCTGAAAGGTCCAGTGTCATGAAGCCTCCTCTCCTTCCTGCGTGGTCGGGCTGACTTTTCTGAAACCCGGCCGGCGACCGCGACGTTCCGTTGCCGAGGATGACAGGGAGACCGCGCGTGACCGCAGTGACGCTTGACGCATCCGGGCTCCGGCTGAGGAGCACGGACATCGCCGACCTGACCTTCGTGCGGGAAGCCGAGTCCGCACCCGAGAACCGCGCCTTCGTCGGGCAGTGGACCGAGGCCGAGCACGCCGCCTGCATGGACGACGCCGACTGCCGGCACCTGGTGATCGAGGACCCGCGGAACGGAGAGTTGCTGGGCTACGTCGTGCTCCAGGGCCTTCGGGACCCGAGCCGCGCCATGCTACTCCGTCGCCTTGTGGTCGCCAGGAAGGGACGCGGCGCCGGACCGCGGGCGGTAGAGGCCGTCATCCGCCACTGCTTTGACGATTGCGGCTTGCACCGCCTGTGGCTCGAGGTGCGAGAGGACAATCCGGCCGCGCGTCGCATCTACGAGCGCTTCGGCTTCGTCACCGAGGGTCGGCAACGGGAAAGTGTGAAGGTCGGGGAGAGCTACGTGGACACCTTGTGGATGTCGATGCTCGAAAACGAGTATGCCGCCCGCAGCCGTTCGGCTTCCAAAATAGCTCCTCGTTGGAGCGACCTCCGGTGAGACAGGTTGAGAACGTCGGCGAGTGAGAGACGCTGCAGGCGTCGGGAGGTGCATTGGCGAAAGGATCAGCCCATAGCTCCGATGTCCGCTTTCGGAATCGCCGCACTGCGCCAAACTCAGATGGCCTAACGCCGGCTCAGGGTCGGTCGTGTCGAATCCACCCGTGCTGCAACCGCGAAAGCCTCGATCACAGCGGCGGGTGGTTTGGGCTCGGACCGGTCGTTCGATGTCGCCCAGTCTGTGAATCCTACACGAACACGACTGCAACATCTCGAGCGTCCAGAACGGCTCCCCCCAGATCTTGACCGTGCCGGATACTGCCTCCCGTCGCACGGCCTTCGGTTGCCATTGGAACTGGGGTTCGCGGCCGCACGTTTGCCCGAACTGACGGCGCATGACAACAAATAGCGTCGGCCCTGGCACAATGTGTATTTCGAAAGGAATGTCGACATGACTGACGATACCACCCGAAAAGGCTCCGGCGAGGCGCGGCGCCAGGCCAAGGGTCTGGCCGAAGACGCGCGCCAGGCGGGCCAGCAGGCCTATGACACCGTCAAGGACGAGGCCGGCCATCAGGCCGAGGAGGCGCAGAGCCGGATCGCCTCCGAGGCGGGAGACGTGGCACAGGCGCTGCGGAAGGCCGCCGAGGCAAGCCGCGACGGCTCTCCGCAGGAACGCACGTTCGGCCAGATCGCCGACGCGCTGGCGGATGCCTCGGAAGGCTTCAGCCGCAAGGATCTGGGCGAGCTTGTGAGCGACGCAAACCATTTCGCGCGCCGCAACCCGATCGCCTTCCTCGGCGGCGCCGCGCTGCTGGGTTTTGCCGCCGCACGCTTCGCCAAGGCAAGCAGCCCCTCGGGCCATGATGGCTTCGAGACCCGGCCGGGGACGCCCATGGCCGCACCGGCAGCCCCAGCAAGCCCGGCAGCACCGGCAGGCACCCCCAGGACCGGAGGAATCTCGTAATGGCGACCAACGACAACCCTAACCTGCATACCGACGAAACGCCGGCACAGGCGCAATCCACCCTGTCCCTGGTGCGCGAGGCCCTGACCTCGACGGCGCTCCTCCTCGGAGCGTTTTTTGCGGCGAGCGCCGTCATCTTCTTCTCGGGCATGAAGATGACCGGCCTGGCAGACCGGCTCGCCGACAGGACGGGCCTGGGCGAAGCGATTATCGGCGGCGTTCTTCTGGGGCCGCCACTTCTCTTGGCGGAATCATCGTGTCGGTGACCGCCGCGCTCGACGGGCGCGCGTCGCTTGCATTCTCCAACAGCGTGGGCGGGATCGCGGCGCAAACGCTCTTCCTTGCCGTCGCCGACATGTTCTATCGCAAGATCAATCTGGAACACGCCGCAGCCGATCTCGGCAACGTCTTCCAAGGGATCGTCTTGATGGTCCTGCTGACGCTGCCGTTCCTGGCGATGTCGGCCCCGGAATTCACGATCTGGGCGGTGCACCCGATCTCGTTCGTGATCCCGCTCGTCTATGCCGGCGGGCTGTTCGCGCAGCGCGCCGTGCAGGAACACCCGATGTGGGAGCCCGTCGAGACTCAGGACACGAAAGAGGATGCGCCCGACGACGAGGACGAGGAGAGCCGCGCCCAAAGCACGCTGCGCCTGTTCCTGATCTTCGGCGGGCTGATGCTGCTGATGGGCACGGCGGGCTACGTGATCGCGAAAACTGCTTCGGAACTGGCGGACAGGCTGGATGTCGCGGATTCGACGGTGGGTGCGCTCGCTACCGCCGTCGTGACCTCGATGCCCGAGCTGGTGACGACCGTCGCCGCCGTGCGCCGCGGCGCCCTGCAGCTTGCCGTGGGCGGCATCATCGGCGGCAACACCTTCGACACCCTGTTTTTGGTGGCCTCCGACATCTCCTACCGCGAGGGCTCGCTCTACCATGCGGTGGGTGATGCGGATTTCTACTGGATCGCAACTGCGCTGGTGATGACGGGCGTCCTGATCGGCGGCCTGATCATGCGGCAAAGGCAGGGCCCCGGGAAGATCGGCGCGGAAAGCATCCTCCTGCTGGGGATCTATGCTGCGGCGGTTGCCGTCCAGTTCCTTGCCAGAGGGTGATACGCGTGCATCAGCGCGCTTCCACCGTCGGCGACACGGCGGCCTGAAGCGCGCCGGCCATCATGGCTCGGCAGGGTATCCGAGCGGACGAGAAACCGACGGAGTGCGACCGGTGGAGCGGTCGCGCCTTCCGGCGGCCGGGCGAAGCGCTTTCGGGCCCAGCCCAGCCAGCCTTCCTTGTGCGAGCCGCTTCCTGCGCGTAGCACTGCCGAATGCTCATCGAGATTTCGATCGTTCTGTTTCTGATTCTGGTCAACGGATTCCTCGCGATGTCGGAACTCGCCGTGGTCTCCGCACGGCCGGCGCGGCTGAGGGTTCTGGCCGACCGGGGTAGCAGGGGGGCAGCCACGGCCATAAGCCTGGCCTCCGATCCGGGCCGTTTCCTGTCCGCGGTGCAGATCGGCATCACGTTGGTGGGCGTCCTGTCCGGCGCCTTCTCGGGCGCCACTCTGGGCCTTCGCCTGGCTGACGCTCTCGCCGCCGCGGGCGCGCCCGCGGGCATTGCAGCCACCCTTGGCGTCGGCGGCGTGGTCATGGTCATCACCTACCTCTCGCTCATCGTCGGTGAACTTGTCCCCAAGCAGATCGCCCTGCGCGCGCCGGAGGTCGTCGCGGCTCGCGTCGCGCCGGCGATGCGGATGATCTCTCGTGTCGCAGCACCGCTTGTCTGGCTGCTCGACAAGTCCGGCAAGATCGTCCTCCGTCTTCTTGGTCAGTCGGGACACGGCGGGTCAGGCATGAGCGACGAGGAGGTGCGCATGGTAATCTCCGAGGCGCGTCAGGCGGGGGTCATCGAACACGCCGAGAACGAGATGATCGCCGGGGTGATGCGCGTGGCCGATCGCACCGCGCGCGGTCTCATGACACCGCGCCACGAGGTGGACCTGGTCGACCTTGCCGACGGTTCCACGGCCGTTCTGGAGCAGGTGCGTGCGAGCCGCCGCTCCCGGCTACCCGTCCGGGACGGCGCGGCGGACGACATCGTGGGTGTTCTGACCACGCGCGACGTGCTGGAGATCGGGCCTGCGCCCGATCTCGATGACCTTCGCGCGCTCATCGTCCCAGCGAAGATCGTCCTCGACGGAATGCCGGCGCTCGATGTTGTCGAGACGCTCAAGCAAGGGCCGGCGCAAATTGTGCTCGTCTTCGACGAATACGGCCACTTCGAGGGCATCATCACAGCGATGGACCTCCTCGAGGCAATCACCGGAGACTTCGCCGACGTTGAGTATCCAGAGCCGAAGATCGTCGAACGCGAGGATGGAAGTCTGCTGGTGGCTGGCTGGATGCCGGTCGACGAGTTTGCCGACAAGGTCGGTCTCGCGCTGCCCGACGGTCGCGATTTCGAGACCGTCGCCGGGCTGATCCTCGACCACCTCGGCGCTCTCCCTGACGTCGGTCAAAGGATGGAGATCGGCGGCTTCGAGATCGAGGTTCTGGACCTCGACGGACGGCGCATCGACAAGGTGCTCGTCTCGCGGAGGGCTGCGGATTCTTGAGCGGCACCGCCGCCTGTTGCCCCCGACTGGTGCGGCCTTCTATCCGTGTGGCGGAACCCTGAAGGCTGGCCGTCATTCTTCCGACAGCATCCAATGCGGCGACGAGAATGGAGGTATCGAATGAATAGTGAGCCGGCACTTCGCACCGGTGGGCATCGCCGAACGATTGCTCGGGCCAGCGCGAACTGATGGATCAAGCCGCCCATCCGCCTTCCGAGACACCGCCTGCCATCCTGCGACCCGGAGACACATGCTGGCGCATCGCGCATGCGGACCGCATGTTGGTGATCGTCGATGCCGCGCCTTACTTCGCGGCCCTGCACGCGGCGCTACAGCAGGCCCGGCACAGCGTCATCATGATCGGCTGGGAGTTCGACACGCGCATCTCGCTCTTGCCGCAAAGAGACGGCGACGGCGTCCCGACGCGGCTCGGCAAGTTTCTCAGCTGGGTGGTCCGCCAGAACCCGGACCTGAACATCTACCTTCTCGAGTGGGATACGGGCATGGTCCAGGTCCTGGGGCGCGGCTCAACGCCATTGCGGATCGCCGACTGGATCTCCGGCAGTCACATCCACCTGAAGCTCGACTATGCCCATCCGACGGGCGCCGCGCATCATCAGAAGATTGTGGTGATCGACGACGCTCTGGCGTTCTGCGGCGGGATCGACACGACGACGGACAGGTGGGACACGCGCGAACACCTTGACGAGCATCCCTTGCGCAAGCGGCCGACTACGGGGCGCAGCTACGGCCCGTGGCACGACGCGGCGGTGGCCGTCGATGGCGACGCCGCTCGCGCGCTGGGAATCCTGGCGCGCGATCGCTGGAAGCGGGCAACGGGTGACGAACTGGACCCGCCGCCTTCGGTGCCGCCTGTATGGCCGAAGGACCTCGTGCCGACATTCGAGGATGTCGATGTCGCGATTTCGCGAACGGCCCCGTCCTATGGCGGGCGCGAGCCCGTGCACGAGATCGAGGCGCTCTACCTGGCGATCATCGCCGCGGCGCATCACAGCGTCTACATCGAGAGCCAGTATTTCGCGTCCCGCATGATCGCCGAAGCGATCGCCGAGCGGCTTCGCGAGCCCGACGGCCCGGAATTCGTGATCGTGAACCCCGAAACGGCAGATGGCTGGTTGGAAGAAGAGGCTATGGGCTCGGCACGGGCTCGCTTGCTTGCGCTAATCCGCGAGGCGGACCACCATGACCATTTCCGGCTCTACACGCCCGTGGCGGAGCAAGGCACGCCCATCTACGTGCACGCCAAGGTCGTGGTGCTGGACGACCGGCTCTTGCGGGTGGGGTCCTCGAACCTGAACAACCGGTCTCTCGGCATGGACACCGAATGTGACATGATAATCGAGGCGCAGGACGACATCGCTGCGGACCCTGAAGTGCGGCGGCGGATCGTCCGGCTTCGCAACGACCTGATCGCCGAGCATCTGGACGTGGATACAGGGAATGTCGAGACGGCGATCGAGCAGGCGAACGGCAGGCTTATCGGCGCAATAGAGGCGCTGCGCGGGGGCCGGAAGACGCTGGTCCCATTCACGCCTCCGGATCTCAATGTGGTCGAAGAAGAGGTGCTGGGCGAAAACGACCTGTTCGATCCCGAACGGCCGGCGCGGCGCTGGCGTCCGTTCCGCCTGTTCTCGCGTCCGACGAAGTAGCGCAGCGCTGATTACTCACTTCTGCCGCGGAGAAATTGCACGGCAGCAATCCGACGTCTTTCTGGGCGAAAGCATGCAGATCGTGCTACACGGTTGATCCGATGCGATGCCATCGAAGTCTCTCGCGACGGTGCCAAGCGTGAAGCAGAAGCGGGGCGCACGCCCGGGTCGTGATTGTGCACGCACGGCTTAGTGTGCAATGTCCGTGCATGGAGAAGCTCTCGTCACTTTGGTCCGGCGACCTCGCGCTCAATGATGCATTCTGGACATGGGCGGTGACGGTAGGTCTGCTGATCAATTTCGGCACCAGCATCCTGTTTCTGGTGCTGATTCTCCAAGACCGGCCGCTGGCCGCCGTCATCGCCGGATACGCGTTCTCCATACCCTACAACATCGTTGCGACGGTCGGCGTCTGGCGGTCGGCCGCACGCTACGCAGGGCCACCTGTCCACGCCGATCTTGCACGGATCGCAACAGTCATTCTGATGGCGGCACTGACGCTGACCTGAGAAAGGCACAAGCGTGCCGACGGATGATTGCCTCCGCGCTGGCGCTCAGGTGTGCAGCGCAGCTTCGGGCATGGCATCCGTGTGCTTGCCCATCCCGCTCAGTAGGCACCTGAGGACGTCCGATCCGGTGATCACGCGCTTCTGCCCGGGCGACCACAGCAGAATGACGGTCTCGTCGTGCCCGGCGTCCTGCTCGCGATGCGTGGAGAGCGTTCCGAGAGCCTTGTCCAGCGTATCGGTCGGGGTCGTGACCACGGCCGGCCGATGACAGTAATCGCCGGGGCCGGCATCCTTTCCCAGCGCCAGAAAATCCCGAAGAAACGCGTTCGCATTCATCAGAAGACGTGGCTGATCTTCCTCGTCGGTCAGGACAATCCACTTCTTCTGCGAAGAAGCCAGCCTGCGCAGGAACGGATCGTCGGCGGCGTGAGCGATCTCCGGGAAAACCGGCTGTTCGCCGTCGAAGGGGATCTTCAGGATACTGTTGGGATCAAGGGGCTTTCCCTGATCCTGCACCACCAGGTCATCGAGCGCGAGGAAGTTCGTGGCCCCGATCGCCTCGACGCGGCCGACTTCGCTGCCGGTATTCTCGGCATGGTAGCGCAGGATGTTGTGCAATTCCCGTTCCCGGAACCAGGGAATCGTTTCCGTGCCCACCCAGGCATCCAGAAGACGCGCGGTGGGCTTCGCGATCGGCCAGAACAGGATGCGGTAAAATTTCAGGATCGGCGCAAACAGCGCGACGGCCCGCAACGCGTTGCGCGAGAAATAGGCCTGCGGACCGATCTCGCCCAAGGCGGTGATGACTATGGTCGAAAACAGGAAGGCCAGGACGCCCGCCATCACCGAATCCGCGAGCATGGTCAGAAGCACGTTGATCGCGACATTGCCGATGAGGATCGTGACCAGCGTGAAGTTCGCGTCCCGCCGAAGGTCGAGCGCGCTCGACGCGCTCTTGTCCCCTGCAGCGGCCGCCGCCTCGAGCCGCAGGCGGCTGAGGCTGAACACCGCGATGTTGCACCCCGAGAACAGGGCGGATTGCGAGATGCAGAAAGCGATCCCGAGCCAGATCAACAGATCGTTCATGGTATACCCTAAGCGCTCGGGGTGAACCGGCGGATGTGCCGATGGTTCCGTCGGGATACGAGTGCGCCCCGCTCAGACGCGATGCCAATCGCCGAATTTCGCGAGAGTTGGGGCCAAACCCGCGTCACCCGCGTTGGCAGTCTGAAAGCCGGGACGTTGCGCCACGATGTGGCACGCGTTCGCCTGAATGCCGCGAGCACCAGAAGGGCCCACGATGCTCCAATTAACTGATGAACGGCCATGGTTCGCGGCGAAACTGCTCATGTTGACGGTCATCATCATTGCGACGCTTGCTGCCTGGCAACTTTCGCATATCCTGCTGCTGGTGTTCGGCGCCGTTCTTGTCGCGGTGCTGCTGAAGGCCGTGGCGCTTCCCATCGAGAGGTTCACCCCGGTTTCCGAACAATGGTCGGTTGGCGTCGCGTGCCTGATCGTCGGCGGAGTGCTGGCCGGCTTCTTCACACTGATGGGGAGGCAGGTCAGCCAGCAGGTCACGACCCTCATCGAGGGCGTTCCGGACCTGCTCGCGTCGCTGGAAGAGCGGTTTGGTGTCTCCGGCCTGCGGGGCTGGGTCGAGGAGCAGCTTGCCGACGTGTTTCAGGACGGTGAAATTGCCATCAGTTTGGCCGAATACTCCACGTCAGCCCTCACTATCGTGGCGCATGTGCTGATCGTCCTGACGTCGGGGATCTACCTTGCCTTGAGGCCCCGGGCTTACAAGAACGGCCTGACGAGCCTGTTCCCAAAACGGCGTCAGGCTCAGGCCCGGGACACCATGGAGACGATCGGACAGGCCCTAAAGCTTTGGCTGCTGGGGCAACTCGTGGCGATGGTTCTGGTAGGGGTTCTGACGACGCTCGGGCTGTGGCTGCTCGGCATCCCTTCCGCATTGGCGCTCGGTCTCCTGGCCGGATTGCTCGAGTTCGTGCCCTTCATCGGGCCGACCCTGAGCGCCGTTCCCGCGATCGCGCTTGGATTGTCAGAGAGCCCGTCGACGGGGCTGTGGGTGGCGGGTCTCTACATCCTTGTCCAGCAGGTCGAAGGGAACCTGATCACGCCTCTGGTCCAGCAACGCGCGGTCGACCTGCCGCCGGTGGTAACGATCTTTGCGATCCTCAGCTTTGGCGTTCTGTTCGGCGCGATCGGCGTGCTGCTTGCGACCCCGCTGGCGGTAGTCTGCTTCGTCCTGGTCAAGAAACTCTGGATGCAGGACATTCTGCACGAAGATGTGGATGTTCCCGGCGAGGAAGACGACGGATCGGACTACGCTGAGAGCTGAAACGCGATCTTTTGGTCCTGGAGCGAAGCGCCTCGCCTGCCGCCAAGCCTGCGTGGGGGCGGAGAGCATGCGGATTCAACTTGCAGCTAAAAACTGTTCGCGGTGTTGCTCATGACGGTTTCAATCTTCTCGAGAGTTTGGTCGTCCGGCAGGCCCGGGCCGGTTTCAGCGCTGCCCGTAGAGCCCTTTGCTGACGGTTGCCCTGGATCAGACCGCGTCTCTCATCTCGGCCTCGAGGCGCTTCTGGAACCTGCGGCGGGCGAGCCATCCGCGCAGCTGCTTGGTCGCCATCTTCTCGGGCTGGAACACTACGTCCTCGCCCTCGCGGGTGACGCCGTAGGCTTTGGATCCGGCCGAGGTCATGGCCGAGTATCCAGTCTGGGCCGCCACGGTCAGGGTCAGGCGCTCGATCGTCTCGGGTGCGACGCGCTTGTTTCCATGCATCTCTATCCGCGCCATCAGATCCTCGAAGCTGCCCGCGTCAAGGTAATCGCCCGACGCCAACGGCCCCTCGTTCGTCGCGCCGCGGGCGGATTCCAGGTCCTCGCTGCGGATGTTGTCGTTCTGGGTGATATAGGCCGTGCCACGCTCGCCCGCGGCCTCGTAATCCGCGATGATCGCGCTGACGTAGATTGGCTCGGTGCCCATGTTCGCAATGAAGAGCCGGGCATTTGCGGCGATCGCCCTCTCGCTCATCCCCTGCGCATACTTCAAGCGCAGCACATCCCGTATTCGGCGCATCGACAGTCGTCCCGTTGGCATCTCGGCTCCCTCGTTCAAAAAACGAGGGTCACCGTAGCTTCAGACTGTCGGCCAAACCCGCCCACGATCGCGTGGAACGGCTGCCCATCATCGCGTGGAATCGCTGCCCACGATCATCTGGAACGGGCGCCTATCATCCCGTGGAACACGCACGTCGCCCGCGATGATCGTGCACCACCTCGCGCCTCGGCGAGACGTGGCCGGGGCAATGCCCCGGAGTATGCGGCCAGCCCCAAAGCTCTTCTGGCGTCTGCAAAGCGTGCTGCGGTCTGGCACGGTATCCAGACCGACCAGCGCAAGAGATTCTCTGCGAAGCCTATAGCTCGCTTGGACGCCAAGCCGAGCAGCACCTTCAATGTACGGTACAGGGTGGTAGTTCGCGAAGGCATTTCCACGATCAGTTCTTGGCCTGCGTGATGTGCGTCAGGGCCACACGATCGCCGGTATTGACCTTCGCTGTGCAGAAGCGCGACGCAGATAGAAAGGCGTTCCTGCCGGAAGCCGAGGCGCTCAGGGACGCGTCATCGCCGGAGGAGCGGATCGAGGCCGCGGAGGCTTCGGGAAAGGATGCCGCGCGCAAGATATAGCCGCCGGCACGAAAGACCCGCTGCAGCTGCGGCTCACCCGCTTCGTCCGCGGCTGCGGCAGCCCCTCGCAGCGCGACGATGTCCTGCGCAGGCTGGCCCGAAGCCTCGGTTCGACAGCAGGCGCCGACGCTGCGGGCAAACGATACGATTCCCATGGCCGCAGTTGCGGCAGAGGCCACAGGCAGCGCGCCCCGCTTTGCCCTCCAGCCCTGTTTTAGCGGCTTGTAAGGGTCCAAGAGGGCGTTATGCTCCACCGGAATGAGGCGGTTCGGACGAGGTGGCGGCGTCTGAAACGATCCGGCGCGGCATAAGAATGGAGTGACTATGTCGAACAGCGTGAGGGACACCGTGACCCGCATCATTGCTGAACAGGCTATGGTCGAACCTGCGGCTGTCACGTCAGATCAGACGCTGGAAGACCTGGGGATAGATTCCTTGGGCCTCGTCGAATCGATCTTCGCGATTGAGGAGAGCTTGAACATTCAGGTACCGTTCAACGCGAACAGCCCCGAGGACAGTGGATTCGACGTTTCGTCCGTCGCCACAATCGTAAAGGCGGTAGAAGGGCTGGTCGCTGAGCAAAAGGCTTAGGAATGCCTCGGCAATACTGCATGTTCCTCCTGCCCTCCTGGTGAAATGAAATCCGGCTCAGGCGGAATACCGCGAAAGCGTCCGCGAGGCTGTTCGTTCCTGCATTGCTGGTTCGACTCGTCCGCCGACGCCCATGGGGCTGCCATCGCCGCGAAGGACCCCCGCAAAGGCGAAAGGGTTGTTGTCCTCGTGACCGATCGCGAGGACATGCAGCGTGAGGATCTCTCTTCGGCCGGAAAGGTCCGCGCGGCATTCTGAGGTGCGCGTGATGGCCGGAACCCGCTCTTGGCATCGGGCAAGGCGCACAACCCCGCGCTCACGCGCGCGCTTACCGAGCAGAAGGAACTCACGGCATGATCTCAGAGTGGCACATCTCCATGCTCGCTTCCGCTCTGCGGCTGCAGGCGGGGCGCGTTCACGAGGAGGAAAGTGAGCGAGAATGCGTAGTTCTCCTGCACGGCCTCGGGCGCGGCCCTGCCTCCATGCGCTTAATGAGGTGGGCTCTCGAGAAGGAAGGTTGTTTCCGGGTCATCAACCTTGGTTATCCGTCGACCCAGGCCGGTATCGCGGATCTGTCGAACCTTGCGATTTTGCCCGCCGTCGAGCGCTGCAGGCACGCGCCCCGGGTGCATTTCGTCACCCACTCGCTCGGCGTCATTCTGCTACGGCACTGGATCTCCCGGCACGCCCCGGCTGAACTGATGCGGTCGCTCGATATTTCGGCCCTGCTCCCCTTCTCGCTCCCAGAGATCGCGTTGATGGCCCGGGCATGAAGCTGGATTACCGCCTCGACCCCCGCCCGGGCCGGCGCCTCGAGTAGAGGGAAAACTCAGCTGGCCTTCCGATTCAGCCGCGCCTCCGCAAGATCCGTCAGCTTCTTGTCGGTGGCCTTCTCTTCCGAGAGCGTTTCCTGCAGAACTGAGGCGCAATCTTGGCGTCCCAGTTCTCGAGCCCAAGCGATCAGCGTGCCGTAGCGCGAAATCTCATAATGCTCGACAGCCTGCGCCGCTGCAGCGAGGGCGGCGTCCAGAACCTCCGGGTCGCCGATGTCGCCGGAGATATCTTCCGCCTCCTTGATGATACCGTCGATGGCGGGGCAGGTCACAGCCTTGGCTTTCGTACCATGCATCTCGAACACTTGCTCGAGACGGCTCACGTGGGTCTTCGTCTCTTCGAGGTGCTGCTTGAATCCCTCGCGCAGCGGGCCTTCGCTGGCCTTGTCGATCATTTTTGGCAGCGCTTTCACGATCTTCTGCTCTGCGTAGTAGATGTCTTGCAGTGTGTGGACGAAAAGGTCGTCCATGCTCTGAATGTCCTTGGAAAAAAGTGCCATCTGTAGCTCCTCCGATCGGATGGTCGGGCAGCACCTCGGTGCGCGTCCCTTCAGCGCCTCAACGTGACGGTTCGGCCCATGTTCCATCCCGGCGCTCTCGGGAATCCAGATAACGTCGAGAGACGATGCGGAGGGGATCGTGTTGGCGCTCATGCTGATCAATGATCATAGCGGGAAACGATCCCACGCCCGTAGCGGACGCCCGATCAGCGCTGGCGCACGCTGCCGCCGCCGGTCACGCGGCTCGCCGCCTGCTCCATGATCTCGGTAGTCACCGGGTGGCGGGGCGCAGAGGGCGAAACCGGTTCTTCGCGTGTTCGGTCGGACTGACGGATCTGCCGCCGACGTAGTCCTTAGCGTCTGGGGCGCGCAGAGACGGGTATAACGGTTCGTATCCGGTCAGACGCTCCAAAGGATTCAGGAGTAGTGAACGATGCCAGGTGACACAAGAAATTGCGCGACGCCTCCCGTTTCGGTGCCACGGCGGACGGTTCCGGTAATAGATAGAAGTTTCGGATTTTGAACGTCTCACCGTAGAAGCCACGACGACACTGATGGCGGCCCGCTCTACTGAGCCCGCCCTTTTGCTGCCTGCACGCTGCCACGAAGCCGAATCCGAAACGAAACGAGAGGCTCAGTGAGCCTCTCGTCCGGTGCCTTCCTGGAAGGCTTTTCTCGGGCGTACCCGCGGGCGCTTATTCGGCCAGCTCGGCGAACAGGTCCTGGAACACGGTCTTGGCCTTGCCGGGGTGCGAGACGGCCTCGGCCTCGGCGACGTTGTCCGGGTCGCCGACCTTGATCAGGGCGACCATGCCCATGGCGTAGTGCGGCTTGCACTTGATGCCGTAGACGCCGTCCTCTTCAAAGGTGTAAGAGACATCCTGGTTCATCTTGCCGACGAAGGGCTCGGCGCCCTCGGGGAGCATGCCGGCGATCGTCTCGGCGTTGTGCGACTTATCGGTCGCCACGAAGGTGACCGTATCGCCGGGCGCGATCTCGAGATAGGCGGGCTCGAAGACCATCATCGTTCCGTCTGCGCCGCGGTTCAGCATCTTGATCTCATGATCCGCGGCGAACGCGGGCACGCCGGCGAGCATCGCGACTGCGGTTGCGACGGCGGTGAGGCTGATCGTTTTCATGTCATTTTTCCTTGGGGCCTGTGTCGGGGTGCGGAAGGTTTGCCGCACCCCTTGGATGGTTTCGGCTTCAGAAGCCTGCACGGATGACATCCGGTTGCTCTTCACCCTCGACCGAGAGGGTGCCGACGAGGCCTCGGGCGACGCGGCTCAGCGCGTGGTCCACCAGCACGTAGTCGCCGGAAACCTCGAGCTTGATGTCGACCGCGGCAGCGCCACCGGGAGGCACGGAGATCGTCTGCACGTTCTCCAGCGGAGCGCTGGTCAGGTCACCGAGCTGGTAGACCTTGTCGAAGATCTCGCCGATGACGTGGAAGCTCGAAGTCTTGTTCGGGCCACCGACGCCGAAGTAGATCCGCACCGTCTCCCCGACCTTCGCCCTCAGGGCCGCATCTCCCGTCAGCGCATTGGCTGCGCCGTTGAAGACGTAGTATTCCGGGTCCTCGTCGAGCAGCTTGTCGTAGCTCTCCGTCAGCTCGCCTCGCGTGCCGTGATCTTCCTCCGTGTAGATCTCGCCCTGCATCACGTAGAACTCGCGGTCGACTTCGGGCAGCCCGCCTTCAGGCTCGACCAGGATCATCCCGTACATGCCGTTCGCGATGTGCTGAGCTGCCATCGGGACGGCACAGTGGTAGACGTAGATGCCCGGTTTGAGCGCCTTGAAGGTGAAGCCGGCCTCTTCGCCCGGGGCCGCCATCGTGACGGATCCGCCGCCGTGTTCTCCGGTCACCGCGTGCAGGTCGATGTTGTGCATCGCCCAGCTGTCGCCGGCGTTCTTGAGGTTGACCTGCACGGTATCGCCGACTGCAACCCGAAGGAATGGCCCGGGGACCTTTCCGTCGAAGGTCCAGTAGCGATAGGACGTGCCGTCATCCAGCTGGCCCACGAGTTCAATCGTCTCGAGGTCGACCTTGACGGTCTGGACTTCCTGGCGCGCCAGCGGCGCAGGCAGGTCGGTCGCGAGGCGAACAATGTTCGCGGCGGCAGGCTCGTCTGCGAGAGCGGGCGCACCTGCGAAGCCAGCGAAAACCATTGCCGTTGCGGCAGCGGTGCTGAGGAGCAGGTTGCGCGGTGTCATCGTTTTGTCCTTTCTCGGATGACTGAGTTTCTGATTGGAAGATAAGGAACGCCCGCCCGAGCGCGAGGGCGATGGTTGCGCTGGAACAAGGTTCTGAGGAAAATACTCGAGCTTTCGTGCTGGCGTCGGCGGAGTACCTTGCGCGGCCTTATAGGACGCACGCAAAACCTGGAGAATTCCACATGCGAACCGTTCTGCGCTACGGCACCGAGGCGAAAAGGCCCTGGTTCGGCAATAAGCGCCGCTTCTCGTTGCGCTGCATCAACGAGCTTGGCGCGATCGTTGATACTGAGGGTGGGAATGGGCCTCCGCCGCTACACCCCGAGATGGACGTCCAAATGCAACGCCATCACGGTCGCGCGGCACCGAGATCGGCAGGGCACCGCTCGGTTCGAAGAATGCCTTCTCTACCTCGCCAATGTCCTGAATGCCCTGTTGCCGCAGTAGCGACATCAACTCCGCCGAGACATTGAGCCAACTCCCACGGCCGATTCCACCACCGCACCGTTTTCAACCACGAGAACGGGTTCTCCCTCGAGAACATCCTCTGCGCGCTCGCTCCTGTCTGTCAAGACGCTCATCGCCCAGTGCAAGAGCATCACGACCGTCAGAACCAGAATTCCGTGCGAAAGAGGAACGTGGTGGTAGAACATCGGATCACCGGCGGCAGAGCAGTTCTTAGTGACATCCAACACACGATGTCTGCAGAGAGTAAGGCAGATGGCGGACCAGTCGAACGGCGGCTTGGAAGCCTGCGCGTAATCAACGGCCACCATGGCTGAGCCGACTACGAGAACCATCTCGCGCGTATCTCCATCTTTGCAGGGAGTTCGCTCCGAGGCCGGACACGTTGACACAGAAGGCGAAGCCCGAACGCCAAAACCACTTGCAGACAGGGTAGGCCATGCGTTGACAGCAGGCCGTTTTACAGGTGTTGGTAACGCAATGGTACGCCTGATGGTGGGCGGCCCCGCAAAACGGCAGACAGGAGTCGGTCATGGGAAGCGCCATCAAGACACTCGTTCAGGACTTCGGCTGGATCCACACCGGCCTGGGCATGTTTGGCAATATCAGCTTCTTTGTTGGCAGCATCATGTTCTTACCAAGTCTTGGCACATGGCGGGCCGTGGGAATGGAATGGCAGACGATCGGCGTCTGGCTATTCATAGTCGGAGCCTTCTTTATGCTGGTCGGCGCGCTCGGGAATTTTCTGGTCAAGATCTACGAAAAGAAGGACGCAAGTTGATGAAATGCCCCACTGAAGTTCTTTAATCGCACTGGTCAAGGTTTGTCTTTCACGTCTGCGCCTTCGCCGGGTTCAGGGTTCTCTCCGCAGTCGATCGCTCTTGGGGTCGCTGCATGTTGGCGTCGGATGGTGGATCGGCCGAAGTGGTCCTCGCGGTCATCTTCGTTGCGTCTTGTCGAGGCGCCGCGTTTCAGAGGGCCGGCCTGATCCTGGCCACGCGTCCCGGCAGGACGCATTCGTGAAGTCGTCAGTCAGTCATGCTCCTTTGTTGTCATGCATCGACC
Organism: Citreimonas salinaria; assembly: GCF_900107235.1. Lineage (GTDB taxonomy): Bacteria > Pseudomonadota > Alphaproteobacteria > Rhodobacterales > Rhodobacteraceae > Citreimonas > Citreimonas salinaria. The sequence goes on from NZ_FNPF01000015.1 coordinate 92,501, forward strand.
TCGCTCCAGCGGAACGGGGTGTTTGTCTTCCACATGGCGTGGAGGATGACGGCAAGCTTGCGGGCAACGGCCACACGTGCCTTCTTGAAGCCTGACATCTTGGCCAGCTTCAGGCCCCACGCCTTCAGCGTTGAGAAACGCAGGTTGCGCGTCAGCAGGGTGGTGGCCGCCTCGTAGAGGTGCTTCCTGGTCAGCTGGTTGCCCTGCTTGGAGATGCGACCGTTGCGACTGGTCTCGCCCGACTCGTAGCGCCGGGGTGTCAGGCCGAGATAAGCCCTCGCGCTCGATGAACGCCTGAAGCGCGAGGCATCGTCGAAGACCGAAGCGACCGACAAGGCCGTGATCACGCCCACGCCGGGCGCGGTCATGAACAGTCGCACCACCGGCGTTACTCTGGCGATAGCAGACAAGCGCCGGTCGAGCACCTTGATCTGGTCAAGGATCGAGGCCCGCGCGTTCATCAGGGTCTCGGCGACCAGGCGCATGTCTGGCGAGGCCGCGAGCGCGCCTGCAATGATCTCGCCGGCGCGCTTTGTGAAGCTGCCGACGCGTTTGCCGAACAGTACGCCGAAGGTCCGCAACAGCCCGCGCAGCTCGTTCTCGATCCTGACGCGCGTGCGCACAAGCATCTCGCGCGCCGTGAGCTGATAGTTGCTGCGGCTCTACCAGCCGAGCTGACCGAGGACTACAGGGACATGATCTACGCCGAAACAGCAGTCGAGGTTGAGGCACGGCGCAAGGCGTTTCTGCGCATGTGGCGCCTGAAATGCCGTGCGGTTGCCGACAGCCTCGAGGAGGCCGGCGATCGGCTTTTTGCCTTCGCCCGCCTCGATCCATCGCGGTGGAAATCAGCGCGAACCACGAATGCGATAGAACGGCTCAACGAGGAGTTCCGCCGCCGCATCAAGACGCAGACCGTGCTGCCCTGCGCGGAAACCGTTCCGATGCTGCTTTGGGCGCTGCTGGCGTCCGGCCGGATCCAGATGCGCCCACCCGCGCCGTCGCGGGCGTGATGACGGCCTGCGCGTTCATTGCGTCAACTATCGCCACGTCATCCACGCCCTGCGCCGCAAGCCGCAGGCCTTGGCAGGATCGGCGAATTGCGCTGGCCTGTGCCCGCGCTCGGAATACGCCGAGGCATGGGCCGCGCTGTCCGCCGCCTTGCCGCATCTCGACGCCTGCCGCCGGATGGTCGACCTGCTCTGGCTCGCCCATGACGAGGGTTGCGGGATGGAACCGGCCCCGCGGCAACCGCGCGCACAGATCAGGGCTCCGATACTTGAGGTCTCCGCCCTGCCCGGCTGCGCTTCCGTCATGCTTCACCGGGACACTTCTACTTTGCGGAGCCCCGGACATTTTAACTTGGTTGCGGCATTGCCGCCGCCATATCTGGTCTGCTGCCTGAAAAGACCGGTCAAGCGCTCGTCCTTCCCCGCAGTGCGAGGCTGACGAGCGTCAGCCCCGCGATCAGGTAAACCGGCGTGCCGATCCCCAGCATAAGCATTCCGCCGACACGCTGCCCAGCGAGATCCGGCGACGTGCCGTAGAGGACGCGTGGCGCGAGGATGAGCAGCGCGCCGAGCAGCGTCATGTGCATCGAGGTTATCAGCAGCCCCGCTGCACCGGCCAGCGGCCGGTCGGACCGCAGGCAGCCGGCCCAGACCAGTAGTCCGACAACCAGGAAAGACGCCTGCTCTGTCGCAAAGCCGATGGAGGTCAGTCGCCCAAATTCGTGCGCGGCAGGCAGGTGCCATGACCAGACCACCACAAGTTCCGCCATGCTGGCGAAAAGCGGCGACACCCGAAGTGCGCCGGTCGCGGAGGGCAGGCCGAGGACCACGAGCGGCGCGGCAAGCGCCACCAGCGTCATGTGCCGCAGCATGTGAGCGGCGAAGACCGGGACAATCGTTTCGAGCGGCAACAGCCAAATCAGTGCGAGAAGGCCGAGCCCGGGGAGAAGAAAGCGGAAGTTCATCTGCAGTTCTCAAGCGGCATCGACGGCAACGGACGACGGCACGGACTCCACCGTTTCCTGCCAGGTTAGGCAACGGGGCACCGTGACAGAAGCAATAAGTTCTACAGGACCTTCGCCCCTCGATAGCCCGCGGCGCGCGAAGCCGCACGAGGCGAACAGCCGGGCCGCCAAGCCACGAAGTCGCAGAACCCTTTGTTGATCCTCGCGCTCGCTGCGATACGATCAATAGAGTGGAAGGCCACGTGCGGATGGGCGCAGCCATGAGGAGATGAAGGCCGCGATGAAAGCATCGACAATTCCATGATCCTCTCTGCGAAGGTTATACTTCCTCGCCTGCGCGTCTTCGCTGCGTTGCTCGTACCGGCTATGGCCGCCGCGTGCAGCGGCGAATTCTCGACACTCGATCCGGCCGGGCTGGAGGCGGACCGCGTCGCCGTTTTGTTTTGGGTGATGCTGGCCGGTGCATTTGCGATCTGGATTTTCGTTATCGTCCTGTGTCGCAGCGTCGTGGTCCGCGCGCCTCGCGAGAACTCCGAGCGGCAGGCGCGGCGCCTTATCCTGTGGGGCGGCGCGGTGTTCCCCGGGGTTGTGGTGACGGCCTTGGTGGTCTTCGGGGTCGGCATGATGCCGGAGCTGCGGCGCCCGGCAGATGGTCCGACCATTGCTGTCTCGGGTGAGCGCTTCTGGTGGCGCATTGCCTACGACGTCGAGGGCGGCCCAGGGGTGGTCAGAAACCTGCCCGCCGGGGGCGTGCCGAGCGCCAACGAGATATGGCTCCCGGTCGGGCGCAGAACAGAGATCCTGCTGAGCAGCCCGGACGTGATCCATTCCTTCTGGATTCCCGCTATAGCCGGCAAAATGGACGCAATTCCCGGTCGCGTCACGCGGCTGGTGGTGGAGCCGACCCGCACCGGAGTCTTCGCCGGCGCCTGCGCCGAGTATTGTGGCGATACCCACGCGCAGATGCGGCTGCGGGCGGTAGTTGTACCGGAGGAAGACTACGCCGCCCACGTCGCCGCGCAGGCGGAGCCCGCCGCGGTGACGGAAGGACCGGGCCCCGAGCTTTTCCTCCGGAGCGGCTGCGGCGCCTGCCACACCGTCCGCGGCACGCCGGCGGACGGGCTGGTGGGGCCGGATCTGACCCATGTGGGCGGCAGGTCGACACTGGCCGCGGCGATCCTGCCCATGAGCGTGGAGACCCTCGCGGACTTCATCCGGTCGCCGCAGCACCTGAAGCCCGGGGTCGAGATGCCCGGCTTCGGGATGCTGCCCGAGAGGGAGATCGAGATCATCGCGGAATGGCTGGGGAGCCTGGAATGATGAACCGGGAGGAAGGCGCGACCGGACTGGACCAGAACGACCCGGAGGTGCGCCGCGGCCAAGAGGAGCGTCTGCGCAAGGCCTGGGCCGCTCCGGCCGGCTGGCGCTATCTGTCATCGGTGAACAACACCGAAGTCGGTCTCTGGTATGTCGGCACGGCGATGATCTTCATGCTTTTCGCCGGGGTCCTGGCCCTGGGAATGCGCGTACAGCTCGCGGTGCCGGAGAACGATTTCCTCTCGGCCGACCTCTACAGCCAGTTCTTCACCATGCACGGCACGGTGATGATGTTCCTCTTCGCCATCCCGATCTTCGAATCGCTGTCGCTGATCCTGCTGCCGCAGCTTCTGGGGTCGCGGGAGCTGCCGTTCCCGCGCGTGACCGCGTTCGCCTTCTGGTGCTTCTTCGTGGGAGGCGTCTTCGTCTGCGGCTCGATCTTCTTCGGCGCGGGGCCGAAGGGCGGCTGGTTCATGTATCCGCCGCTGACGACGCAGGAACGCTTTACCCCGGGCTACGGGCCGGACATCTGGCTGCTCGGCCTGTCGTTCATCGAGATCGCGGCGCTCGTGGCGGCGGTGGAGCTGATCGTGGGCACACTCAAATGCCGAGCGCCGGGCATGCGGCTGAACCTGATGCCGCTTTACGCGTGGTACGTGCTGGTGGTGGCGGGCATGATCCTCTTCGCCTTCCCGCCGCTGATAGCCGGCGACATCCTGTTCGAGCTCGAGCGCCTGTTCGGATGGCCCTTCTTCGACCCCAGCCGGGGCGGCGACCCGATCCTGTGGCAGCACCTGTTCTGGATCTTCGGGCATCCCGAGGTCTACGTGATCTTCCTGCCCGCCATCGCACTGCTTGCCATGGTCGTGCCGACTTTCGCGCGGCGGCCGATCGTGGGCTATTCCTGGGTGGTGCTGGCGGCCGTGGGAACGGGGTTCATCTCGTTCGGCCTCTGGGTCCACCACATGTACACGACGGGGCTGCCGGCGATCTCGCTGGGGTTCTTCACCGCGGCGTCCGAGGTGGTGGCGATCCCCACCGGGGTGCAGATCTTTGTCTTCCTCGCGACGTGCCTCGCGGGACGAGTGATCTACTCGGTGCCGATGCTGTTCGCGGCAGGGGCGTTGGCGATCTTCGTAATCGGCGGGCTGACCGGTGTGATGGTGGCCATGGCCCCGTTCGACTGGCAGGCGCACGACAGCTATTTCGTCGTAGCGCACCTGCACTACGTGCTGATCGGCGGGATGCTTTTCCCTGTGGTCGCCGGCATTCACTACTATTGGCCAATGATCTTCGGCAAGACGCTGTCGGCGCGGGCGGGCTGGTATGCCTTCTGGCCCATGTTCATAGGCTTCAACATCGCGTTTTTCCCGATGCATTTCTCGGGGCTGATGGGGATGCCGAGAAGGGTCTGGACCTACCCCGAAGAGATGGGCGTGGCGCTGCCGAACCTGATCTCCACCATCGGCGCCTTCATCTTCGCGGCCGGTTTCCTGATATTCGTCCTCGACGCCGTGCGGCCCCGGAAAAACCAGCCCTACGAAAAGCGCAACCCGTGGAACGCCGGGACGTTGGAGTGGCTGGCCGAGATGCCGGGCGAGGCTTGGGGCGTGCGTTCGGTTCCCATCATCGAGACCCGCTATCCTCTGTGGCAGCAGCCGAACTTCATAAAGGACGTTTCTGCCGGCCGCTTCTACCTGCCGGATGCCGAGGAGGGCCGGCGCGAGACGATCATAACCTCGGTCCTCGCGGCCGAGCCGGAATGTGTCGTGCGCGTGCCGGGCCCGAGCCATGTGCCGCTGGTGGCGGCGGTGCTGTCGGGCCTCGTCTTCATCTTCGCGACGTTCCACTGGTGGCTCCTGACCGGGGCCACGGCAATCGCTGCGGGGGCGGTGATCATCTTCTGGCTCTGGCGCGGCACGGCCGAGATCCCCGAGAAGCCGACGAAGGACGTGGGGCTCGGGCTGACACTGCCGCTCTACCGCTCGGGCCCGGCCTCTGTCGGGTGGTGGGCGATGTTCATCACCATGTTCGGCGACCTGACGGCCTTTCTCAGCTTTCTGTTTGGCTACTACTACTTCTTCACGCTTCACGCCGACTTCCCGCCCCCCGGAACCGAAGGACCCGGTGTCTTCTGGCCCTCTGTCGCGGCTGGGCTGTTCGTGGCGACCTGGTTGGCGGTTGAGCTGTCGAAGCGGACGAACCGGAGCGGCAGGGTCACGGCCGCCCGGCTGCTGATGGCCATGGCCGCCGTGGGGGCGCTGGCGGCGGCGGGCGCGCTGCTCTGGGGGCCGCACGCGACCGGGCTCGACCCAGTGGCGCATGTCTACCCGGCGACGGTCTGGGTGATCGTGATCTGGGTCGCCCTGCACGCGGCGATCGGGTGCGTGATGCTGCTCTACTGCCTGGCGCGGTCACTGGCGGGTCGGATGACGCCGGACCACGACAAGGACATCTCGAACGTCACGCTCTACTGGCATTTCACCGGCCTCCAGGCGCTGCTTGCGGTGGCGACGGTCTCGCTTTTCCCCTTGGCGGTCTGAGGAGGGCGCGGTGCATTTCTTCGGACGCACGCCGGACACGCTCTGGACGCTGATCGCGGCGCCGGCGATCTGGGCGATCCACTTTCTCGCAAGCTACGTGGCCGCCGCCTACGCCTGCGCGCCGAACGCCGACATCTTCCGGGATATCGGCGGCGTGCGGGTCTTCATCGGCATTGCAACCGTCGTGTCACTGGTACTGATCGCCCTGTTCTTCTACCGCGCGTGGCGGGACTGGCGGCGGCGCACGACCGGCGGCGACCGCGGCACGCGTCAGGACCAGGAGGGCTTTCTGGAGTTCGCGACCATGCTGCTGGCGTCGCTGTCCTTCTTGGGTGTCCTGCTCGACGCGACGCCCGCGCTGTTCATCGTCGATTGCCGGTAGGGAAGCGGATGCGGATTAACTTCGTCCTCACGTGGAAGAAGATGCTGGCGACGCTCCTCGGCGCCGCGGTGCTGGTGCTCCTGGTGGGCTGGAGCGGCCTCGTTTCCATCTCCGCCGCGTCGGGCCACTTCGCCCCGGTGCGCTGGTTCCTCGGCTGGACCATGGAAAACGCGGTGAGGCGGCAGTCGATGCCGGTGGACCGGCCGGCCGGCCTCGATCTCTCGGATCCGGCGCTCGTGCTCCGCGCGGCGGGCCACTTCGCCACCGGCTGCGCTCCGTGTCATGCGGCGCCCGGGATCGCGCAGTCGCCGGTCGCGCAGGCGATGACGCCCGCGCCTCCGCGGCTGGAGGGCCGGGTTGAAGACTGGGACGACCGCGCCCTGTTCTGGATCGTACGTCACGGGATCAAGTACAGCGGGATGCCGGCCTGGCCGGCGCAGAACCGGGACGACGAGGTCTGGGCGCAGGTGGCGTTCCTGCGCGCGCTTCCGGACATGAGCGCCGAGACCTACGCGGAGATGGCGCTCGGAGGCCTCCGGCCGCCGCAACTCCCGGGCGATGCCATCTTCTCGGACGCGCTGGAGGATTGTGCGCGCTGCCACGGAACCGACGGTCTCGGCCGCGGCGAGGGCCGGGCGAAAGAGGCTTTTCCGGTCATCGCAGGTCAGCCAGAGACATACCTGTACGAAATCTTGCTCGCCTTCCACGAGGGCCGGCGCGAAAGTGGCTTTATGGAACCGCCCGCCCGGCGCTACGCGCCGGAGACCCTTCGTCGCCTCGCCGCCCATTACGCGCAGCAACCCGCGCCAGACATCGCGCCCGTTCCGCCTCGCCCGGAGGGGCCGCTTCCGCCACGGGTGGGGCAGGACGAGGCCGGCACGCTGGACGGGCTCGAGACCGCCGCAGGCTTCGAGGTTCCACCGGCGGCGCCGGGCGGTCCGCCAGCCTCGCGCGAGGCGCTTCTCGACCTCGGCCGACGTATCGCCATGGAGGGGCTTCACGCCCGCAAGGTCCCGTCCTGCCAGAGCTGTCACGCGCGGGACGAGCGGCGCAATCCGAACTACCCTTACCTGCCAGGGCAGCCGGGATGGTATGTGGAGGAGCAACTTCTCCTGTGGCGCGAAGGCGCGCGTGGCGGCACCGGCTGGTCGCACGTCATGACGGAGATCGCGCAGAACCTCACGCGCCAACAGATCGAGGCGGTCTCGCTCTGGTACGATCACCTGCGGGAGCAATAGGAGAAGTGGCGGCGACGCGATGGCGCAGGACAGCCTCGGCCGCGACCGGTGGGTTTGGGACGTGGCAGATGCTGTTCCACTTGGGCGCGCATGCCGGCTCGTGCATACTTGACGCTGCTCGTGGGAGGGCGGCATCGCCACGCTATTGACCACTGGCCCGCCTAAACCGGTGACGGGTGCCGCGAAGCCTGGCTGGTCCAGGTGGGCTGCATGATGCCGGACGGCGGCGCAGTTATCGCTGGCCGCGCCGCCGGCCGCGCAGTCGCGCAGCGGGGGCTGTCAGTCGGAGGTGCGGCTGCACTCTGCCGGGTCCGCGGAGCGTAGCCGCTCGCGCGGGACGGGCGCCTTGGCGGGATCGTCCGGCTCAACGTAGTCGCCGGCGATCAGCCGGGCGCCGCGCTCGTAGGTCAGGTAGCGCCACAGCCATTGCATCGAAACTAAAAGCCGGTGCTGAAATCCGACCAGAAGATAGACATGGACCACCGCCCAGGCGAGCCAGGCGAACCATCCCTTCACCTTCGTGCGGCCGTGTTCGAACACGGCCGCGTGGCGGCCGACGATGGCTGTATTGCCGCGGCTCCGGTAGCGGAAGGGCTGCAGCGGCTCGCCGTTCCGCATATGCGCCGCCAGCGCTTGGCCCAGGTGGTCGCCCTGCTGCTTGGCCACTTGGGCGAGACCCGGCAGCGGCTTGCCATCCTCGCCGATGAACACGGCGACGTCGCCCAGTGCGTAGACGCGCTCGTGGCCGGGCACGGCGAGCCTTTCGTCCACCGCGATGCGGCCGGCCCGGTCGGTTTCACCCAGTTGTCGCGCCAGCGGCGACGCCGAAATGCCTGCGGCCCAGATCACAAGGCCAGTCGGCTCGGACTGGCCGGCGATGCTGATCGAGGTCGGCCCCACGTCGTCCACCGCCTCTCCGGTCCGGATGCGCACGCCCAGCCGTTCCAGGCGGGCCTTGGCGTAGTCCGACATCTCTTCGGAGAAGCCCGCCAGCAGCCGTGGCCCGGCCTCGACCAGGGTGATGCGCGCAGCGGTCGGGTCGATGGCGCGGAAGTCCCGCGCGAGGGTGTAGCGGCTCAACTCGGCGATGGCGCCGGCAAGCTCGACGCCGGTGGGGCCGCCGCCGATGATCGCGATGCTGAGCAGGCGTCGGCGCTCTTCGGGGTCGTCGGATCGCTCGGCGCGCTCGAACGTCAGCAGAAGCTGACTTCGGATGTGGCGCGCGTCCTCGATGGTCTTGAGGCCGGGCGCCCACTGCGCCCACTCGTCGTGCCCGAAATAGCCGTGCCCTGCCCCCGCGGCCAGGACGAGGTGGTCATACCCCACCGACTGACCGCTGCTGAGATGGACCCGCCGCGCCTGCGTGTCGATATCCGATACTTCGCCGAAGAGAACCCGGACCGAAGCATAACGCCGCAGCACCTTGCGGATCGGCTCGGCCACGTCGTTGGCCGACAGCGCGGCGGTGGCGACCTGGTAGAGCAGCGGCTGGAAGAGGTGGTGGTTCTTGCGGTCGATGATCGTGGTGACGATCCCGGCGCGCCCCAGCGCTTTCGCGGCTTCGAGCCCGCCGAACCCGGCGCCGACAATGATCACCCCGGACGAGGAAGCGGGCGTGCCAGCTTCTGGCTCCGGACCTGTCATGGCGGGATCTTCGCTCATTGTCACCTCTTGGCTCAGTACCACCGGTGGAAGGCAAAGCCACATCAATTGGTTCAGCGCCTTCAAGCCGCTTAGCGGCTCAAGCTTTGCCGGCCTTTCCTGCACGTGGCAGTTCCCTCCGATGGAGCCGTTTCCGCGCATCTGGCGAACCGCATGCGCTTGCTCGAGAACCTGCCCGACCCGCAAGTTGTTCCGAGCCCATTGCCCGATCGAGAGCGCGGACGGGGCCGCAAAAGAATCGCGGTTTGCTCCATAATCGAGACATGTGAGGGGCGGGGAGAACATCCACCTCCGGCAATGCCGGTGTTGGCCAAGATGCGTTTCGCCGTAGCGCGAAATCTCGTAATGCTCGACACCCTGCGCCGCTGCAGCGAGGGCGGCGTCCAGAACCTCCGGGTCGCCGATGTCGCCGGAGATATCTTCCGCCTCCTTGCTGATACCGTCGATGACGGGGCAGGTCGCAGCCTTGGCTTTCGTACCATGCATCTCGAACACTTGCTCGAGACGGCTCACGTGGGTCTTCGTCTCTTCGAGGTGCTGCTTGAAGCCCGCGCGCAGCGTACTTTGGCCCATTCCCTCCTCGGCCAGCGCGTCGATCTTCGCCCGGTCGACCATCGTCGGGTCGATCTCGACCGAGAACTCCCAGTCGTCGGTGGGAGGGATCACCGCCTTGACCGCCTGCGCCAGCCGGTGGATCAATTCGGGCGGCAGGATCGTCGGCGTGCCGCCGCCCCAGTGCATCCGCCCCAACCGAAGGCCCGCCGGCAAGGCCCGCGCCAGAAGCACAAGCTCCTGCTCGAGCGTGCCGAGATAGCTTTCGACGGGGGACAGCGTCCTGGTCCCCTGCGTGCGGCAGGCGCAGAACCAGCAGAGCCGTTCACAGAAGGGAATGTGCAGGTAGACCAACACGGGCGTGTGCGGGTCCAGCGCCGCGAGGGCGGAGGGCAGTGGGCCCTCCCGCTGCCGATCGCCGAAAGCGGTAAACCTGTTCAGAAGCCGTCGGCGCACCTGACGACGTACAGGCTACCGCCGGCCGCGAGAAAGCCGAGCGGCGGATCATAGTCCAGCGCAGCGCAGAACCGCTCTGCCATCGCCTCGCAGCTTGCATCGCCCTCACCGCAGGGGATCGGCAGGTCCGAGAATGCCTCGCCGTCCGGGAGCAGGTCGGGCATTTCGCTATCTGCGGTGTCGCCATCGACCGGGTCCATAGCGCTGGTCTGCGTCACCTCGACGTCGTCCGGCGCGTTGAACATCTCGAGAAGATCAACGAACCAAACATCCTCGTCTTCGCCGAGAAACGTGTCGTCGTCTAAGTCGCCCAGACTGAACAGGCCGGCCGAGAACGCCTCTTCGGTCAGAGGGCCTTCGCTGACATCAAGGCCGATCCGGGCGAGCAAGTTGGTCTGTTCCATCGCCTCGAGAAATTCGAAGGCGGATAGAGTGCCGTCGCTGTCGGCGTCCCACTCTTCGACCTGAAGATCGACCGTGTCTTCGCCTAACCAGGTGTCTATGGCATCGTCCCATTCGCCGACCGTCAGCCGCCCGTCATCATTGCTGTCCCAAAGGTCGTAGATGCCCTCGGTGATCTCGCGACGCGCGAGCGCTTCGTCGGAGTCGACGTCCCAGCGGTCGAAGATGCCCGAGGCCCCAATGCCTGCGCCGAACTCGGCGCTGCCGAGGAGCCCGTCGGCGTCGGTGTCCAAGTCACCGAAGCCCTGCGCCGACAGGGATGTGGTCACCAAAGCGACGGCGGCAAAGGTGGCGTAAGCGGTCGCCATATTGTGGTGCTTTCCAGAAGTCCCTTTCATGTCGTGTTCCTTCCATTTTGGGTGAGAGGAAGCGGCACGATCGTTCATGATCATTCAGCAACCGTACCGCCCGGTCTTCCGCCACGAATACGCTGTAAGGCCCGCGACGGCGCAAAATCGACGGGATTCACGATATCACTGATCGTCGGACGAAGTTTCGTCGGCACTGGCTTCCACCGGCTCGCCATCAGGGCCGTAGAACACGATTTCGACGTCAGAGGCGAGATCCTGCTGATGACCCTGAACGGCTTGCTGCTGAAGCTGCTGCACGATCTGAAGACGGACGTCTTCGAGCGGCGGCAACTCCTCCTCGGTCTGCTCGGCGATCTGGTCAATCTGGTCATAGGTTTGCTGCACCGCTTCATCGGTGACGCGGTTCTCGAGCTCGCGCACGAGGTAAACTTGCGGTCCTTCATCCTCCGAAAATGCTGCGAGACGCACGAATGGCAGCAATGCGAAAGCTGCGCCGCGGCGTGGAAACGGTCCGCGAACGGCAGGACCGGGCCGTGAGCACCGACGGCTCAGGTCCATGCCAAGGCTCCTCCCGCCGCGCTCCCGCAGGTTCGATCTGAGCCTAAATCTATTGTAGCGCCCGAGATCGAGTTCGTGCAGCGAGACCGCCGCTTGCAATCGTGGTCGCCAACGCCATAACGGGAAGCCTCTGATCCTCTGGAAGCACATGCCATGACCCACCGTCTGACAGCCAGCCTCGAGACGTGCGCGTGGGGCTATTTCGATGCGGCCTTGCCGCCGGCACTCGAAATCGACAGCGGCGACGCGGTTACGATCGAGACCGTTTCGGGCGCAGTTTCGCAGCTGCCTCCTGCGGATGCGGGCTTTCATGTCCCGGAGGAAATCCACGAGATTCACGCCCGGGCAGAGCGCATGCTTCCGGGCCATATCCTGACGGGGCCGGTGGCCATTCGCGGCGCGCGGCCGGGCATGGTCCTGCAGGTCGACATCCTCGATGTCGTGCTGCGGCAGGATTGGGGATGGAACATCATCCGTCCGCTGGCGGGTGCTCTGCCCGAGGATTTCGATACCGGGCGCACGACCATCATCCCGCTCGACACCAATGCGATGACCGCGCTCCTGTCCTGGGGGCTGACCTTGCCTCTGGCACCGTTCTTCGGAGTCATGGGCGTCGCTCCGCCACCGGCCTGGGGACGGATCTCGACGATCCAGCCTCGCGCCCATGGCGGCAACGTCGACAACAAGATGCTCGGTCCCGGCGCGACGCTTTATCTGCCGATCTTCGCCGACGGCGCGCTGTTCTCGGCCGGAGACGGCCACGCGGCGCAGGGCGACGGCGAGGTCTGCGTGACTGCGATCGAAACCGCCCTGACCGGCACGTTCCGGCTTACCGCGCGGGACGACATGACGCTCGCCGCGCCACGAGCCGAAACGCAGGACGACCTGATCACCATGGGCCTTCACGAAAGCCTCGACCGCGCCGCGGAGCGGGCCGTGCGCGACATGATCAAGTGGATCACCGAGCGTCGCGGATTGAACCGCGAGGACGCCTACATGCTGTGCTCGCTCGCCGCGGACCTGCGCATCACGCAATGCGTCAACGGCACGAAGGGTGTGCACATGGTGCTGAACAAGGCGCTGCTGGACCGCTGAAATACAGGGGAGCGAACGATGACGGTGAAGACGGCGATCATTGGCTTGGGGATCATGGGCCGGCGCATGTTGGAGCACATGGTCCGGCACGATGACTTCTCCCCGGTCACGCTTTGGGATCCTGATCCGCGTGCCTGCGCGACCGCCAAAGCCATGGCCCCGGACGCCGTTCTGACCCAAAGCGCCGAGGCCGCTATGGATTCCGCGGACCTTGTTTACCTGGCTTGCCCGCCCGGACCGCGCCGGGCCTATGCGCTTGCTGCTGCGGCGGCCGGGAAGGCCGTCTTTCTGGAAAAGCCGCTTGGCGTGGATCTCGATGCGAGCGAGGATCTCGTCGCGCGTCTCGAAGCCTCAGGTGTCCCGGCTGCCGTGAATTTTGTGCAGGCCTCTGGCGACGCGCTGGCGGGCGTCTCGGCAGCCGCCGAGTCCGGCGCGATGGGTGATCTTGTCGGGGCCGAGATCATCCTGACCTACGGCGCCTGGCCGCGTGCATGGCAGCAGGCGGCAGACTGGCTGCGCTATCGCGACGAAGGCGGAATGATACGAGAGGTCGTCTCGCACTTCCTGTTCTTCACCGAGCGTTTGCTGGGCCCGCTTTCCGTGGAATGGGCCCGGCCCTCGTTCCCGTCCGATCCGACCTTGTGCGAAACGCAGATGGCAGCACGTCTTGTGACAGAGGACGGCCGCCCGGTGAGTGTTCTCGCGAGCGTGGGCGGCGCGCTTCCAGACCGGCAGGAACTGACCATCAAAGGAACGCGGACAAGCCGACGGATCACCGATTTCTACATCGACGCCGTGTCGGACGGGGGCGCGTTCACCGAGATCCGCCCGCGCCCAAAAGACCCCCGGGCGACCAGCCTGAAAGCCCAATTGGATGGCTTGAAGCTTTGCATCGCCGGCCAGCCTCACCGGCTGGCATCCCCACGAGAAGCGCTACGGGTCCAGCAGCTGGTAGAGGCAATGCTGCGTGGGATGGGCTGAAAGGTTTCTCTTCTGACGGTGGTGGGAGTCGGCTGGTCTCCTCTACCTGAGCAGCTTTTGGACAAGATATGAGCAGTCGCAGCGAACGGCAGGCCCACTTGCCCTTTTTATGTCTGTCGACACCGGATGAGCCCTCATTGAAGTGCGGTTAGCTGCGCTACGGCGCCGGCATCGTGGTCTTGCCCCCGTTTCGCCGGACACTCAGGCAGTTGCGGTTTGAGCTGCGATGAAGTCGCGTGGCGAGCGCATCTTCAGCCCTGAGTGCGGG
>NZ_FNPF01000052.1 GCF_900107235.1 Citreimonas salinaria
TGCAGCGCGACAATCAGGATGAGAGTTCAGCGTCAATCAAGATGAGAACGCGGGGTTGGCGGATCGCAGGGAGGGCGTAGCCCGACCGGAGAGCCGCTAACCCCGCGTTTCGCCCTCAAGTGGGTGGGTCTGACGGTCGTGGTCGGCTCGGGTAGAGGACGATCTTCCGTTCTGGAGGATCGTTCATGCCGGGCTGTCATGTCACCGACCAGCAGATGAGGCTCTTCATGACGCTCAGACAAACTCATTCCGTTCCTGTCGCCGCGGCCAAGGCCGGGCTCAGCACAGCGACCGGCTACCGGCTCCAGTCAGACCCGACCCTGCCCTCGCATAAGAAGCCCGCGCGCAGCAGGCGCCGTCCGGATCCGCTTGCGGACATCTTCGAAGCCGAGGTCGTTCCACTTCTGCAGTCCTCTCCTGGCTTGCGACCGGTGGCGGTCTGGGAGGAGCTGCTGCGCCGCCACTCTGATTTGGGTTCCGGCGTCCGACGCACGCTGGAGCGGCGCATACGCTCATGGCGCGCCGAGTATGGCCCCGAACAGGAGGTGATGTTTCGCCAGGTCCACGTACCCGGCAAGATGGGGCTGTCGGACTTCACCGACATGGCCAAGTTGGGCGTGACCGTCGCCGGACAGCCGCTGGACCATCGGCTTTATCATTTCCGACTGGCCTATTCCGGCTTCGAGCACGCCCATGTGGTGCTGGGCGGCGAGAGCTACGTGGCGCTGGCCGAGGGGCTGCAGAATGCCCTTTGGTCCCTCGGCGGGGCGCCCGAGGAGCATCGGACCGACAGCTTGTCGGCAGCGTTCAAGAACCTCGAGCGATCTGCCGAGGCCGACCTGACCGACCGCGTCGATGCGCTCTGCCGCCACTACGGCATGACCCCGTCGCGCAACACCAAGGGCATGGCGCATGAGAACGGGGCGATTGAAGGCCCGCATGGCCACCTCAAGCGTGCCGTTGATGACGCGCTGATCATGCGCGGGTCGCGCGACTTCGAGGATCTTGAGGCCTATCGCCGCTTCATCGACGAGATCGTCGGCCGGATCAACGCGCGCAATGCCAAGCGCATCGACGTCGAGCGCGCCAGCCTCAGCCCCCTGCCTGCCCGGCGGACCACGGACCATGAGGAGATCATAGTGCGCGTGACATCATCGGGAGGCTTCCTGTTGAAGAAGGTCTTCTACACCGTGCCGTCCCGGCTGATCGGTCATCAACTCCGGGTCCGGCTCTACGACGACCGGCTCGAACTCTTTCTCGGCTCTACTTTGCTGTCAGAGCTGCCACGCGGACGAGCTGCGCCCGGCGGCAGCCACGGCCACGTGGTCAACTACCATCACGTCATTCACTCGCTGCGCAGGAAGCCCATGGCGCTGATGGGCTTGGTCTACCGCGATCAGCTGTTCCCGCGTCAGGCCTTCCGCGACATGTTCGCGGTGTTGCTGGAGCAGACCAGCGACAGGGAGGCCTGCCGCACGATGGTCGACCTCTTGGCATTGGCCCATGACCGCAACTGCGAGGCAGACCTGGCCGCCCAGATCGAAGAAGACCTCCGGCAGAACCGGCTGCCCGACACCTCCGCCCTGCGCACGCTCTTCGCCCCGAGGCCCGACAGCCTGCCCGCAGTGGAGGTGCGATTGGCCAGCCTGTCCTCCTACGATCGGCTCCTCGGCAATGACACGGCCGCGCAGGAGGTAGCGGCATGAACGCTCCCAACATCGACGCTGCCCGCCTCACCATGGCCCTGAACGAGTTGCGGCTGCCCGCTATCAAGGCGCTCTGGCCACGCTTTGCCGAGCAGGCCGACAAGGAGGGCTGGTCTGCAGCGCGCCTGCTCAGTGCTCTCGTCGAACACGAGATCGCCGAACGTGAGCGGCGACGCATCGAACGCCATCTTGCCGAAGCCCGCCTGTTGCCCGGTAAAACTCTCCAGACGTTCGACTTCGCCGCTGTCCCCATGGTGTCCAAGGCACATATCAGTGCCATCACCGCCGGCGACAGCTGGATCGGAAAGGGCGACAACATCTTGCTCTTCGGTCCGCCGGGCGTGGGCAAAAGTCACCTCGCGTCCGCCATCGGTCTTGCACTCGTAGAGAACGGCTACCGGGTGCTCTTCGCCCGCACCACGGATCTGGTCCAGAAGCTCCAGCAGGCGCGTCGTGATCTCGCCCTCGAAGGTGCCATCGCCAAGCTCGACAAGTTCCACCTGCTGATCCTCGACGACATCGCCTACGTCACAAAGGACCAGGCCGAGACCAGCGTTCTGTTCGAGTTGATCAGCGCCCGTTACGAGCGGCGCTCCATGCTGATCACGGCCAATCAGGCCTTCGGCGCGTGGAATACGATCTTCCCCGATCCGGCCATGACCTTGGCCGCCGTCGACAGGTTGGTCCACCACGCGTCCATCTTCGAGCTGAATGTCGAAAGCTACCGCCGCAGGGCCGCTGAAAAGGCGAAGGGTCCGGGCAGGCCACCGCAAAAGGCATTACCCGCCGACATCGCCGCTGATTGACGCTCCGCGACAAACACCAGCGACAATCACCTTGCTCGCGATACGCAGACCGTCCAATGTGACCTCGTCGCGGCCAAGGACTCTTATCCTGATTGTCGCGCTGATCTCACCCAGATTGTCGCGCTATA
>NZ_FNPF01000007.1 GCF_900107235.1 Citreimonas salinaria
TGGCGGTCCAGATCCCGTACCGCCTTGCCGACGGTCCCCTGAACCTCCTCGTGGACAGCACCGGCATCAAGTTCCTGGGCGATGGTGAGTGGCAGGCTCGCAAGCACGGCGTGCAGAGTCGCCGCCAGTGGCGCAAGGTCCACCTGGCGATGGATACCGCCACTTCGGACATCCGGGCAGTCGAGTTCACCCCCAGCAGCGACGGCGACAGTCCGATCCTGCCCGAATTGCTCGGCCAGATCCCCGAGGACGAGCAGATAGGCTCCGTGACCGCGGATGGTGCTTACGACACCCGCCGCTGCCATGCCTCCATCATCGACCGGCAAGCCACGCCGATCATTCCGATCCGGAAGAACGGGCGCCCCTGGAAGGAAGACTGCCCGGCAGCAAAGGCTCGGAACGAGACGCTACGCGCCACGAAACACTACGGCCGGGCGTTCTGGAAGCACTGGACCGGATACCACGCCAGGAGCCGCGTGGAGGCGAAGATGCGATGCCTCAAGGCATTCGGCGAGCGCATCGCCGCAAGAGATCCCGACCGCCAAACCGCCGAAATCCACATCCGCGTCGCACTCATGAACCGCTTCTCAGCCCTCGGCACCGCCGAGATCGTTCGCGTGGCATGACATCAGCGGGGAAAGGGGAAGTCACGCCTTAGGCGTGAGTTACGCAACAATGCCGTGGTGCTGGACGATGCGATGGCCGCGCCATCAAGCTCATGCAACTTTCTCAACAGCTAAAATGCCTTCCGAGCAGAGAAGCCTTAGCGGGCTCGGAACAACCCCCCGAGTATCCCGCGCACGATCCGTCGGCCAGTCGTGCCTTTCAATTCCTTTATCACGACTGCCCCGATCGCGCCGGCGACGCTTTCGGACTACCGGGCGCGGCGGGTGGAGGCGGTGCGCAGCACCTTCGTTCCGGAATACCGGCGCGCCGAACGATACTCGCGCTGTTCAGCCTGCATCTCCTCGTCGGCCTCGGCGCGCTCGGCCTCGCGGGCAGCGATGCCGGCTCGCTGTGCGAGGATTTCGTGCGCGGACTGGCGGTCCAGAAGGGTCTCGTATTTGCCGGCCACAGGAGAGGCGGCAACGACTTGGCCGCGCTGGGTGTCGTCGATCGGCCCCAGTTGCGAAGACGGCGGTCGGATCAGGGTGCGTTCGACCACCCCCGGAACGCCCTTCTCCATCAGCATCGATGTAACGGCCTCGCCCACGCCGATCTCGCGGATGGCGTCTGCCGTGTCGAAGCGCGGGTTCTCGCGGTAGGTCTCGGCCGCCAGTTTCAGCGCCTTGCGGTCCCGGGCCGTGAACGCGCGCAGCGCGTGCTGGACGCGGTTGCCCAGCTGGCCCAACACGCTTTCAGGCACGTCCGCGGGGTTTTGGGTGACGAAGTAGACCCCGACCCCCTTCGAGCGGATCAGCCGTGCGACCTGCTCGACCTTGTCGACCAGGGCCTTGGGCGCGTCGTCGAAGAGAAGATGCGCTTCGTCGAAGAAGAAGACGAGCTTCGGCTTATCCGGGTCGCCGACCTCGGGCAACTCCTCGAAAAGCTCGCTCAGCAGCCACAACAGGAAGGTCGCGTAAAGCCGGGGGCTGTCCATCAGCCCGTCGGCGGCAAGAATGTTGATCCGCCCGCGGCCGTCGGCATCCGCGCGCATCAGGTCCGCCAGCTCCAGCGCTGGCTCGCCGAAAAGCCTCGCGCCACCCTGGTTCTCGAGGACGAGCAGGCGGCGCTGGATCGCCCCGATCGAGGCCGGAGAAACGTTCCTGTAGCGCAGCGAAAGGTCGGCACGGTTCTCGCCCACCCAGACGAGGAGCGCCTGCAGGTCCTTCAGGTCCAGCAGTGGCAGCCCTTGTTCGTCGGACAACCGGAACGCGATGTTCAGGACGCCTTCCTGGGCTTCGGTCAGCTCCATCAACCGCGCGAGCAAAAGCGGCCCCATCTCGGCCACCGTCGTCCGGACGGGATGGCCTTGTTCGCCCAGCAGATCCCAGAACGTGACGGGGAAGCTCTCGTAGCGGTAGTCCGAGAAGCCGATGGTGGCGGCGCGGTCCGTGAACGCCTGGTGCAGCTTGGAATCGGGGCTTCCTGCCGCGGCCAGCCCGGACAGGTCGCCCTTGACGTCCGCCAGGAACACCGGGACTCCGGCGGCGGACAAGCCTTCCGCGATGATCTGAAGCGTTACCGTCTTGCCGGTTCCGGTGGCGCCGGCGATCAGACCGTGCCGGTTCGCATACTTGAGCATCAGGCCCTGTGGCGCGTCATAGCTTTCGCCACCGCTGCCGATGAATATCTGGTCCTGCATCCGGGGCTCCTTGTCCCGACGCTTGCCGAAGCTTCGTCACGTTTCCATTTTTTCGCGCCGAGAGGAAGCGCCGGATCTGATCCCGAACTGCGGCGCAACGATCCTATATCAGTCTCGCCCCGAGCTTTCACGTCGGGGAATCCGCAAATCTCCCCGACGTGCCGTTCAAGGCGGAGTCCCGGTCAGGGCGGAACGATCCATGCTCCTGTGGGTCAAAGCGAGAGCTTTCGCCGGCTGAACGCCCCAAAATTGCTTCTGGGCCGCAGTCAGGGTGGCGACGCGCCAGACAGCTGGCACCACCTTGGCGCCGCATCCGAATGCAGCACCGCACATGGCGGATAGATCACCGTCCATCTTCCCGCAGTCGCGCTCCCTCGGACGGCAGTGTCTGGTGGAGCAAATTGTGGAGCAAATCGAAGGACGCTCGCCCCTAAATCCGGAGAAACCCGTGTTTTCATAGGATCTGAGGCGTTCTAATGGAGATATTGTGGTGCCCGGGGGCGGAATCGAACCACCGACACGAGGATTTTCAATCCACTGCTCTACCCCTGAGCTACCCGGGCACGGGGAAGGGGCGACCCTTCGGGTGACGGCGGTCTAGCCGACCGCTCGGGCGGTGTCCAGAGGGTTGCGAACCAAAAAAACCGCCGCTGCCGGAGCGCCTTCCACAAGGCACTCCGGCAGGATATCCGTGCGGCCATGAAAAGGCGCTTTCAGACCTATTACGACATTGCGGCCCATTGCTTCGACGCGATCATCGACGTCCGCAGCCCGGCCGAATTCGCCGAGGATCACGTGCCGGGGGCGATCAACCTGCCGGTGCTGGACAACGCCGAGCGCGCGCGTGTGGGCACGATATACAAGCAGGACTCGCCGTTTCGCGCGCGCAAGATCGGCGCCGCGCTGGTGTTCCGCAACGCCGCGTTGCACATCGAGAATCGCCTTGCAGGGCACGACGGGGGCTGGCGACCTCTGGTCTATTGCTGGCGTGGGGGGCAGCGCTCGGGCGCTTTCACCTGGATGCTGCGCGAGATCGGCTGGCGTGCCGAAGTGATCGAGGGCGGCTACAAGACCTATCGCCGGCTCGTGTCGCAACGGCTTTACGAAGGTCGGCTGGCGCATCGCTTCGTCCAAATCGGCGGCCATACCGGCACGGCGAAGACGGCGCTTCTGCCTCGGCTTGCGGCGCGGGGCGTGCAGGTGCTGGACCTGGAGGGTCTGGCGCGGCATCGCGGTTCGCTTCTGGGCGGTCTGTCCGTCGGCCAACCCTCGCAGAAGGGGTTCGAAAGCGCACTGGCGGCGGCGCTGGCGCGGTTCGATCCGGAGCGGCCGGTGGTGGTCGAGGCCGAAAGCAGCAAGATCGGCAGCGTGAATCTGCCGCCTGCGGTCTGGGCGGCGATGCGGCGCGCGCCCTGGCTGATGGTAGAGGCGCCGATCGAGGCGCGCGCACGCTATCTCGCCCACGCCTACGAGGACGTATTGGCGGATGGCGTGGCGCTGAAGGATCGCCTTGCGCCGCTGCGGCATTTCCGCGGCAGTGCGGTAATTGAGAAATGGTCTTCTCTGATCGACGCGGGCGACCCCGTGGCGCTGTGCCACGCGCTGGCCGAAGACCACTACGACCCCGCTTATGCCAAGTCTCTTCAGGCGGTCGCGCCCGAGATCGCAGTTCGTTTCAGCCTATCCGGCTTGGGCGCGGACGATCTTGATCGGGCGGCGGACGACGTCGCCGCGTGGCTTCAAGCGAAGGCGACCTGACCGGGTCGGTCGGTGATGCGACCAACGGCGGCGGCATCGAAGCCGATTGCACGCAGGGCGCGGACCAACGGTTCATGGTTGCCGGGATACGCGGCGAGCAGGCCGCCCCCAGTCTGCGGGTCGAACATCAATGCGTCGCGGGCGTCGCGGACCGGCAGTTCGGGGAAGGCGTCGCGGTTCTGAGGGTAGAGAGTCGAGCGGATCCCGCGCTCGGCCAAGCGCAGCGCGCCGTCCATCAGCGGGACGGCTGCGACGTCGAGAATGATGCCACACCGCGATGCCTCGGCCATGGCGGCGGCGTGACCCACCAGGCCGAAGCCGGTAATGTCGGTCATCGCATGTGCGCCGGCCAGAATTCCGGCGGCTTCGCCCTGCGGCCGGGCCATGACGTCCAATGCGCGCATCACGTTGCGGCCGCGCGCCTCGTATTGCATTTCCGCAGCCAGCATGACGCCGCTGCCGATCGGCTTGGTCAGGATCAGCGCATCGCCTGGCTGCGCGCCGGCAAGCGTCAGCGCCGGACCCGCGCACAGTCCGGTGACGGTGAAGCCGATGGTCATCTCGGCGCCGATCGTGCTGTGCCCGCCCACGATGGACGCACCGGCAGATTCCATCACCTCGCGCGCCACCAGCATGATCTCGCGCAGCGTGCGTTCCGCCAGCGCATCCGACAGGCGCGGCAGGACGATGGATGCCGTGGCGGCCTGCGGTCTCGCCCCCATCGCCCAGACGTCGCCCAGCGCGTGCACGGCCGCGATGCGCGCCAGAAGGCCGGGGTCCTCGGTGAAGGCGCGCAAGTGGTCGGTCGAGATGACCTGCCGCGCCTGCCCGGTGAGCAGGACGGCCGCATCGTCGCCCGGCATGTCCTCGCCCCCCTGCGCAAGCGCCCGGCGTAGCGCCTGTTGGCCGATCTTGGCGCCGCATCCGCCGCACAAGGGCTTTTCCCCCAGTGCCTGCCGCACGCCCATCGCGCGCGGCCACGGCAGGTCCGGGGCCGGGGGGCGAGGCAGGGTCGCGAACCTGTCCATGAAGCGGCGGTCGATGCGGTCCTTCCAGCGCCAGAGCAGCGGGTTGCGGAAGGAGACGCCGAACCGCTCTGCCAGCGCCGACTTGCCGCCCAGCGAGATCAGCTTGAGATAGTCCTTTTGCGGCCGGTAACGGCGCAGTTCGCCCGTTCCGGACAGCACTGCCTTCAGGTTGTGCAGCAGGATCGGCGCTTGGCGCACGGCGTATACGCCGGCCTTGGGGCGCGGTGCGTGCGTCATGTGCGCGCAGTCGCCGGCCGCGAAGATCGCCGGATCGCGGGTCTGGAGGCGGGCATCCACCGTGGCGTAGCCGTCCTGATCGGTCAGGCCGGTGGTTCCAAGCCAGTCGTACGGTCGGGCGCCGGCGATTCCGGTGACGAAATCCGCCTCGATCCGGGAGCCGTCGTCGAGGTGAACCGCGTCCTCCGTGATCCGGTGCGCGCTCCTGCCTTCCAATACCGTGACGCCTGCGTCGGCCAGTGCGCGCCGCAAACAGGCCGAGGCCTTGCTGCCGAGGCCTGTGCCGATCCGTCCCTGCTGGACAACGGTCACGGTCGTTGCCGTGCCCCTGCGCGCGTGCGCCATGGCCATGGCAAGTTCGCATCCCGCGACGCCGCCGCCTATCACCACAATGCCCCGACGGCTCGGGTCTTCGCGCACGCGCTGCCATTCATCGGCGAACGGTCCGAGCGGTTTGGCTCCGATCGCGTGCCTGTTGAAGCCTGGCATGTCGGGCATGGCGCTGGAAATTCCCACGTCGACCGAGGCTAGGTCGTAAGAAATCGGAGGGCGGCCCGCCAAGTGGATCGACTTTGCATCGCGATCGACGCGGTCGACTGCGCCCCGAACGTATCGCGCGCCACAAAAGCGTGCCAGACGCACCAAATCTATTCCCAATGCTGCACGCGGATAGTGCCCGGCGACGAAGCCGGGCAGCATCCCAGAATAGGCGGCTTCGGGTTCGGGGTCGATCACGGTGACGCGCACACCGGGGAGCGGCGACATCCCCCAGGATCGCATGATCAGCGCATGCGTATGGCCACCTCCGATCAGGACGAGATCGCGGACGAGCGGCAGGTCTGAACGATTCATCGGGTCCCCCCTTGAGTCGTTCCACTACCATCGCCCCGCTCCAGCGCCCAGCGCCCAGCGCCCAGCGCCCAGCGCCCAGCGCCCAGCGCCCAGCGCCCAGCGCCAGCCGCAGCAAGAGGGATCCGGTCAGAACAGGGTAATGTCCTCCTTTGGCGTGCGCGGCATCGGGGCCGGGCGCTCCACGGGAATTTCCGTCGGGTTTTCGACCAGCAATTGCCTTACCCGGCCGGTCGTGGGCCACTGGCGGATGCGACGTGCGGCGTTGCCGGCCAAGCTTTCGGCGATGATCGGAATGTTCTCCTCAGCCAGGAATTCTTTGGCAAAGGCCGCGTTAGATGAGCCGATATCGCGAAGCTTCTCGTTCATGCGGGCTCCGCCGAACACTTTGGCTTCAAGCCGCTCCTTGCGCGCACCCTTCTTGAGAAGCCCGTTGATCAGCAATTCCATGGCATAGGTTCCGTAACGCATGCTCACGCCGCCACCGCTGTCGCCGTAGGGCAGCAGAAAATGGTTCATCCCGCCGATTTGTCTGACGGGGTCATACAGGCAGACGGCGACGCAGGACCCCAGAACCGTGGTCAGGATCACGTTGGGCCGATCCGAGATCTCGAAATCGCCCTGAACCACATTGATGACCTGATCGTGTCCTGCGATCATGCGCGGCGTTCCATCAGAGGGCGGCGCGGCGAGGATTGCAGCAACGCGCCGGCTATGGAGTCGAGCGGCAGGACTTCGTTTGCCGCGCCCAGTTCGATTGCCGCGCGCGGCATTCCAAAGACAACCGAAGTCGTCTGATCCTGTGCGATCGTGTGCGCGCCCGCGTCGCGCAACGTCTTCAATCCGGTGGCGCCGTCGCGGCCCATTCCGGTCAAAAGCGCGGCAGAGACCCGCCCGGCGAAGGGTGCTGCGGATTCGAAGAACACGTCGACCGAGGGCACGTGGCCGCTGACGGGTGCCGAGTCGCCCAGTTCGACCTGCGCCACGCGGCCCGGGGCCATCTGAAGGTGCGCTTTGACGCCGGCACCGATCAGGATGGCGCCGCGCCTCAGCGCAGTCGGTTCGGTTACCAACCGCACCGACGCGCGGCATTGCCGATCCAGCAGCGCGGCCAGACTGACGCCGAAGCCGACGCCAGTGTGCTGCACGATTACGGTCGGCGGGCAGTCGGCCGGGAAATCACGGAGGATCGCCAGCAGCGCATCGACCCCCCCGGTGCTGGAGCCGATCAGAATGATCCTGTCGATCCTCGCCATCGGGGTCGAACTCGCCTCTGCGTCGGGCGCTTTCATCGGCATCGCCTGGCTACGCGTGACGCTGTGCAGTTGCTGCTCGAGCTGGGCCAGCGAAGAGTCGTGCGCCAGAGCAAAGAGATCAGACTTCGCTGCCGCAGTCTGCATCGCGCGGCTTGCGGCCGGACTGGACGTCACCACCAGCCAACGCACGTCCAGGGCGACGAAAAGCGCACGCATGACTTCGAATTCCGGCATTGCCGACAGGCTTTCCGCGATCAGAATGACGTTTGGCGCGCGTGTCTCGATCTCGTTGTACGTATCCATGAGAGTGCGCGTGCGCGCGACCAAGCGGAAACCCGGCAGAGATGCGACCTGCTCGCTTATCCGTTGCCGAACCGCATCGTCCGGGATGGCGACAATAACCGTTTGCATGAGCTTTCCAGACGTTTTGGATGCAATGGACCGGCCATCAGAACAATTCTGGAAGGCCCCGACTTACCTGTTTCTTCTGCAGTCCGAGAAATCTGTCCCGCAATTCCCCGATCGGAATGGAACTTATGGCGATTGGAATTCTTGGCGTGGGGCTTGCGATTGTTTCGTCGGAAAGGCGGTCGAAATATCCTTGTAGGGCGGCGATAGACTGAACGATAAGGTCCATATCCTGAAGAGACGCTATTTCTTCGGAGGTCAGATTTGAATGGCTTCTCGAAAAGATGGTTTCGATCTGGCGTTCTACCTTTGTCAGTCGCGTCTGCAGAACATGAAGCTCGTCAGCGCCGATCCTGATCGCGTGTTCAATACTACCAGGGCTGGAATCCGTTCCGCTCATAGTTTGCCAACAACGCTTTCGATGCATTGCTTCATCGAAGCTGAGGTGAACGGCTTCTTGATCATGTTGTTCAGGCCCAGCGCCTTCGCTTGGCCGACCATGTCGGGAGTGGGGCGGCCGGTAACCAGAATGAAGCCAAGTTTCTGAGTCGACTTTTGGCTACGCACGGCCTTTAGAAGTCCTAGGCCATCTAGGCCAGGCATATTGAAATCCGAAAGGACCAGGTGCACCGGGTTGCGTGCAAGCCGCTCGAGAGCCTGCTTGCCGTCATTTTCCGTTACGTAGTTCTTGATGCCGATTTCGTCGAGAGCCTGCGTTATAAGGCCACGACTTGTTGCCATATCATCGACAACCATAACTTTTAGAGAGTCCTTGAGGCTCATGTGTTGCTCCATCCTGACAAGGGAAGACCGTTTTTTCGGTACGTGGTGACGCCCGTGATTTTCAGAGTATTGAGGGCTGGGCCAGTTAGCCGTTCGGAGTGCCCGATGAAGAGATGTCCACCGGGAAGTAGAAGGTCGGCGAAGTTGTTCCAGACCTTCTGCTGCGTTTCCATGTCAAAATAAATCGCTACGTTCCGGCAAAATATGGCGTCAAACGGTCCCTTGATCGGAAGCGTCTCTATCAGATTCAGTTCGCCGAACGTTACTATCCTCCGAATCTCCGGCGATACGGAATAGCTGTCGTCGCTTCCGACTTTTCTAAAATACTTTGCGAGGTACCCGGCAGGCAATTGGTCGAGGTTTTCTTTTCGGTACTCGCCTTGTCTCGCCCTCTGGACTACCTTGGGGTCAATGTCCGTGGCCAAGATCTTGAGGTCGAGACTCGACGCAGATTGCAGGTACTCAAGCAGCGTCATCGCGAGAGAATAGGGCTCTTCTCCGCTCGAACAACCCGCGGACCAGAACCGGACGCGTTTCTGGTTGCCAGCTCTCGCCGCGATCGTCGGGATTATCTCCTTCCTAACCGTATCGAAATGATGGTTTTCCCGGAAGAAGGCCGTGACGTTCGTGGTCAAGGCGGAAATAAGTTCCAGTCGTTCATCCCCTTGGTTCCCCTTTTCGACGAGATCGATGTAGTTGTTCAGGCTATCGATCTTCAAAGCAATCAAGCGCTTCGAAATGCGTGAATAGACGAGAGGTTTCTTGGCCGGGGACAGCTTCAGCCCGAACGAGCGATTCGCGAAGGCCGCGAGACGCTCGAATTCGTTGTCGCTGAACGACGCCGCCCCGGCCTCTGGATGAACGGGGTTGATCATACGGCGACGCCTAATCCGGCATCCAGAACCGCATCGAGGTTCACGACGCGCACCATTGTGTCGCCTACCGAAATCATGCCGAGAATGCTGTTCCTCGTAGCCTCGGACTTGATATCCGGCGTCTCTTGGATCGACGATTTTGCGACCGAGAGGATTTCCGAAACGGACTCCACCAGCAGACCGATGGTCGTGCCTCCGACGGCCGCAACGATCACAACGTTGCGCTCATTGCCGGGGGTTGCGCCCAGGCCAAAGCGCGATGCCAGATCGAAGATCGGGATGACGGCGCCACGAAGGTTCATGACTCCGAGCACGTCATCAGGCGTGTGCGGTAGGGCCGTGACCGGAGTCCATCGCCGGATTTCGCGGATCTGAGTGATCTCAAGGCAGAAACTCTGGCCTCCGGTCGAGAACGTGATGAACTCGAAGTACGAGTCCGCTCGGGAAATTTCAGTTTCAGGCATGCCTAAGCTCCATTCTGGCGTGCTGTGCGATCTGGTCGGATGCCGATGGCTGGGCGAGCTTTATGAGCTCTTCAGGATCAAGAATGAGTGCGATCTTTCCATCCCCCAGTATCGTCGCTGCCGATACACCAGGAATTGCCGCATAGTTGCTCTCCAGTGATTTGATCACGACTTGGCGCTGGTCGTGGATCGCGGAGACGCGCAGCGCGGTCAGGCCTTGGGTTTCTGTCGAGACGAGAAGCAGAATCCCGACCTCCTTGTCGCTTCGGATCTTTCCCAGCCCCAGATTTTCCGCGACGTCCACAATCGGGACGTAAGACCCACGAACGCTGACCACGTGCGAGTCGGTGCCGATGACATGGATGTCCTTCGGTTTGGGGCGGATGGTTTCCAGGATCGACGAAATCGGGATGACCATCGTCTGGTCCGATACCGAGATCACGAACCCGTCCATCACGGCCAGCGTCAGCGGAAGGATGATGGTGAAGGTCGTACCCTTGCCTGGCTGTGACGCTATCGAGACCCGCCCCCCCAGCGCCTGAACGGCGTTCTTGACCACGTCCATCCCGACGCCGCGCCCCGAAAGGCTGGACACTGTGCCGGCCGTCGAGAAGCCGGGCAGGAACAGAAGGTTGTCGATCTCCGGCTCCGATAATTCCGCATCGGCTGGAACCAGGTTCTTCTCGATTGCCTTTTCGAGGATTCGCTCGCGGTTCAGGCCGGCGCCGTCGTCGGCGATCTCGATGAACACGCTACCCGAGCGGTGCGCAGCCGAAAGTCGGATCGTGCCCATCCTATCCTTGCCGGCCGCGGCACGGATTTCCGATTTCTCAAGCCCGTGATCGACGGCATTTCGCACCATGTGCGTCAGCGGATCGGCCAGCCGCTCGATCACCGTCTTGTCAACCTCAGTCGAGTCGCCAACGGTGACCAGGCGGGCCTTCTTTCCCGTCGCGTCCGATGCCTCGCGCACGATCCGGGACATGCGCTGGAACAGCGGCTTGACTGGCTGGGCGCGGATGGCCATCACGCCTTCCTGGATGTCGCGCGCCAGCAGTTTGTAGGCTTCCAGCTCGTTGGTGAGATGGGCGACCGTTGGCAGATCCAGTTCCTCGATCCGCTGTGAGATCATGGCTTGGTTGATGATCAGTTCGCCCACGGTGTTGATCAGGCGGTCAACCCGGTCCAGATCGACCCGCAGCGTGGCTTTCGGCCCGCGGGGCTCCTTTCCGGCGACGCTTGCAGCCGGCCCCGTGCCGGGCGACGCGGTCTCTTCGGCCTGTGCCGGATCAGGGACGGAATCGGCGCTCGTGGCATCTGGCATTGGTGTCTCCTCCGGCGGATCGAATGCCGGCGGAGCCAGCTCCCCGTCCGCCGGTTCTACCTGTGTGTGGGCGGGTACCTCGGTCACGGAGATATCGATCACGCAGAGGCCCTCGACGAATTCGAAGACTTCATGCAGCGTCGTCTCCGTTTCCTGCGTGAGCAGATCAAGAGTCCACGAGATGCAGGGTTCGGCGGGATCGAAAGCGTCGAAATCCGGAAGCTGCGCCATGTTCATTTCGACCGACAGCGTTCCCAGTTCGGCGAGTGCATCGAACAGCAGAAGCGGCTCGTGCCCGTTTTCGTAAAGCGCGCGCGTTGGCGTGAAGGCGATGCCGAAGCGTCGCTCGGCCTCGTGGTCCTGTGCTTGTGAACCTTCCAGGTCATCGATGACGATGGCGGCCGACGAATCGGCATCGAAATCCAGCGTCAGCGCGTCGAAGCTGAATTCCTCTTCCGCGTGATCCGGCCCCAGGTGGCCTTCGAGCTCCTTGATCAGCCCGGCCTCGGTCTCCTGGTTGGCGACGGTTTCATCGCGCGCGGCGACGACGAGATCCGACAGGTGGTCGCCCGAGCGGTGGAACAGGGCCATCAGGTCCCCGGTCACGACGATCTCGTTGCCGCGAACCTTGTCCATGACTGTTTCGAACGTGTGCGCGAAGTTGACGAGTTCATCCAGTCCGAACGCCCCCGCACCGCCCTTGATCGAATGGACGGCCCGGAACACGGCATTCACGACTTCGGTATCGCCCGGGCTTTCCTCCATCTGGGACAGCCCTTCGACGAGAGCTTCGAGAAGCTCCTCGCATTCCTCGAAAAAGGTATCTCTGATCGAATTGCCGGACATGTCAGTTCACGTGCCCCGTAAGCCGCCGCAGGACCGACACCAGCGAGGTGTCGTCGAAAGGCTTGACGATCCAGCCGGTCGCGCCGGCATCGCGCGCGCGGGCCTTCAGGTCGTCCGAGCTTTCGGTGGTCAGAACGAGGATGGGCACGTTGGTCCGGTTAGGGCCGCTGCGCAGCGTGTCGATGACGCCGAAACCGTCCATCCTGGGCATGTTGATGTCGGTGATTACCACGTCGGGATCCACATCCGGAAACACGTCCACGCCTTCCTGCCCGTCGCAGGCCGAGTGGAATTCAAAGCCGGCGCCTTCGAGCGATACGCGCAGAAGGTTCCGGATCGTGCGGGAATCGTCGATGGCCAGGACTCTCGTCATTGCACCGTCTCCTTTTCGAAGTGTTGTGGATTCAGGCCGAGGCGCTGCAGGCCCTCGTGGAAGGACGGAGCCGTATCCGTTATCCTGAAATCGATCCCGTCGGCCTCCCATTGTTGCTTCGCGACCAGCAGCAATTGCAGGCGAAGGGAGTCGAGTCGCTGGACGTCACGGGCGGAAATCGTCACCGGCGCATTGCGGGCGCCCAGCAGGAACGGAACGAGCGGATCCTCGCCGGATCGCGCACGGGCCGGGGCAAGTGCATGAAAATGAATATCTGCCATCGCTAACCTGTTTCTGATGATCGAAGCCGCCGGACCGAGTGATCCACGACTTGTCCGACGGCTGACAGGCTTACGGTCGCGCGATTAACAAACGGTTCCGCGCCACGGCGAGTTACGAAGCATTTTCATCGTTCCTCCCTGTTGACGGAACGCCGGCATCGCACGGGTCAGAACCTTCGCATCCTTCATCCATTCTGACATTCTGAGGTCAGCACGGCGCGTTTCGGATGACGCGCCCATCGCCGCTTTGCAAAGGCGCCGAAACCCTGTATGCGAGGGCCACATCTGAGACAGGGCGCGACGACCCCCGCGCCGTGGGAATGCGATGAAAGGGGTCGGCGGCAATGGGGCCGCCATTGACATGGGAGGACACGGGATACGCCCGTGAGCGCCTCCAGACAGGATACGACGATGTTCAAAGAGACGAAGAAGAGCATGCAGTGGGGCGAGGAAACGCTCACACTGGAAACGGGCAAGGTTGCCCGCCAGGCCGACGGTTCGGTGATCGCCACGCTGGGCGAAACCAGTGTCATGGCCAACGTGACCTTCGCCAAGCAGGCGAAGGAAGGGCAGGATTTCTTCCCGCTCACCGTGCACTACCAGGAAAAATACTACGCCGCGGGCAAGGTGCCCGGCGGCTTCTTCAAGCGCGAGGCGCGTCCTTCCGAGAAAGAGACGCTGACCGCGCGCCTGATCGACCGGCCGATCCGGCCGCTGTTCGTCCCCGGCTTCAAGAACGAAGTGCTGGTGATGTGCACCGTGCTGAGCCACGACCTGGTCAACGACCCCGACGTGGTTGCGATGATCGCCGCGTCGGCCGCACTGACGATTTCCGGCGCGCCCTTCATGGGGCCGATCGCCGGCTGCCGCGTGGGCTTCGAGGAGGGCGAGTACGTCCTCAACCCGATGGCCGAAGACATGCAGCTGTTGCGCAACAACCCCGACCAGCGCCTCGACCTGGTCGTCGCCGGCACCAAGGACGCGGTCATGATGGTGGAGTCCGAGGCCTACGAGCTGACCGAGGACGAGATGCTGGGCGCGGTCCTGTTCGCGCACGAGCAGATCCAGCCGGTGATCGACCTGATCATCGACCTGGCGGAGGAAGCCGCGAAAGAGCCGTTCGACTTCCAGCCGCCGGACTACTCGGCGCTGTACGACCGCGTGAAGTCGCTGGGCGAGACGCAGATGCGCGACGCCTACGCGATCCTGGACAAGCAGGAGCGCACGCAGGCGGTCGCCGCCGCGAAGGACGCGATCAAGGCGCAGCTGTCCGAGGATGAGCTTGCCGACGCGAACCTCGGCTCGGCGCTCAAGAAGCTTGAGTCGACCATCCTGCGCGGTTCGGTCGTGAAGAACGGCAAGCGGATCGACGGCCGTGCGCTGGACCAGGTGCGCCCGATCGTGTCGGAAACCGGTCTGCTGCCGCGGACCCACGGCTCGGCCCTGTTCACCCGCGGCGAGACGCAGGCGCTGGTCGTGACCACGCTGGGCACCGGCGATGACGAGCAGTTCATCGACGCGCTGACCGGCAACTACAAGTCGAACTTCCTGCTGCACTACAACTTCCCGCCCTACTCGGTCGGTGAAGCGGGTCGCGTCGGCCCTCCGGGACGGCGTGAGATCGGCCACGGCAAGCTTGCCTGGCGCGCGCTGCAGGCGGTCCTGCCGTCGCCGACGGACTTCCCCTACACGCTGCGGCTGGTCTCCGAGATCACGGAGTCCAACGGCTCTTCGTCGATGGCATCGGTCTGCGGTGGATCGCTGTCGATGATGGATGCGGGCGTGCCGCTCAAGGCGCCGGTGGCCGGCGTCGCGATGGGCCTCATCCTCGAGGAAGACGGCTCCTACGCGGTGCTGACCGACATCCTGGGCGACGAGGATCACCTCGGCGACATGGACTTCAAGGTTGCGGGCACCGAGAAGGGCATCACTTCGCTGCAGATGGACATCAAGGTCGCGGGCATCACGCCCGAGATCATGACCAAGGCGCTGGCGCAGGCCAAGGAAGGCCGGCTGCACATCCTGGGCGAGATGAACAAGGCCTTGTCCGAAGCAGGCGAGTTCAGCCAGCACGCGCCGCGCATCGAGACGATGCAGATCCCGACCGACAAGATCCGCGAAGTGATCGGCTCGGGCGGCAAGGTGATCCGCGAGATCGTCGAGGTCTCGGGCGCCAAGGTCGACATCAACGACGAGGGTATCATCAAGATCGCCTCGCCGAACGCGGATGCCATCAAGACGGCCTACGACATGATCTACTCGATCGTGGCCGAGCCGGAAGAGGGCAAGGTCTACAAGGGCAAGGTCGTGAAGATCGTCGATTTCGGCGCCTTCGTGAACTTCTTTGGCAAGCGCGACGGCTTGGTGCATGTCAGCCAGATCGAGAACCGCCGCCTGAACCATCCTTCGGACGTGCTGAAGGAAGGCCAGGAGGTCTGGGTCAAGCTTCTCGGCTTCGACGATCGCGGCAAGGTGCGTCTGGCGATGAAGATGGTCGACCAGAACACCGGCGAGGAACTCGCCCCCGAGAAGGCCGAACAGACGGCCGAGTGATCCGGCTGACTTATAGCCGGCCGGCTCGACCGGTCGAAAGGGGCGCCCCTTTTTCATGTGGCGGGGTGCATCCTTAACCCAAGCTTAAATCAATCGGTGGCATGAAGGCATTGTCGGATCGCCTCTCTCCGCGCCGATGCTCCCTCAGCAGCGCCGGGTCGCCCACGCGATCCGGCGTTTCGCTTGCCGGGATCGCCACCGGGCGGTAGGCGGGTGACATGCTCGTGCTCGAGAACATCCTGTCCGACCGGGGATCCCGCTATGCCGCCGCCGGCGGACCCTGCCGGTCCGAGGCCGAGGCAAAGGCGTTCCTGAAGGCGCTGAAGAGGAAGAAGAAGTTCGCCAAGGCGACGCACAACACCTGGGCCTGCCTCGGCCGCGAGCACGGGCCGATGTGGCATGACGACGGCGAGGCGGGCGCCGCGGCCGTGATCCTGCGGATGCTCGAACGCGAGGGCGTGCATGACGAGATGGTCGTGGTGACGCGCTGGTTCGGTGGCAAGCACTTGGGCGGAGACAGGTTCCGCAACGTGCAGACCGTCGTTCGCGCCTACCTGGACGCGCGGGGCGCTTGAACGCTACCTGCGCGGCGGAGCGTTGCACCGTCACGCATTGTGCTCAGTCCTGGCGAACCGCGTCGCTGCGGCCGTGACCGCCATGTTCCTGACTGCCGCCACCTTCGTGGCCATCATGGCCGTAGGGCCAGCGCTTCCGCCAGCCACCGTCATCCGGCCAATCATCCCAGTGGCCGTGGTCGTCGTGCCTTCCGTGCTTGGCCGCTTTCGCCCCGTATGCCGAGGCGGCCGAGATCAGCCCGACGGCGATCAGCCCCTGGATCAGATCGGGGGGTAGGCCGCCGCGGGCCATCGCCGCGTCACCCCTGTTCAGCGCGTTGCGCGAATCCGCGCGGGTGACATGGCCGTCAAAGCGCGGCGCGGGCGCGGCGGGCGCATCCGTCATGATGTCGGCACCGGCGACCGCGGGAAGGGCGCCTGCCAGTATCAGCACGCGAAGAAACATGCGCGATCTCCTGATTGCGACGTCATTCTCGGACCGAAAGATGAATGCAGTCTTACGAAAAAAAAGCCGGGCGCCAAGCGCCCGGCCAGTCCAACAGGGAGGTGCATGTGATTACCCGCACATGCAACGGGATCCTTTGGACGGAGGCCGGTGCCGACTGGCCCGCGCCGCCTTCGTCCTGCGATGGCAACGACGCTGACGTAAGGTCGTTCCATCCGATCACGAGACCAGCCGGTATCCGCCGGACTCGGTCACCAGCAGCCGGGCGTTGGACGGGTCCGGCTCGATCTTCTGGCGCAGGCGGTAGATGTGCGTCTCGAGCGTGTGCGTCGTGACCCCCGCGTTGTAACCCCAGACCTCGTGCAGCAGCACGTCGCGCGGCACCACGCCCTCGGACGAGCGGTAGAGGAACTTGAGGATGTTCGTCTCTTTCTCGGTCAGGCGGATCTTGCGGTCGTCTTCGGTCACCAGCATCTTCATCGCCGGCTTGAACGTGTAGGGGCCGACGTTGAAGATCGCGTCCTCGGATTGTTCGTGCTGGCGCAGCTGGGCGCGGATGCGCGCCAGCAGGACGGGAAACTTGAAAGGCTTGGTTACGTAGTCGTTCGCGCCCGCGTCCAGCCCCAGGATCGTGTCGGCGTCGGTGTCGTGGCCGGTCAGCATTATGATCGGCGACTTCACACCCTGCTTGCGCATCAGGCGACACAATTCGCGCCCGTCCGTGTCGTGCAGGCCCACGTCGAGGATGATCAGATCGTAGACCTGTTCGCGCGACCGCGTCATTGCGGCCGCGCCGGTCTCGGCCTCGAACACCTCGAAATCCTCGGTCATCACCAGCTGTTCGGCCAGCGCCTCGCGCAGGTCGTCGTCGTCGTCGACCAGCAGAATGTTCCGAAGCTGTGCCATACGGCTTGTCCTCCTTGCGTTTCGGCGCAGATGAGACCAGAAGCGCCGGCGGGCAAGGTTTGCTGCACGGCTATCACGCCCTCGTGTGCGCTGACAGATATTGTTACAAACGTAGGCCTATCCGGCAACGAGGCGAGGACGTTCATGCCGCTCGGTCCCGATCTTTCCGAAACCTTGGCGCGCGCGCGCTCGGATCTGCGCATGGGCGTGCCCGTGCTTCTGGCGGGGGAAGGGGTCGCGGTGCTGGTCGCGGCGGCCGAGACGCTGGGGCCGGAACGGCTGGCTGCCCTGCGCGCGCTGGACGAGGTCGATCTGGCGCTGACGGGCCGCCGCGCGGCGACGCTGAAGGCGCGCGCCTATGACGGCGACGTGGCCCGCGTCGCGTTGCCGGCCGACGCCGATCTGGCCTGGGTGCGCGACTTGGCCGACCCTAAAGAGGATCTGGCCCGTCCGATGAAGGGCCCCCTGCGCACGCGCCGCGGGGGCGACGCCTCGCTGCATCGTCTGGCGCTGGTGCTGTGCAAGGCCGCGCGCCTGCTGCCCGCCGCGCTGGTCGTGCCCGTCGCCGACGCAGATGCGCTTGCGGCGGCCGAGGGGCTGCTGTGCCTTGACGCGCGCGCCGTGGCGCCGTTCCTCGAACGGGTGCCGGCGCTGCGCAAGGTGGTCGCCGCCAACGTGCCGCTGCGCGTATCCGACACCGCGCGGCTGCACATTTTCCGCCCCGAGGACGGCTCGGAAGAGCATTACGCCATCGAGATCGGCCGCCCGGATCGCGCAGCGCCCGTGCTGGCGCGGCTGCATTCGGCCTGCTTCACCGGCGATTTGCTGGGCAGCCTGAAGTGCGATTGCGGGCCACAGCTGAACGCCGCGCTGGCGCAGATGGGGGACGAAGGCGCCGGCGTGCTGCTGTACCTCAACCAGGAGGGCAGGGGGATCGGGCTGGCCAACAAGATGCGCGCCTACGCGCTGCAGGACCAGGGCTTCGACACGGTCGAGGCGAACCACCGGCTGGGCTTCGAGGATGACGAGCGCGATTTCCGGCTGGGCGCGCAGATCCTCGACGCGCTGGGCATAGTCTCGGTGCGGCTGCTGACCAACAACCCTGCCAAGATCGCGATGATGCGGCAATCCGGCATCGACGTGACCGAGCGCGTGCCGCTACAGGTCGGTCGGACGCCGCAGAACGCGCGCTACCTCGCCGTGAAGGCCGAGAAGTCGGGACACCTGTTTTGAGTCGGTCCCACCGCAGTACCGACATGGTGCTGACGCCGGAGGGGCTACGGTTTCGCGGGCGGCTCTGGCCCTGCACGATCGGGCGCGGCGGCGTGCGCGCCGACAAGCGCGAGGGCGACGGCGCGACGCCGGCGGGCGTGCACCGGATCGTGGGACTGCTCTACCGTCCCGACCGGATCGCGCGGCCCGCCGATTGGGCGGAGCCGATCGGGCCCTCGGACCTGTGGTCCGACGACGTGGACGACGAGGCGTACAACCTCATGGTCCGCGCGCCCTATGCCGGCAGCCACGAAATGCTGCGGCGCCCCGACCCGCTTTACGACCTGGTCATCCTGACCGACTGGAACTGGCCGCGCGCCGAGCGCGGGCGCGGCTCGGCCATCTTCCTGCACCGGTGGCGGAGGCCCGGCTTCCCTACGGCGGGCTGCGTCGCCTTCCGCCGCGATCACCTGCACCGGATCGCCGAACTGATCCATCCCGGCACACGCCTGATCGTGCCGCAGGCGCTGGACGGGCGTCGCGCCACGGGCGGCGCAGTGCGGCGCGGAGACTAGATCCGGGCCAGCCGGGCCGCGCTCATCGAGATATGCGCGCGCCGGATCAGCGCGGCCGCCTGCACGTCGCCGGCACGAAGCGCTTCATGGGTCTGGCGGATTTCCTCGGCAAAGATCGCGCATTCCTGCGCCAGGTCCATGTGCGCCACCGCCTGCAGCCAGATCCGCGCCGTACGCAGATACAGCCGCTCGGCGACTTCGCGCAGCGCCGTGTTAGCGGTCAGCGACAGCCCGAAATCGTGGAATGCGCGGTTGAGTGTCGCGAACCCGCGCGCGTCGGGCGCGGCGGCCAGAGCCTCGCCCCGCGTCACGAAGCCTTGGACGCGGTCAACATGCGCCTGCGTCGGCTTGACCGGGTCCAGAACCGCCACCAGTTGCGTCAGTTCCAGCCGCAAGGCATAGACCTGCGCGAATTCCGTCGGGTCGAGATCCGTGACGATCGACCCCACGCCGGACCGGACCGCCACGAGACCCTCGGCCTCGAGCCGCGCCAGAACGCGGCGGATGGGCGTGCGCGAGGTGCCGAACTCCTTCGCCAGCGCCTCTTCGGACAGACGGGTGCCCGGCGGCGCGTCCAGCAGGCAGATCCGGTCGCGCAACGTGGCGCAGATGCGGTCGAACCGGGCCGAGGCCTCGGTCATGCGGCGAGGCTGCGGCGCAGCCCGTGCAGCATGTCGAGGCACGCCTGAAGCTGCGGACGCGAGATGTACTCGTCCGGCTTGTGCGCCTGCGCGATCGAGCCGGGGCCGCAGACTACGACGGACATGCCCATGCCCTGGAACAGCCCGGCCTCTGTGCCGAAGGGCACGGTGTGCGCGTCCATGTCGCCGGTCAGCTCGCGCACCAGGTCGCGCGCGGCGTTCTCGGTCATCGGCTCGAGGCCGACGACCTCGCCGATCACCTCGGTGGTGATGTCGGCCCAAGGCGACACCGCGCGCATCGCCGGCAGCAGGTCGTGCTCAACCAGTTGGGCCAGCTGCTCCTTGACGAACTCTGCGTCGCCGTATTGCGACGGGCGCATCTCCCATTCCACCTCGGCCTTGCCGGGGATGACGTTGTGCGCGACGCCGCCGTGCAGCCGGCCCACGTTCACGGTGGTCCAGGGCGGATCGAAGGGCGTGTCGCGCGGCGCGCGGTGCTTCAGCTCCTCGGCCAGCTCCATCAGGCGATTGACGTAGCGCACGGCGTAGAGCACCGCGTTCACGCCCCGGTCGGGGGCCGAGCCGTGGCCCTCCAGCCCGGTGAAGCGCGCCGTGTACTCGCAGCAGCCCTTGTGCCCCTCGATGATCTGCATGGTCGTCGGCTCGCCCACGATGGCGATCGACGGCCGGATTCCGCGCGCCTGAAGCTGCGGCACGAGCTGCCGCGCGCCCAGACAGCCGACCTCTTCGTCGTGGGTGAAGCAGAAGTGCACCGGGCGCTTCAGCGTCTGTGCTGCGAAATGCGGCGCCATGGCGATGCTGGCGGCGATGAAGCCCTTCATGTCGCAGGTGCCGCGGCCATACAGCAGGTCGTCGCGCCGGGTCAGCGCGAACGGGTCCATCGACCAGTCCTGATCTGCCACGGGCACCACGTCGGAATGGCCCGACAGCACGATGCCGCCGTCGCCCTCGGGGCCGATCGTGCCCCACAGGTTGGCCTTGCCGCCGGTCTCGTCGCGGAAGATCTCGACGCGGGCGCCGCTGTCCTCCAGCCGTTCGGCCATGTGCTCGATCAGGGCGATGTTGGGCTCGGCCGAGACGGTGGGATATGCGACGATGTCGCCAAGGATGGACTCGGTCGCGTCGAGGTCGCTCACGGCTTGACGTACATCTTTCTCGGCCTGTCGCAGAAGCATTCGGCGGCTCCGTTTTCGGTGATCAGGATGGATTCGGTGATCTCGAGCCCCCAGTCGGACATCCACAGGCCGGGCATGAAGTGGAAGGTCATGCCGGGCTCCAGGATGGTCTCGTCCTCCGCGCGCAGCGAGATCGTGCGCTCGCCCCAGTCCGGCGGATAGCTCAGCCCGATCGGATAGCCGCAGCGCGCGCCGCGCTCGATCCCGGCGCGCTCCAGCGGCGCGGCCAGCGCCTCGGCGATGTCGCGGGCGCGGTTGCCGGCGCGCGCGGCGTCCAGCCCAGCCTCCAGCCCCTCGACCAGCGCCGCCTCGGCGCTCCGGAAGATGTCGGGGGGCTCGCCGAGGAAGATCGTCCGGCAGAACGGCGCGTGATAGCGGCGGTAGCAGCCGGAGATTTCGAAGAACGTGGCCTCGCCCTTCTGGAAGGGACGTCCGTCCCAGGTCAGGTGCGGTGCTGCGGCGTCCGATCCCGATGGCAGAAGCGGCACGATCGAGGCATAATCGCCCCAGTCGTCGTCGATGCCCATGATCGCGTCGCGCTGGATCTCGGCGACGACCTCGTTCTTCGGCACACCGGGCTCGACGCGCTCCATCAGGCCGTCGACGATCTTTTCCGAGATCGCCGCGGCCTTGCGCATGTAGACCAGTTCCTCGTCCGACTTGATGCCGCGCTGCCAGTTCACCAGCGCGGTCGCGTCGATCAGCTTGGCGCCGGGTAGGGCGTCGTGCAGCGCCATGTAGGCCCGCGCCGAGAAGTAGTAGTTCTCCATCTCGACGCCCAGCCGCGTGGTGCCCAGCCCCATGCCGATCAGCCGCTGCGCGAGGTCGTCCATCGGGTGACGCTCGGTCGATTGCACGTAGTTGTCTGCATAGCCGATCACCCGGTCGTCGCCCATCCACACGGTGCGCACGGCGCCGTTGGCGTCTTGGTTGCGCCCCCACCAGACGGGGTCCGCATCGTGGAACACCAGCACTCCTTGGTGGACGTAGAAGGACCAGCCGTCATAGCCGGTGATCCACGCCATGTTGGACGGATCGGTGACGAAGAGGACCTCGATGCCGGCGCGGTCCATGGCGGCGCGCACAAGCGCCAGCCGGCGCTCGAACTCGGCATCCGTGAACGGCAGGTTCTTCTCAAATCGATGGTAGCGCATCGCGGCCTCTGAGTGTTTTGCCCTTCCAGCTATCT
Organism: Citreimonas salinaria; assembly: GCF_900107235.1. Taxonomy (GTDB): domain Bacteria; phylum Pseudomonadota; class Alphaproteobacteria; order Rhodobacterales; family Rhodobacteraceae; genus Citreimonas; species Citreimonas salinaria. The sequence goes on from NZ_FNPF01000007.1 coordinate 22,080, forward strand.
CAGCTGTACACAGCTCTGGCTGTCCGAAAGCGACATCGGGGCGACGCCAATGGAAAAGCCGCCGGGTTTTCAGGCGCCTTTTGCGGAACTGTGCACAACGCACGACCGGCAGGCCGTCCCGCGAACGCGCCCGGATCCAGCCGGTCCGTCGGGCAACCGGCCTGGCCCGACTGTCCGAAAGAAGGCTTTTGGCCGGGTGATCCTCCTGCTTCGTGCCCGAAATCTGCCCGAATGTCCCGAATGCCGGCGTCTGCATGGCGAAAATCATGCTAACGGTTGAAACGCGGGCGCGGACAGGCTCTACTATGGGCCAATCGCGGCACCAGACCGCAGACCATCACAGGGAGCCTGCCTTGGCCGAACAGGGAAACGGCGAAGCGTTCGTCGCCTTCGAACGCGTTCAGAAAAGCTATGACGGCGAAACTCTCGTCGTGAAAGACCTCAACCTGTCCATGCCCAAGGGCGAGTTCCTGACCATGCTGGGGCCTTCCGGCTCGGGCAAGACGACTTGCCTGATGATGCTGGCGGGCTTCGAGACGGCGACGCATGGCGACATCCTGCTGGACGGGGTGTCGATCAACAACATTCCCCCGCACAAGCGCGGGATCGGCATGGTGTTCCAGAACTACGCGCTTTTCCCGCACATGACCGTGGCCGAGAACCTCGCCTTCCCGCTCGAGGTGCGCAAGATCGGCAAGGCCGAGCGCGAGAAGAAGGTCAGGCACGCGCTCGACATGGTGCAGATGGGCGAATTCGGAAACCGGCGGCCCGCACAGCTTTCGGGCGGCCAGCAGCAGCGCATCGCGCTGGCCCGCGCGCTGGTCTTCGAGCCCGAGCTCGTGCTGATGGACGAACCGCTGGGCGCGCTCGACAAGCAGCTGCGCGAGCACATGCAGTTCGAGATCACAAACCTTGCCCACGACCTAGGCATCACCGTGGTCTACGTGACCCACGACCAGACCGAGGCGCTGACCATGTCAGACCGGGTCGCCGTGTTCAACGACGGCAGGATCCAGCAACTGGCCGCCCCGGACGAGCTCTACGAGCGTCCTCAGAACAGTTTCGTCGCGCAGTTCATCGGCGAGAACAACACGCTGGAGGGCACGATCCAGGACATAGCCGACGGTCGCTGCACCGTCAGGCTCGACGGCGGCGAACTGATCGATGCCAACCCGATCAACGTCACCAAGCCGGGCGAGCGCACCCGCGTGTCGATCCGCCCCGAGCGGGTCGAGATCAACAAGGACCGCCTGGGCGAGGGCGCCCACACGCTCAAGGCCAAAGTGCTGGAATTCGTCTACATGGGCGACATCTTCCGTACGCGCCTCCGGGTCGCCGGCAAGGACGATTTCGTCATCAAGACCCGCAACGCGCCCGACCAGGTCCGCCTGAAGCCCGGTCAGGACATCGAGATCGGCTGGATGCCGGAAGATTGCCGCGCGCTCGACGCGCACTGAGATCCATTTGCCGCGCGCTTCGTAATCGGACGCGCACGGTCAAATTGAGGGTCGGCCGTCTCTACCCGTGACCCGGCCCCACCAATCCGCCAAACGGGTGACTAGGGAGTATGAAATGAAACTGACCAAGACGCTTCTTGCGACAACGGCTCTGACCGTCGCTGCTGCCGGCGCGAACGCCGAAAGCCATGTCGAGATGGCCGACAGCATGACGATAGTCAGCTGGGGCGGCGCCTATCAGGAAAGCCAGCTCAAGGCCTATGTCGAGCCTTATATGGAGCAGAACCCCGGCGTCAGCGTCACCTGGGACGAAAGCTCGCCCGAGGCCGTCGCCAAGCTGCGCGCGATGGACGAGGCCGGCAACATCACCTGGGATCTCGTGGACGTGACCGCGGCCGACGCCATGCGCCTGTGCGACGAGGGCCTGGCGATGGAAGTCGACCATGACGAGATCCTCGCCGAGGCGCCGGACGGCACGCCCGCCACCGAGGATTTCGGTGACATGATCGTGTCCGACTGCTTCGTTCCGCAGATTGCCTACTCGATCACCAACGCCTACCGCACCGACGTCGACGAGTGGGAAGGCCGCACCCCCGAGGACATCTGCGCGCTGTTCGACACCGAGAATTTCCCGGGCAACCGCACGCTCGAGCGTCGCCCGATCAACAACATGGAATGGGCCCTGATGTGCGACGGCGTCGCCTTCGAGGACATCTATGACGTTCTCGAGACCGAGGAAGGTCAGCAGCAGGCGCTGGACAAGCTGGACACGATCAAGGACCAGACGATCTGGTGGACCTCGGCCGCGGAAAGCATCCAGACCCTGGCGGACGCGGAAGCGGTCATCGGCTCGTCCTATAACGGGCGCTTCTTCTCGGCGATCGTCGAGCAGGACCAGCCGCTCGAGATGCTGTGGGACGCGCAGGTCTACGACATCGACGGCTGGATCATCCCCGAGGGCCTCTCGGACGAGAAGCTGGCCCGGGTCGAGCACTTCCTCAAATTCGCCACCGACACGCAGCGCCTGGCGGACCAGGCCAAGTACATCTCGTACGGCCCCGCGCGCGCATCCTCGGTGCCGCTGGTGTCGACCCACGCGGAACTGGGGATCGAGATGGCGCCGCACATGCCGACCAACCCGGACAACTCGGACAACGCCTTCGTGCAGAACTACGAGTGGTGGGCGGATTACCGCGACGACATCGACGCCAAGTTCCAGGCGTGGCTGGCACGCTGAGCGCGCCCGGCCGGGCCTGATGCCCGGCGCCAACGACACCGGCAGAGCGGGTTCCGCCCGCTCTGCCCACCAACAAGCTTCGCCGACGAGCCCAGCGGCATCGCCGGGGGCAGCGGACGGACGGGCAGGTGACCCGCACCGCGTCGAAGGACGGGGCGGAGCGCGGACAGGGAAAGGGATGGCATGCCCAAGGGCTACATCATCGGCCACATCACGGTGCACGACCCGCAGGCCTATCGCGAATACATCGAGCGCGACACGCCGCTGCTGCAATCCTATGGCGCGAAGTTCCTCGTGCGCGGGGGGCAGTCCGAGACCCCCGAGGGCGAGACGCAGGAGCGTCACGTGGTCATTGAATTTCCCGACTACGAGACCGCGCGCCGCGCCTACCACGACCCCGAATACCAGGAGATCGCCGAGATCCGACGCCGGACCGCGACCTCCACGATCATCCTAGTCGAGGGCACCTGAGCCATGAGCGACGCCACCTCCAACGCCAACACCATCGACGCGCCGACGCCCGAGAAGGGCATTGCCGCGGCCGAGGCGAAGAACAACCCGGTGCTCGCGGCCGACGGCACGCCGCTCAAGAAGTCTCTGCGGCGCGCGCTGCGCGCGCAGAAGCTGCGGGCGCTGATGCTGATCGCGCCGCTGCTGATCTTCGTGCTGGTGACCTTCATCGCGCCGATCCTCGACATGCTGTTCCGCTCGATCGAGAACCAGATCGTGTCCGACACGCTGCCGCGCACCACTTCCCAGCTGTCCGAATGGGACCCGGCCACCGACGAGCTGCCGCCCGAGGCGGTCTACGAGGCATTCTACTACGACCTGTTCGCGGCTGTCGAAGCCCGGCAGCACACCCGCCTCGGCCAGCGTCTGAACTACGAGAACACCGGCGTGTCCTCTCTGTTCCGCGGCTCCGGCCGGGACCTCGACGACTTCCGCGAGGACCAGGTCGAGTACATCGAGGATTTCTCGCCCGAGTGGGAAGATGCCGGCTACTGGCTGTCGCTGATGTCCGGCGAGGGCGGCGAGGATTTCCTGGATACCCGCCGCGACGCCATCCTTGCCCTGATCCGCGAAAGCAAGCGCAGCCCGCTGGGCGACCTGTGGTGCGCCACGATCGCCACCTGCGCGACCGCGCCCGAGGATATCGACATCGGGTACACCCCCTCGGCGGAGGTCATCGACCTGCTGCCTCGCACGTCCGAGGCCTACGCCGACTTCGCGCTGATCACCGTGCTCGAGGAAGAGGACAGCATCGCCGAGGAAGAGCCGTGGGAAGCGGTCTACGTGGCGCTCGCCCAGGATCTGGCCGAGACACCCGAGTCCGAGCTGGCCGCGTTTTCCGGACCCCAGGCGCAGGCGCTGGTGGACCTGAAGGCCGGCCTTGCCGACGTCGAGGCGCAAAGCTTCCGCGACCTTTTCGCGCAGTCGGACGACGATTGGGTCACACCAAGCCCGTGGCGCACGATCCAGACCTACGCGCCCGCCTACACGACCGGGTACTTCCTGAACGCCGCGGACATGCAGAAAACCCCCGACGGCCCGGAATTCCGCCCGGAGAACGAGCGCATCTACGGCCTGTTGCTGCAGCGGACGATGTTCCTGTCGCTGACGATCACGTTCAGCTGCATCCTGCTGGGCTACCCGATCGCCTACCTGCTGTCGAACTTGCCGATGCGCACTGCGAACCTGCTGATGATCCTCGTGCTGCTGCCGTTCTGGACCTCGCTTCTGGTGCGCACCAGCGCCTGGAAGGTCATGCTGCAGCAGCAGGGCGTGATAAACGACGTGCTGGTCTGGCTGGGCCTGGTGGGTGACGGCAGCCGGCTCGTGATGATCAACAACCAGTTCGGCACGATCGTTGCGATGACGCACATCCTGCTGCCGTTCATGATCCTGCCGATGTATTCCGTGATGTCGACGATCCCGCCCAGCTACGTGCGCGCCGCGAAGTCGCTGGGCGCGACCAACTGGACGACGTTCTGGCGGGTCTACTTCCCGCAATCGGTGCCGGGGATCGGCGCGGGGTCGATCCTGGTCTTCATCCTGTCGATCGGCTACTACATCACGCCCGAGATCGTCGGGGGCACGACCGGCACGTTCATCTCGAACCGCATCGCCTACCACATCTCGTCCTCGCTCAACTGGGGCCTCGCGGCCGCGCTCGGCTCGATCCTTCTGGTCGTGGTGCTGGCGCTTTACTGGGCCTATGACAGGATCGTGGGCATCGACAACGTGAAGCTGGGGGGCTGAGGCATGTCGGACACCGTCGTCATAACGGAAACGAAAACGCTGCCCTATTCCTTCACGCTGCCTGTCGTGGGCGGCGCGGGGGCCTTCTTCGGGCTCTTCGTCGGCACCGCGCAGGGTTCGGGCCTGCTGGGCGTCGTGATCGGCTTCGTCCTGTGCGCCGCGCTGGCATGGGTTGCGCTGAGTCTGGCCGGGGTCAAGAACGAGAAAGGCTTCAAGTGGGGTTGCATCGCGCTGTTCCTCGTCGCCGGCTTCCTCGTCGGCGGCGCACCCGGCCTGGTCCTCGGGGGACTGTTCGGGTGGTTCCTCGGGTGGTTCATCTACTGGATCGGCCGCGGTCGCTACCGGATGTTCCTGCCACCCTACCTGACCGGCGGGCAGGTCCTGTGGCATTACAGCTTCAGGGTGATCTGCGGCGCGATCTTCGTCTTCCTGATCACGCCGATCCTCGTGGTCATGCCTCTGAGCTTCAACGCCGAGAACTTCTTCACCTTCACGCCGGAAATGCTGTCCTTCGACCCGGCCGGGTATTCGCTGCGCCACTATCGCGACTTCTTCAGCTCCGCCGAGTGGCAGCAGGCGCTGCGCAACTCGCTGATGATCGCGCCGGTGGCGACGCTTCTCGCCGTGGGCTTCGGCACGCTGGCGGCCATCGGCCTCAGTCAGCCGCACGTCCCGTTCCGGCAGGCGATCATGGCCATCCTGATCTCGCCGATGATCGTGCCGCTGATCATCTCGGCTGCGGGGATGTACTTCTTCTACTCGCGCATCGGGCTTCAGGGCACCTATGTCGGCGTGGTCCTGGCGCATGCGGCGCTGGGCATTCCCTTCGTCATCATCACCGTCACCGCCACTCTGGTGGGCTTCGACCGGTCGCTGACGCGGGCGGCGGCGAACATGGGCGCGAACCCGGTCACGACGTTCTTCCGGGTGCAGATGCCGCTGATCCTGCCGGGCGTGATCTCGGGCGGGCTGTTCGCCTTCATCACCTCGTTCGACGAGGTGGTCGTGGTGCTGTTCGTGGGCTCGGCCAACCAGCAGACGTTGCCGTGGCAGATGTTCACGGGCCTGCGCGAACAGATCTCGCCCACGATCCTGGCGGTCGCGACAATCCTCGTCGGCATCTCGATCGTGCTGTTGACAACGGTCGAGCTTCTGCGCCGCCGGTCCGAGCGTCTGCGCGGCCTGTCGCCGGGCTGACGCGGCAGGCTTTCCGGCCATTCTGGGGCCGTGCGGTGGAGATACCGCGCGGCCCTTCATTTTTTCCTAAACCTTCCGTCGGATTGTGCGGCAACCCGTTTGAACGAGGACAGCATGACGGAATTGAATCCAGGTTTTGCGGCCGAGGCACGCAGCACGGTCGGAGAGATTTCCTTCCAGGTGCACGAGATGTTTTTCTCGCGCACCGACAAGCGCGGCGTCATCAAGGCCGGCAACGGCGTCTTCCGCCGGATCTCCGGCTATTCCTGGGACGAGCTGGCCGGCACCCCGCACAAGATCATCCGCCATGCCGACATGCCCAGGGGCGTATTCCAATTCATGTGGGACACGATCAAGGCGGACAAGCCGGTCGGCACCTACGTCAAGAACCGCGACAAGTCGGGCGGGTATTACTGGGTCTTCGCCCTGGTGGCGCCGTGGAACGACGGCTACATTTCGATCCGCCTGAAGCCCACCTCGCCGATGCGCGAAACCGTCGCCGCCATCTACGCCGACCTTCTCAAGGCCGAACGCGAGGACGGCCTCACCCCGCAGCAAAGCGCCGAGTTGCTGCTGGAGCGCGTGCGGGAACTGGGCTACGCAAGCTACCAGACCTTCCAGGCGGCCGCCATCGCGGCCGAGTTCGAGGCGCGCGCCAAGGCGATGGGCGAGCCGCTGGAACAGGTGCAGAAGCGTTTGCTGACCATGTCGCGCGGAATTGCCGACGTGCAGGTCGAGACCGCCGAGATGACCGAGGCGTTCAACGCGATCCGGACCGTCCCGATGAACATGCGCATCATCGCCTCGCGTCTGGAAAACGCCGGCGGCCCGATCAGCGCGATTTCGGTCAATTACAGTCAGATGCTGGAAGAGATGTCGACCTGGGTGAACACCTTCGTCGATGGCGATACCTGCGTCTTCGCGCGTATCCGCGACGCGATCCTGAACAGCCAGTTCCTCGGCTTCGCGGCGGCGCTGCAGCAGGAAGTCTCCGAGACCCTGACGCGGGCCGACGTGGACTCAATGCCCGGTCACGACCTCGATCGGGAGCGTGCGACGATTGTCGACCTGCGTGCGGACTTCCTGAAGCAGACGCGCGACTCGCTGGGCAGCGTCGAGACCGAGGCGATGCGCTTCGGCCGCAGCGTGCTGGACATGAAGCGGTACGTGACCGGTCTCAGCTCGACCCGGATGATGTGCAAGATCGAAAGCGCGACGCTGTCCGATCAGGGAACGGCGCTCGGTGGCATCGTCGAACAGCTGGACGCCTGCCAGAACGAGATCGAGAAGCGGCTGGCGCGGATCGTCGAGTTGAACGCCGTGATCCAGAGCAACACCGCGATGCTGCGCGCGCTGGTCTAGCCGGGCATCGGCGCAGGCCGCCCAAGAACAGCGAAGGGCGCCGCAGCGCCCTTCTTCGGTCATCAATCGTTCGCCCGGCGCGCCACTGGGGACAGCAGGCCTGTCAGACGCGTACCAGCGCCTCGTAGCTCGTGGCGATGTCGCGGGTGAGCGGCCCGACCTCGAACCGGAAATCGCCGATCTGCCCCACCGGCGTGACCTCGGCTGCGGTGCCGGTCAGCCAGCACTGCTCGAAGCCTTCCATCTCGTCGGGCATGATGTGGCGCTCGTGGACCTTGATCTGGCGGTCGTGCAGCATGCCGATCACCGTCTGGCGCGTCAGGCCGTTCAGGAAGCAATCGGGCTTGGGCGTATGCACCTCGCCGTCCTTCACGAAGAAGATGTTCGCCCCTGTCGCCTCGGCAACGTAGCCGCGGTAATCCATGAACAGCGCGTCCGAGCAGCCCTTGGCCTCGGCCGCGTGCTTGGACGTGGTGCAGATCATGTAAAGCCCCGCCGCCTTGGCGTGAACCGGGATCGTCTCCGGCGAGGGGCGCTTCCACTTCGCGATGTCCAGCTTCGCGCCCTTCATCTTGGCGTCGCCGTAATAGCTGCCCCATTCCCACGCCGCGATCGCCAGCCGCACCGGGTTGCGCCGCGAGGCGACGCCCATGTCCGGCCCCGCGCCGCGCCACGCGACCGCGCGCACATACGCGTCTGTCAGGCCGTTGGCTTCCAGCACCTGCGCCTTGGCCGCCTCGATCTCGTCGACCGAGAAGGGGATCTCGAAGTCCAGTTCGCCGGCCGAGAAATGCAGCCGCTCGGAGTGCTTGCGCGACAGGAAGATCTTGCCGCCATAGGCGCGCTCGCCTTCGAAAACCGAGCTAGCGTAATGCAGCGCGTGGCTGAGCACGTGCACGTTGGCCGAACGCCAGTCGGTCAGCGTTCCGTCCATCCAGATCTTTCCGTCACGATCGTCGTAGGCTGCGTCTGCCATCCCGCGCTCCCTAGCTTTTCACTTGTTGCGCACGATATGACCGGATCGGACGTAAAGTTGCGCGAAAACTGAGACTCGGTACCAGTTCGGGCTTGGAATGTCAACAAGACTGACATAAAATCACTCTCGGGACCGGAACCGCGGGGCAGCATGACCGAGGCGCGCAAGATGCAGGGCGAGACCCTGCTTTACCTGACCGACGAACAGTTGCGCCAGGGGGCCGAGGCGATGTTCTTCGCGTATCGCGGCTTCACCGCCGATCCCGACCGCATCCTCGCCTCGCTCAGCTATGGCCGCGCGCATCACCGCGCGCTGCATTTCATCCACGGCGCGCCCGGCACGACGGTCAACAACCTGCTGACCACGCTGGGCGTGACGAAGCAATCGCTCAACCGCGTGCTGCGCACCCTGATCGGCGACGGCCTGGTCGAAAGCCGCGTGGGCCGAGTAGACAAGCGCGAGCGCCACCTCTACCTGACCCCCGAAGGAGAGGCGCTGGAACGCGAGCTGTCCGAGGTGCAGCGCGCACGCCTGCGCGCCGCCTTCCGCGATGCCGGCCCCGAGGCGGTGGCCGGCTTCCGCCGCGTGCTCGAGGCGATGATGGACCCCGAGATGCGGCGCCAGTACGAACGCCTGCGGGAGGGCCGCGGATGATCGGAGCCGACGCGCATCTGCTGATCGTCGACGACGACGAACGCATCCGGACGCTGCTGCAGAAGTTCCTGATCCGCCACGGCTTCCTGGTCAGCGCCGCGCGCGATGCCGGCCACGCCCGTCGGTTGCTGCAGGGCCTCGACTTCGACATGATCGTGCTCGACGTCATGATGCCGGGTGAGGACGGCGTCAGCCTGACCCGCGCGATCCGCGATCGCTCGACCACGCCGATCCTGCTGCTGACCGCCCGGGCCGAGACCGAGGACCGGATCAAGGGGCTCGAGGCCGGCGCCGACGATTACCTGCCCAAGCCATTCGAGCCCAAGGAACTGCTGCTGCGGATCAACGCCATCCTGCGGCGCATCCCCGAACCGCCCGCAGCACCGACCGTGCCCAACCTGCTCAGCCTCGGCGGCATCCGCTACGACACCGAGCGTGGAGAGCTTTGGCAGGGCGACGAACCTGTGCGCCTGACCGCGACCGAGGCGCACCTGATGCGCATCTTCTCGGCCCGCCCCGGCGAGGCGATCAGCCGCGCGCAACTGGTCGAGGAACTGGGCCGCGGCGACGGTCAGGCGCAGGAGCGCGCCGTGGACGTGCAGATCACCCGCCTGCGGCGCAAGCTCGAATCCGACCCGAAAAGCCCGCGTTACCTGCAGACCGTGCGCGGGTCGGGCTACATGCTGGCGCCGGATTGACGGTTGCCCTCGGACGGCGCATGGGGTTTCCCTGACAGCGTCGACACGGGGCAGGGGACGGCATGGCCACGGCACTCATCACCCACGCGGACGGGCTGACCCATGTCACCCCGGCAGGGCACCCCGAACGGGTGGCCCGGCTGGAACACGTGCTGCATGCGCTTCAGGGAATGGACCTGCTGCGCGTCACGGCGCCCGAGGCCGAAGACGAGGATTTGCGCCTGTGCCATCCGCAATCCTACATCGATCGCATCGCCGCCGCGCTGCCCAGGACGGGCACCCGGCAACTGGACGCCGACACGTTCCTGTCGGCGGGCTCGATGCGGGCGGCGCGGCGGGCGGTGGGCGGCGCGATGCGCGGCGTCGACATGGTGCTGGGTGGCGAGGCGAACAGCGCCTTCTGCGCCATGCGCCCGCCCGGCCACCACGCCGAGCGCGAGACCCCGATGGGCTTCTGCCTGTTCGGCACGGTGGCGATCGCCGCGAAGCACGCGCTCGACCGCCACGGGCTGAGCCGCGTGGTGGTGGTGGACTTCGACGTGCACCACGGCAACGGGACGCAGGACCTGCTGTGGGACGAGAAGCGCACGCTGTTCGTGTCGTCGCAGCAGATGCCCCTCTGGCCCGGCACCGGTAGCCCGGACGAGACCGGCGCGCACGACAACGTGCTCAACGTGGCGCTGGTTCCCGACAGCGGCGGTAACACCATGCGTAGCGCCTACGAGACACGCGTCTTCCCCCGCCTGCGCGAATTCGCCCCCGAGTTGCTGCTGATCTCGGCCGGCTTCGACGCCCATGCCGACGATCCGCTGGCCCAGCTGAACTGGGAAACCGTGGATTTCGCCTGGCTCACGGCGGAACTCTGCGCCATCGCGAAGGCGAGCGGCGCGCCGGTGGTCTCGGTGCTCGAGGGCGGCTACGATCTCGCCGCGCTGGCCGAGAGCGCCGCGGCCCACGTGATCACATTGACGGAGAAGACATGACCGACCAGACCCAGACCCCCGTCGAGGAGATGAGCTTCGAGGCGGCGATGGCCGAACTCGAACAGGTGGTGAGCAAGCTCGAGCGCGGCGACGTGGCGCTGGACGAATCCATCGCGCTCTACGAACGCGGCGCGGCCTTGCGCAAACGCTGCGATGCCAAGCTGAGCGAGGCAGAGGAAAAGGTCGCCGCGATCACGCTCGACGCCGAGGGCAACCCGACCGGAACCAAGCCCGCCGAAGGGCTCTGATGCACTTCGAGACCGGGCTGCACCAGGCCGCGCAAGCGATCGGCGCGGGCTTCGCGCGGGAGCTGGACGGATGGCCGGACGTGCCCGTGGTGCACGCGATGGCCTACGCGCTCGAGGGCGGCAAGCGCCTGCGCGGTTACCTCGTGATCGAGGGCGCGCGCCTGCACGACGTCGACCCGGACCGCGCGTTGCGCGCCGCCATGGCGATCGAGGCGGTCCACGCCTACAGCCTTGTCCACGATGATCTGCCCTGCATGGACGACGACGACCTGCGTCGCGGCCGGCCGACCGTGCACCGCAAGTGGGACGAGGCGACCGCCGTGCTGGCCGGCGACGCGCTGCAGACGCTGGGGTTCGAACTTGTCTCGGACCCCGCCTGCCATCCCGACGCCGATGTGCGCGCCGACCTGACGCTCACCCTTGCAAGGGCGTCGGGCGCGCGCGGCATGGTGCTGGGGCAGGCGCTGGACATGGCCGCCGAACGCGCCGATGCGCCGCTCGACTTGGCGGCAATCACCCGTCTGCAGGCCGACAAGACCGGCGCGCTGATCCGCTGGGCGGCCGAGGCCGGCGCGCGGCTGGCGTGCGCCGACCCCGCGCCGCTGGGTACGTACGCGCAGGCGCTGGGGCTGGCCTTCCAGATCGCCGACGATATCCTCGACGTCGAGGGCGACGTCGACGCGATGGGCAAGGCGGTGGGCAAGGATGCCGATCGCGGCAAGGCGACCTTCGTGTCGCTGCTGGGCCTCGATGCCGCGCGCGGCCGCGCCGACGCATTGGTGACCGAGGCCTGCGACGCGCTAGCTGTCTATGGTGCGCGGGCCGAGCCCTTGCGGCAGGCCGCCCGGTTCGTTATCTCGCGCCGGAACTGAAGGACGCACGCCCATGACCGACAGGCCCGATACCCCCATCCTGGACCGCGTCCACAGCCCCGCCGACCTCAAGGGCATGGACGATTTCAAGCTGCGCCGCCTCGCCGACGAGTTGCGCGCCGAGACGATCGCCAGCGTGTCCAAGACCGGCGGGCACCTGGGCGCGGGCCTTGGCGTGGTCGAGCTGACGGTCGCGATCCACGCGGTGTTCGACACGCCGCGCGACAAGCTGATCTGGGACGTCAGCCATCAAAGCTATCCGCACAAGATCCTGACCGGCCGGCGCGACCGGATGCAGACGCTGCGCCAGAAGGGCGGGCTGTCGGGCTTCACCAAGCGGTCGGAATCGCCCTACGACCCGTTCGGCGCGGCGCATTCCTCGACCTCGATCAGCGCGGCGCTGGGCTTTGCCGTGGCGCGCGACCTGGGCGGTGCCTGCGACACCGGTCACGGCGACGCCATTGCCGTGATCGGCGACGGCGCCCTGTCGGCCGGGATGGCCTACGAGGCGCTCAACAACGCGGGTCACCTGGGCAAGCGCCTGATCGTGATCCTCAACGACAACGAGATGTCGATCGCCCCGCCCACCGGCGCGATGTCCTCGTATCTAAGCCGCCTCTACGCCGAGGCGCCGTTCCAGGACCTCAAGGCGGCCGCGAAAAGCGCCGTCAGCATGTTGCCCGGGCCGTTCCGCGAGGGCGCCAAGCGCGCCAAGGACCTGTTCAAGCACATGGCCGTCGGCGGCACGCTGTTCGAGGAACTGGGCTTCAGCTATGTCGGCCCGATCGACGGGCACGACATGGACCAGCTGCTTCCGGTGCTGCGCACGGTCAAGGCCCGGGCCGACGGGCCGATCCTGATCCACGCCATCACGAAGAAGGGCAAGGGCTATCACGCCGCCGAACACGCGCCCGACCGCGGGCACGCGCGGGCGAAATTCAACGTCGCCACCGGCGAGCAGACCAAGGCGCCCAGCAACGCGCCCGGCTACACCAAGGTCTTCGCGGGCGCGCTGATGCAGCTTGCCGCCGACGATCCGCGCATCTGCGCCGTGACCGCCGCGATGCCCGACGGCACCGGGCTCGACCTGTTCGCCGAGCGGTATCCCAGCCGCACCTTCGACGTCGGCATCGCCGAGCAGCACGCGGTGACCTTCTGCGCCGGCCTCGCGGCTGGCGGGATGCGGCCCTTCGCGGCGCTCTATTCGACCTTCCTGCAGCGCGGCTACGACCAGGTCGTGCACGACGTGGCGATCCAGCGCCTGCCGGTCCGCTTCGCCATCGACCGCGCCGGGCTGGTCGGTGCCGACGGCGCCACCCATGCGGGAAGCTACGACGTCGCGTTCCTGGCGAACTTGCCGGGATTCGTGGTCATGGCCGCCGCCGACGAGGCCGAGCTGAAGCACATGGTCGCCACCGCCGCCGCGCATGACGAGGGGCCCATTGCCTTCCGTTATCCCCGCGGCGAGGGCGAGGGCGTCGAGATGCCCGAACGCGGCCAGCTGCTGGAGATCGGCCGCGGCCGGATGATCCACGAGGGCAGCCGCGTGGCGCTCCTGTCGCTGGGCACCCGCCTGCGCGAGGTGCGCCAGGCCGCCGAGGCGCTGCAGGCCCGCGGCATCGACCCGACGATCGCCGATGCCCGGTTCGCCAAGCCGCTCGACCGCGACCTGATCCTGCGCCTCGCGCGCGAGCACGAGGCCCTGATCACCGTCGAGGAAGGCGCCATCGGCGGCTTCGGCAGCCACGTCGCGCAGCTTTTGGCCGAGGAAGGCGTCTTCGACACCGGGCTGAAATACCGCTCGATGGTGCTGCCGGACATCTTCATCGACCAGGCCAGCCCCGCCGACATGTATGCCGTGGCCGGCCTGAACGCCGCGGATATCGAGGCGAAGGTGCTGAACGTCCTGGGGATCGAGGCGCTGAGCAAGCGCGCCTAGCGGGGATCAGGCGCCAGAGTCGCTGTCCAGCATCGCCCGCAGGCCGGCGCGGTAGTCGGGATACAGCAACTCGACGCCCAGCTCCTCCTTGATCCGGTCGTTCGAGACGCGCTTGGACTCGGCATAGAAGCTCTCCGCCATCGGGCTCAGCTCCGCATCCTCGAACGCGACTTCCGGCGGGCGCGGCACGCCCAGCAGATCGGCGGCGTCGGCGATCACGTCCTGTGGCGGGGCAGGGTCGTCGTCACAGACGTTGTAGACCGCGCCGGGATTGGGATGGTGGATCGACGCTTCGAGCACCTGCGCGATGTCGTCCACGTGGATGCGCGAGAAGACCTGACCCGGCTTGACGATGCGCCGGGCTGTGCCGCGGCGCACCTTCTCGAACGGGCCGCGGCCGGGGCCGTAGATGCCCGCCAGCCGGAAGACGTGCAGCGGCAGGTGCGGGATCGCGCCCCATTCGGCCTCGGCCTCGACGCGGGCGATGCCGCGCGCGGTGCCGGGCGTCAGCGGCGTCGCCTCGTCGACCCAGGCACCGTGGTGGTCGCCGTAGACGCCGGTGGTGGACAGGTACCCGACCCACCACAATTCGGGCACGCGCGCCTCGATCGCGTCGCGGGCGATGCGCAGCGACGGGTCCCCCTCGGCATCCGGGCCGGCCGAGACGAGGATGTGCGTCGCGCGGCCGACCGCCTCGGCGATGGCGTCGCGGTCCCACGCGATGGGCTCGACGCCCTCGGCGCGTAGGCGCTCGGCCTTGGACGCGTCGCGCGTGGTGCCGATCACGGTCCAGCCCTGCGGCACCAGCCGCCGGGCCAGCGCGCGGGCCGAATATCCGTGGCCGAGGGAAAGAAGCGTTCCGGGCATGCCTTGGTGGTGCCTGCCAAGGCGCCGATTTGCAAGAGCTACGACTCCGGCGCCGCAACGAATCGCCCCGCGCAAGGCGCGGCATTCCCGCCCCTTGGCGCGCCGCGCGCCGCGCCAAGGGGCGCGAGCGGCACGGAACCCGCGCTCGATGGTCAGAATCCCGCCCCGACGCGTGGCAATCCGCCGATCCCGACCCCGCGGTGGCAAGGCTTCGCCTATGGCCGAACGCGGCGTGGCGCGGCGCCACGGTTTCGGTTTACCGCTATGGTGCGCCACAACCGGAGCCGTTCCGCATGCTGACACGCATCGCCGCCTGCACCCTTCTTCTGGCCCTGACCGCCGCCTGTTCCTACGGCCCCGCGACCGACCGTCCGGGCGGCCCCGAGACGGTCTCGAGAGCCCTGGTGGAAACGCCGCTCCACCCCAACGAGACGCCCGAGCTGCGCGCCTCGATCAACAAGTGGGCCGATCACTACAAGCTGCCGCGCAGCCTGGTGCACCGTCTGGCGATCCGCGAAAGCACCCACCGCCCCGGCGCCCGCAACGGTCCCTATTACGGCCTCCTGCAGATCCTGCCCGCGACCGCCCGCTCGATGGGCTTCCAAGGCCGACCCGCCGACCTTCTGCAGGCCGATACCAACCTGCAATACGCGCTGAAATACCTGCGCGGCGCCTATCTGGTGTCCGAGGGCGACCCCGACGAGGCGATCTTCCTCTACGCCAAGGGCTATTATCCCGAGGCCAAGCGCGCCGGGCTTCTGGAAGAAACCGGCCTGCGCTGAGGCCCTGCTGTTCTAGTGTTCCGCGAGGGGCGGCGCGCCCCTCGTCGATCATGTAGCGCAAGGGAACGCCCTCGCGCGCTCTGCCTTCAGGCGGCGTAATCCGATCCTTCCGCGTCCAGGATCGCCTTCAGTTCGGCCAGGTGCCGCGCGTCCTGTTCGGGGTATTCCTCAAGCTCGCGCGCGGTCTTCTCGGCGATCTCGTCGGACAGCACCGACAGCGGCCGGCCGGTCTGCAGGGCGCGGATATAGGTCTCGGCCGCGCGCTCGAAGTAGTACAGCCGGTTGAACGTGTCCGCGACGCTGTCGCCGATCACCATCACGCCGTGATTGCCCATCACCAGAACCTTCTTGCGCGGGTCGTCCAGCAGCTGCGCGCAGCGCTCGCCCTCCTCCTCGAAGGCCAGCCCGCCGTAGTGCTCATCAATGGCGATGCGGTTGTAGAAGGTGGCGCAGTTCTGGTCGATCGGCGGCAGGCGCTTGTCCTGCAGACAGGCGAGAACGGTAGCGTGGATCGAGTGCACGTGCATCGCGCAGCGCGCATGCGGGCAATGCCGGTGCAGCCCGCCATGCAGGCCCCAGGCGGTCGGGTCGGGCGCGCCGGGGCGGTTCAGCGTGTCGGGGTCGTTCGCGTCCACCACGATCAGGTCCGATGCCTTGATGCGCGCGAAGTGCATCTGGTTGGGGTTCATCAGGAACTTCGTGCCGTCGTCGTTCACGGCCAGGCTGAAATGGTTCGCGACGCCTTCGTGCATGTTCAGCCGCGCGGTCCAGCGGAAGGCGGCGGCAAGATCCACGCGTTGCTCGAGATGGTCGAGATTGGCGATCGGCTGGGGTGCGTTCATGGCGGGTCTCCTGGGGCTTCGCGTGGCGCGACCCTAACCCATGCCGCCGCGGGTTCCGACCGGGTTTATCCGACAACGCGGACTGCGCCCGCGCTTGAACCCGCCCCGACAAGCTGTCACCTTGCGCCGAAATCCAGGAGAGGCCCATGCAGGACCCAGGCACCGTGCCGCAGATCGTCACCCCCGAGACCCCCGAGGCAGAGGCTTTCGACGATGCCCGCGCCGCGGTGGCGCGCCTGTGCGAGCTTTACGACGAGGCCGCGACCTTCCTGCGCGACCGCTTCGCCGAGACGCTGGAGAAGGGCGACCCCGGCCTGCGCTACCGCGCCTTCTACCCCGAGATCCGGCTGGTCACGCAAAGCCACGTCCATGTCGACAGCCGGCTCAGCTTCGGCCACGTCGCCGGGCCCGGCACCTATTCCACCACCGTCACCCGCCCCGCGCTGTTCGAGCGCTATCTGACCCAGCAGATCGGCCTGCTGATGCACAACCACGGCGTGACGGTGCAGATCGGCCCTTCCGCCACGCCGATGCCGGTGCATTTCGCGGTTGCGAACTTCCCCGACATCAGCGTCCCGCAGGAAGGCGCCGCGAATTTCATCCTGCGCGACGTGTTCGACGTGCCCGACCTCAACACCACGAACGACGACATCGTCAACGGCGTGGCGCAGCCCGACGCCGCCGGGGCCGAGCCGCTGGCGCTGTTCTCGGCGCAGCGGGTGGATTACTCGCTGGCGCGGCTGGCGCATTACACCGCGACCGACCCCGAGCATTTCCAGAACCACGTGCTGTTCACCAACTACCAGTTCTACGTGTCCGAGTTCGAGACCTTCGCCCGCACGATGCTGGCCGATCCCGACAGCGGCTACACCAGCTTCGTGTCCACCGGGAACGCCGAGATCACCGGCCCCGACCAGCCGCTTCCCGCGTCGCCGCGCATGCCGCAGATGCCGACCTACCACCTCAAGCGCCCGGGCGGGCAGGGGATCACGTTGGTCAATATCGGCGTCGGTCCCTCAAACGCCAAGACGGCCACCGACCACATCGCCGTGCTGCGCCCGCATGCCTGGATCATGGTCGGCCACTGCGCGGGGCTGCGCAACTCGCAAAGCCTCGGCGACTTCGTGCTGGCGCACGCCTACCTGCGCGAGGACCGCGTGCTCGACGACGACCTGCCGGTCTGGGTGCCGATCCCGGCGCTGGCCGAGATCCAGATCGCGCTGGAGCAGGCAGTCGAGAAGGAGACCCAGCTTTCGGGCTACGACCTCAAGCGCGTGATGCGCACCGGGACGGTGGCCAGCGTCGACAACCGCAACTGGGAGCTGCGCGATCAGCGCGGGCCGGTCCAGCGCCTGTCGCAATCCCGCGCGATCGCGCTCGACATGGAAAGCGCCACGATCGCCGCGAACGGCTTCCGCTTCCGCGTGCCCTATGGCACCCTGCTGTGCGTGTCCGACAAGCCCCTGCACGGCGAGTTGAAGCTGCCGGGCATGGCGTCTGACTTCTACCGCACGCAGGTCGGACGCCACCTGATGATCGGGATTCGCGCCATGGAGCACATCCGCGAGATGCCGCTGGAACGGATCCACAGCCGCAAGTTGCGCAGTTTCGAGGAAACCGCCTTCCTGTAACGCGCGGTTTTTGGCGCAAAATGCGCATTTGATGCGCCGAGACGGACACGAGTTGTTGTGTTTTACCGCTACATCCGGTTTTAATCCGGACCAGAGCCCCTAGGGACGGGCAGTGAAGGAGACCATTGAAATGGCGAAGCCGATGACGAAGACCCAGCTTGTGGCCGCGCTGGCGGACAAGATGGACACCGACAAGAAGACCGCCGGCAACGCGCTGGACGCGCTGACCGGCCTGATCACCGAAGAAGTGTCGAACGGCGGCGCCGTGACCCTGCCCGGCGTCGGCAAGATCTACTGCCGCGAGCGTCCCGAGCGGATGGTGCGCAACCCCGCCACCGGCGAGCAGTTCAAAAAAGAGGCCGACAAGCAGGTCAAGGTGACCATCGCCAAGGCGCTCAAGGACAGCGTGAACGGCTGATCGCCGATACCTGACGGCACGGTATCGCAACGCCGCAAGGCAGCCCGGTGCCCCTCGGGGATCGCACGATCACGACGTATCGATCGCGGGCGGAACCGGCCCGCTTTCGCACAGGGTCGCCCTCGGGCGACCCTTTTCGTTTTTTCACATGCCGTTGCGCAGCACGGGGAACCGCGTTCCCGGCTAGGGGCGTGGAAATGCTTCCGGGTTGATGCTGCAGCGAGGATTGGGGCTGGCAGGGCGACTGGACGGTCTTCAATTGGAGCTGAATGGTGACGTGGTCGCTGGACCTGTTCGTCGCGCGCATCTCGAAGGGGGCAGGCGGGCCCGACCGCGCTGCAGCCGATCTTTTGCCTGATCTTCCTGATGATCCCCGCTCTGGTGATCGGCCTGCGCAACGAGGACATCGACTACGTCCCCGTGGGCAAGCGCCCCAGGCCCGAGGACCTGCGCCGCGACAGAGAAGAGAGGGCGGCCCCGCCCGGGGAATAGGCCGCGAAAAAGGGGCCGCGCCCGGCGCGACCCCTTGTGCTTGCAGAACCCGCGATCCTCAGCCGAAGACGCGGCCCAGTGCGGCATCCGTCGCCTCGACGATCTGGTCGATGTCGTCCTTCGTGGCGATCAGCGCGGGCGAATAGCACAGCGTGTTGTTCTTGCCGGGAACCGAGCGGTTGGTCGCGCCGATGATGACGCCCTGCTTCATGCAATCGGCCACCACCGCCTTGACGCGCGCCTCCTCCACCGGTTCGCGCGTTTCGCGATCGGTGACCAGTTCGGCGCCCAGGAACAGGCCCTTGCCGCGCACGTCGCCGATCACCGCGTGCTTCTCGGCTAGCGCGTGCAGCTTGCCGGTCATGTACTCGCCCATGACCAAGGTGTTTTCCAGCAGGCCCTCGTCCTCGATGATCGCCATGTTCTCGAGGGCCGCCGCAGGTCCCGCCGTGCAGCCCCCGAAGGTCGAGATGTCGCGGAAGTAGTTCATCGGGTCGTCGGCATCGTCCTTGAACATGTCGAACACAGCCTCGGTCGTGGTCAGGCACGCGATCGCGGCGTAGCCCGAGGCAACCCCCTTGGCCATCGTAACCATGTCGGGTTGGACGCCGTAGTGCTGGTAGCCGAACCAGTGCGTGCCGGTCCGGCCGACGCCGCAGACCACCTCGTCGATATGCAGCAGGATGTCGTACTTGCGGCAGATCTCCTGCACGCGCGGCCAGTAGCCGTCGGGCGCGGCGATCACGCCGCCGCCTGCCGTCACCGGCTCGAGGCACAGCGCGCCCACGGTGTCGGGCCCCTCGGCCAGGATCACCTTCTCGATCTGGTCGGCGGCCCATTCGCCGTAATTGTCCTGCGGCGCGCCGTCCTGTTCGTGGCGGCGGTATTCCAGGCAATGCGGCACGCGCACGAAGCCCGGCGCGAAGGGGCCGTACTGTGCGTTGCGTTCGTCCTGGCCGCCCGCCGACAGGCAGCCGATCGTGGTGCCGTGATAGTCGCGGTCGCGGAACAGGATTTTGTGCTTCTTGCCGCCGTACCGCTTGTGCGCGATCTGGCGGACCATCTTGAACGCCTTCTCGTTCGCTTCCGACCCCGAGTTGCAGTAATAGACGCGGCTTTGCCCCGGCATCTTCGAGATCAGCTTCTCGGCGAACAACGCGCCCGGGACGGACCCCGCGGCGCCGGCGAAATAGTTCAGCTTGATCAGCTGGTTGTAGACCGCCTTGGCGATGCGCTCGCGTCCGTAGCCCACGTTCACCGTCCAGACGCCGCCCGACACCGCATCGAGATGCTCCTTGCCGGTCTGGTTCCAGACGCGCATCCCCTTGCCCTCGACGATGATGTTGGGGTCGGTCGTCTCGAAGGGCTTGTGCTGGACCAGGTGGTGCCAGACATGCGCCTTGTCGGCGTCCACCACGTGGCTCCGGTCGTTCTGCGTCAGCGCTCCGTCCATGGATATCTCTCCTTTCGGCACTCGTTCGGGTCAGTAAGCCATGCGCGCGCCGCCGCGGCAATGCGCGGCCACGGGGACGCCGGAAAATTCACGCGCGCCCCGTCAGGAGCCCAGATCGTCCAGCGCGGCGCGGATGTCGGCGCCGGCGCCGTGCAGCCACAGCCGCGCCTCGTCGATCGCGTTCACGTAGGGGCGCAGCGCGGCTTCGGCCTGCGGCTGCCGCTCGATGATCCGCGGCGCGGCAAGATAGACCGCCGCCGCGATCGCCGCCAGCGCCAGCGCCAGCACGAAGCCGCGGGCGAATCCGCCGCCGCGCGCCTCGTCCGGCTCGATCCGCGACGCGGGGCGCCCCGGCCTGCCGGGCCGTGCCGGCCGTTCGGCACGCCCATCCGCCCGACGGTCGCTGCCACGCAGCGTCTCGCTGATCTCCTCGACATCCGGCAACAGATCGCGCCGCGAGCCGGCCGCCACGAAGGCGGGCGGCGGGCTGGCGGTCTCCTCGTCGCGCACGAACGCCATCCGCTCGCGCTCGGCCCGGGCGCGGCGCGCCTCGGCGTCGTCGGGCGGGTCGGGCAGACCCAGGTCCGGCTGGCTCTCGATCGGCGAGGCCGCGCCGCGCCGCCGCGCTTCGTGCTCGCGCTCCTGGCGAAAGACCTCGGTGATCTCGGGCGGCAGGCTGCGCGGCTGGACGGGGCGCGGCTGCGCCTCGTCCTCGCGGGCCTGGTCTTCGTGATCGTCGCCTGACGCGTCATGCCCGGCCGCGTCAGGCCCGGACGCGTGATGTCCGGTCTCGACCGTCGCGGCCTCCACCGGCGCAATGCCGGCCGGGTGCGTCTCCGCCGGGGCCGGCTGGTCCGCGACCGGCGCCTCGGGCGCGGGATCGCGCCGCGTCGGCGCGGGCTGCACGGTCTCGGCGGACTGGAACCAGGTATGCGCGCAGTTCGAGCACTGCACGTCGCGCCCCTCGGGGGGAATAACCTCGGGGGGCACGTCGTACCGCGCCCCGCAGCGCGGACAGACCAGGCGGATCTTGCTCACGTCGCGCTCTCCAAAGCCGTCTCCAAAGCCGCCTTCCGCCGCCTCCATGGCGCGGTTCCGTGGCACGATACGCCGCGGCGGAAGGCGGGAAAACCCCCGTTTCCGCGCCGTGGCCGGATTGCAACCCCCGTCCCGCTGCGGCAAGACTGTGCCACCGGACAGGGCAGGGCAGGCGGACGTGATCGAGCTGGAAAACGTGGCCTACGGCTACGGCGCAAAGGGCGATGCGCCGTTGCTGCGCGACCTGTCGCTGACGCTGGCGCCGGGGTCGTTCCATTTCCTCACCGGGCCGTCCGGCGCGGGCAAGACCACGTTCCTCAAACTGTGCTACGGCGCGCTGAAGCCCACCCAAGGCCAGCTGCGCCTGTTCGGCGACGACGTGGCCGCGATGCCGCGCGACGGGATCGCGCTGGTCCGCCGCCGCATCGGCGTCGTGCACCAGGATTGCAAGTTCCTCGACCACCTGCCGGTGATCGACAACATCGCGCTGCCGCTGACGGTGTCTGGGCAGGTGATGGAGGACCAGCAGGGCAACCTCGACGACCTGCTGACCTGGGTCGGCCTCGGCGCGCGCGCGCACGCCTTCCCGCCCGAGCTTTCGGGCGGCGAACGCCAACGGGCCGCGCTGGCCCGCGCGCTGATCCTGTCGCCCGAGGTGATCCTCGCGGACGAGCCGACCGGCAACGTCGACTGGGAAATGTCGCAGCGCCTTCTGCACCTGCTGATCGCGCTCAACGGCATGGGCAAGACCGTGATGATCGCCACCCACGACCTGATGCTGATCCGCGCGGCCAAGGCGCAGGTGCAGGCGCGCGTTCTGCGCCTGTCGGGCGGGGTGCTGCAGGCGGCGGGGGCCGACCTGTGAACGCGCTTTCCGCCTTGCGCCCCGATCCCGGCGCCGACCGTGTCGTGCCGCCCTCGGGCTTCACCGCGCGGCTGGTCGTGTTCACCGCCGCGGCAATGGCGTTTCTCGCGGTGTTCACGCTGGCGCTGGCGCTGGCCGCCGGGCGGCTGGCCGAGGAATGGGACTCCGCCCTCGCGCGCAGTGCCACGCTGCGCATCTCGGCCCCCGAGGAGCAGATGCCCGAGCAGACCCGTACCGCGCTGACGCTGCTCCAGCAGACGCCCGGCGTCGAATCGGCCCGCGCGCTGCGCGACGAAGAACAGCGCGCGCTGCTCGAGCCGTGGTTCGGCCCCGACCTGCCGGTGGCCGACCTGCCGGTGCCCCGCCTGATCGAGATCGAGGAGACGCGCGACGGCTTCGACCCCGACGGGCTGCGCCTGCGCCTGCAGGCCGAGGTGCCGGGCGCCGTGCTCGACACCCACGACCGCTGGCGCCGCCCGCTGATCGAGGCGGCGGGCCGCCTGCGGCTGCTGGGCTGGGTGGCGATTGCGCTGATCGGCGCGGTGACGGCGGCGATGGTCACGCTGGCGGCGCGCGCGGCGCTGGCCGCCAACGCGCAGGTGATCGCCGTGCTGCGGCTGGTGGGCGCGACCGACGCCTACATCGCCGGCGCCTTCGTCCGCCGCTTCACCCTGCGCACGCTGACGGGGGCTGCCGTGGGCACGGGCCTCGGCGCGCTGGCGGTGGCGCTGCTGCCTTCGGGGGGCGAGGCCGGCGGCTTCCTGACCGACCTGCGCTTCGCCGGCTGGCACTGGGTGCTGCCGGTGCTGTTTCCGCCGCTCGCCGCGCTGGTCGCCTGGGCGGCGACGCGCAGCGCCGCGCGGCGTGTTCTGAGTGGGTTGAGCTGATGGTGCAATGGCTGCGGTCGCTGGTCTTCGTGGTGCAGATGTACCTTGCCATGGCGGTGCTGGGCATCGTCTTCCTGCCCTGGGCGCTGGTGTCGCGGCGCGGCGCGCGCTCGGCCTGCCTCAACTTCTGCCGCTGGGTGCGCTGGACGGCCCGCTGGATGGTCGGCCTGCGCACCGAAGTACGCGGCACGCCCCCCACGGGCGAGGTGCTGATCGCCGCCAAGCACCAGAGCTTTCTCGACATCATCCTGATCTTCGGCGCCGTGCCCGCCGGCAAGTTCATCATGAAGCGCGAGCTGATGTTCGCCCCGGTGATCGGCCAGTACGCGCTGCGAATCGGCTGTGTCCCGGTCGATCGCGGCAAGCGCGGGCAGGCGATCCGCAAGATGTCGCTCGACGTGGCCCGCGGCGCCGCCGATCCCGGACAGCTGATCATCTACGCCCAGGGCACCCGCGTCGCGCCCGGCTTCAAGGCGCCCTACAAGGTCGGCACCGCGGCGCTCTATCAGCAGATGGGCGCGCTGGGGCAGCCCTGCGTGCCCGTGGGCACCAATGTCGGCCTGTTCTGGCCGCGCCGGGGCATCCTGCGCAAGCCCGGCACCGCGGTGGTCGAGTTCCTGCCCGTGATCCCGCCCGGTCTGGACAAGAAGACCTTCCTTAAGCGGCTCGAGGCCGAGGTCGAGGCGAGTTCCGACGCCTTGATGGCCGAGGCAGGGTTCGTGTCCCCAACACGGTAGGTCCGGGTCGCGGGGCGAGGGGGTTCTGCCCCTATGCGCTTTCCGTGCATTCACCCCATGAGGATCAAGGCAGCCTGGAGGCGCAAAAAAAGGCCCGCCGGTGTGCGGCGGGCCGTTGAGCGTCGGGCGGCGATCAGGCGTGGATCGCGCCGTCGCCGCAAGCGAGCGCAGCCTCGCGCACCGCCTCGGAGTAGGTCGGGTGCGCATGGCAGGTCAGCGCCACGTCCTCGGCCGCGGCACCGAATTCCATCGCCACGCAGATCTCGTGGATCAGGTCACCCGCCATCGGGCCGATGATGTGCGCGCCGAGGATGCGGTCGGTTTCCTTGTCCGCGAGGATCTTGACGAAACCGTCGGCGGCGAAGTTCGCCTTGGCGCGCCCGTTGCCCATGAAGCTGAACTTGCCCGCCTTGTAGGCGCGGCCTTCCTTCTTCAGCTCTTCCTCAGTCTTGCCGACGGAGGCGACCTCGGGGTGGGTGTAGATCACGCTCGGGATCACGCCGTAGTTCACGTGGCCATGCTTGCCCGCGATCACCTCGGCCGCGGCCATGCCCTCGTCCTCGGCCTTGTGGGCCAGCATCGGGCCGGCGATCGCGTCGCCGATGGCGTAGATGCCCTTGACGCTGGTCTGCCAGTGATCGTTCGTCTTGATCTGGCCGCGGTCCGAGATCTCGACCCGCAGCGCCTCGAGGCCCAGCCCGTCGGTGAACGGCTTGCGCCCGGTCGAGACCAGCACCACGTCGGCTTCCAGCGAATGCTCGCTGTCGTCCTTGCGCAGCTTGTAGCTGACGCTGGCCTTGCCCTTGGCGGTCTCGACACCCTGAACGGCGGCGCCCAGCGTGAAGGAAAGCCCCTGCTTCTTCAGCAGCTTAAGGAAGTTCTTCTGTACCTCGCCGTCCATCGTCGGCGTGATCGTGTCGAGGAATTCCAGCACCTGCACCTCGGTCCCCAGTCGCGCATAGACGCTGCCCAGTTCCAGCCCGATGACGCCGGCGCCGATCACGACCATCTTCTTGGGGATCTTGCCCAGCTCCAGCGCGCCGGTCGAGCTGACGACCACCTTCTCGTCGATCTCGACGCCGGGCAGGCTGCTGGGTTCGGAGCCCGACGCCACGATGATGTTCTTCGTGTCGTAGACCTCGTCGCCGACCTTGACCTTGCCCGCCTCGGGGATCGATCCCCAGCCCTTGAGCCAGTCGATCTTGTTCTTCTTGAACAGGAACTCGATGCCCTTGGTGTTGGTGTCGATGGTCTCCTGCTTGTAGGTCAGCATCTGCGCCCAGTCGACCTTGGGGGTGCCGACCTTCAGGCCCATCTTCTCGAAGTTGTGCTGCGCCTCGTGCAGCTGGTGGCTGGCATGCAGCAGCGCCTTCGAGGGAATGCAGCCCACGTTGAGGCAGGTGCCGCCCAGCGTCTCGCGCCCCTCGACGCAGGCGGTCTTGAGACCCAGCTGGGCGCAGCGGATGGCGGCCACGTAGCCGCCGGGGCCGGAACCGATGACGATGACGTCGTATGAGGCCATGAGGGAACTCCTGTCGAAAATCGGATTAGCGCTGCGGGAGCTCATCCCATGCGCGCGGGGGGCATGCAACGGGGGCGCATGCGGGGAACGGGAGGGGCGTCAGCGCGGTCACGCGGCGAACCCCGCGAACAGCGCGGCCAGCAGCATCACCACGGTCGCGCCGAAGCCCACGGCCCAGATGATCGACCGCCACGGCGTCAGGCCCAGCCAGTAGGCGGGGACGTAGGCCACGCGCGCGCCCAGGTAGATCCAGGCGCAGGCCGCGGTCAGCGGGCTGGCGGCGTTTCCCAGCGTGACCACCACCACGGCGAGCGTGAACAGGATCAGCCCCTCGAAGTGGTTGTTGAGCGCGCGGTAGAGCCGCGCCGTGCCCACGCTCACCTGGTCCTCGAGCGCGCCGCCCAGCCGCGCGCGGTCGCGCGGGCCCATCGTCTTGCCGGGGCCAAGCTCCAGATTCGCCGGGAACGACATCAAGGCAAACTGCACGACCTGCAAAAGGCCCGCCAGCGTCAGGACGGTCAGTTCGGGCGTCATGCGTTGCCGGCATCGTGATAGGTGACGTCCGAGAAGCGCTCGACCGGGAAGGTGAACAGCAGGATCATGCTTTCCGGCGCCTCGAACCCATGGACCAGGCCCGCGGGAATGAACAGGGTGTCGCCGGGCGAAAGCTCCTGGCGCTTGTCGCCGAGGATCGCGAAGCCCTTGCCCTCGATCACGTGGATGGTTTCCGGCACGTCGTGGTGATGCGGCGAATCTGCGTGACCGCTGTCGATGTAGAACAGCCCTTGGCACAGCGCGCTGCTGGGCCCGCCATCCGCGTCGATCAGCAGGCGGTAGCGCAGCCCGGCCCGGCCTGCCTCCTTCATCACCTGAAGGTCGGGCGAATTGGCGGGAACGAACACGGGTTGATGGGTCATGTGGCCTCCGGAGGCTGGGGGATGAGTTTGGCCGCCCGGCCGGGGGCGGGTGTCGCCGCCCGTCAGCCCTGGCGCCGGGCGGATCGCGTCACACTGTCCGCAGGAAGTGATGCGTCGAGGGGCCGTGATCCAGCGCGCCCTCGCGGTCCAGCCAGTCGGCGGCCTTGGCCTGGTCGTTGACCGAGAACAGCGCCCACTGGCTGCCGTCCTCGGCCTTCCAGCGCTGCAGCAGGGTCAGCCCGGCCTGGCCGCGCGATTCCGCGTGGGCGTCGAACTCGGACTGGTCGAAGGTTCTGTAATGCGCGAGCAGTTGCAGGCTCATGGCGTCTCTCCTTCGGGGGTGGCCAGGGCGCCGTGCGGCGCCCCCCATGTCGTGCAGCGCGCCGTGCGGCGCGCCCTGTCGCTGCGGGGCGCCAGACGGCGCCCCGGCGATCTTACAGGTCCATCAGCAGGCGGCGCGGGTCTTCCAGCGCTTCCTTGACGCGGACCAGGAAGGTCACCGCGCCCTTGCCGTCGACGATGCGGTGGTCGTAGCTCAGCGCCAGGTACATCATCGGGCGGATGACGATCTGCCCGCCCACGACCATCGGCCGGTCCTGGATCTTGTGCATGCCCAGGATGCCCGATTGCGGCGGGTTGAGGATGGGCGAGGACATCAGGCTGCCGTAGACGCCGCCGTTCGAGATGGTGAACGTGCCGCCCTGCATCTCGGCCATCGACAGCTTGTTGTCGCGGGCGCGCTTGCCCTTCTCGGCGATCGCCTTCTCGATCTCGGCGAAGGACATCGCGTCGACGTCGCGGATCACCGGCACGACAAGGCCGGTGGGCGTGCCGGTGGCGATGCCCATGTGCACGAAGTTCTTGTAGACGATGTCGGTGCCGTCGATCTCGGCGTTGACCTCGGGGACTTCCTTCAGCGCGTGCGCGCAGGCCTTGGTGAAGAACGACATGAAGCCCAGGCGGACGCCGTGTTTCTTCTCGAACAGGTCCTTGTATTCCTTCCGCAGCGCCATGACCTCGGTCATGTCCACCTCGTTGTAGGTGGTCAGCATCGCGGCGTTGTTCTGTGCGTCCTTCAGGCGGCGCGCGATGGTCTGGCGCAGGCGGGTCATCTTGACCCGCTCCTCGCGCGCGGCGTCGTCGGCGGCCACGGGGGCGCGCGGCGCGGCCGGCTGCGCCGGCTGCTGCGGCTGACCCTGCGGGGCCGAGGCCGCCTTGGCGACGTCCTCCTTCATCACGCGGCCGTCGCGGCCCGAACCCTGCACCTGATCGCGGCTGACGCCCTTCTCGGCCATGGCCTTCTTGGCGCTGGGCGCGTCCTCGACATCCGCGCGGCCGGCGCCGTCGCCCGCGGGCGGCGTGGTGTACTGGCCACCGTTCGTCGGCGCCTGGTCCTGCTTCGGGGCAGGCGCCGCGCCGCCGCCCGCGCCCTGCGCGATGACGGCCAGCTTCGCGTTCGCCTGCACGGTCGAA
This sequence comes from Citreimonas salinaria, assembly GCF_900107235.1. GTDB lineage: Bacteria > Pseudomonadota > Alphaproteobacteria > Rhodobacterales > Rhodobacteraceae > Citreimonas > Citreimonas salinaria. The sequence goes on from NZ_FNPF01000007.1 coordinate 49,886, forward strand.
CCTTCCTCGGCGACGATCTCGGTCAGGGTGCCGGCGGCGGGGGCGGGCACCTCGACGCTGACCTTGTCGGTCTCCAGCTCGCACAGCATCTCGTCGGCCTCGACGCTGTCGCCGACCTTCTTGAACCAGGTGCTGACGGTCGCCTCGGACACGCTCTCGCCCAGCGTCGGCACCATCACGTCGATGCTCTCGTCGCCGCCGTAGCCGCCTTCGCCCGCGCCGGCATCGGCGTCGGCGCTCGGGGCCTTCTCCTTCTCCTTGGGCTTGGGAGCCTTCGCGTCGCCCTCGGTTGGCTGCTTGCGCGGCTTGGTCTCTTCCGGGCCGGCATTGCCTGCCTCGGCGATGTTGGCCAGCAGCGCGTCGACGCCGACGGTGTCGCCCTCGTTGGCGACGATGTCGGCCAGCTTTCCGGCCACGGGCGAGGGCACCTCGACCGTCACCTTGTCGGTTTCCAGCTCGCACAGCATCTCGTCCACGGCCACGGTGTCGCCCGGCTTCTTGAACCAGGTCGCCACGGTGGCCTCGGTCACGGATTCGCCCAGCGTGGGGACTCGCACTTCGGTCATTGGATCACTTCCCTTCGATCGTCAGCGCTTCGTCCACGAGCGCTGCCTGCTGTTGCTTGTGCTGCGACGCCAGGCCCGTCGCCGGCGAGGCCGAGGTCGCCCGGCCGACATAGCGCGGCCGCTTGTGCGCGGCGTCGATCCGGCCCAGCACCCATTCGATGTTGGGCTCGATGAAGGTCCAGGCGCCCTGGTTCTTGGGCTCTTCCTGGCACCAGACGATCTCGGCCTGCTTGAAGCGCTCCAGCTCCTTCACCAGGCTCATCGCCGGGAAGGGATAGAACTGCTCGACCCGCAGCAGGTAGATGTCGTCCGCCCCGCGGGCGTCGCGTTCCTCGAGCAGGTCGTAGTACACCTTGCCCGAGCACATCACCACGCGCCTGATCTCGGCGTCGGGCTTCAGCGTCAGGTCCGAATGGCCCTGCTCGGCGTCGTCCCACAGCACCCGGTGGAAGCTGCTGCCGGTGGTGAACATCTCGGCATCGGACACGGCCAGCTTGTGGCGCAGCAGCGATTTCGGCGTCATCAGCATCAGCGGCTTGCGGAAAGACCGGTGCAGCTGCCGGCGCAGGATGTGGAAGTAGTTCGCCGGGGTCGAGCAGTTGGCGACGATCCAGTTGTCCTGCCCGCACATCTGCAGGAACCGCTCGAGCCGCGCGCTGGAATGCTCGGGGCCCTGGCCCTCGAAGCCGTGCGGCATCAGGCACACGAGGCCCGACATGCGCAGCCACTTGGATTCGCCCGAGGAAATGAACTGGTCGAACATGATCTGCGCGCCGTTGGCGAAGTCGCCGAACTGCGCCTCCCACAGGGTCAGCGCGTTGGGCTCGGCCAGCGAGTAGCCATACTCAAAACCCAGCACCGCGTATTCCGACAGCGCGCTGTCGATCACCTCAAACCGCGCCTGACCGTCGCGGATGTGGTTGAGCGGGTAGTAGCGCTCTTCCGTCTCCTGGTCGACGAAGGCCGAGTGCCGCTGGCTGAACGTGCCGCGCGTGCTGTCCTGGCCCGAAAGGCGCACCGGGTAGCCCTCGGTCAGCAGGCTGCCGAAGGCCAGCGCCTCGGCGGTGGCCCAGTCGAAGCCCTTGCCGCTGTCGAACATCTCGCCGCGGGATTCCAGCAGGCGGCCCACCGTGCGGTGCAGCGGGAAGCCCTCCGGCACCGTGGTCAGGGCCTTGCCCACCGCCGCCATCGTCCTGGGCTGGATCGCGGTGCGGCCGCGCTGGTACTTGCCCTGCTTCTGGCGGTCGAGATGCGACCAGCGCCCGTCCAGCCAGTCGGCCTTGTTCGGGCGATAGGTCTTGCCGGCCTCGAACTCCTCGTTGAGGTGGGACTGGAAGGCGGCCTTCATGTCCTCGATCTCGCCCTCGGGGATGAGGCCGTCCTTCACCAGCGTCTCGGTGTACAGGCTGAGCGTCGTCTTGTGGCCCTTGATCTTCTTGTACATCACCGGGTTGGTGAACATGGGCTCGTCGCCCTCGTTGTGACCGAAGCGGCGATAGCAGAAGATGTCGATCACGACGTCCTTGCCGAACTTCTGCCGGAACTCGATCGCGACCTTGGCGGCGTGCACCACGGCCTCGGGGTCGTCGCCGTTCACGTGGAAGATCGGCGCCTCGACCACCAGCGCGTTGTCGGTCGGGTAGGGCGAGGAGCGCGAGAAGTGCGGCGCGGTGGTGAAGCCGATCTGGTTGTTGACCACGATATGCACGGTGCCGCCCGTGCGGTGCCCGCGCAGGCCCGACAGCGCGAAGCATTCCGCGACCACGCCCTGGCCGGCGAAGGCCGCGTCGCCGTGCAGCAGGATCGGCAGGACCTTGCGCCGGTCGCTGTCGTTCTTCTGGTCCTGCTTCGCGCGCACCTTGCCCAGCACGACGGGGTTCACCGCCTCGAGGTGGCTGGGGTTCGCGGTCAGCGACAGGTGAACGCTGTTGCCGTCGAACTCGCGGTCCGAGGACGCGCCGAGGTGGTACTTCACGTCGCCCGACCCGTCGACGTCCTCGGGCTTGAAGCTGCCGCCCTGGAACTCGTTGAAGATCGCGCGATAGGGCTTGCCCATGACGTTGGCCAGCACCGACAGGCGGCCGCGATGCGGCATCCCGATGGTGATCTCCTCGATCCCCAGCGCGCCGCCGCGCTTGATGATCTGCTCCATCGCGGGGATCAGGGATTCGCCACCGTCTAGGCCGAACCGCTTGGTCCCCATGTATTTCACGTGCAGGAACTTCTCGAAGCCTTCGGCCTCGACCATCTTGTTGAGGATCGCCTTGCGACCCTCGCGGGTGAACCTGACTTCCTTGCCGTAGCCCTCGATCCGCTCTTTCAGCCAGGCCGACTGCTCGGGGTCCGAGATGTGCATGTATTGCAGCGCGAAGGTGCCACAGTAGGTGCGCTTCACGATGTCGAGGATCTCGCGCAGGCTTGCGATCTGCAGGCCCAGCACGTTGTCGATGAAGATCGGCCGGTCCATGTCGGCCTCGGTGAAGCCGTAGGATTTCGGGTCCAGCTCGGGGTGCGGCTCGGGGGTGCGCATGCCCAGCGGGTCAAGCTCGGCGGCCAGGTGGCCGCGGATGCGGTAGGCGCGGATCAGCATCAGGGCGCGGATGCTGTCCAGCACGGCGCGCTGCACCGCGTCGTCGCTGAGCGTCACGCCCTTTTCCGCGGCCTTCGCCTCGATCTTGTCCTTGGCGCCCTTCGCCTCGGCCGGGGGGCTGGGCATCGGCCATTCGCCGGTCATCGCGGCGGTCAGGTCGTCGTTGGGCTGCGGCGGCCAGTCACGGCGCGCCCAGCTCGGGCCCTCGGCCTCGCGCTTCACGGCGCCCTCGTCGTCGCCCATCTGGCGGAAGAAATCCGCCCAGGCCGCGTCGACCGCGCCGGGATCGTTGGCGTAGCGGGCATACATCTGTTCGAGGTATTCCGCGTTGGTGCCAGCCATGAAGCTGGAGGCGTGGAAGACGTCGTTGGGGCTTTGGTCGGTCATCGCGGTGGTCCTTTGTGACCTGATCGGTGCGTCTGGGTCGGTGCGTCGCGGGGCGGTGTGCGCTGGTCGGGGCGTCCGGGTGATCGGTGCGCCGGGCGCGGGAATCCTGGTCTGCAGTCGTCTTGGTGTGCGGTCGTCTCGTCGGTGCGTCTTGTCTGCGGTCTTCTCTCGGTGCGTCTCGCGTCGGGGCGTGCCTCGGTCAGTCTTCGTGCGGCCAGTCTTCCCTCGGTCAGTCTTCCCTCGGTCAGTCTTCCCTCGGTCAGTCTTCGGGCGCCCCCCTATATGTGGCGTTCAAAGCGGCTCCAAAAAGGCCCGGTGCGGCATGAAAGATACCCCCGGCGGGGTGGCCATCGTGCCGCGCCTGCTGCGCCCATATCTTAACGCAAGATGAATCCGTCCCTGCAACCCCTTGATTTTCCGTGCGTGCCGGGGTGTCCCATCGTGGGACACCCCGATTTTCCGTCGGGCCTCAGCCCTTGTCGATCGCCTTCAGGACGGCTTCGCCCAGGCTGGCGGGGCTGTCGGCGACCACGATCCCGGCGCGGTTCATCGCCTCGATCTTGTCGTCCGCGCCGCCCTTGCCGCCGGCGACGATCGCGCCCGCATGGCCCATGCGCCGTCCCGGAGGCGCCGTGCGCCCGGCGATGAAGCCCGCGGTGGGCTTCCACCGGCCGCGCTTCTTCTCGTCCGCCAGGAACTGCGCGGCGTCCTCCTCGGCCGAGCCGCCGATCTCGCCGATCATGATGATCGCCTCGGTCTCGTCGTCCGCCAGGAACCATTCCAGCACGTCCAGGTGCTCGGTCCCCTTGATTGGGTCGCCGCCGATGCCGACGCAGGTCGACTGGCCCAGGCCCACATCGGTGGTCTGCTTGACCGCCTCGTAGGTCAGCGTGCCCGAACGGCTGACGACGCCCACCTTGCCACGCTTGTGGATGTGGCCGGGCATGATCCCGATCTTGCAGGCGTCCGGCGTGATGACACCGGGGCAGTTCGGCCCGATCAGGATAGACTTCGAGCCTTCCAGCGCGCGCTTGACCTTCATCATGTCCATCACCGGGATGCCCTCGGTGATGCAGCAGATCAGCGGGATCTCGGCATCGATCGCCTCGAGGATGCTGTCCGCCGCGAAGGGCGGCGGCACGTAGATCACGGACGCGTTCGCGCCGGTCTTGTGCACCGCCTCGTGGCACGAGTTGAAGACCGGCAGGTCCAGATGCGTCTGCCCGCCTTTGCCCGGCGTCACGCCGCCGACCATCTTGGTGCCGTAGGCGATCGCCTGTTCGGTGTGGAAAGTGCCCTGCGAGCCGGTCAGGCCCTGGCAGATGACTTTGGTATTCTCGTCGACGAGGACGGCCATTTCTGTCCCTTCCGTTCAGTTTGTATCGCGCGCGCGGGGAGGCGTCTGCGCGGTTTCGGTGCTCGAGGTCAGCGTGATGCGGCCGCCCTCGTCCTGTTGCAGTTCGGTTTCGACCAGCAGGCCGTCTTCGGTGTAGATTTCCCAGACCTGCCCGTCCTCGACCTGTTCGAAGTCGTCGGCCTCGAACCGCGATTGGATCTCGGTGCCGAACGAGGCGTAGAGCGCCGAGAAGAATGCCTCGGACGCCTCGGGCACGACCAGTTCGCAGGAGAAGAAATCCTGACGCATGGCGAAGGCCAGCGTGAGCCCCTGGGGATGCTCGTAGCGGGCCGAGCCTTCGTCCTGCGTGACCTGCGTGAAGTCTCCGATCGTCTCGCCCATGTCGGGCGCGTCCGCGGTAACGACGCACACGTCCAGCGCGAAGCCCGCCAGCGCTTCGGGCGCCACGGTGGGATCGTCCTGCGCGAGGGCCATCGGCGCCGCGACCAGCGCGGTGCCCATGGAAAAAAGCCGCGCGCGTGTCACCCCTTGACAGCCTTCACGATCTTCTGCGCGCCGTCCTTGAGGTCGTCGGCCGCGATCACGTCGAGGCCGGAGTTCGAGATGATCTCGTTCCCCTTGTCGACGTTGGTGCCTTCGAGGCGCACAACCAGCGGCACCTTCAGGCCGACCTCTTTCACCGCGGCGATCACGCCCTCGGCGATGACGTCGCAGCGCATGATGCCGCCGAAGATGTTGACCAGGATGCCCTTCACGTTCGGGTCCGACGTGATGATCTTGAACGCCTCGGTCACCTTCTCCTTGGTGGCGCCGCCGCCCACGTCGAGGAAGTTGGCAGGCTCGGCGCCGTAGAGCTTGATGATGTCCATCGTCGCCATCGCTAGGCCCGCGCCGTTGACCATGCAGCCGATCTCGCCGTCGAGCGCGATGTAGTTGAGGTCGTACTTCGAGGCTTCCAGCTCCTTGGAATCCTCCTCGGTCGTGTCGCGCAGTTCGGCGATGTCTGGGTGGCGGTAGATCGCGTTGCCGTCGAAGCTCATCTTGGCGTCGAGGCATTTCAGGTCGCCGCCGTCGGTGACGATCAGCGGGTTGATCTCGAGCATCTCCATGTCGTTCTCGACGAACATCTTGTAGAGCGTGCCCATCAGCGCGACGCACTGCTTGATCTGCTTGCCTTCCAGCCCGAGGTTGAAGGCGATGCGGCGGCCGTGGAACGGCTGGTACCCGGTGGCGGGGTCGACGCTGAAGGACAGGATCTTGTCGGGGGTGTTTTCGGCCACCTCCTCGATGTCCATGCCGCCCTCGGTCGAGGCGACGAAGGACACGCGGCTGGTCTGGCGGTCGACCAGCAGGGCCAGGTACATCTCGGTCTCGATGCCCGACCCGTCCTCGATGTAGATGCGGTTGACCTGCTTGCCGGCCTCGCCGGTCTGCTTGGTCACCAGCGTGCGGCCGAGCATACGCTTGACCTCCTGCTCGGCTTCCTCGACCGACTTGGCCAGACGCACGCCGCCGGCCTCGCCCGCATCGGATTCCTTGAAGCTGCCCTTGCCGCGGCCACCGGCGTGGATCTGCGCCTTGACCACCCAGAGCGGGCCGTCCAGCGCCGACGCGGCGGTCTTGGCTTCCTCGGCGCGCAGGACGACACGGCCGTCGGACACCGGCGCGCCGTAGCTGCGCAGCAGGGCCTTGGCCTGGTATTCGTGAATGTTCATGGGTCGACTGTCCCCGTCATTTTGCTTGCGATTTTTCGCGGTATACGCGTGCCTACACCCACAGGTTAAACGATTAATTGCCCGATCCGGTCCGGACCGGCGATTTTCCGCCTTATGTGATCACACGCTCGAAAGCTGTGATCACATTGCGATCGCGGGATCGGGGCCGTTGCGCTGTGGTGCTGCGAATCAGGTGCAAGCGGTTTCAGGCAAGGGAACTGTTGTCGCCGAGGCAGCGTTGCCCCGCTGCATATTACGCTTTGGGAAGAGGAAGGGCATCATGGCGCAACGTACCGGGTCCTCGGACATGAAACGCATCATATTCTGGCTGGTCCTGGCGGTAGGCTGGCTTCTGGCGATCTACTTTTCGGTGACGAAATCGCAGCTCGAGGACCGGTTGGCGCAGGACCTGCGCACGGTCGAGACGCAGCTGGCCGAGCAGGTGACAGCCTACGGAACGGTCGAGCAGCTGGAGACTCAACTTGCAGAGCTTCGTCCGCAGCTGGATCAGCTCGAAGAGCAGCGTACAGAACTTCAGTCCGAGGTCGAGACGTTGAACGCGCGGATCGCCGACCTGGAAGAGGAAAGCGCCACGTTGTCCGAAACCGTCGCCCAGCGTGAGCAGGAAGTGCAGACGCTGCAAGAAGAAGCCCAGCCCTTACAGGAGACCATCTCCACCTTCGACGACCGCAGCGCTGAACTGCAGAACCAGATCACCGACCGCGAGGAGTCGCTTCAGGGCGTATCGCAGCGGCTCGAAGAGGCCCGCCAGCAAGAGGCCGAACTGCGCGAAACCCTGTCTAGCCTGAACGAGGAGAGCGCCGCGGTGTCGGAAACCCTCGTCTCGGCGCAGGAAGACCTGCAGGCTGCGGTCCGCCAGGAAACCGAGTTGCGTGGACGGGTCAATACGCTGAGCACGGAGGTCGAAGACCTTCAGGCGCGGCAGGCGGAACTGGAACAATCCACCGGTCAGCTGGACGCGCGCCGGCTTGAACTCGAGGAGTTGGTTGCGGCGCAACTTCAGCAACGCAACGAGCTGCAGGAACTCGTCAGGAGCCTCACGGCGCAGGTCGAACAGCGTTCCAACCGCCTGCTGCAGATCGAACAAGCGATCTCGTCGACATTGTCCGAGGACGACGCCCTGACGCTGGAACAGGGCGCGGCGGCGTCGGGTCAGGACGCAGACGAGCTGATAGAGGAGAGAACGGGCGAAGAAGGTGCGTCCATCGGTGAAGAACAGGGCGCGGCGTCCGAAGGCGCGGACATGCAGGAAAGGGTTCTCGTTCCGCTGGGCGATCAATCCGGCGCGTCCGAAGAGGGCCAGGCAGGCGACACCCCTGCCACTGCCGATGAGGCCGAGACGTCGGACGGCGCTGTAGCGCCGGCGGGGCGGCTGGTGGTCGTGCCGGAAGATGCCGACTGACCGATTGCGGCTTGCCTGTTCGCAAACAAAAGCGCCCCGAAATCGGGGCGCTTTTTCATTTCCCGATTGTGGCTGGTTCAGGCGAGGCTGTCGTCGATGCCCTTGCACGCCTCGACCAGGCCCTTCACGGCGGCGACCGAGTTGTCGAACATCGCCTGCTCGTCCTTGGTCAGCTTGATGTCGACGATGCGCTCCACACCGCCCGCCCCGATCACCGTGGGCACGCCGACGTAGAACCCGTCCAGCCCGAAGACGCCGTCGCAATAGGCCGCGCAGGGCAGCAGCCGCTTCTGGTCCTTCAGGTAGGACTCGGCCATCTCGATCGCGCTGGTGGCGGGCGCGTAGAACGCGCTGCCGGTCTTCAGCAGGCCGACGATCTCGGCGCCGCCGTCGCGGGTGCGCTGCACGATCGCATCCAGCTTCTCCTGCGACGTCCAGCCCATCTTGACCAGGTCGGGCAGCGGAATGCCGGCCACGGTCGAATAGCGCGTCAGCGGGACCATCGTATCGCCGTGCCCGCCGAGGACGAAGGCGGTGACATCCTTCATCGACACGTCGAATTCGAGCGAGAGGAAGTGGCGGAAGCGCGCGCTGTCCAAAACGCCGGCCATGCCGCAGACCTTCTCGGTCGGCAGGCCGCTGAACTTCTGCAGCGCCCAGACCATCGCGTCCAGCGGGTTGGTGATGCAGATCACGAAGGCGTCGGGCGCGTTTTCGCGGATACCTTCGCCCACGGCCTTCATCACCTTGAGGTTGATGCCCAGCAGGTCGTCGCGGCTCATCCCCGGCTTGCGCGGAACGCCCGCGGTGACGATGCAGACATCCGCACCTGCGATGTCGGCATAATCCGAAGTGCCCTTCAGCCGCGCGTCGAAACCCTCGGACGGGCCGGATTCAGCGATGTCGAGCGCCTTGCCCTCGGGGGTACCCTCGGAAATGTCGAACAGGACGACGTCGCCCAGTTCTTTCATGGCGGCAAGATGCGCAAGCGTGCCACCGATCTGTCCCGCGCCGATGAGGGCGATCTTGGGTCTGGCCATGGATGTTCTCCGATCCTTCGGTTTGACTGGCGCGTGAGTAGGCCTTTGCCGCGTCGCGCGCAAGGCCGCCGCGCCGCGGCAGGGGGCGCGGCGCAGGGTTGTCCCGCGCCGCAGGCTGTGAGTAAGGCTGGCGCATCCTTGGCTTTTTCCGGAGCGCGCCGTGGAAATCCTCAGCTGGTCGGTTTTCCTGATCGCGGTGCCCGCGGTGATCTTCGCCGGCGTTTCGAAGGGCGGCTTCGGGTCCGGCGCCGCCTTTGCCAGCGCGTCGATTCTCGCGCTGGTGATCCCGCCCGGCGCGGCGCTGGGCTTGATGCTGCCGCTGTTGATGCTGATCGACGTGACAAGCTTGCGCGCCTATTGGCGCCGCTGGGAGTGGTCGGCGGCGCGGGTGCTGCTGCTGGGCGCGGTGCCCGGCACACTGGCGGGGGCGGCGTTCTATGCCGCGGCCAGCCCCGATGCGATCCGCCTGCTGATCGGGATCGTGTCGCTGAGCTTCGTCGCGTGGCGATTGGGCCAGGCCCGGGGCATCATCCGCGCCGCCGCCTGCAAGCCCGGACCTGTCGCGGGAACGGTGGCCGGAGTGGTGTTGGGGTTCACCAGCTTCGTCAGCCACGCCGGCGGCCCCGCGGCTGCAGTCTACCTTCTGGGGCGGGGGATGTCGAAGACGGCGTTCCAGGCGACGACCGTGCTGGTCTTCTGGGCGGTGAACCTGCTGAAATCGGGGTTCTATGCCGGCATGGGCATCTTTACGACCGAAACGCTTCTGCTGGCAGCGGCCCTGGCGCCCTTCGCGCTTCTGGGCACCTGGATCGGCATCCGCGCGCATACGCTCGTGTCGGAAAAGCTTTTCTTCGGCGTGACTTACACGCTGCTGGCCGTGACGGGCGTCAGGCTGATCTGGATCGCCGTCACCTGATCGAAAGGCCGGGGGCATGGCCCCCGGCCGATCTCATACGGCTTCGCCCTGCGGCGGCAGGACGTCGGCCATGTTCTCGAAAGCCTGGCCAGAGGCGACGAGGCAGGTCAGCCCGCCGGTCGTGGTGAGCGTAATCGTCCACGTGCCGGTCGCGGCCGAGGCGAAAACCTCCATCACCGCATTTTTGCCAAGCCCGATGCTCTTGCGCGTTTCGCCGTATTTCGCGGCCAGCCGCTCGATCACCGTGTCGCGCGGCGCGCAGTTGCGCGGTTGCGTTTCCGCCTGGGCCAAGGTGGCCGCACCCGACGCCAGTGCGATCGAGAGCACGATCAGTTTCGCCGTCATCTTCGTCATCGCGTCACCCTTTCGGCACGCACCGGAGGCCCTTTCCCGAAGCCGTCCGGAGATTGTGTCCCCTCGATCCGGTGCATCCCTCCGATCGACGCGTCCCGGCCCTTTCGACAGCCTCACATTCCGGAAGATTTCCCCAATGTATGGTTAACGCGTCGGACGTTGCCGAAAAATCTCGGGACTTTGCCGGCGTCCGCGCCACCAGTGCTGCATAACCGCGCTTTCGCATTTCGGCGCTTGAAGGGGCGCGCGAAAGATGGCCACTTGCTGAGCAACAATGTTTCTCGAGGAGGTGCTCATGGACATGCGCACACGCCCCTGCCGGTCCGTCCTCTACATTCCCGCCTCGAAGGCGCGCGCGCTGGAAAAGGCGCGCACCCTGCCGGTCGACGCGATCATCTTCGACCTCGAGGACGCGGTCTCTTCGTCCGAGAAGGTCGCGGCGCGGGTCATGCTGGCGGATGCGCTGGCGCAAGGCTACGGCCGGCGGTTGACGCTCGTGCGGATCAACGCGCTGGACACCGAGTGGGGCCGTGCCGACGCCCAGGCGGTGGCCGACGTGCCCTGCGACGCCGTGCTGCTGCCCAAGGTGAACGGCCCCGAAGATCTGGACGCGCTGGCCGCCCTGACGGACAAGCCGCTTTGGGCAATGATGGAGACGCCCAAGGGCATGCTGGCCGCGGACCGCATAGCCGCGCATCCGAAACTGGCCGGGCTGGTAATGGGCACCAACGACCTGGCCAAGGACCTGGGCGCGCGGTTTCGGGCCCACCGGATGCCGTTGATGGCGGGTCTGGGGCTGTGCGTGCTGGCCGCGAAGGCACATGGCTGCGTGATCGTCGACGGCGTCTACAACGCCTTCAAGGACGAGGACGGCCTGCGGGCGGAGTGCGAGCAGGGCCGCGACATGGGCATGGACGGAAAGACCCTGATCCATCCCGCACAGATCGACAGCGCCAACACCGCCTTCGCGCCCACCGCCGAGGAAATCGACTTGGCGCGCCGCCAGATCGCCGCCTTTGACGAAGCGGTGGCGCAGGGGCAGGGGGTCGCCGTGGTCGACGGCAAGATCGTCGAGAACCTGCACGTGGACACGGCGCGCGAAACTCTGGCAAAAGCCGAGGCGATCGAAACCCTCACGGCGGAGTGAGCCCATGTCCTACGTCCTCCTGATCCTCGGCCTCGCCCTTTGGGTACTGGGCCACATGTTCAAGCGCATCGCCCCCGAGCGTCGCGCGCGCATGGGCGACGGCGGCAAGGGGCTGTTCGCCGCATTCATACTGGGCGGTGTCGTGCTGATGGTGATCGGCTATCGCGGCACCGATATGATCAAAGTCTGGTATGCGCCCGCCTTCCTGGTGCACGTGAACAATCTGCTCATGCTGCTGGCGATCTTCGTCTTCGGCATGTCGGCCACCACCGGACGGCTGCGCGGCGTGATGCGCCATCCGCAACTGACCGCGGTCAAGATCTGGGCCGTGGCGCACCTGCTGGTGAACGGCGATCTGGCTTCGATCATCCTGTTCGGCGGGCTGCTGCTTTGGGCCGTGGCCGAGGTCATCGTCATCAACCGCTCCGAGGACTGGGTGCGTCCCGCGCGTGGCGAGCCGAAGGGCGACGTCAAGCTGGTGATCATCACGCTGGTCGCATTTGCCGCGATCGCCGCCATCCACGCATGGCTGGGTGTTTGGCCTTTCCCGAGGTGACGCGTCGCCCGCCGATCGTACCGATACAATCCATTGTATCGCATAAGGAACACGAGGCAAGCCAATGAAACTTTACCGCTTTTTGTCCGAAGATGACACATCGGCGTTCTGCCACAAGGTGACGGAGGCCTTGAGCAAGGGGTGGAGCCTCCACGGCGACCCGACCTACGCGTTCGATGCGGCGAACGGTGTCATGCGCTGCGGCCAGGCTGTCGTCAAAGAGGTCGAGGGCACGTACGCGCCCGGCATGAAGTTGGGCGAGCAATGAGCAAGACCAGCGCCGGGCGCTTCTTCGAGGATTACAGTGTCGGACAGGTAATTGACCACGCGGTGCCGCGCACGGTGTCGGGAGGCGAACGCGCGCTGCATCATGCGCTGTATCCGGCGCGGCACGCGCTGCATTCCTCGGACGTCTTCGCGCAGGCATGCGGGCTGCCGGCGTCGCCGATAGATGACCTGATGGCCTTCCACCTGGTCTTCGGCAAGACGGTGCCCGACATTTCGCTGAATGCCGTGGCCAACCTGGGGTACGTCGAGGGTCGTTGGCACCGCCCGGTCTGGCCCGGAGACACCCTGCGCGCGCGCTCGACCGTGATCGGGCTGAAGCAGAACTCGAACGGGAAGACCGGCGTGGTCTGGGTGCGCAGCGAGGGTGTGAACCAGCACGGGCAGATCGTGCTCGACTATGTCCGCTGGGTGATGGTGCGCAAGCGCGACGCCGACGCGCCTGCACCCGACACGGTGGTGCCGGAACTGCGGGGCGCGCTCGACGCCCTGGACCTCGTGCTCCCCGAGGGGCTGGATTTCACCCGCTACGACTTCACCCTCGCCGGAGAGCCGCACCGCCTGCGCGACTATACGGTGGGCGAGGTGATCGACCACGTGGACGGCGTGACAGTCGAAGAGGCCGAGCACATGCTGGCCACACGCCTGTGGCAGAACACCGCCAAGGTGCATTTCGACCTGACCGTACGCCCCGAGGGCCGCCTGATCTATGGCGGGCACGTGATCTCGATGGCGCGCGCACTCAGCTTCAACGGGCTGGCGAACGCGCAGATGATTGTGGGGCTGAACGGCGGCGCGCATGCGAACCCCTGCCTGGCCGGCGATACCATCCGCGCGTGGTCCGAAGTGCTGGATGTCGCGGAATGCGATGCACCCGGCGTGGGGGCAATCCGGCTGCGGCTGGTCGCAACGAAGGGCGGCGAGCCGTCCACCCTGCGGGGCGAGGACGGAAGGTATCTGCCGCACGTTCTGCTCGACTTGGACTACTGGGCGCTGATGCCGCTGTGAAGCAAAAAGGCTGACAGAATCACTTTCGCGCCTATTGTGCATGCCGTGGCATGCCGCGCGGCGCCGAAAGCGTGATCACAGTTCTGATACCTGTGATCACAAGATATGAAAATCCGCCGAATTGCGCCAAAAAACTGGGTCCTGCGCCGACGGCAGCCCGTGACAGCCGACGCAAAAGCATTACAACGCAAGCCCAAGGGAACCGAAAGGATGTCCAGATGGCCGACGTGAACCGGGGCAATCGCCCGCTTTCACCGCACCTGCAGGTCTACCGGCCGCAGCTCAACTCGATCACCTCGATCTTCACGCGCATCACCGGCAACGCGCTGTTGGTGGGCATGCTGCTGATCGTCTGGTGGCTGCTGGCCGCCGCGATCGGCCCCGAGGCATTTGCTACGGCGGACGGCGTCCTCACCTCGTGGTTCGGCGACCTGGTGCTGTTCCTGTCGCTATGGGCGCTGTGGTATCACACGCTGGCAGGCGTTCAACACCTGATCTGGGACTTCGGGCATCTCATGGACATCGATAGCACCGACATGCTGAGTTGGGCCGTAATCGGCGGTTCGGTCGTGCTGACCATCGTGACCGTTCTGGTCATCTGAGGAGATACGCCATGGCATTCCTGACAGATCGCAAGCGTGCCGAAGGCATGGGGTCGGCCAAAACCGGCACGCAGCATGCCTGGAGCATGAAGAAAAGCTCGGTCGCGCTGCTGATCCTGATCCCGCTTTTCGTCTTCACCTTCGGCGCCGCGCTCGGCGGCACCTATACCGAGGTGCTGATCTACTATTCGCGCCCCTTCCCGGCGATCGTCGCCGCGCTGACGATCGTGGTGTCCTTCAAGCACTTCAACGACGGCTTCCAGACCCTGGTCGAGGACTACGTTCACGGCCCGTGGGAAAAGTGGCTTCTGCTGGGCATGACGTGCATCAGCTACGGCGCCGCGGGCGTCGGCCTTTTCGCGATCGCGCGGCTGGCGCTGTAAGGCGCCCCCGGTCGCGACCATTTCAGACGGAGCAGGATAGATGGCTGCATACGAGTACGAAACGCATGACTACGACGTGGTCGTGGTGGGGGCCGGCGGCGCGGGCCTGCGGGCGACATTGGGCATGGCCGAGCAGGGATTGCGCACCGCCTGCGTGACGAAGGTGTTCCCGACCCGGTCGCACACCGTGGCCGCGCAGGGTGGCATCGCCGCATCGCTGTCCAACATGGGGCCCGACTCTTGGCAGTGGCACATGTACGACACGGTCAAGGGCAGCGACTGGCTGGGCGACACCGACGCCATGGAGTACCTCGCGCGCGAGGCGCCCAAGGCAGTCTACGAGCTCGAACATTACGGTGTGCCCTTCAGCCGTACCGAAGAGGGCAAGATCTACCAGCGGCCATTCGGCGGGCATACGACCGAGTTCGGCGAAGGCCCTCCGGTGCAGCGCACCTGCGCCGCCGCGGACCGCACGGGTCACGCGATCCTGCACACGCTCTATGGCCAGAGTCTGAAGCAGAAGGCCGAATTCTACATCGAGTATTTCGCGATCGACCTGCTGATGGAGGACGGCGCCTGCCGCGGCGTCCTGTGCTGGAAGCTCGACGATGGCACGTTCCACGTGTTCAACGCCAAGACCGTGGTGCTGGCGACCGGTGGCTACGGGCGCGCCTATTTCAGCGCGACCAGTGCCCATACCTGCACCGGGGACGGCGGCGGCATGGTCGCCCGCGCCGGCTTGCCGCTGCAGGACATGGAGTTCGTGCAGTTCCACCCGACCGGCATCTACGGCTCGGGCTGCCTGATTACCGAGGGGGCGCGCGGCGAGGGCGGCTACCTGACGAACTCGGAAGGCGAGCGGTTCATGGAGCGCTACGCGCCCAACTACAAGGACCTTGCGCCGCGCGACTACGTCAGCCGCTGCATGACCATGGAGATCCGCGAAGGTCGCGGCGTGGGCGAGCATGGCGACCACATTCACCTGAACCTATCGCACCTGCCGAAAGAGGCGCTGGCCGAACGTCTGCCGGGCATCTCGGAATCCGCAAAGATCTTCGCCGGTGTCGACGTGACCAAGGAGCCGATCCCCGTCATCCCGACCGTGCACTACAACATGGGCGGCATCCCAACCAACTACTGGGGCGAAGTCCTCAACCCGACCGAGCGCGACCCGAACGCCGTCGTTCCCGGTCTGATGGCCGTGGGCGAGGCCGGCTGCGCCAGTGTGCACGGTGCGAACCGCCTCGGTTCGAACTCGCTGATCGACCTTGTGGTCTTTGGCCGCGCCGCCGCGATCCGCGCGGGAAAGACCGTCGATCGGGAAAGCGCGGTGCCTGTCGCGCCGAAGTCGCAGATCGACAAGGCGTTCGACCGCTTCGACACCCTGCGCCATGCCGACGGCCAGACGCCAACGGCCGAACTGCGGCTGGAAATGCAGAAGACGATGCAGCGCGACGCTGCCGTCTTCCGCACGTCCGAAACCCTGTCGAACGGCGTCAGGGAGATGACCGGGATCGCGAAAAAGGTGGACGACCTGAAGGTCACCGATCGCAGCCTGGTCTGGAATTCTGACCTGATGGAAACGCTGGAACTGACCAACCTCATGCCAAACGCGCTGGCGACCATCGTGTCGGCCGAGGCACGCACCGAAAGCCGCGGCGCCCACGCACACGAGGATCATCCCGACCGCGATGACGATAAGTGGCGCGTGCATACGATCTCGCGGATGCGCGGCGACCAGATAAACGCCACTGAGGTCGATCTGAGCTTCCGTCCCGTGATCACCGAGCCTCTGACCACGGAAGATCAGGGCGGGATCGAGTTGCAGCGCATCGCGCCGAAGACGCGGACATTCTGATGCGAGGGGCCTTCTTAGCCGGCGCCGCTCTGACGCTTGCCGGTTGCTCGCCGCAGGTGCAGGACGCTTTTGCGCGCGAGGCCGCGCGATCGGTCGTCACGCGGGTGGTGGTCGATCGCTTCCCGGGCCTGCCGGTCGAGCCGGCCATCGACTGCGTGATCGACAATGCAACCGCGGCGCAGATCCGAGCCTTGGCCGCCGACGCGGCCCTTGGCCCGACCCCTGCCACGGCAGAGGTGGTCGGCCAGATCATTACCAAGCCCGAGACGCTCAATTGCCTAGGAACCCGGGGGCTGCCGGTCCTGCTGCAACAGGCCGGCTGAGCCCTGCACGGCCCGACCCATAGGAGTCTGACATGGTTCAGTTCACCCTTCCGAAGAACTCGAAGATCCGCACCGGCAAGACCTGGCCAAAGCCCGAGGGCGGCACCAACGTGCGGAAGTTCCAGATCTACCGATGGACGCCGGACGATGGCGAAAATCCCCGCGTCGACACCTATTTCGTCGACATGGACAAGTGCGGCCCGATGGTCCTGGACGCGCTGATCAAGATCAAGAACGAGATCGACCCGACCCTGACCTTCCGCCGGTCGTGCCGCGAAGGGATCTGCGGCTCCTGCGCAATGAACATCGACGGCATCAACACCCTCGCCTGCATCTACGGTCTCGACGACATCAAGGGCGATGTGAAGATCTACCCGCTGCCGCACATGCCGGTGGTCCGGGACCTGATCCCCGACCTCACCCATTTCTACGCGCAGCACGAGTCCGTCATGCCGTGGCTCGAGACCAAAACCAACCGCCCCGCGAAGGAATGGAAGCAGTCGATCGAGGACCGCAAGAAGCTCGACGGGCTGTATGAATGCGTGATGTGCGCCTGCTGCTCGACGTCCTGCCCGTCCTACTGGTGGAACGGCGACCGGTATCTTGGACCCGCAGCTCTTCTGCATGCCTATCGCTGGATCATCGACAGCCGCGACGAGGCGACCGGCGAGCGGCTAGACGACCTCGAGGATCCGTTCAAGCTGTATCGCTGCCACACGATCATGAACTGTGCCAAGACCTGTCCCAAGGGGCTGAACCCGGCGGCGGCGATCTCGGAAATCAAGAAGATGATGCTCGACCGCGCGGTCTGATGGTTCTTGCGGGCCCAGTCTGGCGGCCCTCGGCCGGCGCCGTCGCGCGCCGGTATCATCCCGTTGCAGTGCCTCGCGCATGCTGGTGATCGCCGGGTTGATAATCGCTTTCGTGTTGATCGCGATCTTCTCGAACCGGAAGACGCGAGCCTGCCGCTGGCGCGAATACCCCAAGGCTGGCGACAGCGTCTGGACCTGCGTCAATTGCGGCGTCACGACCCGGGCGCCGGCGGGCAAGGCGCCCCGTACGTGCCTGCGCGATGGCGGCCCGACTTGATCCAACGAGGAACCCAGCGAGGATGCACATGACCGAAGCACCCGACGACGCCAAGGCCCGCCGCGCCGTGCCGCCGGTGATCTGCTATCCGGTCCACAGGCTGCCGAAGCCCGACCTCGCGCTCTACGGCAAGGCGCTGGCCTCGGCGCGGGTCACGGACACTGTGACCGTGCCCCCGCGCGACGCTGGCACCTTCCGCGTACCGGCCGGGCACTTCTTCCGCATCGCATGCATCGAGGGCGCGCAGGTCGGCGACCTCAATCTGTGGAACGCGCACGACCTGTCCGAGCGGTTCTATTCGGGCAAGACCCGCGCGCTGCACGGCACGCACGTGTCTACCGGCGATCGGCTCTGGTCAGGATTTCCCACTTTGCGGCCGTTGGCGACGATCGTCGGGGACAGCCTCGTCTGGTATGGCATCGACGACTTCGGCGGTTCGGTGCACGATGTCATCGGCACGCGTTGCGATCCCTATACTGGCAATTTGCTGGCCGGTACGCAGTACCACCATTGCTGCCATTCGAACCTGACGCGCGCGCTGGCCGATGTGCTGGACCTGCCGCTGTCCGACGCCGAAGGACACGTGCACGACGTGCTGAACGTCTTCATGTGCACCGGCTTCACCCGCGATACCGGGCAGTATTTCATGAAGGCAAGCCCGGTACGTCCCGGAGACGCGCTTACCCTGTTCGCCGAGATCGACCTGCTGGGCGCGCTCAGCGCCTGTCCCGGCGGCGATTGTTCGGCCGAGCATTCCTCGGACGCGGCCGCTTGCCACCCTCTGCGGGTCGAGATCCTAGCCCCCGATCCCGCCACGCTGGCCGGATGGCAGCCGCCGGCGAAGAACAGCTACGATCGCAGCCACGGCCGTTGAGCGCCCTTTAACTGGAAAAGCACCGCGGAGAGCGCGAGGGGCAGAGCCCCTCTCAGCCGGCGCGTGGGGCTAGCCTGGAAAGGCCGCCTCAAGAGCGATCTCGACCATGTCACCGAAGGACCGCTCGCGATCCTCGGATGGCAGCGCCTCGTGCGTCACCAGGTGGTCGCTGACAGTCAGCACGGCAAGCGCGCGGACGCCGTAGCGCGCCCCCAGCGTGTAAAGCTCGGCCGCTTCCATTTCGACGCCCAGGATGCCGTGCCGCATCATTTCCTCGTTCAGGTCCGGCCGTTCGTCATAGAAGACGTCAGACGAATAGATGCCCCCCATATGCGGCGTGATCCCCCGCGCAAGCGCGGCATCGGCCGCGGAGCGCAGCAATCCGTAATCCGCGCAGGGCGCATAATTGAGATCGCGGAAGATGCCGCGCGAAGGGGTCGAAAGAGACGAGGCCGTCATTGCAATGATGACGTCCCTGATCGCAACGCGTTCCTGCATCGCGCCGCAGGAGCCGATACGGATCAAGGTCTTGGCGCCGTAATCCCGGATCAACTCATTGGCGTAGATCGAAAGGCTGGGCATTCCCATCCCCGACCCGTGGATCGTCACACGATTGCCTTTCCACGTTCCGGTAAAGCCGAACATGCCCCGAACGCGATTCACGCATTCAGGATTCTCCAGAAAGGTTTCCGCCGCCCATTGCGCGCGCAGCGGATCGCCGGGCATCAGCACCGTTTCCGCGATCTGCCCGGGCTTTGCGTCGATATGGACGGTCATTTCAGATCTTCAGGTCTTCGAGCGTCTTGCCGCTTTCCAGCGCAGTCTTCACCCAGTTGGGCTGACGGCCGCGGCCGGTCCAGGTCTGAGAGGGATTTTCGGGATGTGCGTATTTCGGTGCGCCCTTCGGACCCTTGCCGCCCTTCGCGCTGCCACCCGACACCACGTCATCGAGCGAAAAACCGTATTCCTGCGCGGCCTTTTCGGCGGCACGCTTGGCTTCGGCCTTACGCCGTGCCTCGAGCGTCTTGAGCGCCTTTTCCGCATCGGAAATGAGTTTCACCAGTTCGTCGCGTGACAGTTTGTCGAGATCGATTGCCATTCCGGTATCCTCGCTTATTTTCGATCCCTGTATGAAGAAACAACACGCATTGCAACATTGATCCGCACGCCGGTCAGGAGGTGACACAAAATAGGGCGCCATTCCGCCTATCGAGCGTCACTCGGCGGCGACATTCGTTCGATCGGCGAGATTGACGATATCCATCATGATCGCGTTCAAAGCGAAATCCTTCGGCGTGTAGACTTTCGCGACACCCATTGCGCGCAGCCGCGCTATGTCCGCGTCGGGAATGATCCCGCCGACGATCACGGGGGTTTCCGAAAGCCCCGCCTCTTGGAGCCTGCGCAGCACGTCCTCGACGAGGGGGACATGACTGCCCGACAGGATTGAAAGCCCAATGACGTGCGCGCCGTCGCCGGCCGCGTCGACGATCTGTTCCGGTGTCAGCCGAATTCCCGCGTAGTCGATTTCCATGCCGCAATCGCGCGCGCGGAACGCGATCTGTTCGGCGCCATTGGAATGGCCATCGAGTCCGGGCTTGCCCACCAGGAGCTTCAGCCGCCGGCCCAGCCGGTCGCTGACCGCATCGACGGCCTCTCGGATATCGTCCAGCCCCTCGGTCATGTTGCTGCGCGATGCCGAAACCCCGGTGGGCGCGCGGTATTCGCCGTGCATTGCGCGCATCTCGCCGGCCCATTCGCCAGTGGTGACGCCGGCCTTCGCGCAGGCGATCGAGGCGGGCATCACGTTGCGCCCCTCGCGCATCGCGGCACGCAGATCCGCTAGCGCCACCTTTACCGCCGCGCCGTCGCGCGCCGCGCGCCAAGCCTGCAGCCGACCGACCTGCTCGGCCTCGATTCCCGGATCGACCTTCAGGATGCCGCCATCCTCGCCCATCAGCGGCGAGGGCTCGGTCCCGGTGAAGCGGTTCACGCCGACCACCACGGTTTCCTCGCGCTCGATCCGGCCGACGCGGACCGCGTTCGATTCCACTAGCCGTCCCTTCATGTATTCTATCGCGCGGATCGCCCCGCCCATCCCGTCCAGGTTCGCCAACTCGGCCCGCGCGGCCTCTTTCAGCGCGGCAACCTTGCGCTCGACCGCCGGGTTGCCGTCGAAGAGGTCCTCGTATTCCAGCAGGTCGCTTTCATAGGTCAGGATCTGCTGCATCCGCATCGACCATTGCTGGTCCCAGGGGCGGGGCAGGCCCAGCGCCTCGTTCCACGCCGGCAGCTGCACCGCCCGCGCGCGGGCGTTCTTCGACAGCGTAACGGCCAGCATCTCGATCAGGATGCGGTAGACGTTGTTCTCGGGCTGCTGCTCGGTCAGGCCGAGGCTGTTCACTTGAACGCCGTAGCGGAAGCGGCGGTATTTCTTATCGGCCACGCCGTAGCGTTCAACGAGGATCTCGTCCCACAGGTCGACGAAGGCGCGCATCTTGCACATCTCGGTGACGAAGCGGATGCCCGCGTTCACGAAGAAGCTGATGCGCCCGACCATGCGCCCGAAATCGGCCTCGGGCACGCGGGGGCGCAGCTCGTCCAGCACGGCGCAGGCGGTGCCCAGCGCAAAGGCGAGCTCCTGCTCGGGCGTGGCGCCGGCCTCTTGCAGGTGGTAGGAACACACGTTCATCGGGTTCCATTTCGGCACGTGGGTCAGGCAGTATTCAGCCACGTCGCCTATCATGCGCAGGCTGGGCTCGGGCGGGCAGATATAGGTGCCTCGGCTGAGGTATTCCTTGATCAGGTCGTTCTGAACCGTGCCGGTGAGCATGGCGATGTCCGCGCCCTGATCCTCGGCCACCGCGATGTAGAGCGCCAGGAGCCATGGTGCCGTCGCGTTGATGGTCATCGACGTGTTCATCCGCTCCAGCGGGATGCCGTCGAACAGCGTGCGCATGTCACCCAGGTGGCAGATCGGCACGCCGACCTTGCCCACCTCGCCGCGCGCCAGCACGTGGTCGCTGTCATAGCCGGTCTGCGTCGGCAGGTCGAAGGCCACCGACAGCCCGGTCTGTCCCTTGGCAAGGTTGCCGCGGTAAAGTGCGTTTGACGCGGATGCAGTCGAATGGCCTGCGTAGGTTCGGATCAGCCAAGGCTTATCGCGAGAGGGGGTATCGGTCATCGGGGTCTCCGGTGGCGAATTGATCATGCAATCTTGTTGCGTCAAGTCATACATAATAGACATAATATGTCTCTGTCAATTCGCTGCGCTGCAGCGCGCCTAGTCGCAGGATTTCCTGTTCCGATCGCTTCGGCAAGCGCTATGCGCTGAGCCGGCCTCCGGTGTGCGGGGGCTGTCGCGGCGGTGATGCCTCCGCAGCGCTGGCTGCGCCGGCAGGTCGGGACTGAACGGAAAGGGTTGCGCGTGCACGCCCGCGCTGACACCTTCCCAGCCCATGACCGCGCCCGTGACCCTGCCACTTTGGCTGTTCATCCTCATCCTGATCTTCGCGGTCGCGGCATTCGCAACGCACTTTCTGTTTCCGTCCGTGCGCTGGTTCCTGCGCCGCCGGATGCAACGCGCGGTGGATCGCCTGAACCGGCGGCTGGAACGGCCGATTCAGCCGTTCAAGCTGCTGCGCCGCTACGACCTGATCCAGCGACTGTGCTACGACCCCGAGGTAGCCAGCGCCATCGTTGCCCACGCGCGCGAAACCGGTGTGCGCGAGGACGTGGCCTTCGAGCGCGCCCGCGCCTACGCGCGCGAGATCGTGCCGTCGTTCTCCGCCTTCACCTATTTCGGCTGGGGCGTCGGGCTGGCGCGACGGCTGTCCAACGCGCTGTTCCGGGTGCGGCTGCTCCATCACGATTCCGCGGCGTTGCAAGCGATCGACCCGGAGGCGACCGTGGTCTTCGTCATGAACCACCGCAGCAACATGGATTACGTGCTCGTCACGCATCTCGTCGCCGATCGGTCGGCGCTGTCCTATGCAGTGGGAGAATGGGCGCACGTCTGGCCGCTCAGTCGGCTCATCCGGTCGATGGGGGCGTATTTCATCCGTCGGCGCGCGCGCGACATGCTCTATCGCCGCGTCCTGCGGCGCTACGTGCAGATGTCGACCGAGGCCGGCGTGACGCAGGCCATATTCCCGGAAGGCGGGCTGAGTCTCGACGGACGGGTGAGCCCGCCCAAGAAGGGCCTGCTCAGCTACATCGTCGAAGGCGGCCGACAGGGCGCGCGCGATATCGTCTTCGTTCCCGTGGCCCTGAATTACGACCGCGTTCTCGAGGATCGCGTGCTGATCGGCGCGGGGCAGGCGGGCACGCGCCGGTTCGACGCGGGCATCCTGCGCGTCATGCGGGCGGTCCTGCGGCAGGCCTGGCGCAAGCTGACCGGCCGGTTCCGGCGTTTCGGGTATGCCGCGGTCAGCTTCGGCACGCCGCTTTCGCTGCGCGACGCGCCGGATCTGGCGGCCGACGCCGACGCACTGGCGACGACGCTGATGCAACGGATCGCCGCCATCGTCCCGGTCCTGCCGGTTCCGCTGGTCGCCTGGCTGCTGATGCAGGCCGAGCGCCAGAGCAGGGAGGAGCTGGAACGCGGCACCGACGCGGCGGTCGCGCGTCTTGGCGACGCCCAGGTGCATCTGCCACGCGGCAGTAGCGCGGCGGCGGTCGAGGTCGGCCTGCAGGCGCTGACTGGGCGCGGTATCGCCGCTGAACAGGGCGGCCAATACGCCATCGTCCCCGAACAGCGCGCGCTGGCCGAGTATTACGCCAACTCAGTCGCTCACCTGATGGAGTGCGATGAGGATAATGCTGCGACTGCTCGGTTATAAAGTTGCTCAGATAAGCAGCTGAACTGTTGCAAAGTTACCTTTTCGGCCTTAAGTCGAAGTTGGCCCCGCGCGATTCTGCACCGCGGCGTGGCGTGGACACGACTTTGACAGGAGGCCGTCATGGCTTTGGACAGGCAACCGGGCATCGCCCAGTACGACGCGCCCGAGAAGGATCTCTACGAGATCGGCGAGATGCCCCCGATGGGTTACGTGCCGAAGAAGATGTATGCTTGGGCGATCCGGCGCGAGCGTCACGGAGAGCCCGAGACGAGTTTCCAGGTCGAGGTCGTCGACACCTGGGACGTGGATTCCAACGAGGTTCTGGTGCTCGTGATGGCTGCGGGCGTGAACTACAACGGTGTCTGGGCTGGAAAGGGCGTTCCGATCAGTCCGTTCGATGGCCACGGCCAGCCTTACCACATCGCCGGTTCCGACGCGTCGGGCATCGTGTGGAAGGTCGGCGCGGCAGTGCGGAACTGGAAAGTTGGCGACGAGGTCGTCATCCACTGCAACCAGGACGACGGCAACGACGAGGAATGCAACGGCGGCGACCCGATGTTCTCGCCCACGCAGCGGATCTGGGGTTACGAGACTCCGGACGGCAGCTTCGCTCAGTTCACGAAGGTGCAGGCGCAGCAGCTCATGCCCCGGCCGCGCCACCTGACCTGGGAGGAAAGCGCCTGCTACACCCTGACGTTGGCCACTGCCTATCGGATGCTGTTCGGTCACCACCCGCATGAACTGAAGCCCGGCCAGAACGTGCTGGTCTGGGGGGCATCCGGCGGCCTCGGTTCCTACGCGATCCAGCTGGCCAACACCGCCGGCGCGAACGCGATCGGCGTGATCTCGGACGAAAGCAAGCGGCAGTTCGTCTTGGACCAAGGCGCAAAGGGCGTCATCAATCGCAAGGAATTCTCCTGCTGGGGCCAAATGCCCACCGTGAACACGCCCGAATACAACGCCTGGCTGAAAGAGGCGCGCAAGTTCGGCAAGGCGATCTGGGACATCACCGGCAAGGGCGTGAATGTCGACATGGTGTTCGAACATCCGGGCGAGGCGACCTTCCCGGTCTCGACGCTGGTCTGCAAGAAGGGCGGCATGGTGGTGATCTGCGCGGGGACCAGCGGGTTCAACTGCACCTTCGACGTGCGCTACATGTGGATGCACCAGAAGCGCCTGCAGGGGTCGCACTTCGCGCATCTCAAGCAGGCGGCGTCGGCAAATCGGCTGATGATCGAACGGCGGCTCGACCCGTGCATGTCCGAGGTCTTCCCTTGGGCCGAGATCCCCGCGGCGCATACCAAGATGATGAAGAACGAGCATAAGCCCGGCAATATGGCTGTCCTCGTTCAGGCGCCTCGCACCGGATTGCGGACGTTCGAGGATGCGCTGGACGCGGGGCGCTGAACCCTGCGCCGGCCTGCCGCGAATCACCCACCGCCGGAGGCGGATGGACATCGGCGGCGGGGCGGCGCCAAGCCTTCCAAGGACTTGGAAATTGCCGCCTCGCTATTTCTGGGGAGTAAGAATGTGCGAATATCTAGCCCAATCCGCTCATGCTAGAGTTGTCTTAATTGGTCGTTAACCACTCTTAAGCGAGGCTCCCCATGGGACATGACTGGATCTTGGACGTACTCTCCGATCTGAAGGCTTTCGCGCGCGCCAACGACATGCCGACGTTGGCGGCGCATCTCGACGACGCGTCCTTCGTCGCTCAGGTCGAAATTGCGTCCGCTGCCGAGGGGGATGGCCTTGGGGTACTTGGCAAATGCGCCGCGTCTGGACGCGCTGATCGAAGGATTGGAATCCGCTGACTCGATCGAGCGGCTTCAGTCCGCGTCGGTCGCCTTCCGCGATTTCTACGGCGTCAATCACGTCGTCTACCACTGGGTTAACAGCGCAGGCGAGCAATATGGCTGCGGAACATACGACGACGTATGGGTCGATCGGTATCTCGAGAAGGGATACCTGAGGGTCGATCCGGTCATTCAGGGCTGCTACCAGAAGTTCCATCCAATCGACTGGAAGCGCCTCGACTGGAGCAGCAAGGCCGCACGCGCCTTTCTTCAGGATGCGATAGCCCACGGGGTCGGCAACCAGGGCTTCTCCATCCCGATCCGCGGCCCGAACGGCCAGTACGCGTTGTTCACAGTCAGTCACATCTGCTCCGACGAGGAATGGGAGGAATTCACCACCGGACACCGACGCGACCTGATCCTGATCGCCCATTGCTTCAACCAGGTGGCGCTGCAGCTCGAACCGGGCCGCGCGCCTGACCAAGGCCAGCCGCTGTCCCCGCGCGAGGTCGAAGCGATGACGATGCTGGCGATCGGCCTGTCTCGGGCGCAAGCCGCCGACAAGCTGTCGATCTCCGAGCACACGCTACGGGTCTACGTCGAAAGCGCGCGCTTCAAGCTTGGCGCGCTGAACACCACACACGCGGTCGCACGGGCCCTCAGCCGTGGTCTGATCGTGGTATAGAAGGGCCCGTTAAGCCGCCGGTAACCACGCCGCGCGGTCCTTAATGATGTCGTTAAGAAACTCGGAGCAAAACTCTCCTCATCAGATCAACGCCGCGACGCACCAGCGACCGGCACGACACCAAGGGGAAACGACATGATCCGCTACATCTACGCCGAAGACCTGCACGCCTTCCCGACCCTCGCGCATACGATGTTCCTGGACCGTGCCGACCAGTTCAAGACCCGCCTCGGCTGGGAAGTCTCGGTCGACGAGCAGGGCTACGAGCGCGACGAATACGACGACCAGAACCCGCTCTACGTGATCTGGGAGAATGCGGACGGCACGCATGGCGGGTCGATGCGCCTGCTGCCGACGGTCGGCCAGACCATGGTCAACGACCACTTCCTGCACCTCACCGACGGCGTGCGCATCGAAAGCCCCTTCATCTGGGAATGCACCCGCTTCTGCCTGTCCCGCGAAGCTACGCCGGGTGTCGCCGCCGCACTGATGCTGGCCGGAGGGGAGGTAATGAAGGAATTCGACATCGAGCATTTCGTCGGCGTCTTCGATGCCCGGATGGTCCGCATCTATCGCCGCATCGGTTCGTCGCCGGAAATCCTCGGCAGCCAGGGCGAAGGCCGCGAGCGCATCTCGGTCGGCCTGTGGGAATTCTCGGGCGAGGCGCAGGCTTCGGTGGCGAAAAGCGCCGGCATCACCCCTGAGATGACCCGCCGCTGGTTCGAACGTTCGTTCAACGCGACCGAGCCGACCCCGATGATGGACCTCGCCGTCCAAACGATCGCCGCCGCCGCAGCCCCGATGTCGCTGGCCGCATGACCAACGCCCGGTGACGGGCGGGCAGAGCCCGCTCCACCGGCGGCCGCCAAGGGCCGCGACAGACGACGGGCCGACGACGACGCCGGGTTTGATCTGGCACCGCTCCGGCCCTGCGGATAGGGTCGCGCGCATGAACGCGCCCGTGATCCAGTTCTCAGACGACCAGGCCCAGGCCTACGATGCCGTGGCGGTCCTGCTGCGCGACGCGGGCATCGACCTGGAAGACGGGCTGTGCCTGCCCGCGAAGGAAGGCAAGTCCCGGATCCTCGCGCTGACCGGCAAGGCAGGCAGTGGCAAGACGCTGCTACTGTCGGAACTGGTCAAGGCGCTCGAGGCCGCCGGGGTCGAGACCGTCTCGGGTGACTGGGAAGGCCGCCGCCGGCGTGACCGGCGCACGCTGGCCGTCCTTGCGCCGACGAACAAGGCCGCGAGCGTGCTGCGCAACCGCGGCGTGCCGGCCACCACGATCCACCGCATCCTCTATACCCCGGTCTACGACCCGGAATACGAGCGCATCGCCGAATGGCTGATGGGCAACGGCGACAAGCCCGAGATCGAGGACCTGACCCCCGAGGCGCTGGACCGGGCCGAGGCGAGCTATCGGGTGCATTCCTCGGTGCCCGCCGCCCTTGCCGCCGCCGGTTTGCGCGGCAGCGATTTCATCACCGGCTGGAAGCGTCGCGAAGAGGCGCTGGACATCGGCTTCGTCGACGAAGCCTCGATGCTGGACGAACGGCAGGTCGAGGACCTGCAGGAGATCTTCCCGACGTTGCTGCTGTTCGGCGATCCCGCGCAGTTGCCCCCGGTCAAGGATACCAGCGGTGGCATGGTCTTCGACCGACTGAAGCCGAGCCAGGTGCTGGAACTGAGCCGCATACACCGGCAGGCCGCCGACAATCCGATCCTGGACCTCGCCCATGCCTTGGCCGATCCGGACCTGGGTTTCGACGATTTCGAGCGTCTGGTGGCGGAAAAGGCGCGCGCCGACGATCGCGTGCGGCTGGCCGAGCGGGTCGAGGTCGACCTGATGGCGCGCTCGCCGGTGCTGGTCTGGCGCAACGCCACGCGCATCCGGTTGATCCATGCTTTCCGCAACGTGCACGGCGCGCCCGAGGATAGCTTGCTGGAAGGCGAACCGCTGATCTGCGACGGCATTGAGCTGCCGCTGAAGCACCGCAAGAAGCGCTTGGACCTGGAGGCGCGGGGCCTGATCAAGGGGGCGCAGGTGATCTATCTCGGCCCCGGCCGCAAGCTTGGGTTCTCGAAGCTGCACGTGGTGGGCGCGCCCGAACCGCAGGTCTCCGCCGCCTCGATCGTCAAGATCGAGAAGCCGGACGCCGAGGAGCCGTTCATCCCCTTCGCCGCGCGCATGGGGGCGACGTTCCTGCACGGCGCCGCGGTGACGATCCACAAGGCGCAGGGCTCGCAATGGGAGGACGTACAGGTCTTCGCGCCCGACCTGTTCGCCGCCGCCCGCATGGGCCGAAGCGAGGCCGGCCAGCCGTTGTGGAAGCGCTTGGCATATGTTGCGATCACCCGCGCGCAGGCGCGGCTGCACTGGGTGGTGCGCAACCGGCTGTCGCGTCCCACCGGGCCGCTGCGGATCGACGACCTGTCGAGTGCGCCGGCGCCGCTGACCCTGTCGGCCGAGCCGGAGGGCTAGGCCGACGGGCGCCGCTCGCGCCTGCGTCGCATCGCCCCACCCGCCGTCCCACCCGGTTACGCGCGAACGTTCCGCGCCTCGCTCAGATCGCGACGATCTGCTTGCCGCGGTTGCGGCCCTGTAGCAGACCGATGAAGGCCTCGGGCGCGTTCTCGAGCCCTTCGGCCACGTCTTCGAGGAACGCGATCTCACCCGCCGCGACCTTCGGCGCCATCTCTTGCAGGAATTTGGGATAGTCGTCCCAGTGGTCGAAGATGATGAAGCCGTCGATGCTCAGCCGTTTGACCAGCACCGCGCGCCAAGTCGCGGGCAGCCGGTCGGCGCTGTCCTCGACCCCGCCATACCACGCGATCGTGCCGCAAACGGGGATGCGACCGTGGGTGTTCATGAGCGGCAGCACGGCTTCGAGCAGCTTGCCGCCGACGTTCTCCCAGTAGATGTCGACCCCGTCCGGCGCGGCCTCGGCCAGCGCCTTCCGCAGAGAGCGCGCGTCGTCGTGCGCGCGGTGGTCCACCGCCGCGTCAAAGCCGAAGGTCTCGGTCGCAAGCCGGCACTTCTCGGGTCCGCCCGCGACGGCGACCGTGCGCAGCCCCGCGGACTTGGCTAGCTGCCCCACGAGCGAGCCCACCGGCCCGGTCGCGGCGCCCACCACCAGCGTCTCGCGCTTTTGCGGCCGGCCGTATTTCCGCAAGCCCGTCCAGGCGGTGAAGCCCGGCATGCCCAGCACCCCCAGCGCGGTGGTCGGCGGCAGGCGATCGTCGAGCTTGCGCAGCTGGTCGCCCGGCAGCACCGCGTGGCTGGCCCAGCCGGTGATGCCGGTGACCATGTCACCCTCGGCGAACCCGTCGGCGCGCGACGCCACCACCCGGCCGACGCCTTGGCCGGTCATCACCTCGCCCAGCCCGACCGAGGGCGCATAGCTTTTGGCGTCGTCCATCCGGCCGCGCATGTAGGGGTCCAGCGACAGGTACGTCACCGCGACCAGCACCTCGCCCGGGCCGAGTTCCGGCAGCGGATCGGTCTCCAGCGCGAAATCGTCGGGTACGGGCATGCCCTTCGGGCGGCGGGCGAGCGTGATGCGGCGCATCTGGTCGGTCATGGATCCTCCGTTCGGGAAAGCGGTTGCACCATCCGGCGCGTTCCGTTCAGTCTACGTCGACACGGGCCGACGGCAAGGGGAGGGACGGATGCACGGCAAGACGACGCTCCGCGAGGCGACGGCACGGTGGTCGGCGCGATGATCGGCGACGACCTGCGCGCGCTGCCGCCGCGCAAATCCGGCTGGTTCGTGCTGGACGAGGCGCGCGTCCGGGCCTTCGCCGAGGTGACCGGGGACTGGCAGTTCGTCCACTTCGACGACGACCGCGCCCGCGCCGAGACGCCCTTCGGTGGCGCCATCGCGCACGGTTTCCTGACGCTGTCGATGCTGTCGGCGATGTCCTACGAGGTGACCGAGGATCTGCCCGTATTGTCGGCCAGCGTGAATTACGGCTTCGACCGCATCCGCTTCGTCACGCCGGTGCCCGTCGGCAGCCGCATCCGCGGCAGCTTTGCCGTGGCCGGGGTGGACGAGGGCGAGGGCTGGCTCAACATCCACTGGGACGTCGAGCTGGAGATCGAGGGCAGCGATCAGCCGGCGCTGGTGGCGGCCTGGATCACCCGCGCCTTCGTGAAGGACTGAAAGGACGGCGGAATGACGGGTCTTGCCGGGGTCTTCGCGGCCGGCCGGCGGGATCCTCGCCGCAGGGATGGCGACGTTCCGGTATCGGCGGGGATGAGGTGTCCCACGGTGGGACATCATCCCCGCCTAGTGAAATCAATGGCTTGCAGAGACGGATTTACCTTCCGATAACGAAGTCCCGAACTCAGCCGGCGGCGGCCTCGCGGATGGCGGCGATGTTGCGGCCGTAGACCGACGCGTCCTCGACCGAGCCGCCGCGGAACACGGCCGAGCCCGCGACCAGCACGTCGGCGCCGGCCTCGACCACGCGGCGGGCGGTTCCGGTGTCGACGCCACCGTCGATCTCGATGTGAACCTCGCGGTCGCCGATCATGGCGCGCAGGCGGCGGACCTTCTCGGTCATGTCGATGAACCTCTGCCCGCCGAAGCCGGGGTTGACGGTCATCACGCAGACGAGGTCGGCGAGATCCAGCAGGTGCTCGACCGCCTCGGCCGGGGTGCCGGGGTTGAGGGCCACGCCCGCCTTCATCCCCGCCGCGCGGATCGCCTGAAGCGTGCGGTGCGTATGCGCGCCGGCCTCGACATGGGCGGTGAGGATGTCGGCGCCGGCCTCGGCATAGGCGTCGATGTAGGGGTCGACGGGCGAGATCATCAGGTGCACGTCCATCACCGTGGTGACGTGCCGGCGGAACGCCTTCACCGCCGGCGGGCCGAAGGTGAGGTTGGGAACGAAGTGGCCGTCCATCACGTCGACATGGACCCAGTCGGCGCCCTGGTCCTCGATCGCGCGGATCTCGCGGCCGAAATCGGCGAAGTCGGCGGACAGGATGGACGGCGCGATCTTCACGCTGCGGTCGAAGCTCATGGGCGTGTCTCCAGAAGAGGTCAGTAACCGGCGTCGCGGTCGACCAGGTGCACCATCGGCTTGCCGGTCTCGTTGCGCCAGATGTTGTCGGCGATGACCCGCGCGGCCGAGGGCGGACGGGTTTCCGACGCGATGTGCGGGGTCACGGTCACCCGCGGATGCGCCCAGAACGGGTGTTCGGCGGGCAGGGGTTCGGTGCGGAACACGTCCAGCGTGGCATGGGCCACCTGGCCTTGGTCCAGCGCGTCGATCAGCGCGTCGTCGTCGATCAGCGGACCGCGGCCCGGATTGATGACGAAGGCCCCCGGCGCCAGCAGCGCCAGGCTGCGCGCGTTTAGGATGTTTTCCGTCTGCGGCGTCTGCGGCAGCAGGGTGATGACGACCTGCGCGCCGCGCAGCGCGCGGGCCAGCCCGTCGGGGCCGTGCAGGCACTCGATCCCGGCGACGCGTTTCTCGGTGCGGCTCCAGCCGGTGACGTGGAAGCCCAGCGTGCGCAGCGCACGCCCGCAGGCGGTTCCCAGCGCGCCGAGGCCCAGGATCGTCACGGGCCGCTCGCCCGCCAGCGGCGGCGCGGCATCGTCCCAGCGGTGGTCCGGGTTCACGATGTGCGCGTCGAGGCCCAGGTGATGCCGCAGCACGTGGCCGGTGACGTATTCAACCATGCCCTGTGTCAGCCCCTCGTCGTCGACCATGCGCGCCAGCGGCACCCGCAGGGTCCGGTTGCCCACCACGTCCTCGACGCCGGCCCAGAGGTTCATCACCGCCTTGAGGCGGGTGAAGGGGGTGAAGTCCTGCACGTCGGAATTGGGCGCGTAGACGATGTAGTCGATCGTCTCGGGCGCCAGGTCGGTCGACAGCACGTAGTCCAGGCCGTCGGCATCCAGCGCGGTGCGCAGGTGTGTTTCGTATTGCGCCCAGCGGTTGGCGGGGGCGGCGAACAGGATGTTGACGCTCATGGACTCTCTCAGCGGGGGCGGTGGATGTGGGCGCTTTGTACCAGCCCGAAGGCGATCATCAAGACAAGCATCGCCGAGCCGCCGTAACTGACCAGCGGAAGCGGCACGCCGACCACGGGCGCAAGGCCCATGACCATCGACATGTTGACCGCGAAGTACAAAAAGAACGTCAACCCGACCCCCAGCGTCAGCAGCGACGAGAACCTGTCGCGGTTGGCCAGCGCCGAGACGAGGCAGAACGCCAGCACGAGGATGTAGAGCCCCAGCAGCGACATGCCCCCGATGAAGCCGAATTCCTCGGCCAGCGTGTTGAAGATGAAGTCGGTGTGCTTCTCGGGCAGGAAGTTCAGCCGCGACTGCGTGCCCTGCATGAAGCCCTTGCCGGTCCAGCCGCCCGAGCCCATCGCGATCTTCGCCTGCGTGATGTGGTAGCCCGCGCCCAGCGGGTCGCTGGACGGGTCGAGGAACGTGTCGATGCGGCGGAACTGGTAGTCCTTCAGCAGCTGCCACTCGGTGCCGCGGCTTTCGAAGACCATGCGGATCGTGCCCGCGCCAATCCCCAGCACCACGGCGAAATACAGCCAGTGCACGCCGGCGAGGAACATCATCAGCGCGCCGGCGAAGGTCAGCAGCAGCGCGGTGCCGAGGTCGGGCTGGGTCAGCACGAGCCCGGTGGGCAGCAGGATCAGCACCACCGGCAGCAGCACCCAGAACGGGTGCGAGGTGCGGCGCAGCGGCAGCCAGTCGTAATAGGCCGCCAGGATCATCACCAGCGCGATCTTCATAACCTCGGACGGTTGCAGCCGCATGAAGCCCAAGTCGATCCAGCGCTGCGCGCCCATGCCGACGGTGCCGAAGAACTCGACCAGGACCAGCAGGCCGAGCGCGCCGAGATAGGCCAGCACGGCCATGTTGCGCCAGAACCAGATCGGCACCAGCGCCACGACGAACATCGCCGTCAGCCCCAGCACGTAGCGTTTCATCTGCGGCTCGGCCCAGGGGCTGAACGAGCCGCCCGCGACCGAGTAGAGCATCAGGAAGCCGACGCCCGCGATCGCCGACAGCAGCACCACCATCGGCCAGTTCAAATACAGGATCTTGCGCCAGCCCGAGGGCACCGTCTTGACGTTGTACTCGAGGTAGCTCATGCGCGGCTCCGCTCCTCGGCCAGGCGCAGGCGGCGTTCGCGTTCCAGACGCTCCTGCTGGGCCTCGATCCGGGTGCGCTGCGACGACGGGTAGGCGTCGAGCGGCGGCTTGCCGCCGTAGAGCGCCTGCAGCGTCACGTCGCGCGCGATCGGCGCCGCGGCGGCCGAACCGCCGCCGCCGTGCTCGACCACCACCGACACCGCGATGCGCGGGTTGTCGGAAGGGGCGAAGCTGACGAACAGCGCGTGGTCGCGTTCCTCCCACGGCACCTCGTCGTTCTTCACCACGCGGTTGAGCACCTGCGCCGTGCCGCTCTTGCCGGCCATGGCCATGCCCTCGGCCTCGACCCGCGAGCCGTAGCCGGTGCCGCGCCGGTCGTTCATCACCGCGTGCATCGAACGCCAGATCCAGCGCAGGTATTGCGGGTTCAGGCCCAGGTCCTCGCCCGCACGCGACGGAGTCTCGACGCCGTCGATCCGGCGGACCAGCCGCGGCTCGATCGACCGGCCGGTGGCGATGCGCGCGGTCATCACCGCCAGTTGCAGCGGCGAGGTCAGGATGTCGCCCTGTCCGATCGATGCGTTCACCGTGTCGCCGATGCGCCAGCCCTGGTTGCGCACGCGCTGCTTCCACTCGATGTCGGGCACCAGCCCATCGGTGACCGCCGACATCGGGACGTCGGGGGCGCTTCCAAGCCCCAGCTTTCGCGCCATCGCGGCGATGTTCTCGATCCCGACCTTCAGCGCGAGGTCGTAATAGTAGACGTCGCAGCTTTCGCGCATGCTGGCTTCGAGATTCATGTGCCCGTGCCCGCCGCGCTTCCAGCAGCGGAAGGTCCGCGTGCCCACCTGGTACGAACCCGGGCAGAACACGGTGTCGTCCGGTCCGATCACCCCGGCCTCGAGCGCGGCCAGCGCGGTGCACATCTTGAAGGTCGAGCCCGGCGGATAGGCGTCCTGCACGGTCTTCGAGGCCAGCGGCCGGTGGTCGTTGTCGCGCAGAAGGGCGTAATCGGCGATCGAAATGCCGCGCACGAACTTGTTGGGGTCGTAGGAGGGCGCCGAGGCGATCGCCAGCAGGTCCCCGTGCTCGAGATCCATGACCACGACCGAGGCGCTTTCCTCGCCCAACCGGGCCTGGACGTATTCCTGCAGCGCGTTGTCCACGGTCAGCTGCATGTCGCCGCCGGCCTCGCCCTCGCGGCGGTCGATCTCGCGCATGACGCGGCCGGTGGCGTTGACCTCGACGCGCTTGGTGCCGGCGTGGCCGCGCAGGGTCTCCTCGTGGTGCAGCTCGATTCCCACCTTGCCGATCTGGAAGCGCGGGATGCGCAGAAGCGGCGGCGGGTCCTCGTAGCGGGCGAGATCGCGTTCCGAGACCGGACCCACGTAGCCCGCCACATGCGCGTAGAGTTCCCTGAGCGGATAGATCCGCGACAGGCCGACCTCGGGGGCGACGCCGGGCAGGGCGGGCGCGTTGACCGCGACGCGGCTGACCGCCTCCCAGCTGACGCGGTCGGCGATGGTAACCGGCAGGAAGGGAGCCGCGCTGCGGCGCACCTCGGCCAGCGCGCGTTCGATCGCGTCGTCGTCGAGTTCGATCAGGTGGGCCAGCCGGTGGATCACCGCCTCGACGTCGTCCGCGTCCTCGGGGACGAGCGTGATGCGGTAGGCCGGCGCGTTGTCGGCGATGATCCGCCCCTCGCGGTCGAAGAGCCGCCCGCGCGCCGGTGGCAGCAGGCGGATGTTGATGCGGTTCTCTTCGGCCAGCAGGCGGAACTCGTCCGCCTGGTCGACCTGCATGTGCCGCATCCGGGTGGCCAGCACGCCGGCAAAACCCAGCTGCAGCCCGCCCAGGATCAGCCCGCGGCGGGTGATGCGCCGGGCGCTCTGTGCGGTTTCCTTCGATGTCCGTTTCATGCGCCGCGTCCCACGGGGTCGAATTCACCCGGCGCGCTGTGGCGCACGCCGAAGGCGATGTGGCTGATCGCGGCCACCAGCGGGTAGGCGGCCAGCGTCATTCCGTACTGGATCGCGTGCATCGCCAGCGTGCCCGGTCCGGGGACCAGCAATCCCAGCACCACGCGGTAGATCACGGCGATCACCATCAGCGCGGTCGCCACGGTCAGCCATTCCGCGAAGAACGTGTTGCCGCGGACGCGCCGGTCCTGGGCCTTCAGCCATTCCGCCGCCAGCAGGACCAGCGCCGCCCACAGCCCCGGCGGCCGCTGGGTCAGCAGGTCGGCCAGCAGCATCACCGCCGCGATCGACAGCATGGGCACGTAATCGGGGCGGCGCAGCGCCCAGACGAAGGTCAGCGCCACCAGCAGGTCGGGGCCGGCGATGCGCGCCGGCGCGGCCTGCATCGGCAGAAGCTGCGCGAACAGGATCAGCAGCGCCAGGGTCGGGTAGACCGCGCGCATCAGCCACAGGCGGGTGCCGCTGCGCTCAGCCATCGGTGCGCTCCGCTGTCTCGGGGGCGGTCCCGGCGGATGGCTCGGGCGCGGGCGGGCCCTGCGGGTCGCGGGTGCCCGGCGGCACCTCGGGCAGGATCAGCGACGCGGGCGCGCGCACCCGGCGCGCCCCGTGGTCGCGCAGCACGCGCAGGAATTCCAGCCGCTCGTAATCCGCCGCGAGGCGCGCGCGCGCGCGTCCGCCGGGGTCCAGCGCCACCTGGCCCACCAGCAGCCCGGCGGGGAACACGTCGCCGTCGCCCGAGGTCACGATCCGGTCGCCGGGGCGGACCAGGTCGGGGTCCTCGATGAAGTCGATATGGGGCGCTGCCGAGTTGTCGCCCACCACCAGCGCGCGCTGCCCCGACGGCTGGATGATCGCCGGGATGCGACTGGTCGAGTCGGTCAGCAGGATCACCCGGCTGGTGTTCGGCCCCACGCCCGAGATCCGCCCGACCAGCCCGATCCCGTCCATCGTGGCCCAGCCGTCGACGATGCCGTCGCGCCCGCCCACGTTGATCAGGACCGATTGCCGGAACGGAGAGCCGCTGTCGGCCAGCACCACGCCGGTGATGTAGGTCAGCCGCGGGTCGAGCTGGACGTTGTTGAGATCGCGAAGCCGCGCGTTTTCCTGTTCGAGCTGCAGCGCGGCCTCTTTCCAGGCGGTCATCTGGCGCAGTTCGCGGCGCAGCTCTTGGTTCTGGTCGCTGATCCGCTGGTAGGACTGGAAGTCGCGCAGCAGGTTGACCGCGCCGGTCACCGGCGCCATCGCCCAGTCCATGCCCGGCACGACGCGATCGACCACGTGCGCGCGGAACCGTTCCACCCGCGGGCTGTCGATGCGCCACAGCAGGAACAGCCCCAGCAGCGCAAGCGCCAGGATCACCAGCAAGAGCCGCTTCAGCGGGCCGGTGTAATCATCGCTGGATCGGTTCTGAGCCACTGGCTTGTCGTCCGGGTTCGGTCAGTCTGCCGATCGCGGCAGAAGGCTGTCCTTCTGCCGCGGATGCGCCCTCAGCTGTCGTAGTCTATCGCGTGGCGCAGCTGCTTTTCGAATTCCAACGCCTTTCCGGTGCCCAATGCAACGCAGTTGAGGCTTTCGTCGGCGATCGAGACCGCCAGCCCCGTCTGTTCGCGCAGGGCAAGGTCGAGATCGCCCAGCAGCGCGCCGCCGCCGGTCAGCATCACGCCGCGGTCGACGATGTCGGCGGCAAGGTCGGGGGGCGTCTGCTCCAGCGCGGTCATCACCGCCTCGCAGATCTGCTGGACCGGCTCGCTCAGCGCCTCGGCGATCTGGGCCTGGCTGATCTCGGTTTCCTTCGGCACGCCGTTCAGAAGGTCGCGCCCGCGGATCTGCATGGAACTGCCGCGCCCGTCGTCGGGCATCCGCGCCGATCCGATCGAGGTCTTGATCCGCTCGGCCGTGGATTCGCCGATCAGCAGGTTCTGCTGGCGGCGCAGGTAAGAGATGATCGCCTCGTCCATCCGGTCGCCTCCGACGCGGACGGACCGCGCATAGACGATGTCGCCCAGCGACAGCACCGCGACCTCGGTCGTGCCGCCGCCGATGTCGACGACCATGCTGCCGGTGGGGTCGGTGATGGGCATGCCCGCGCCGATCGCCGCCGCGATGGGTTCCGAGATCAGGCCCGCCTTGCGCGCCCCCGCGGACAGCACCGATTGCCGGATCGCGCGCTTCTCCACCGGCGTGGCGCCGTGGGGCACGCAGACGATGATCTTCGGCTTCGAGAACGTGCTGCGACGGTGAACCTTGCGGATGAAGTGCTTTATCATCGCCTCGGCGGTGTCGAAGTCGGCGATCACGCCTTCGCGCATCGGGCGGATCGCCTCGATGCTGCCGGGGGTGCGGCCCAGCATCAGCTTGGCATCCTCGCCCACCGCGAGCACCTTCTTGACGCCGTCCTTGACGTGATAGGCGACGACGGACGGTTCTGACAGGATCACGCCACGCCCCTTGACGTAGACCAGCGTGTTCGCCGTCCCGAGGTCGATGGCCATGTCCGCCGAAAACATGCCCAGGATTTTGTCCAGTCCAAACATCCGCGTCCTGTCCCAAAAGTAGTCCGGGCCCGCGACTCTGAGAGCCCGTGCCAGGCGCCGTTATAGGCTTGCCCGGGTTGGGTTGAAAGGGCCGTGTCCGTCCTTTTAAGCGCGAAACCGCCGCCGGCTCGCGCTATACGGGAATGCGCCGTTTGTGGTTAAGTTGGCGTTAACGGCGCTGCGGATCGAGGCGCTGCGGCGTGTCCCGAACCACACGGCCGGGGCCGGTCCGGGCGGCAGGTCGCTTTCCGGCCTTCAGGTGTCGGGACGGGCCTTCGCGCCCTCGCGCGCTTCGATATGCAGAGGCCGGGAACAGGCCCCGGAAAGCAGCGGAGCGCGCCATGAAAAGCCATGTCAAAGCCCTGGTGGTCGGCGGCGGCGCCGTCGGCACCTCGATCGCCTATCACCTGGCGCGGGCGGGGTGGGACGACGTCATGCTGCTGGAGCGCGACGAGCTGACCAGCGGCAGCACCTGGCACGCGGCAGGCCTGCTGCCGTATTTCAACATGAGCTACGCGACGACGCATATCCACGACCACTCGATCAAGCTCTACAAGACGCTCGAGGACGAAACCGGACTGAACGCGGGCTTCTAC
The DNA here is from genome assembly GCF_900107235.1 of Citreimonas salinaria. Lineage (GTDB taxonomy): Bacteria > Pseudomonadota > Alphaproteobacteria > Rhodobacterales > Rhodobacteraceae > Citreimonas > Citreimonas salinaria. The sequence continues at coordinate 87,922 of NZ_FNPF01000007.1, forward strand.
GTCGTCGGCAACCTGCGCATGGCGCAGACCGACGCGCGGATGGACGAGTACCGGCTGTACGCCGCGACCGCCGAAACCGTGGGCGTGCCCTTCGAGTGGATGACGCCCGCGCAGATCGCCGAACGCTGGCCGCTGGTGCGCACCGAGGACCTGAAGGGCGCGCTGTACCATCCGACCGACGGCTACATTAACCCGGCCGACGTGACGATGGCGCTGGCCCGCGGGGCGCGGCAGCGCGGCGTCGAGATCGAGCGCCGCTGGCAGGTCGACGGCTATGCCTGGAAGGGCGATCACTGGGACGTCACCGTCACCAAGATGGCCGAGAAGGGGGGCAACCTGGTGCCCTCGGACGAGACGACGGTGATCCACGCCGAACACGTGGTCACCGCCACCGGGAACCACGCGCAGCGCACGGCGAAGCTGCTGGGCATCAAGATCCCCGCCATCCCGGTCGAGCATCAGTACATCGTCACCGAGCCCGACCCGGCGCTGGTGGACTACCGCAAGACCCACGGCGAGCATCCCGTCCTGCGCGATGCCGACGCCAAGTGGTACGTGCGCGAGGAACGTGGCGGCTGGATCCTCGGGCCCTACGAGCGCAACGCCCCCGCGCGGTTCGAATACGGCGTGCCCGACAGCTTCCGCGCGGACCTGTTTCCGCTGGCCCTCGACCGGATCGAGGAGGAATACATGTCCTTCATCCACCGGATTCCGTCCTCGGAACAGGTGGGGCTGAAGGACGATTACAACGGCCCGATCTGCTACACGCCCGACGGCAACCCGCTGCTGGGGCCGGCGCCGGGCCTGCGCAACATGTGGCTGGCCGAGGGCTTCTCCTTCGGCATCACCGCCGCCGGCGGGGCCGGGCACTACCTGGCGCAGCTGATGGTCGAGGGCGAGGCCGCGATCGACATGGCAAGCCTCGACCCGCGGCGCTACGGCGGGGACTGGATGACCACCGAATACGCCGCGCGCAAGAACGAGGAAGCCTACGAGCACGTCTACATCCTGCACCACCCGGACGAGGAGCGCCCCGCCTGCCGCCCGCTGCGCACCGCGCCCGCCTATGACCGGCAGCGCGCGCTGGGCGCGCAATTCGGCTGCGTGAACGGGTGGGAACGGCCGAACTATTACGGCCCGCTGGACGCCCCCGACAGCTTCGACCACGACGCACGCAGCTTCCGCCGCGGCGGCTGGTGGCAGCACGTGGTGGACGAGGCGAAGGCGATCCGCGAGGGCGTGGGCTTGATCGACGCGACGACGTTCGCCAAGCACCGCGTCTTCGGCCCGGGTGCGGCGGCGTTCCTCGACTGGTTCACCTGCAACCGGCTGCCCAAGGTCGGGCGCATCAACCTGACCTACGCGCTGACCGCGCACGGCACGGTGCGCACCGAATACACCATCGTGCGGCTGGCCGAGGACGACTTCTACCTCGTCTCCGCCGGCGCGTGGGAGGCCTATGACGGCGACCACCTGCGCAAGGCGGAAGAGGACTGGTTCGCCACGCAGGGCGGCGGTCCCGACGGCTGGTTCGGGGTCGAGAACGTCACCACGAAGTGGGGCGTCTTCGCCATCGCCGGGCCGAAGGCGCGCGCCGTGCTCAGCGACATCGTGAAGGACGCGGACGCAGCCACCGTACTGTCGAACGCGCGCTTGCCGTGGCTGTCGGCGCGCGAGATCGAACTGGGCATGTGCCCGGTGCGCGCGATCCGCGTCGCCTATACCGGCGAGCTGGGCTGGGAGCTGCACCATCCGATCGAGATGCAGAATTACCTGTGGGACCTGCTGATGAAGGCGGGCGAAGCGCACGGGCTGAAGCTCGTGGGCGCGCGGGCGCAAAACTGGCTGCGGCAGGAGAAGAGCTATCGCGCCTTCGGCAACGAACTGGGCCGCGACGCGACGCCTCTCGAGGCGGGGCTGGATCGCTTCGTCGACCTGTCGAAGGACTTTTACGGCAAGGCGGCGATGGAGAAGACCGGCATCCGCAGCGCCTGCGTGACGCTGCGCATCGACGGGCCGGCCGATGCCGATCCCTGGGGGCGCGAGGCGCTGTATCTGCCCGACGGCACGCGCGTCGGGCGGCTGACCTCGGGCGGCTACTCGGTCGCGTTCGGCCAGTCGATCGGGATGGGCTACGTGCGCCCGGACCTGGCGGCCGAGGGCACGGCGCTGAAGGTGCGGATCATGGGCGACCTGTGGGACGCGACAGTGACCTGCGACAGCCCCTACGATCCGAAGAACGCCACCATCCGCGCGGACGGCTGATGCCTGTTCCCCCGCCCGCGCGGCCCCGCTACGGTGCCTGCGAAGCGGCGGAGGGACCACATGGAAAAGGCTTCGATCGGGCGGCGCACGGGCGCCGGGCGGGCGCTGCTGCTGGTGCTGGCGGCGCTGGCGTTGGTCGCCGCGCTGGTCGGACAGGCGCGCAACCCGCTGGTGTCGGGCGCCGAGCGCTACGCCGCCACTGTCGCGGCCTCGGCCGGCGGGGTCTACCTGACGCTGCGCTCGCTAAACGCGTTCCTGTCGACCGCGCAAGAGGTCGAGGTCGGCGGCTCGATGGTGGTGTCGGGAACGGCGCAGCCGCTCAAGGCGCTGGAGCCCGTGGACGACACGATCGAGCGCGTGGCCGCGATGGTGTTCGTCGTCATGGTCGCGACCGGCATCCTGTCGGTGGCGATGGGACCGGCCGCGGCCGTGGGCTTCGTCATGCTGGCCGCGGCGGCAGGGGTGGCGGCGCTGGGCAGGCAAGGGGCGATGCGGCTGATCGCTTGGCGGCTGGGCCTCTACGGCGCAGTGCTGGCGCTGGCGCTGCCGGGCGCGTTCCTTGCGGCCTCGGCCCTGTCCGACCGGATGACCGACGCGGCGATGACGCGCCACCAGGCGGTGCTGGCCGAGATCACCGCGCAGGTCGAACCCGCCATCGCACAGCCCGAGGACAGCGCCAGCCTGTGGGGCCGCATGGCCGAGCTGCGCGACGGGATGGAACGCTACACCACGATGGCCGGCAATCTCTACGAGCGTGCCGACGACCTGGTGGCCAGCCTGATCGGCATCCTGTCGGTCTTCGTGTTCCGGCTGCTGGTGTTGCCGGCGCTGATCCTGGGCGGCGTGCTGGTGGGCGTGCGCGCAATGTCGGCGGCGCTGGCGGGGCGCTAGGTTTGCGCCCGCGCGCCCTGCGTCCTATGTGGTGACCCCGACAGCAGCGAAAGGGACGCGTATGACTCTTCAGGTCTATCTTTCCGGCGAGATCCACACCGACTGGCGCGAGCAGATCGTGCAGGGCGCGCAGGGGCTGGACGTGGCCTTCGAGGCGCCGGTGACCGATCACGCCGCCAGCGACGATTGTGGCGTGGCGATCCTGGGCGCCGAGGACGACAAGTTCTGGCACGACCGCAAGGGCGCGATGGTCAACGCGATCCGCACCCGCCGAGGCATCGAGCAGGCCGACGTGGTCGTCGTGCGCTTCGGCGAGAAGTACAAGCAGTGGAACGCGGCCTTCGACGCCGGCATGGCCGCGGCGTTGGGCAAGTCGCTGATCATCCTGCAGCCAGCCGAGCACGACCACGCGCTGAAGGAGGTCGACGCCGCAGCACTTGCGGTGGCGCGAACGCCGGAACAGGTGGTGCAGATCCTGCGCTACGTGATGACGGGCAAGCTGCCCGGCTGAGCGCGTGGCGGGGCAGGGTGGCGGCACGGCGGATTGCCGCGCCACCACCCTTAGGCGTGGGCGCGGCGGGACACGTATCAGCCCTCGCGCGGGGGCGTTTTCAGGCCGGTCTGCACCGCCGGGCGCGCCATGAAACGGTCCAGGTAGGCCACGCAGCGGGGGTGATCTGTCCAGCCGACCTGCTCCTTCGTCTCGTAGAAGTTCAGCGCGTTCAGCCACGGGCCGATCGCCATGTCGGCGATGGAATAGTCGCCGGCGATCCATTCGCGGCCGTCCAGCGCGGTCTCGATCACGCCCAGCAGGCGGCGCGCCTCGTTCGCGTAGCGCTCGCGCGGGCGCGGGTCCTCGATGTCCTTGCCGGCGAACTTCCAGAAGAACCCCATCTGACCGAACATCGGGCCGAGGCCGCCCATCTGGAACATGACCCATTGCAGGATCTCGTACCGCTCTGCGGTGGTCGCTCCGCCGAACTTGCCGGACTTCTCGGCCAGGTAGGCCAGGATCGCGCCGGATTCGAACAGCGCCAGCGGGCCGTCGGGGCCATTCGGATCGATCAGGGCGGGGATCTTTCCGTTGGGGTTCAGCGCGGTGAACTCGGGGCTTTTCACGTCCTCGTCGGACAGCGTCACGCGGTGCGCCTCGTAGGGCAGGCCCATCTCTTCCAGCGCGATGGCGGCCTTCACGCCGTTGGGCGTGGGGAAGGAGTAGAGCTGGATGCGGTCGGGATGCCGGGCGGGCCAGCGCCGCGCGATCGGATGGGTGGCGAGGTCGAACATCGGGTGTCTCCGTCTGGTTTGAAGCTGATTTGAGGCTGACCGTAGGCCCGCGACGCGCCCTCGCAAACGCAACCGGCGCGCACAGGGGCTGTGCGCGCCGGCAGGCGGCCGCGGGGCTGGGCCGCGGTGTCGCGTGAAAGCGTCGATCAGACCGTGCGGGCGGTCGTTTCCATCCATTCCTTGTGGCGCAGCTCGTCCTTGTAGGCGCGGGTGAAGACCGCGCGATCCTCGGCCGGCACGCAATCGTTGTCCTTGCCGTTCTCGTAGGCGCCGACGGTGTCGTTCTCGTTGCTGGCCATCGCCATCAGGATCGATCCGTCATCGCCAACCATGTCCGCGAAGGCGACCTTGCCGGTGGTCAGCATCTGCTTCATGTCGCCCTTGCCGGGGATGTCGACGCCGTTGCGGGTCGCCATGCTCTTGAGTTCGGTCATGTGACGCTCGTGGTCGCCCTTGAACTCGGCGATCTTGGCCTTGAACTCGGGCTTCTCGAGCCGCTCGATGACCGCGTCGTAGGCGGCGATCGCGTCATGCTCAAGGATGATGAAATTCTCGATCAGCTTGTTGAAGTCGGAACTGGTGCCCACGGTCGTAACCATCGTGACTACTCCTATCGGTTGCATCTCTGCACCCGAAACGCGCCTGCCGCAGGGCTGTTCCGTCCGCCCCGCGGCCCTCGGCGGAAAGCGGTCACTCGGCCTTGACGGCCACCTGCGGCGAGGTCACGTCGATCCCCTGCGCGCGGCCGACGGCATAGTAGGTCAGCCGCCCGGCATGGACGTTGAGCCCCGCGAGCAGGTGCGGGTCATCGGCGCAGGCCTGCCGCCAGCCCTTGTCGGCCAGCGCCAGCATGAACGGCATCGTCGCGTTGCCCAGCGCGATGGTCGAAGTGCGCGCCACCGCGCCGGGCATGTTGGCGACGCAGTAATGCATGATCCCGTCGACGTCGTAGACCGGGTCGGCATGGGTGGTGGCCTTGGACGTCTCGAAGCAGCCGCCCTGGTCGATCGCCACGTCCACGAGCGCCGCGCCCGGCTTCATCCGCGACAGGTCCGCACGCGACACCAGCTTGGGCGCCTCGGCGCCGGGGATCAGCACGGCGCCGATCACCATGTCGGCCTGCTCCAGGTGCTCCGACAGCAGCCCCGCGCTGGAATACCCGGTGCCGAACGTGCCGCCGAACACGTCGTCGAGATAACGCAGCCGCGGCAGCGAGCGGTCGAGAACCGTCACGTCCGCGCCCATCCCCGCGGCGATGCGCGCCGCATGGGTGCCGACGACGCCGCCACCCACCACCAGCACGCGCGCGGGCCCAACGCCCGGCACGCCGCCCATCAGCACGCCGCGGCCGCCATTGGCCTTCTGCAGGGTCCATGCGCCCATCTGCGGCGCGAGGCGCCCGGCCACCTCGGACATGGGCGCCAGCAGCGGCAGGCCGCCGCGGTCGTCGGTGACGGTCTCGTAGGCGATGCAGGTGGCGCCCGAATGCATCAGCTCGCGCGTCTGCACGGGGTCGGGGGCGAGGTGCAGGTAGGTGAACAGGATCTGGCCCTCGCGCAGCATCGCGCGCTCGGCCGCCTGCGGCTCCTTCACCTTCACGATCATGTCGGCGGTGTCGAAGACCTCTTCGGCGGTGTCGACGATCGCCGCGCCGGCGGCCTCGTAATCGGCGTCGGCAAAGCCCGCGCCGGTGCCCGCGCCGCGCTGGACGACGACGGCGTGGCCGTGGCCCGTAGCCTCGCGCGCGGCGTTGGGCGTCAGGCCGACGCGGAATTCCTGCGGCTTGATCTCGGTGGGGCATCCGATCTTCATGGGTACTGGCTCCTTCTCCCTGCGGGAGAGCGTGCCACGGCAGGCGTGCCGTTTGCCGATCTTTCTTCGGCGCTTGCGGGGAGATCATGCGAAGATTATTCGGTGCAGGTGGCTTTCGGCGAAAGGAATCCGCATGAACCTGGACGAAACCGACCGGCGAATCCTGCGGGTTCTGCAACGGCGCGGACGGATGTCGAACGCCGACCTTTCCGAGGCGGTGCACCTGTCGGCCTCGGCCTGTCACCGCCGGGTGCAGCGGCTCGAGGCCGACGGTTACATCCGTGACTACGTGGCGCTGCTGGACACTCGCCGGATCGGGTTGCCGACCACGGTCTTCGTCGAGATCACCCTGTTGCGGCAGGCCGACGAGGTGCTGGAGGCGTTCGAGACCGCGGTGGCGCGGATTCCGGACGTGCTGGAATGCCACCTGATGGCGGGCACGGCGGATTACATCCTGAAGGTCGTGGCCGAGGACACAGACGATTTCGCGCGCATCCACCGGCAATACCTGACCCGCCTGCCGGGCGTGGCGCAGATGCAGTCGAGTTTCGCGCTACGCACGGTCTGCCAGACGACGGCGCTGCCGGTCTGATCGGGGACGCCGGTCGCCGCTCGTACGCCTGCGGCGCACATCGCCCCGCCCGCCGTCCCGTCGGTGCGCCGGTTCAGACCGCGATGTCGTCGAAGGCCGCGGCCAGCAGTTCGCGGGTGTAGTCGGTCTTCGGCGCGTCGAAGATCTCCTGAGCCGTGCCATGCTCCATCACGTCGCCGTTGCGCATGACGATCACCCGGTGGGACATCGCGCGCACCACCTTCAGGTCGTGGCTGATGAACAGGTAGGCCAGGTCGTGCTTGCGCTGCAGCTTGCGCAGGAGGTCGACGATCTGCACCTGCACCGTCATGTCGAGCGCCGAGGTCGGCTCGTCCAGGACCACCAGCCGGGGCCGCAGGACCATCGCGCGCGCGATGGCGATGCGCTGGCGCTGGCCGCCCGAGAATTCGTGCGGGTAGCGGTGCATCGTGGCGGGGTCCAGGCCGACCTCCTGCATCACCTCGGCCACGAGTTCGCGGTGCGGACGGCCGTCGGGCGCGCCGTGGACGCCAAGCCCCTCGGCGATGATCTGCTCGCAAGTCATGCGCGGCGACAGGCTGCCGTAGGGGTCCTGGAAGACGATCTGCATCTCGGATCGCAGCTTGCGCAGGCGGCGGGTGGACCAGTCGCGCACGTTCTCGCCGCGGAAGGTGATCGCACCCTCGGACTGGATCAGGCGCATGATCGCCAGCGCCAGCGTCGTCTTGCCCGAGCCGGATTCGCCGACGATGCCCACGGTCTCGCCCGCGCGGACGGCGATGCTGGCGTCGTTCACCGCCTTCACGTAGCCGACGGTGCGCTTGAGCAGGCCCTTCTGGATCGGAAACCAGATGCGCAGGTTGTCGGTGCTGGCGATGGGCTCGGCGTCCTCGCGCACGGGGTCGGGCACGCCGGTGCTTTCTGCCGACAGCAGCATCTGCGTGTAGGGGTGCTGCGGGTTGGCGAAGATCTCGGAGGTGGGGCCGGATTCCACGATCTCGCCGTCCTTCATCACGCAGACGCGATCGGCGATGCGGCGCACGATCCCGAGGTCGTGGGTGATGAACAGCAGGCTGAGCCCCTCGGCCTTCTTGAGGTCCGCCAGCAGGCGCAGGATCTGCGCCTGGATCGTGACGTCGAGCGCGGTCGTGGGTTCGTCCGCGATCAGCAGGTCGGGGCCGTTGGCCAGCGCCATGGCGATCATCACCCGCTGGCGCTGCCCACCTGACAGCTGGTGCGGGTAGGCCGTCAGCCGGCTTTCGGGGTCGCGGATCCCGACGCGGTCGAGCAGTTCGATGATGCGCTTGCGCACCGCGTCGCCGGTCAGGCCCTGGTGCAGTTCGATGCTTTCGCGCAGCTGCTTTTCCAGCGTGTGCAGCGGGTTGAGCGAGGTCATCGGCTCTTGGAAGATAAAGCTGATGTCGTTGCCGCGCACCTTGCGCAGCAGGCGGTCGGAGGCACCGATCATCTCCTGGTCGCGGTAGATGACGGACCCTTCGACCCGCGCGGCGTCGCCCAGCAGCGAGACGGTCGATAGCGCGGTGACGGACTTGCCCGAGCCGCTTTCACCCACCAGTGCCACGGTCTCGCCCTCGCCCACGTCGAAGGAGACGCCCTTGACGGCCTGCGTCGTGGCGCCGTCCTGGCGGAAGCCGACCTTGAGGTCGCGGACTTGGAGAACGGCGCTCATGAGAAGGTCTTCCTCGGGTCGAAGGCATCGCGGACGCCTTCGAAGATGAAGACGAGCAGCGACAGCATGATGGCGAAGACGGCGAAGGCGGTGAAGGCCAGCCAGGGCGCCTGCAGGTTCTGCTTGGCCTGAAGCGTCAGCTCGCCCAGCGACGGCGCCGAGGACGGCAGGCCGAAGCCGAGGAAGTCGAGTCCGGCCAGCGTGCTGATCGTGCCGGTGACGATGAAGGGCAGCATGGTGACGGTGGCGACCATCGCATTGGGCAGCATGTGGCGGAACATGATGGTCCAGTTGCTGACCCCCAGCGCCTTGGCCGCGCGGACGTATTCGAGGTTTCGCGCGCGCAGGAACTCCGCCCGCACCACGCCCACCAGCGCCACCCAGCCGAACAGCACCATCAGGAAGACCAGCAGCCAGAAACTTCGCCCGAGGATCGCGAAGAGGATGATGATGACGTAAAGCGACGGCGTCGCGGTCCAGATCTCGATGATCCGCTGGAAGATCAGGTCCAGCCAGCCGCCGAAATAGCCCTGCAGCGCGCCGGCGATGATGCCGATGACGGATGAGGCCGCGGTGACGATCAGCGTGAACAGGATCGACAGGCGGAAGCCGTGGATCACGCGGGCCATCACATCGCGCTTGGTGTCGTCGGTGCCCAGCCAGTTCTGCGAACTCGGGGGCAGGGGGGCCGCGCCGGGGCGGTCCACGGGCGTGTTGTAGCTGTAGGGCACGAGCGGCCACAGCATCCAGCCGCGGTTGAACTCTGGGTACTCGGCCGTCAGGTCAGCGCCGCCCTGCACCTCGGCGATCAACTCCTCGGGTTCGTCGAAGCAGGCCTCATAGCCGCCGGTGACGATCAGGCAGCGCACCTCGGGGTCGCGGTAGGCGGCCTCGGTCCGGAAGTCGCCGCCGAACTCGGTCTCGGGGTAGAAGGTGAAGACCGGCATCCGCCATTCACCGCGATAGCTGACGAGGATCGGCTTGTCGTTGGCCAGGAACTCGGCGAACAGCGACAGGATGAAGAATATGGCGAAGATCCACAGCGACCAGAACGCGCGGCGGTTGCGCTTGAAGTTGCGCCAGCGCCGCTGGTTCAGCGGCGTCAGCGCGAAGCGGCCGCGGGGCGGCTGCGGCGCCACCGGAACGCCGGGCGTGGGTTCGGGCCGCAGCGCCGGATCGCCTTCGTGCTCGGGCGTGGGCTGCGTGTCGGGTTCGGGGCGGGGGTTGAAGACCATCTCCTAGCCCTCGCGCTTTTCGAAGTCGATGCGGGGGTCGACCAGCACGTACATCAGGTCCGACAGGATGCCCACGATCAGGCCGATCAGGCCGAAGATGAACAGCGTACCGAAGATCACCGGGTAGTCGCGCGCCACCGCCGCCTCGAAGCCCAGCCGGCCGAGGCCGTCGAGCGAGAAGATCGTCTCGATGATCAGGCTGCCGGAGAAAAACACGCCGATGAACACCGCCGGAAAGCCGGCGATCACGATCAGCATCGCGTTGCGGAAGATGTGGCCGTAGAGCACGCGGGATTCCTTCAGCCCCTTGGCGCGGGCGGTGATGACGTAGGCCTTCTTGATCTCGTCCAGAAAGCTGTTCTTGGTCAGCAGCGTCAGCGTGGCGAAGGCCGAAATGGTCGAGGCCAGCACCGGCAGCGTGATGTGCCAGAAGTAGTCGGCCACCTTGCCCAGCGGGCTCAGCTGCTCCCAGTTGTCGCTGGTCAGCCCGCGCAGCGGGAAGATCTGCCAGTAGGACCCGCCCGCGAACAGCACCAGCAGCAGGATGGCGAACAGAAAGCCGGGGATCGCGTAGGCGACGATGATCGCGCCGCTGGTCCAGGTGTCGAAGGACGACCCGTCGCGCACCGCCTTGCGGATGCCCAGCGGGATCGACACCAGGTAGGCGATCACCGTCGACCACAGGCCGAGGCTGATCGAGACCGGCATCTTCTCGAGCACCAGGTCGATCACCGACACGGACCGGAAGTAACTTTCGCCGAAATCCAGCCGCATGTAGTTCCACAGCATGTCGAGGAAGCGCTCCAGCGGCGGCTTGTCGAAGCCGAACTCGGCCTCGAGCTGGGCGATGAAGTCGGCGGGCAACCCGCGCCTGCCGGCGCTTTCGTCCGAGGCGGCGGACAGCTCTCCGCCGCCGCCGCCGGCGATGCCCTGGAACACGTCACCCTCGCCCTCGATGTTGGCCAGGATCTGCTCGATCGGGCCGCCGGGGACGAACTGTACGAGGGTGAAGTTGATGATCATGATCCCCAGAAGCGTGGGGATGATGAGCAGCAGGCGTCTGAGGATATAGGCTCCCACGACTTACAGCGCGCCCGCTTGGCGAAGCTCTTCGGCCGCCTCTTCGTCGTACCACCAGAACGACAGCTCGCCCAAAGCAAGCGGCGGAAGCGGCTCGGGGTAACGGTACATGTCGTAGTAGGCGACGGTGTGGCTTGCCTTGTACCATTGCGGCACCCAGAAGCCCTCGGCCCGCAGCACCCGGTCCAGCGCGTGCACGGCGGTGCGCAGCTCGTCCAGCGTGTCGGCCTCGACCACGTGGTCGATCAGGCGGTCCACCGCCGGATCGCGCAGGCGCATCAGGTTGCGCGAGCTGTTGTCGGCGGTTTCCGACCCGAACCACTGGCGCAGGCCGAAGCCCGGTTCGAAGCCCATGGCGAAGCTCTGGTTGACCATGTCGAAATCGCCGTCCTCGCGGCGGCGGACGTATTGCGACACGTCGACCCGTTCGTAGCGGGCGTTGATGCCGATCTCCTTGAGGTTCTCGATATACGGGTTGACGATCCGGTCGAACGCCGCGCTGAAGCCGAGGATGGTCAGGTCCATCGTCTGCCCGTCCTTGCGCAGCAGGCCGTTCTCGCCGATCTCCCAGCCGGCCTCGTTCATCAGGCGCAGCGCCTGGCGGCGCTGCGAGCGGCCAGGCTGGTTGCTTTCCGCCTCGTTGACGGGGGCCGTCACGGCCTCTTCGGTCAGGATGGATTCGTCCAGCAGGCCCTCGTCGACCAGCGGGCGCAGCAGCGCGGCCTCGTCCTCGGTGGGAATGCCCGTCGCCTCGAGGTCCGAGTTCTCCCAGAAGGAATTCACGCGGTCGTAGAGGCCGTAGAACAGCGAGCGGTTGGACCACTCGAAGTTGAACATCAGGCGGATCGCCTCGCGCACTTCCGGGTCCTGCCAGGTCTCGCGGTCCAGGTTGAAGACCCAGGCCTGTGCCGTGGCGATCGTCCCGTCCGGCAGTTCCTCGACCACGACGTGGCCATTTTCGACGGCCGGGAAATTGTAGCCGGTGGCCCAGTCCTTCGACGAGTTCTCGAGCCGGAAGGTGTATTCGCCCGCCTTGAACGCCTCGAAGGCGGCGGCGCCGTCGGCGAAGTACTCGACGCGGATGCGGTCGAAATTGTTCTGGCCCACGTTCATCGGGTGCTCGGCGCCCCAGAAGTTCTCGTTGCGCTCGTAGACCACCCGCCGTCCGACGTCGTAGTCGCCGATCACGTAGGGCCCGGTGCCCATGAACGCCTCGAGCGTGCTTTCGTCGATCCGCGCGCCGGTCTCCTCGAACCAGTCCTTCGAGAAAACGATCTGACTGCCGGCGAAGGGCACGACCTCGCGGCGCGGCGCGTCCTCGGTGAAATTGAAGCGCACGCGGTGCGGGCCGAGAACCTCGACCTCGGACACGAAGCCCTCGATCACGTTGACGTATTCCGCCAGGCCCTGTTCCAGGAACAGTTCGAAGGTGAACTTCACGTCCTCGGCGGTCATCGGCGTGCCGTCGGCAAAGGTCACGTCGTCGCGCAGGTTGAAGATCACCCAGTCGCGGCTTTCGGGGTATTCCAGCGTCTCGCACAGATAGCAGTAGGTGCCGTAGGGGTCGTCGGCGGTCGACACCATGATCCGCTCGTGCAGCAGTTCGGTCAGCGAGGCCGACACGCCCTTTCGCGAATAGCGGTTGAAGCTGTCGAAGGATCCCTGCGCCCATTGGCTGATCTCGCCGCCCTTGGGCGCGTCGGGATTGACGTAGTCGAGATGCTCGAAGTCGGGGTCGTATCTCAGGGCTCCGAAATTCGAATAGCCGTGTGCGGTGACGATTTCCTCGTCCGCCATGCCGCTCGCGTCCGCCGCCGTGGCCTCTTGGGCGGCGGCGGGTCCGGCGCCCAGGGCACAGCCCGCGGCGAACAGCGCGGCAAGGATCGTCCCGCGCGCGGGATCCGTGCGGTGCCCGGTCCGGGCGTGGCTGGGGTCGGCGTGGCGTGTCATGTGCTCTCCTTCGAAAGTCCTGCGCCTTTCAGAATGCCAAGGGTGAAGCGGCCTTGGGCCACATGCAAGTTGAGATTGCGTGATTGGCGGGACCGGGTCGGCCGTCCTTGCCGGGGCAGGGCCGGCCCCGCCGCGCCGCGAGACGCATGTGCGGGGAGGCGCCGAGAATCGAAAAGGGGCCGCCCCAAGGCGGCCCCTGCGTCGGGTCGGACCTGCGCGCGGCGCGGGACTATTCGTCGGTCTGGTCCAGGAACGCGATCAGGTTCGCGCGATCCTCGGGCGAAGGCATGCCGCGATAGCTCATCGACGTGCCGGGCGCGAAGCCCTGCGGGTTCTCGAGGAACGCGAACAGGTTCTCGGGCGTCCAGACGTTGGCGTGCTCGCTCAGCGCGCCGGAATAGTTGAAGCCCTCGGCGGCGGCGACCTCGCGGCCCACAACGCCGTACAGGTACGGACCCACGGCGTTCGCGCCCTGCTCGAGCTGGTGGCAGGCGCGGCACTGGCTCCACAGGCGCTCGCCGGCCGAGGCGTCGGCGGCGGCGAGGTATTCTTCGGGTGCAAGCGCAGCCGTCTCTTCGGCGGGAGCCTCGGCGTCTTCGACCTCGATCACGTAGGCCGCGACCTCGTGGCCATGGTCTCCACCGACATGATACAGCGTTTCCGCCGCCCATTTGCCCAGCAGGAAGACCAGAAGCGCGCCGCACACCGCGCCGAGGGTCTTGGTGAAGGTCATCGTGTCAAACATGAAAAGGCCCGTTCCTGGTTTTCCCGGTCGTCGCGCGGGTATCTACGGCTTCCCTTCCAGCGAGGCAAGCGGTAGATACCGCGACGAAACGCCCCCGATGCGGGCAACTTTCAGGGGGATCGCCCGCATGACGAAACGCATCGCTTTCCAGGGCGAGCCCGGGGCCTATTCCGACCAGGCCTGCCGGGAGGCGCGGCCGGACATGGAGCCGCTGCCGTGCCGCAACTTCGAGGACGCCATCGAGGCGGTGCGCACGGGGGTGGCCGAGCTGGCGATGCTGCCGGTCGAGAACTCCACCTACGGCCGCGTCGCCGACATCCACCGCCTGCTGCCCCAAAGCGGCCTGCGCATCGTCGACGAGGCTTTCGTGCGCGTACATATCAGCCTGATGGCGCTGCCGGGCGTGCAGATCGAGGAGATCAGGCGCGTGCGCGCGCACCTTGTGCTGCTGCCGCAGGCGCAGAGCTTCCTGTCGCAATACGGCATCAAGGGCGAGGCCGCCGCGGACAGCGCGGGCGCCGCGGCGGACCTGGCCGCTTCGGGCGCGCGCGACGAGGGCGTTCTGGCGTCGGACCTGGCGGCGGATCTGCACGGGCTGCACATCCTGGCCCGGCACATCGAGGATCACGCCCACAACACCACGCGCTTCCTGATCATGGGCCGCGAGCCGGACCTGACGCGGCGCGGCCGACACGGCATGATGACGACCTTCGTCTTTCAGGTCCGCAACATTCCCGCCGCGCTCTACAAGGCGATGGGCGGCTTCGCGACCAACGGCGTCAACATGACCAAGCTGGAAAGCTACATGGTCGGCGGGTCGTTCACGGCGACGCAGTTCTACGCCGACATCGAGGGCCATCCTGACGATCCGGCGGTCGACCGCGCGCTGGAAGAGCTGGACTACTTCACCGACATGCTGGAAATCCTCGGCGTCTACCCGCGCGATCCGCGCCGCGACTGAGGGTTTCCACGCGGAGCGCGCCCGGGCGGGGCCGCGCGCAGATATCTCGGCCCGCCGCCTTCGGCAGCGGGCCTCGGAGGCCGCCCGTGCCGGGCGGCGGGCGCGCCCGACCGGGGGCTCCGGAACACGGACGATGCGGGGCAGGGCCCCCGCGGCAAGGGGATCGGGGAGAGGCATGAGCGAACGGGAACTGGCACGGATCACCGCCTCGGCCCCGCGCCGGGCGCTTGGCGTGGGTGCGCTGGGCGGTCTCGGCCTGCTGCTGATCTGGATCGCGGTCGCGACGCCGCCGGTCTCGGTCCTGTGGATGGCGTTCCTGCTGGTGGTCGGTTTCGTCTCGCTGGTCCTGGCGCAGTTGATGTGGCGCGCGACCGGAATCTCGATCGTGCTGACCGAGGAGGGGCTTTTCGACAGCACGGGCCAGGAGATCGCGCGGACCGAGGACATCGTGCGGGTCGACCGGGGGATCTTCGCGCTCAAGCCGTCGAACGGCTTCTCGCTGCTGCTGCGCACGTCGGGCCGCACGGTCTGGCGGCCGGGCCTGTGGTGGCGCTCGGGCCGGCGCGTGGCCGTGGGGGGCGTGACCGCGGGTCACCAGACGCGCCCCGTGGCCGACATCCTGGCGATGCGGGTGGCCGAGCGTCCGGCGCGCGAGGCCTGACGGCGGGCCCCATGCGGAGGCGGTCGGGGAATCGGCGGAAATAGGGGGTTTTTGGCAGGCCATCCGGGCGCTACCGTGCGGGGGAGAGGGTGACGCGCGGGCAAAGCGCATGCGCCGATCCCGTGCCAGACGCCGCCGCGCGATCCGGACCCGGATCCGTCGGCCCATCCGGAGGACGATCCATGAACGTACCGCGCAGCGAACCGACATTCCGCCAATCCGTGGACCTGATGTTCAACCGCGCCGTGGCGCTGATGGACCTCTCTCCGGGGCTCGAGGAGAAGATCCGCGTCTGCAACTCGACCTACACGGTCCGCTTCGGGGTGCGCCTGCGCGGGCAGATCTGCACGCTGACGGGCTATCGCAGCGTGCATTCCGAACACATGGAGCCGGTGAAGGGCGGCATTCGCTACGCCCCCACCGTCAATCAGGACGAGGTCGAGGCGCTGGCCGCGCTGATGACCTACAAGTGCGCGCTGGTCGAGACGCCCTTCGGCGGCTCGAAGGGCGGGCTGTGCATCGATCCGCGCGACTACGAGGTGCACGAGCTGGAGCTGATCACCCGCCGCTTCACCTACGAGCTGGCCAAGCGCGACCTGATCCACCCCGCGCAGAACGTGCCCGCCCCCGACATGGGCACCGGCGAGCGCGAGATGGCCTGGATGGCCGACCAGTACGCGCGGATGAACACCACCGACATCAACGCCCGGGCCTGCGTCACCGGCAAGCCGCTGAACTCGGGCGGCATCGCCGGACGGGTCGAGGCGACGGGCCGCGGCGTGCAATACGCCCTGCGCGAGTTCTTCCGCCACCCCGAGGACGTCGCCGTCGCCAAGCTTTCGGGCAGGCTCGACGGCAAGCGGGTCATCGTGCAGGGGCTCGGGAACGTGGGCTACCACGCGGCCAAGTTCCTGTCGGAGGAGGACGGCTGCCGCATCACCGCCGTGATCGAGCGCGACGGCGCGGTCTTCAGCGAGGCGGGGCTCGACATCGAGGCGCTGCACGACTGGATCCTGCGCCATGGCGGCGTCGCGGGCTTCCCCGGCGCGGGCTTCACGGCCGAAGGCGCGGCCCTGCTGGAGGAGGACTGCGACATCCTGGTTCCGGCCGCGCTGGAGGGGGTCATCAACCTGTCCAACGCGCACCGCATCAAGGCGCCGCTGATCATCGAGGCCGCCAACGGCCCGATCACCGCCGGCGCCGACGACATCCTGCGCGACCGCGGCTGCGTCATCATTCCCGACATGTACGCCAATGCCGGCGGCGTGACGGTGTCCTACTTCGAATGGGTCAAGAACCTCAGCCACATCCGCTTCGGCCGGATGCAGCGCCGGCAGGAGGAATCGCGCCACCAGCTGATCATCGACGAGCTCGAGCGGCTGTCGGCCGACAGCGGGGTGGGCTGGACGCTGTCGCCGGACTTCAAGACAAAGTACCTGCGCGGCGCCGACGAGCTGGAGCTGGTGCGCTCGGGGCTCGATGACACGATGCGCATCGCCTACCAGTCGATGCGCGAGACCTGGCACGGCCGCGAGGACGTGACCGATCTGCGCACCGCCGCCTACCTGGTGTCGATCGGCAAGGTCGCCTCGAGCTACCGCGCCAAGGGGCTGTGACCGCCACCCGGCGCGCCGGGGCGTGCCGGGGGCTTGCCGCTTCAAACCGGCGACGGACGGGGCATTGTCGCTGCGGCGGGGACGCGTGCCGCGAAAAAGCCGCGAACTTGTCGTGCGCGCGACCCGGTTCCCGACCGGTTCCCGCCGCAATGCCGGCCTATCCCTGAAAGGTGACTGCGCAAATCCAGCCGCCGGAAGGGATCGTGAGCATGAGGGAACCACTTCAGCGTCGCCGGGCGGTTGCCGGATTCGTGACGTCGGAAGACGGCTCCATGACGATCTTCTCGGCGCTGTTCATCGTGCTGCTCCTGGGCATCACGGGCGCTTCGGTCGACATCATGCGCCAGGAGGCCGTGCGCTCTTCCATGCAGGGCACGATCGACCGCGCGGTGCTGGCCGCGGCGGACCTCGAGCAGAACCGCCCGCCCGTCGCGGTGGTCGAGGATTACGTCGCCCGCGCCGGCATGTCCGACGCGCTGAGCGACGTGATCGTCGACGAAGGGTTGAACTACCGCGTCGTCACCGCCAGCAGCGCGCGCTCGCTGGACACCTTCTTCCTGCGCCTGTCGGGCTTCGACCAGCTGCTGGCCCCGGCCCGCGCCACCGCCGAGGAAAAGGTGGCGAACGTCGAGATCGCGCTGGTGCTGGACGTGTCCGGCTCGATGGGCAACTACGACCGGATCGGAAACCTGCGCGACGCCGCGCGCGCCTTCGTCGACACGGTGATCCAGCCCGAGGGCGCGCCGGGGCTGACCACCGTGTCGGTGGTGCCCTACAGCGCGACCGTCAATATCGGGACCGGCCTGGCGCCCTATTTCAACCTCGAAGAGACGCACGATTACTCGCATTGCGTGGCCTTCGACGCCGCCGACTTCGACGAGACGGCGGTCGATCCCGCCGCCACGCTGCGCCGGCTGGGCCATTTCGATCCGTATTCCACCTACGAGAACGCGACCGCGATCTCCAACCCCTGGTGCCCGACCGCGGAAACCTCGGCGATCATCATCCACAGCGCGGACTCCGTGCTTCTGCGCGAGCGCATCGGCGCGCTGAGCGCCGGCGGCAACACGGCCACCGATCTGGGCATGAAACTGGGCGTGGCGCTTCTGGACCCCGCGATGCGGCCGGTGGTGCAGCAGCTGGCGGCCGCCGGGATGGTGCCGGCAACCGCGAACGCCCGCCCCGCGGAATACGACGACCGCGAGGCGCTGAAATTCGTGGTGGTGATGACCGACGGCGACAACACCTCGCAATACGATCTCAAGCCGCATTACCGCACCGGCTTTTCCGAGTTGTGGATCGACGACCGGGGCAACACCTACGCCTCCGACGACCGGTTTTCCCTGCGGGTGCGCGACTGGTCGGGGTCTAGCAACGACGTCTGGTTCCAGGAACGCTACGAGAGCGATGCGCAGCGCCGCTACGCCAACCAGCCCGACGGCGGCACGGGCGCACGGCGCATGACGCATGCCGAGGTCTTCGCGCGGTTCGGTTCCCGTGCCGTGGCGCGCCGGTTCATGACGCAACCCTATTACGACGGCTACGTCTCCTACAGCCAGTATTACGACATGTATTACGCGGCCGAGGCGACCGTGGGCGCAGCCGAGGCCGACAACCGGCTGTCGCGCATCTGCGCCGCCGCGCGCGCCAGGGGCATGGTCGTCTTCGCCATCGGCTTCGAGGCGCCTGCCCGCGGGCAGGAGGCGATGCGCGACTGCGCGTCGTCGGCCGCGCACTATTTCGATGTCGAAGGGGTCGAGATCGCCGATACCTTCCACGCGATCGCGCGCCAGATCAACAGCCTGAGGTTGACCGAATGACCCGCCTCGTCCTGCGCCGCCTCCGCCGGTTCGGCCGCGCGGAAGACGGCAACGTCACGATCGAGTTCGCGATCTGGTTCACCCTCGTCTTCATGCTGCTGGCCAGCGGAATCGAGATCGCCTACATGAACCTGCGCCACGCCATGCTCGAGCGCGCGGTCGACTTGTCCGTCCGCGATATCCGCCTCGGCACCGGCTCGCCGCCAAGCTATCTCGAGGTGCGCGACAGCATCTGCGAGAAGGCGAACATCATCCAGAATTGCGCCGGGAACCTCCGGCTGGAAATGATCCCGGTGTCGCCGCGGGCGATGGACGGCTTCACCGAAAGCCCCGACTGCCAGAACGCCGAGCAGGAGCCGCGCCCGGTGCGCAGTTTCGCCCCGGGGATGGAAAACCAGCTGATGCTGCTGCGCGTCTGCATGACGTTCAAGCCGGTGTTGCCGACAATCGGGCTGGGCGAGAAGCTGCACAAGGACGCCGAAGGCTATTCCTGGCTGGTCGTCAAGTCGGCCTTCGTGCAGGAACCGAGGTGACACCATGCTGAACCCCGCCCCCTTCCTGCGCGCGCTGTCGCGTCGCCTGCGCCGCTTCGGCCGCGACGAGGACGGCGTGATCTCGATCGAGATGGTGATCTGGACGCCGCTCATCCTGGTGGTCATGGCCTCGACCTTCACGCTGTTCGAGGCGTTCCGGCAGGAAAGCCTCAACATCAAGGCGGCGCACACGATCTCGGACGCCATCTCGCGCGAGACCGATGCGCTCGACACCGAGTATCTCGACGGGATGCTGTCGGTGCTGCGCTACCTGACCAACAGCTCCGGCACCTATGGGCTGCGGATCTCGCTGGTGCGCTACGACGCCGGGAACGACGAATACGAGGTGCGCTGGTCGCAGACCCGCGGCGATTTCGGCGCGATGGACGACAACCTGCTGGCGTTGATTCGCGACCGGCTGCCGACCCTGCTGGACAACGAAGCCGTCGTCGTGGTCGAGACCGAGACCGAGCATACGCCGGTGCTCGACATCCCGGCGCTGCAACCGCAGCACTTCTACAACTTCGTCTTCACGCGGCCGCGTTTCGCGCCCCAGGTGGTCTGGGCCGGCTGATCCCGCGGTTGCCCCCGGCGCGGTGACGGACTAGCTGGGTCCCGTGGCCCGGCGATGCGCCGGGCTCGCTGCCAAAGGGGGATCTCAATGCCGCGCCTCGCGCTCGTCTTCGGCCTGCTGCTGCCCTGCGCGGCGGCGGCGCAGCAATACGACCCGCAGGAATGCGCCGACCAGGCCAGGGTGGTGATGATCGGCGTCACCGCGCGCGCCGACGGCGCCAGCCGCGACCAGACCGCCGCCGCCCTAGGCGCCCGTCTGCCCGGGGACGTGGCGGCGATGCTGGCCAACTGGATCGTCACGCTTCCGCCCGAATTGCTGACCGAGCAGGTGGCCGAGGCCTGGCGCGCCCAGTGCGAGGCGCTCTGATCCGCTCGCATCTCCGCCCCGGACCTTCCCTTGGCGGGCGACGGTGTCGCGCCGGGTCACGCTTGGATTCGGCGCGTCGCGGCGCGATACTGTCACCATGAGTCTGCCCCCCGGTTTCCTGGACGAATTGCGCACCCGCACCAGCCTGACGCAGGTCGTCGGGCGCAAGGTCATGTGGGACAACCGCAAGTCGAACCAGGGCAAGGGCGACATGTGGGCGCCGTGCCCGTTCCACCACGAAAAGACCGCGTCGTTCCACGTCGACGACCGCAAGGGCTTCTACTACTGCTTCGGCTGCCAGGCGAAGGGCGACGCGATCAAGTTCGTCTGCTACACCGAGAACGTCGGCTTCATGGAGGCGGTCGAGATCCTCGCCGCCGAGGCCGGCATGGAGGTGCCGAAGCTGGACCCCCGGGCCCAGCAGAAGGCCGACCGCAACACCCAGCTGGCCGAGGTAATGGAGGTCGCCGTCGCGTTCTACCGCCTGCAATTGCAGCGCGGCGTGGCGGCGGATGCGCGCGCCTACCTCGACCGGCGGGGCCTGAAGCCAGACGCGCTGGACCGCTTCGAGATCGGCTTTGCCCCCGACGGCTGGGAGGCGCTGCGCACCCACCTGGAAAGCAAGGGCGTCGACATCGCGCTGATGCGCGAGGCCGGGCTGGTCAAGGACTCGGCCAAGGGCCGCAAGCCCTACGACGTGTTCCGCAACCGCATCATGTTCCCGATCCGCGACGGGCGGGGCCGCGCGATCGCCTTCGGCGGCCGGGCGATGGACCCGAACGACAACGCCAAGTACCTCAACTCGCCCGAGACCGCGCTCTTCGACAAGTCGCGCAACCTCTACAACCTGCGCGCCGCGCGCGAGGCAGCCGGCAAGGGCCAGACCCTCGTGGTGGCCGAGGGCTACATGGACGTCATCGCGCTCTCCGAGGCCGGGTTCGAGGCCGCCGTCGCACCCCTGGGGACCGCCGTGACCGAGCCGCAGATCCAGCTGATGTGGCGCGTCAGCGACGAGCCGGTGATCGCGCTCGACGGCGATACGGCGGGGCTGCGCGCTGCGGCACGGGTGATCGACCTCGCGCTGCCGCTGCTCGAGGCGGGCAAGGGCCTGCGCTTCGCCCTGATGCCCGAGGGCAAGGACCCCGACGACCTGCTGCGCGCCGAAGGCCCGCAGGCCGTGGCGAAGGTTCTCGAAGCCGCGCGGTCCATGGTCTCGGTCCTGTGGGAGCGCGAGATCGCGGGCCGCGACTTCGACAGCCCCGAACGCCGCGCAGCACTCGACAAGGCGCTGCGCGCACGCATCGCCGCGATCAAGGACCCGTCGCTGCGCCACCACTACGGCCAGGCGATCAAGGAGTTGCGGTGGGAGCTGTTCCGCGCCAAGCCGAAGCCCCGCGATGGCGGCTTCGGCGGCGGCGGGGGCGGCGGCGCCCGCAAGCCCTGGCGCCGCGACGCGCCCCAGCCCGCCACGCCGCTGGCCAAGGCGTCGCTGCTGGCCAGCGCGAACGAGGATACCGAAACCCGCCTGCGCGAGGCCGTGGTGCTGGCCACCGTGCTGACCACGCCCGAAATCGCGGCTGAGTTCGAGACCCGGCTGGAGGCGCTGGATTGCGTCGACCCCGATCACGCCGCCCTGCGCGACGCGATCCTGCGCTGCATCGGCAACGAGGGCGCCATGCGCGCGCGATGCGAGGACGCGATCGGCGCGGAAGCCCTTGAAACCATGCTGGCCTCGCGCCATCTGACAATCGTGCCATGCCTCAGGCGGCCCGGCGATGCCGATCTGGCCCGCTTGACGGTGGCCGAGGTGCTGGCAAAACTGGAAGCCGCGCGCGGCTGGCGGGCAGAAATGGCCGAGGCCGAAGAGGATCTGGAGCGCCATCCGGACGAGGCGCTGACATGGCGACTGGCGCAGGCCGCGCAGGCCCGCGCCCATGCGGGGCGGCTCGACGAAGAGGACGACGCCGATTTCGAAATCGGCCCGAACGGCGCCCATGTAGACCGGACCGAGCGCAGCGCGCTCGATTCGCTGCTGGCCCAGATCCGCTTCGACAAGGGGCGGCACTAGCGGGCCACGAGAATTATGTTAGGGAAACAAGCGGGAAATCTGGGTAAACCGGTTTGCGAATCAGCATGACCCCGGTTTGATTCGCTCCGGACGAATCACCGCCCGTCCCTCGATCAGGAGAGCCTCATGGCAGCCAAGGACAACGACGACGCGAAGCCTCAGGAGCAGGAGGAAGAGCTGTCGCTCGACATGAGCCAGGCCGCGGTCAAGAAGATGATCGCCGACGCGCGCGAGCGTGGCTACATCACCTACGACCAGCTCAACCAGGTGCTGCCGCCCGATCAGGTCAGTTCGGACCAGATCGAGGACGTCATGTCGATGCTCTCGGAAATGGGCATCCAGGTCACCGAGGACGACGAGGAAGGCGAGGACGACGAGGCCAAGGGAACGACCGATCTGGTCGAGACCAAGAAGGCCGGCGAGGTCACGCTCGGCTCGGGCACATCCGAGAAGCTCGACCGCACCGACGACCCGGTGCGCATGTACCTGCGCGAGATGGGCAGCGTCGAACTGCTCAGCCGCGAGGGCGAGATCGCGATCGCCAAGCGGATCGAGGCCGGCCGCAACACGATGATCCTGGGGCTGTGCGAAAGCCCGCTGACCTTCCAGGCGATCACCATCTGGCGCGAGGAACTGCTGTCCGAGGACATCCTGCTGCGCGACGTGATCGACCTCGAGACCACGTTCTCCGGGCAGATGGGCGAAGAGGGCGAGCTGGGCGAACCGGTGGTCGACACCTCGGGCGCCGAGACGTCCAAGTCCGACGAGTCCGGCGGCGGCACGGAATACGACGCCGACGGCAACCCGATCGCCCGCGAGGACGACGAGGACGACGACGAGCAGGCCAACATGTCGTTGGCCGCGATGGAGGCGGCGCTGAAGCCGCGCGTGCTGGAGACCCTCGACCGGATCGCGCGCGACTACGAGGAGCTGGCCGCGATGCAGGACAGCCGCATCTCGGCCACGCTGAACGAGGACGGATCGTTCTCGGCCGAGGACGAGACGCGCTACCAGCGCGTGCGCGGCGAGATCGTGGAACTGGTCAACGGGCTGCACCTGCACAACAACCGCATCGAGGCGCTGATCGACCAGCTCTACGGCATCAACAAGCGCATCATGGTCATCGACAGCGCCATGGTGAAGCTGGCCGACCAGGCGCGCATCAACCGCAAGGAATTCATCGACGAGTACCGCGGGCACGAGCTCGATCCGTCGTGGATGGACCGCATGGGCCAGAAGGCCGGGCGCGGCTGGCAGACCTTCATCGAACGCTCCAGCGACAAGGCCGAGGAGCTGCGCGCCGAGATGGCGCAGGTGGGCCAGTACGTGGGCCTCGACATCTCCGAGTTCCGCCGCATCGTGAACCAGGTCCAGAAAGGTGAGAAGGAAGCCCGCGTCGCCAAGAAGGAGATGGTCGAGGCCAACCTGCGCCTCGTGATCTCGATCGCCAAGAAGTACACCAACCGCGGGCTGCAGTTCCTGGACCTGATCCAGGAGGGCAACATCGGCCTGATGAAGGCGGTCGACAAGTTCGAGTATCGCCGCGGCTACAAGTTCAGCACCTATGCGACCTGGTGGATCCGGCAGGCGATCACGCGCTCGATCGCCGACCAGGCGCGGACCATCCGCATCCCGGTCCACATGATCGAGACGATCAACAAGCTCGTGCGCACCGGCCGCCAGATGCTGCACGAGATCGGCCGCGAACCCACGCCCGAGGAACTGGCCGAAAAGCTGCAGATGCCGCTCGAGAAGGTCCGCAAGGTGATGAAGATCGCCAAGGAGCCGATCAGCCTCGAGACGCCCATCGGCGACGAGGAGGACAGCCAGCTCGGCGACTTCATCGAGGACAAGAACGCCGTCCTGCCGCTGGACGCCGCCATCCAGGACAACCTGAAGGAAACCACGACCCGCGTGCTGTCGTCGCTCACCCCGCGCGAGGAGCGCGTGCTGCGCATGCGCTTCGGGATCGGCATGAACACCGACCATACGCTGGAAGAGGTGGGCCAGCAGTTCAGCGTGACGCGCGAACGCATCCGCCAGATCGAGGCGAAGGCCCTGCGCAAGCTCAAGCACCCCAGCCGGTCGCGCAAGCTGCGCTCCTTCCTCGACCAGTAGCGCCGGCACGGCGCTCTGGACGCGACACGCATGATGAGGGGCCCCGCGCGGGGCCCCTTTGTCGTTCCGGGTCTTTCGTGCCGCACGCGCCCGCCGCGCCGGATCGGCTTGCGGTTTCGTGCCCCGGCCGCCCGCCATCGCACGCCTGCCCGTTTCGCACGCACAGGCGAACCGCAGACGCCTGTGGCATCCGTTACAATTTGACTCGAATCGCGCTCTTCGGCTTAGTGGAGGGGCACACCGGGGTGTGGCGCCATGACGGTACGCTTGTTCAGATGTGATGAATGTGGCCATCGGATGCGGTTGGGGCGCAATTACTGCGGCCGGTGCTTCGCGGCCAAACCCGTCGCCCAAAGGCCGGCCATGATGAGCCTGTTCGCCATCGTCGTCGCCGCACTCGCGGCGCTGGCGGTCGTTCGCTTCGTCTGACGAACGCATCCTCGACCGCCCCGCCGGCACCGCTGCCGCTAGTCGTTCGGCATGACGAAGATTTCCTGCACCGCCGCGCGCTTGTCGGCGTCGAGCGCGAACATGGCTGCGCGCGCGATGTCCTCGGCCTGTAGCTTGTCGGGCTTGGGCTCGTCGAAGAAGGGCGTGTCCACCATGCCCGGCGCGATCACCGTGCAGCGCCCGCCGAATTCGCGCATCTCCTCGGCCAGGTTGCCGCCGTAGCCGTGCACGAACCACTTCGACGCGCCATAGACCGAGCCCTTGATGTGTCGCCGGCCGGCCGCGGACCCGGTCAGCAGCAGGTCGCCCTTCGCCTTCCTGAGGTGGGGCATCGCAGCCTTCGCGGTCCACAGCAGCCCCATTACGTTGACGCGGATCATGTGCTCCCATTCCTCGGGATCCCCAGCCTCGGTACCCGCGGCCGAAAGCCCGGTGCCGGCGTTGGCGAAGGCCGCGTCGACGCTGCCGAAATGCTCGGCCAGGCGGTCCACCGCCTTCTGCTGCTGCGTGAACTCGGTCGCGTCGCCGGGCAGGGGCAGCGCCGCGTCGCCCAGCGTTTCCGCCAGATCGGCCAGCTTGGCCTCGGATCGGGCGAAGAGCCCGACGTTCCAGCCCGCCTCGACGGCCGCGTGCGCGGTGGCGGCGCCAATCCCGCTCGAGGCGCCGGTGATGAAGATCGTCCTGGTCATGGTCGTGTCCCGATTACCTGTTGTCCTGGTGCCGCCCGAAAGGGCGCGTCGCCCCTTCAACCCCCGCCGCATCGCCTTGGTTTCACCGCGCGGCCGGCTGCGGCGTTGCACCGCGCCGACAAGCCGTGCGACAGACGTGTGGCAGGTGCAGCCGGGGGCAGGGGATTTATGCAGACCACATTCACCATCTCGACCAGCGGGCCGGGCCTGTACGAAATCACCGGCGACGTGGCGGCCTGGGTCCGCGGCACCGGGCTGTGCACGCTGTTCATCCGCCACACGTCGGCCAGCCTTCTGATCCAGGAAAACGCCGATCCCGATGTCCGCCGCGACCTGCTGGCCTGGCTGGACCGGACCGTGCCGCCGGCGGATCATCCCGACATGGCTTTCGTCATGCATCGCTCCGAAGGTCCCGACGACATGCCCGCGCATATCAAGGCCTCGATCCTGCCGGTCAGCCTGCAGATCCCCGTGACGCGCGGCACGCTGGCGCTGGGCACCTGGCAGGGCATCTTCCTGGTCGAGCATCGCGCGGCCCCGCATCGCCGGCAGGTCGTCGCGCACATGGCCTGAGCGGCGACACCCCCGCGCCGACGCCCGCATCCGCGGCCAGCGCCGCCCGCGAATCCGCATCTGGGGCCGGGAAATCGGCTCTACCCAAAACCTGCGGGGTTGCCTATAGTTCCTGTGGATAAGCGGGCCGAACCCCGCAACCACGCCCATGAGCAGTCACGAACGAGGGGACCGGCCGAATGCGCTGCCCGTTTTGCGGAAGCATAGACACCCAGGTCAAGGATTCACGCCCGGCCGAAGACCACGTCTCGATCCGGCGGCGGCGCTTCTGCCCGGCCTGCGGCGGACGGTTCACCACCTACGAACGCGTGCAGCTGCGCGACCTCGTGGTGGTGAAATCCAATGGCCGGCGCGAAGACTTCGACCGCGACAAGCTGGAACGCTCGATCCGGATTGCGCTGCAGAAACGCCCCATCGAGCCCGAGCGCATGGACCAGATGATCTCGGGCATCGTGCGGCGGCTTGAATCGATGGGCGAGACCGACATCCCCTCGAAGCTGATCGGCGAGATCGTGATGGAGGCGCTCGCCCGGATCGACACCGTCGCCTACGTGCGCTTCGCCAGCGTCTACAAGAACTTCCAGGCCGCGGACGATTTCGACCGCTTCGTCAGCGAATTGCGGCCCCAGCCCGGCGCGCCGGGCGACAAGTGACCGCCGCCGCGACGGCCGAAGACGCCCGCCACATGGCCCACGCGCTGGCGCTGGGCCGGCGGACGCGCGGCCAGTGCTGGCCCAACCCCGCCGTCGGCTGCGTCATCGTCCGTGACAACCGCATCGTCGGCCGCGGCTGGACGCAACCGGGCGGCCGCCCCCACGCCGAGACCGAGGCGCTGCGCATGGCAGGCCCCGCGGCGCGCGGCGCCACCGCCTATGTCACGTTGGAACCCTGCTCGCATCACGGCCGGACGCCGCCCTGCGCCGACGCGCTGGTCGAGGTCGGTATCGCCCGCGTCGTCGCAGCCATCGGTGACCGCGACCCCCGCGTCTCGGGCGCGGGCTTCGCCCGCCTGCGCGAGGCCGGGATCGAGGTCGTGACGGACGTGCTGGCAGAACAGGCGCAGGACGACCTTGGCGGCTTCTTCCTGCGCATCGACCAGGGCCGGCCCTGGCTGACCCTGAAACTCGCGCTCAGCCTCGACGGTCGCATCGCCACCGCGACGGGCGAAAGCCGCTGGATCACCGGGCCCGAGGCGCGCCGCGCCGTGCACGCCCTGCGCGCCAGCCACGACGCGGTGATGGTCGGCGCCGGCACCGCGCGCGCCGACGACCCGGCGCTGACGGTGCGCGGCTTCGGCGACCGCCGCCAGCCGGTCCGCGTTGCCGTCTCGCGCCATCTCGACCTGCCGCTGATGGGCCAGCTTGCCCGCACCGCGCGCGAGGTGCCCGTCTGGGTCTGTCACGGCGCCGACGTGACCGCCCCGCTACGCGAGGCCTGGACCGGTCTCGGCGCGCGACTGCTGCCCTGCGCGGTCACCGCCGGCCGGGTCGATCCGCTGGCGGTACTTCAGGCCCTGGGGGCCGAAGGCATCACCCGAGTCTTCTGCGAGGGCGGCGGACAGCTGGCGGCCTCGCTGCTGGCCGCCGACCTGGTGGACGAGCTTCAGGTCTTCGGCGCGGGCCTCGCGCTGGGGGCCGAAGGTCAGCCCGGATTGGGCGCGCTCGGGATCGAGCGGCTGGCCGAGGCGCCGCGTTTCCGATTGCGCGCGCTGGACGCGGTGGGCGGCGACACGCGGCAGGTCTGGCGGCGCGCCGCGTAGGCGGTCAGCGCCACAGCGACGCCCGCGACGCCAGCAGGCCCTGCGCCTTCGACAGCACGCGCACCACCGGTCCACGCGGCAGGGCGTGCCCCGACTCCAGCCGCTCCAGCGCCACCTCGACCGGGCAGGCCAGGCCCGTCACCGGGTCGCGGTAGCGCGGATATGCGACCAGCGTCGCGTGGACGAGGGCCACAACGTCGGAGCGCGGCCCGGCCAGGCGCCGCGCGGGCACCGGCCCCAGGTCCCGCGTCAGCCCCCAGCCCGCGTAGAACGGCGCGCCCAGCGTGGTCACCGCGACGCCACGCAACAGCGCCTCGAACCCCGTCAGCGAGGTCATCGTCCAGACCTCGTCCACCGCCTCCAGCAGCGGCGCGATCGCCGTCCCGGCCAGCACCGCGTCGGCCCATCGCTCGGGCGCCTCGGCCCGCCCCGCGCGCAGCCCGGCTTCCACGTCCGGGTGCGGCTTGTACAGCAGCACCGCGTCCGGGCGTTCGGCGCGCGCCCGTTGCAGCAGCGCCGCGTTGGTCCGGACCTCCGGGCTTCCCAGCCTGATCGAGGCATCATCCTCGACCTGGCCGACGACCAGCACGCGCCGACCCTCCGGCAGGTCCGGCACCGCGCCACCCAGATTGTATTTCGACAGCCCGCCGGCGCGGATGCGCGCGATCACCCGCTCGGCCCGCAGCCTTTCGTCCTCGCGCAGCCCGTGGCTCTCCGCGATCAGCCGCTCCAGCCCCGAGGGGCGGGTCGGATCGTAGTAGATCCCCCGACCGTCCAGCACCAGCGACAGCGGCGGCACCAGCTGCGCGCCGAGGCCGCGCGAGCGCAGGAACCCGTCCTCGACCTGCACCGCGTCCTCGGCCGGTGCCTTGCCGGCCCAAGCCATGCGGCGGCGGCCGGTGCTCGCGGACACGCGTCTCGCCTTGTCGGGGTTCTCGGTGAACACCACGCGTCGCGTCGCGCCAAAGAAGCCCTGCATCGGCTTGCGCTTCCACAGCCGCATTCCGGTGGCGACCCAGCCCGCGCGATCCTCGCGCCAGGCGCGGGCCTGCGCCTCGATCGCGTCCAGCGCCTGCTCGAACGTCGCCGGCCGGTCGCGGTAGGGGTCGTGCCAGTACGGGTAGAGGATCATCGCCGCGGCGAACAGCTGCGCGCGGGTCAGGGTGCGGGCGCGGCGGGGCAGGGTGGTCTCGTCCGCGCTCAGGCCCCAGCCGGCGTAGAACGGCGTGCCGAAGACGCGCGGGCGGTGCCCCGCCAGGATCGCCTCGAACCCCATCTGCGACGAAACGGTATAGACCGCGGTCGCCCCCTCCAGCAGCGCCCAGGGCGACACGGGCGCGTCGTTCAGCGTGATCCCCTCGGTGCAGTCGGCCGGCGTAAAGTGCCCGGGCCGCAGGCCCCGCGCGGTCTCGGGGTGGGTGCGCAGCACGATCCGCGCGCCGGGGTTCTCCTGCCGCGCGAAGGTCAGCATCTCGAGGAACCGCGCCCGGTCCGCGCCGCTGGCCGTGACCGAGGCATCGCCGCGCACCTGGTCCACCACCAGCACGTAGCCCGGCGCCGGCGGCTCGATGTCCGGCAGCGTCGCGGAGTACTTGGACAGGTGCGATGTCTGCATCCGCGCGATCCCGGCCCGCGCGCGCGCCAGCAGCGCGTGGTCGTCCAGCGGATCGGTCGCCAGCAGCACCTCGAGATCCGATGGCCGGGCGGCATCGAAATGCACGCCCCGGCGGTCGATCAGCAGCCCGATCGGCGGCTCTCCGACGCGGCCCGGATGCAGCGAGCGCAGGAACGCGTCCTCGATCCGCACCAGCGCGGCGCCGGTGCGCCGGGCCAGCGCCGCGCCGCGATGCGCCGTGGGCGAGGCGCCCCAGATGCCCACGTGTCCCTCCGGCCCGGGCAGGCCCAGCGCCACCTGCCAGCCCGCGTGGCGCAGCATCCGCCGCATGCCCGGCCGCAGGAACCCGCCGTTGCACACGTGAAGGCGCCGGAGGATTTCTCCCCCGGCGCGGCCCTGTCCCTCGTTGTCGTTATGGCTCAAGGGCCTCAGCCACCGGTGCCCAGCGTGCTGGTGGCGTCCGCGATCGCGGCCGCCGATCCCAGCGATCCGGTCAGCGCGGCGATGGTGCGGTCCCACTGGGTGAACGGCGCCTCGGTGACGTAAAGCGTGTCCTGGTCGCGCACCGCGAAATCGCGCGCCATGAACATCCCGTTCGGGCGCGTCAGGTCCAGCACGTAGACCATGCGCTGCGCGCCCACCAGGTCGTCGCGGCCCAGCACCTGGTTGGCGATCTCGGCCGGTTCGTTGCGCAGGATGAAGACGCCCGTCGGATCCGCCGCCGTGGGCACCAGCCCGCCGACCTGCGCGATCGCCTCGATCGCCGACAGGGTCTGCGTCTCGAAGGGCACGCGCGCCTGCGTGCCGGTGGCGCCAAGCGCGGTGAAGGCGCGGCTGTCCTCCTCGACCAGGATGCGGTCGTCGCCGCGCAGCGCGATGTCGAAGCCCGGGTTCTCGTAGAGATCCTCGAACCAGACGCGGCTGCGGCGGTCGCCCCGCACCACGGTGATCTGCGCGATGCCGGGCTCGATCGTGATGCCGCCGGCGCGCGCCAGCATCGACGACAGCGTGCGCGTCGGCCGCTCGATCGCGTAGACGCCCTGGCCGCCCACCGCGCCCACCAGGCTCACGGTCGAGCCGTCGCCCGCCAGCCTGCGCACCTGCACCTGCGGGTCGGGGGTCTGGTCGTCCAGCCGGTCGGTGATGATCTCGCGGATGCGCTCGGGCGTGTTGCCGGCGGCGCGGATGCGGCCCGCGTAGGGCACGAAGACGAAGCCGTCGCCGTCGACCTGCACCTCTTCCAGCACGGTCGAGTTCGTCGCCTCGGCCGCCAGCAGGCCGTCATCGACGTTTTCCCAGATCGTCAGGCCCAGCGTGTCCCCGGCGCGGATCGTGTCCGATCCCAGAAGCCCCGCATTGCGGAAATCGTCGGTGAAGCCCAGCGCCGGCATCACCGCCGTCGCGCGCGTCACCCGGTCGTTCACCGCCACCACGAAGGCGTCGCCCTCGCGCTGGACCGAGCCGGCGTAGATTTCGTTCTTCGTCGGACCCACGCGAGGAAGACCGCAGGATGCCACGACGGCAAGTGCGGCCAGAAGCGCCACCGCGCGCGCCGGGCGGCTTGAGGATTGTATCACTGCTCGGTCTCCTCGACCTTGTCCTCCGGCCCGGGCTGATCGACGGTCCGGACGTGTCTTGCCTTGCCTCCGGGGCGGGCCGTTTGCCGGCTCTTGCCCGTGATCCGGCAAGCGTAGCGCGCAATCCGTTGAAAAACCAGCACGTCCTCCGGCGCCTCAGCCAACCGCGTGCAACTGTTGCCGAGGGGCCGCGGTGCCGCGCGACAGCGCGTCGTAGGGATCGTCGGGTGCCAGCATCATGTCGACCACCTGCCGCAGCAATTGCCGCCGCCCGCGGGCCGAGTAGAAGCCGCCCGCCACCTGCGAGGTTTCCAGCAGGTAGCGGCGGTAATCCTTGTACGCGCGCATGTCCGGCCGGCTGGGGGCCGCGAAGAACTCGGCCAGCGGCTGGGTCGAGACGAAGTCGGGCTTGGCATAGACCGCGTCGCCGAACACCTTCAGCGGCATCCCGCGCCACAGCACCTGCTGCCCGGCGGTCGAGTTCACCGTCACCGCGCTGCGCGCATCGCCCAGAAGCTGCGCCAGCTTGCCGCCGCGCACGTAGTGCACCCGCGCGGCCACGCCATGCGCGCGGCCCGCGCGCCGGATCGCGCCGGGGATGTCCACGCGGCCGTCCTCCAGCGGATGCGCCTTGAACACCACGTGATGGTGCCCGGGCGCGCCCGCCGCAAAGCCCGCGATCACCGTGTCGACGAAATCCGCCATCGTCGCGAAGCCCGAGTGTTGCCGGAAGCTGCTGTCATGCTCCAGCTGCAGCAGCGCCATGTGATAGGGAAAGCCGCCGAAGCGGATCCGCGCGGTGGCCGCCATCCGCTGCAGCCGGGTGACTGGCATCAGCAGCAGCCGCCGCAGGTACAGCCGGAACTCCTGCATGACGGTCGCGTCGCGATGCGACCGGAACCCCCGATAGCCGCCATTCGCCAGCATCACCAGGCCGTGGTACAGCGCGCCGTAGAAGATGTGCTGGCGCATGTCGCCCCAATGCCCCGGCGGCAGCGGCGCCTCGAGATCGCAGTTCTCCAGCGCGCGGCGCATCTCGTCCACGTCCGTGCGCATCAGCCGCGAATGGCCGTTCGACCCGCCGCGCTCGTAGGTGACCCAGTAGGGGCGAAGATAGCCTTCCTCGAAGACGTGCACGGCGATCCCGCGCGCGCGCGCCCGCACGATCGCCGTGGCGTGACAGGGGCGCACGTCGCCGTACAGCACCAGGTCGGTCACGCGCTTGTCGGTCAGGATGCCGTCCAGCGTGCCGGGCCAATCCTCCGGATCGCCGCGATAGGCGATGTAGCGGCGCCGATCACGCCAGAAGGCGCTGTCCCCGGCGTTGAAGCCCACGCGCCACACCTCGGCCCCCGCGCGCCGCAGCATCCGGCCCAGGCGATCGAAGAACGGACCGTGCGGGCCTTGCAGGAACAGGAAGACGCGGGGCGACGGGATGGTTGCGCAGGTCATTGGGCCGGTCTATGTGGTTGCGTCGCACGTATCTTTACATCAGCAGACCGGCGAAACTGTGGCCGGAGCGCGTCAGGACGGGGTCAGCCGCATGTTCACCGGGATCGTCACCGACAAGGGCACCATACGCGGGGTCGAACGCCGCGGCGACATCCGCGCGCGCATCGGCACCGCCTACGACACGTCCGGCATCCAGATCGGCGCCTCGATCGCCTGCGACGGGGTCTGCCTGACCGCCGTGGCCCTGGGCGAGGGCTGGTTCGACGTCGACGTCTCGGCCGAGACCGTGTCGAAGACCAACCTCGACACTTGGACCGAGGGCAAGCGCGTGAACCTGGAACGCGCGCTGCGCGTGGGGGATGAACTGGGCGGCCACATCGTCTCGGGACACGTGGACGGCGTGGCCGAGATCACCGCCATGCAGGATGAGGGCGACAGCACCCGCGTCACCCTGCGCGCGCCTGACGCGCTCGCGCGCTTCATCGCGCCCAAGGGCTCGGTCGCGCTGAACGGCACGTCGCTGACCGTGAACGAGGTCGACGGCGCCAGCTTCGGCATCAACTTCATCCCGCACACCAAGGCCGTCACCACCTGGGGCGAGGCCTGCGTCGGCGACCGCGTCAACCTCGAGATCGACACGCTAGCCCGCTACGTGGCGCGTCTGGCCGAAAGCGTCTAGACGACGGCTTCGGCCGAAAGACCAAGGTTTTCCCGGGCTTCTTTGGTCCCAAAGTATCCCGGGGGTGAATTGCTCCGGAGGAGCAAGAGGGGGCAGCGCGCCCCCCTCCCTTTCTAATTCCTTAATGCGTCCCCGTAACCCATTGAAATCGGGTGGGCGCGGTCGTGTCCCATCGTGGGACATCACTCGGCCGGCTGAAAGCCCACGATCAGCTGCCGCAGCCCGAAAGCCGCCCCGGCGAAGATCGCCGCCACCGTGACCGGCGCCGAGAAGGCCAGCAGCGAGAACGCGCTGAGCCCCTGGCCCACGGTGCAGCCCACCGCCACCACCGCGCCGCCGCCCATCAGCCCCGCGCCCAGGATCTGGCGGCGCAGCTCGCGCGGGTCCTCGCAGGCCTCCCAGCGGAAATGCCCCTTGATCAGCGAGCCGGCGAAGGCGCCCAGCCAGACGCCCGCGACCGAGCCCACCGCGAAGCTCAGCGGCCGGCCCGATCCGGTCATCCACCACAGGATGGATTCCCCCAAGGGTGCCGCGAAGCTGTGCGACATGACCGGCACGCCTTCGAACCCGGTGCGCGCCACCCAGGCCGTGCCTGCCCAGCCGATCAGCACCCCCAGCCCGACGACCGCGCCCCAGATGATCGCCGACGGCCTGCGCAGCAGCGGCCGGTGCGCCAGCGCAACCGCCAGGACCGCCGCGCCGATGGCGATGCCGATGCCCGTCACCGGAACGCCGCTCAATGCCGCCAGCCGGTGGGCGATCCCCGGCGGCACTCCGCCCGTCGCCAGCTCCTGCGGGAACAGCGCCACGCGAAGCGGCGCCAGCGGCCCGGACAGCACGATGAAGGTCGACACGCCCATCGCCAGCACGATGACGAAGCTGCGCAGGTCGCCGCCGCCCAGCCGCGCGATCGCGCCGAAGCCGCACATGCCCGACAGCGCCATCCCGTAGCCGAAGACCAGCCCGCCGGCGATCGACGCCCAGGGGTTCCACCGCAGCGCCAGGTGATAGGGCGCCTCGGGCAGCAGCCCCGCGCCCATCAGGGCGAAGGCGCCGATGATCGCCACCCCGATCGCCACGCCCCAGCTGCGCAGCCGCACGGTCGAGCCGCCGTAGAGCGCGTCCTCGATCGCGCCCAGCGAGCAGAAGCGCCCCATCCGCGCGGCCAGCCCTAGGCAGATGCCGCCAAGAAGCCCGATCAGCGCAACCAGCTGGTGTTCGGTCATCAGGAAATCCATGCCGATCCTCCTTCGACATGACGCGGATGCGCGATGATCGCTCCCCCGCGATCAGTCGCCCCACGCAGACTGCGCCTGCGCGCCGCGTCTCGCAAGCCCGCGCGTCTCTAGTCGTCGTCGCCGCAGAACAGGTCGTAGACGCATTCCAGCATCTTGCGCGGCTTGTCGTCGGCCAGCCGGTAATAGATCGTCTTGCCCTCGCGGCGCGGCAGCACCAGCCCCTCGAGCCGCAGGCGGGACAATTGCTGGCTGACCGCCGCCTGGCGCGCCGAAAGCAACTCTTCCAGCTCGGTCACCGATTTCTCGCCCGACACGAGATGGCACAGGATCATCAGCCGCCCTTCGTGGCTGATCGCCTTGAGGAAGGCCGATGCCGCGTTGGCCTTCTCGACCATGCGGTCGAGCTCGGCCTCGGACATGTCGTTGCTCAGAACCGGAAGCGTCATGGCATGATCCTTCACGGCGCGTCGGGCTGGAACGCGGTGTTGCGTTCCAGCATGTCGCGGTAGAGCGGCCAGAAGAAGTCCTGGCCCACGTAGCCCTCCATGCGCGCAAGCTCCTGCCCGTCGCGCACCAGGATGAAGGTCGGGGTGAACTGCACCCGGCGGTCGTACTCGACGCCCTCGGGCGGACCCATCCGCAGGTCGGCGCGCTCGAGCGGGGCGAACTGCCCTTCCTCGGTGTTCGGATAGGCCGGCGCGATCTCGTCGTCCCAGGCGGCGCAATAGGCGCAGCCGGGCTGTTCGACCATGATCAGGCGGACGCCCTCGTCGACGGGGGCGGCGGCTGCAGGGTCCGTGGACGCGGATGCGCCGCCCGCCACGAAGGCAAGCGCCGCCAGCGCCGTCACCAGCCGGCGTCGAAGGAAAAGAAAGTCGCGCAACGCGTCGTCCCCGCATTGACCAGTCGTTGACGCACAACCTAATTTGAATATGTGAATTGTTCAAGAAAAGGCGACCGCTTTGCTCGACATTTCCTTCGCAGGTGCTGCGATCGCCGGATTGCTGAGCTTTTTCACGCCCTGCATCCTGCCCATGGTGCCGTTCTACCTGTGCTACATGGCCGGGATATCGATGAACGAGCTGCGCGCCGACAGCGGGATCGCGCCGGGCGCGCAGCGCCGCATGGTGCTGTCGTCGATCTTCTTCGCCGCCGGCGTCACCACGATCTTCGTGCTGCTGGGCATCGGTGCGACGGCCGTGGGGCGCGCCTTCGCCGACTGGATGGACCAGCTGCAATGGGTGGCCGCGGCGATCCTGACGGTGTTCGGCCTGCACTTTCTTGGCGTCATCCGCATCGGGTTCCTGTACCGCGAGGCCCGCGTCGAAAGCCGGGCCGAGCCGACGACCATCCTCGGCGCCTACCTGATGGGATTGGCCTTCGGCTTCGGCTGGACGCCCTGCGTAGGCCCGGCACTGGCCTCGATCCTGATGATCGCCAGCGGCATGGGCGACATGTGGCGCGGCGGTCTGCTGCTGCTGGTCTACGGCGCGGCGATGACCGGGCCCTTCGTGCTGGCGGCGCTGTTCTCGGGGCCGTTCCTGCGCTGGACCGCGCGCCATCGCGACAAGATGAAGTACGCCGAACGCGCAATGGGCGTTATGCTGATCCTATTCGCGGTGCTGATCGTGACGGGCAGCGTCAACCTGATCGGCCAGTGGATGCTGGACACCTTTCCCGGGTGGGTGGCGCTGAGCTGATCGTCGAACCGGAGGAGAGAGACATGAAAGCCTTGAGAATGGCGGCTCTGGCCGCGGTGATGGCCTGGCCCGCGGCGGCACAGGAAATGGGCGACGACGGGCTGCACAAGCAGCCCTGGATGATGGACACGTTCAAGGACCTGCGCGAGGACCTGGCCGAGGCCAACGCCGAGGGCAAGCGCCTGGTGCTGTTCTTCGAACAGCGCGGCTGCGTCTACTGCACGCAGATACACGAAGAGGTCTTCGTCGACCCGACGGTGTCGGACTACATCGAGGAGAACTTCTTCGTCGTGCAACTGAACCTGCACGGCTCGACCGAAGTGACGGATCTCGACGGGGAATCGCTGCCCGAGCGGGACATGGCGCGCAAGTGGCGGGTGATGTTCACGCCCACGATCGTCTTCCTGCCCGAGGAGGTCCCCGAGGGGCAGTCGGCGATGGACGCGCAGGTCGCGGTGATGCCGGGCGCCTTCGGGCGCGGGACGACGCTGGACATGTTCACCTGGGTCAACGAAAAGCGCTACGAGCTTGACGACGGGGAAGATTTCCAGCGTTACCACGCGCGGATGATCCAGGAACGCGACAACGGCCGCACTGACTGAGCGGCGGACGGACGGGCATCGGCGGAAGGTTCGAATTATTCAAACTCGTGAATTTGATGTTGCGTCGCTCCCGGATACTGCCCTAGTCTGTAAGGAACGAAAAAACGCCAATGACCCGCTCTTGGGGTCGTCACGCGCAGGGGAGGAGACATGAGGCTTACAGCAATCACGATGGCGGTGGCGCTGTCGGCGGGGATGGCCGTCGCGGATACCGTGGCGCCGACGCAGGTGACGTATGGTGAATATGGCGCGATCGAAACGTCGCTGTCGGGCCAGGTCGGCGACGCCGAGCGTGGCCGCGAACTGATGATCGCGCGCGGCAAGGGCAACTGCATCGCCTGCCACGCGGTCGAGGCCCTGAGCGACGCGCCCTTCCACGGCGAGGTCGGCCCGCCGCTGGACGCCGTCGGCAGCTACCGCAGCCCGGCCGAACTGCGCGGCATCGTCGCCAACGCCAAGATGACCTTCCCCGAGACGGTCATGCCCGCATTCTACAAGACCACCGGTTTCATCCGTCCCGGCGACGGCTACACCGGCAAGGCCGCCGAGGGCGAGCTCGACCCGATCCTGACGGCTCAGGAAATCGAGGATGTCGTCGCCTTCCTGATGACGCTCCAGGGCAGCTGACGCCCGACACGAAAGGAGAAAACGCATGCAGTTCACACGTCGCGAAACACTGGCCCTCGGGGCCGGCGCCGCGCTGGTCACCGTCCTGCCCTTCCGCGCCAATGCCGCGATCGAGGATCATGTGGCCGAGTTCACCGGCGGTGCCGAGGTGGCCGAGGGCGGGGTCACGCTGACCGCGCCCGAGATCGCCGAGAACGGCAACACCGTTCCGATCGAGGTCGCCGCCGAAGGCGCGTCCGCGATCATGGTGCTGGCGGCCGGCAACCCGACCCCGCCCGTGGCCACGTTCAACTTCGGTCCGATGGCCGGCGCGCATCGCGCCTCGACCCGGATCCGGTTGGCCGGCACGCAGGACATCATCGCCATCGCAAAGCTTGCCGACGGCAGCTTCGCCAGGGCTTCTCAAGAGGTCAAAGTCACCATCGGCGGCTGAGGCAGAGGAGAGACATTAAATGGCATCCGGAGTACGCCCCCGCGTCAAGGTTCCCAGCACGGCATCCGCCGGCGAGACCGTGACGATCAAGACGCTGATCAGCCACCAGATGGAATCCGGTCAGCGCAAGGACAGCGAGGGCAACACGATCCCGCGCTCGATCATCAACCGTTTCCACGTCACGTTCAACGACGAGACCGTCATCGACGTGAAGATGGAGCCCGCGATCTCGACCAACCCGTATTTCGAGTTCGAGGCGAAGGTGCCCGAATCCGGCACGTTCCAGTTCACCTGGTACGACGACGACGGCTCGGTCTACGAAGACAGCGCCGAGATCACCGTCGGCTGACCGCCGCGACCCTGCGCCGCAACCACGCGGGGCAGGGGCTTCAGGGAGGAGAAAGCATGAAACTCAAGGCACTGACGGCCATGGCCGCGCTGCTTGTCGCGCCAGCCGCCTTCGCCGGCGGGGCCGACGACGATACGCTTGTGATCAACGGCGAGATCGAGATGACGACCAAGGCCGACGCGCCCGAGCACATGGAAGGCACCGGCATCGACCAAGTCATCTCGGGCTGGCACTTCCGCGCGGACGAGACGCAGCAAATTCAAATGGACGACTTCGAGAACCAGGGCATGATCTTCGTCGATCAGGCGATCAACACTTGGAACACCGCCGAGGGAAGCGCCGGACAATCCTGCGCCGATTGCCACAACGACCCCGAAAGCATGGCGGGCGTGACGGCGACCTACCCGAAGTGGAACGAGGACGCCGGCGAGGTCCGCACGGTGCAGATGCAGGTCAACGACTGCCGGGTGAACCGCATGGGCGCCGAGCCGTGGCCGTACGATGCCGCGCCTGCGATCAACATGGAGGCGCTGATCGCCTCGCAGTCGCGCGGCATGCCGGTGGACGTGGCCATCGACGGCCCCGCTGCCGAGACCTGGGAGCAGGGCAAGGACATCTACTACACCCGCTACGGCCAACTCGAACTGGCCTGCGCCTCCTGCCACGAGGAAAACTACGGCAACTACATCCGTGCCGACCACCTCAGCCAGGGCCAGATCAACGGCTTTCCGACCTACCGGTTGAAGAACGCCAAGCTCAACGGCGCACATTCGCGCTTCAAGGGCTGCGTGCGCGACACCCGCGCCGAGACGTTCGCCACCGGCTCGCCGGAATTCGTTGCGCTGGAGCTGTACGTCAAGTCGCGCGGCAACGGGCTGTCGGTCGAAGGTCCCTCGGTCCGCAACTGATCCATGCCCCGCGCCGGGTTCCGGCGCGGGGTTTTCCGCCCGTAATTCATTCACACATGCGCATGTGTGACCTCAATCCAAGGATGTTTCGATGATCTCCAGACGCGATTTCCTCCAGGCCTCGATGGCGGCTTCGGCGATCGTCGGCGCCTCGGGCTTCGGCAACTGGTCGCGGCTGGCCGCGCAGCAGGCGCTGAGCCAGGACCAGCTGCTGGAATTCGACACGTTCGGCAACGTCACGCTGATGCACCTTACGGACATCCACGCCCAGCTGGTGCCGATCTATTTCCGCGAGCCGTCGGTCAATTTCGGCGTCGGCCCGAACCGGGGTGAGGTGCCGCACCTGACCGGCGCTGAGTTCCGCCGCTTCTACGGCATCGAGGACGGCTCGCCGTCGCATTACGCGCTGACCTCGGGCGACTTCACCGCGCTGGCGCGGGCCTACGGCCGCATGGGCGGGCTGGACCGGATCGCGACGGTTGTGAACGCCATCCGCGCCGACCGGCCCGACGCGCTGCTGCTGGACGGCGGCGACACCTGGCACGGCAGCTACACCTGCTACCACACCGCCGGGCAGGACATGGTCAACGCCATGAACGGGCTGCGCCCCGACGCGATGACCTTCCACTGGGAGTTCACCCTGGGCCAGGAGCGCGTGCGCGAGATCGTCGAGGGCCTGCCCTTCGCGGCACTGGGCCAGAACATCTTCGACGCCACGTGGGACGAGCCAGCCGAACACTTCAAACCCTACCAGTTCTTCGAGCGCGGCGGCACCAAGATCGCCGTGATCGGCCAGGCCTTCCCCTACATGCCGATCGCCAATCCCGGCTGGATGTTCCCCGACTACAGCTTCGGCATCCGCGACGAGAACATGCAGGCCATGGTCGACGAGGTGCGCGCGCAGGGCGCCGAGCTGGTCGTCTGCCTCAGCCACAACGGCTTTGACGTGGACAAGAAGATGGCCGGCATCGTGACCGGCATCGACGTGATCCTGTCGGGCCACACCCACGACGCGCTGCCCGAGCCGGTGCTGGTGGGCGACACCATCATCGTGGCGTCCGGCAGCAACGGCAAGTTCGTCAGCCGCGTCGATCTCGATGTGTCCGACGGCCGCATGATGGGCTTCCGCCACAAGCTGATCCCGATCTTCTCGGACGTGATCGCGCCGGACCCGGAAATGACCGCATTGGTGCAGGCGCAGCGCGCACCGTTCGAGGCCGAGCTGAAGGAGGTGATCGGCCAGACCGACACGCTTCTCTATCGTCGCGGCAACTTCAACGGCTCGTGGGACGACCTGATCTGCGAGGCGCTGCTGTCCGAACGCGACGCCGAGATCGCGCTGTCGCCCGGCGTCCGCTGGGGGCCGTCGCTGATCCCCGGCCAGGACATCACGCGCGAGGATATCTGGAACGTCACCGAACTGACCTACCCCGAGGCATATCGCACCGAAATGACGGGCGAATACCTCAAGGTCGTGCTCGAGGACGTGGCCGACAACATCTTCAACCCCGACCCGTACTACCAGCAGGGCGGCGACATGGTCCGCACCGGCGGCCTCGGCTACCGGATCGATATCTCCAAGCCGCAGGGCGAGCGCATCAGCGACATGACCCTGCTGAAGACCGGAGAGCGGATCGACCCCGCGCGCGCCTACGTCGTCACCGGCTGGGCCAGCGTGAACGAGGGCACCGAGGGCCCGCCGATCTGGGACGTGGTGGAAAGCCACATCCGCAAGCAGGGCACCGTGACGGTGCCCGACAACACCAGTGTCGAGGTCGCGGACCGCTGACCCGCCGATCGAGGAGACCATCATGACCAAGGACAAGAATGGCGCTTCGCGGCGCCAGTTCCTGACCAGTGCCGCAGCACTGGGTGCCGGGGCGGTGGCCGCCGGCGCCGCCCGCGCCGCCGCACCCGATCCGCTGATCACCGAAGTGCAGCCCTGGGCGTCGGGCTTCGGCGACCCGGTCGACGCGCATCCCTACGGCACGCCGATCCGGTTCGAGGACGACGTGATCCGCCGCAACGTGGAATGGCTGACCGCCGACACGATCAGCAGCATCAACTTCACGCCGATTCACGCGCTCGACGGCACGATCACCCCGCAGGGCTGCGCGTTCGAGCGGCACCATTCCGGCGCGATCGAACTCGCGAAGCCCGACTTCCGGCTGATGATCAACGGCCTCGTCGACCGGCCGCTGGTCTTCACCTACGAGGATCTCGAACGCTTCCCGCGCGAGAACCACGTCTATTTCCTCGAATGCGCGGCCAACACCGGCATGGAATGGGCGGGCGCGCAGCTGAACGGCGCGCAGTTCACCCACGGCATGATCCACAACATGGAATATACCGGCGTGCCGCTGCGCACCCTGCTGCAGGAAGCCGGGCTCGATGCCGCCGGCGACCTTGCCGACAAGTGGATCTACGTCGAAGGCGCCGATGCCTCGTCCAACGGCCGCTCGATCCCGATGGACAAGGCGCTGGACGACGTTCTGGTCGCCTTCAAAGCCAACGGCGAGGCGCTGCGCAAGGAGCATGGCTATCCCGTGCGGCTGGTCGTGCCGGGCTGGGAAGGCAACATGTGGGTGAAGTGGCTGCGCCGGATCGAGGTCATGGACCGCCCCGTCGAGAGCCGCGAGGAGACGTCGAAATACACCGACGTCATGGCCGACGGCTCCGCGCGCAAATGGACCTGGGTGATGGACGCGAAATCCGTCGTCACCTCACCCAGCCCGCAATCGCCGATCACCCACGGTCCCGGTCCGCTGGTCATCACCGGCATGGCCTGGTCCGGTCACGGCCGCATCACCCGCGTCGACGTCTCCACGGACGGCGGCAAGACGTGGCAGCCCGCGCGCCTCGCGAAGGACGGCGAGAACAAGGCGCTTACGCGCTTCTACCTCGACACCGACTGGGACGGCAGCGAGATGCTGCTGCAGTCCCGCGCCATCGACGAGACCGGTTATGTCCAGCCCACCAAGGCGCAGCTGCGCGAAGTGCGGGGGCTGAACTCGGTCTATCACAACAACTGCATCCAGACCTGGCACGTCACGCCGGACGGGAAGGCCGAAAATGTCGAAGTCTCGTAATCTCTATGCCGCAACCGCTGTCGGGTTGGTGCTGACCTTCACGGCGGCCGCCAATTTCGCCGATCGCAACATCGCGCCGATGCCTGCCAATCCGCGTCTGCTGACCGCGCTGCCAATTCCCGACCCGGCCCCGCTGGGCGGCCTGGTCTCCGCCGCGCACGCGGACGAGGGCGGCGGCACCCGTTTCGGCCTCGGCCGCGAGGCTCTGCCGGAAGAAGTCGCCGCCTGGGACGTGGACGTGACCCCCGACGGCACCGGGCTGCCCGAAGGGTCGGGCGACGTGATGACCGGCGAAGAGGTCTTCGTCGAGAAATGCGCCGTCTGCCACGGCGATTTCGCCGAGGGCGTGGGCAACTGGCCCAAGCTGGCCGGCGGTGACGGCACGCTGGACAACGCCGACCCGGTCAAGACCGTGGGCTCGTACTGGCCGTACCTGTCGACGGTCTGGGACTACGTCCATCGCTCGATGCCCTTCGGCAACGCGCAAAGCCTCACCGCCGACGAGGTCTACGCGATCACCGCTTACATCCTCTACTCGAACTTCCTGGTCGAGGACGACTTCGTGCTGTCGCGCGAGAACTTCACCGAGATCGAGATGCCCAACCGCGACGGCTTCTTCGTCGATGACCGCCCCCAGACCGAGTACGCCCAGTGGCGGACCGAGCCCTGCATGGAGAACTGCAAGGACAGCGTCGAGATCACCATGCGCGCCACGGTCCTCGACGTGACGCCCGACGATCCCTCGGGCGACGCGCCGCTGACCGAGACCGAAGCCGCGGTCGCCACGCCGGTCGTCGAGACCGCGCCGGACGAGGCCGAGGCCAAGGCGCAGAGCGCAAGCGCCGAGGAGGGGCCGGCAGACGCGCCCGATCCCGAGCTCATCGCCGCCGGAGAGGCCGTGTTCCGCCAGTGCAGCGCGTGCCACCAGGTCGGCGAGGGCGCGAAGAACCGGATGGGGCCGCAGCTGAACGCAATCGTCGGACGCGAGATCGGTGGAGTCGAGGACTTCCGCTACTCTTCCGCGATGGCCGACATGGACGGCACCTGGGACCACGACACGCTGACGCAGTTCCTCACCGATCCGCGCGGCACGGTGCCCGGCACCAAGATGGCTTTCGCCGGCGTGCGCGACCAGGAGGACGTGAAGGCCCTGATCGCCTATCTCGAAAGCCTGGAGTGATCAAAATCCTCGCGCGGCCGCCGATTCCCGGCGGCCGCGCGACGCGTTCCGCCGCTCCGATAGGCGGAATGGTGCCTTTCGCGGCAGGAAACCGCCGGCGGTGGCCTTTGCCTAAAACTGCACGCAAGACCGGTCTATGCAGATCGACTGCGCGGGCGCATCCTGAATGCGGGACCCATAGCAGGAGGCCGGACCATGACCTTTCGAAAGCAGATCGTCGTTCTGGCCAGCGGCCTGGCGCTCGCCGCCGCGCTGGGGCTGATCCCGCGCCAGGCGGGCTCGCAGCCCGGAATCGACGCGGCGCCCGCCGGGCAGCCGGCCTTTGTCACGCCCTGTCCCTCCGATGCGCTCCAGGACGTCTGACGCGCGCCGTCCGGCGATCCCGGACCGCCCTGATGCGGGCGACCGGCTCGACACCCGCCGACGGCTCGGCTAATCAGCGCGCATGAACGATCTTCTTCCCCTGAACGCGCTGCGCGCCCTTTGCCTGCTTCTCGGGGCGGCGCTGCTGTCCGCCTGCGCGCCCGCGCCGGAGGATCTGCCAAGGCCCGAGCCCGCGCGGATCGCCGAGCTCGCAAGCGCCATCCGTGCGCTCGACCCCTCGGTCGACCCCGAGGAAGCCGCCCGCGCCGCGCGGATCTCCTACATGCACCCGCTGGAGCTGGCGATGCAGTACGGCATCTCCGACCCGCCGGTGATCCACAACATGAAGGTCAATGCCGGCCTGCGGCCGCGCGGCCTGTGCTGGCACTGGGCCGAGGACATGGAAAAGCGCCTGCGCGCCGAGGGATTCGAGACGCTGGACCTGCACCGCGCGATCTCGCAGCCGCCGATGCGGCTAGAACACTCGACCGTCATCATCTCGGCCCGCGGCGAGGGGATGAACGACGGCCTGGTGATCGACCCGTGGCGGAAGGGCGGCCGGCTCTACTGGGCGCCGGTGCTTGGGGACGACCCATACGAGTGGGAGCCGCGCGCCGTCGTGCTGGCCCGGCGCCGCCCCGAGGGGCCGATGCCGGGGGACGAACCGCACCCGACCTTCTGAGCGCCTCCGATGCCCGCGGGCGCGCATCCGCGCCACGACACCGCCATCCCGCGCCTCGTTTTTCCCCGCGCCCCTTGCGGGTGCTGGGGGGCGACACTAAGACTCCGGTAACCCGCGCGCGGTAGGCGTGGGCCCGGGAAGACGTTTCACGAAAAGCAGAAAGCAGGCAGTCGCACATGAAAGACCCCTTCGAGACCTACATGAATCTCGTCCCCATGGTGGTCGAGCAGACCAGCCGGGGCGAGCGCGCCTACGACATCTTCTCGCGGCTGCTGAAGGAACGCATCATCTTCGTGAACGGACCTGTGCATGACGGCATGTCCTCGCTGGTCGTGGCGCAGCTTCTGCACCTCGAGGCCG
This sequence comes from Citreimonas salinaria, assembly GCF_900107235.1. GTDB lineage: Bacteria > Pseudomonadota > Alphaproteobacteria > Rhodobacterales > Rhodobacteraceae > Citreimonas > Citreimonas salinaria. Next base: position 132,490 of record NZ_FNPF01000007.1, read on the forward strand.
AGAACCCGTCGAAGGAAATCTCGATGTACATCAACTCGCCCGGCGGCTCGGTCGTCGCGGGGATGAGCATCTACGACACCATGCAGTACATCCGGCCCAAGGTCTCGACCCTGGTCTGCGGCCTGGCGGCCTCGATGGGCTCGGTCATCGCCGTGGGTGGGGCCAAGGGAATGCGCTTCGCGCTGCCGAACTCGGAATTCCTGGTCCACCAGCCGTCCGGCGGCATGCAGGGCACCGCGGCCGACATCATGATCTCGGCCCGCCACATCGAGCAGACGCGCGAGCGCATGTACAAGCTCTACACGCGGCACACCGGACAGGATCACGACACGGTGCGCGAGGCGATGGACCGCGACAAGTGGATGACGCCCGAAGAGGCGAAGGAATGGGGCCATGTCGACGAGATCGTCGAAAGCCGCGACCAGGCCGCGGACGCGGCCAAGGACACGTGACGGGGCGCCGCCGCGTCATGGGATGCGGCGGCGGAATTTCGCATTGCCCGTCAGTTTGGACTGACCTAAGCTGGCGGGACGCTGGCGGCCGAAGCTGAAACGGCCTGCCAAACGACGGTCCGCCGCGGATCGAAAGCGGTGGAGAAAGGTTCAGAATGGCGACGAATTCAGGCGGTGACAGCAAGAACACCCTCTATTGCAGCTTCTGCGGCAAAAGCCAGCACGAGGTGCGCAAGCTGATCGCCGGCCCCACGGTGTTCATCTGCGACGAGTGCGTCGAGCTGTGCATGGACATCATCCGCGAGGAGACCCGCGGCGCCGGCCTGAAATCCTCGGAAGGGGTGCCTACGCCGCAGGAGATCTGCCAGGTGCTCGACGATTACGTGATCGGCCAGGAAAAGGCCAAGCGCGTGCTGTCGGTGGCCGTGCACAATCACTACAAGCGGCTCAACCACGCGTCGAAAAGCTCGGACATCGAGCTGGCGAAGTCGAACATCCTGCTGATCGGCCCGACGGGTTGCGGCAAGACGCTGCTGGCGCAGACGCTGGCGCGCATCCTCGACGTGCCGTTCACCATGGCCGACGCGACCACGCTGACCGAAGCCGGCTACGTGGGCGAGGATGTCGAGAACATCATCCTCAAGCTGCTGCAGGCGTCGGAGTACAACGTCGAGCGCGCGCAGCGCGGCATCGTCTACATCGACGAGGTCGACAAGATCACGCGCAAGTCCGAAAATCCCTCGATCACCCGCGACGTGTCGGGCGAGGGCGTCCAGCAGGCGCTGCTGAAGCTGATGGAAGGCACCGTTGCCTCGGTGCCGCCGCAAGGAGGGCGCAAGCATCCGCAGCAGGAATTCCTGCAGGTGGACACGACGAACATCCTGTTCATCTGCGGCGGCGCCTTCGCGGGACTCGACCGGATCATCAAGCAGCGCGGCAAGGGCAGCGCGATGGGCTTCGGCGCGGACGTACGCGATGAAAGCGCCCAGGGCATCGGCGAGACGTTCAAGGCGCTCGAGCCCGAGGACCTGCTGAAGTTCGGCCTGATCCCGGAATTCGTCGGCCGTCTGCCGGTCGTCGCCACGCTCGAGGACCTGGACGAGGACGCGCTGGTCACCATCCTGACCCAGCCGAAGAACGCCCTGGTCAAGCAGTACCAGCGCCTGTTCGAGATGGAGGATGCCGACCTGTCCTTCACCGACGACGCGCTGTCGGCCATCGCCAAGAAGGCGATCGCCCGCAAGACCGGCGCGCGCGGCCTGCGCTCGATCCTCGAGGGGATCCTGCTCGACACGATGTTCGACCTGCCGGGCATGGACAACGTGACCGAGGTCGTGGTCAACGACGAGGTCGTCAACGCGGACGCCAAGCCGCTGATGATCTACGCCGACCAGAAGAAGGAAGGCGCCACCGCCGGCTGACCGCACGGAGGCTCTCCACCGAAACGAATGCGGGGCGGCCATCGGGCCGCCCCTGTCGTTTCTGGCGACGCGGTTCGCGCGGCTTCGCCGGCTCGCTTCCGGCGCTTCCCCGCATCCGCTGCCGTGCCTCCGGCCGCGATCCGCCGCCAAGGCATTCCCACACGCCCGACATCCCGGCGGCTCCGCAGGCGCGAGCGGAAGGCGGCCGCGGCCCGCGTCGGCCGGATGCCGCCCCGCTTCGGGCCCGGCCTTGACGGAATGCCCGACGACCCGCCGGCGAGAATCCTAACGGATGATGAATCCGCCTCTGCAAGTCATTGATTTCCTTAGGGCGCCCCCGTGTCCCATCGTGGGACACCGGGACTCCCGCCCGGAACGCAGCCCGATCACACCTTCACCACCCGCGCGCCGCCACGCTCCGCGGCACTGGACCTCTCACCCCCGCTGGACTAAACCCGGGGCACGAACAACCGGAGTCGTCCATGGGCATCCTCAACACGCTGCTGCGCGCCGTCACCTGGTGGAACGGCCAGACGCTCAACACCCAGTTCTACACCTGGCGCCACGGCACCAGGGTCGGTCAGGATGATCAGGGCAACACCTTCTACCAGTCCAAGGACGGCAAGCGGCGCTGGGTCATCTTCAACGGCGAATCCGAGGCCAGCCGCGTCAGCCCCGAGTGGCACGGCTGGCTGCACCACACCCACGCAGAGACGCCGCTGGATAAGCCTCTGGCGCACAAGCCGTGGGAAAAACCGCACCGAGAGAACCTGACCGGCACGGCGCTGGCCTACGCGCCCGCGGGCTCGATCCGCCGCGAGAACCCGCCCGAACGCCGCGACTACGAAGCCTGGAGCCCGGAATGAGCCACTCGACGGCCGAGGTGCTGGTCGGCGGCTGCGTGCTGGCCGGGGCGCTGGGCTTCGGGCTCTACGCGATGCAGGTGACGGGCCTGTCGGCCGCTCCGCAGGGATACGACCTGCACGCGTCCTTCCGTTCGCTCGAAGGCGTGTCCGTCGGCACCGATGTACGCCTGGCCGGCGTCAAGGTGGGCAGCGTGACCGACATCGCGCTGAACCCCGAGACCTATCGCGCCGACACGACCGTCCAGATCCGCGACGACGTGCTGATCCCCGACGACAGCGCGATCCTCGTCGCGTCCGAGGGGCTGCTGGGCGGCAACTACGTCGAACTCAGCCCCGGCGGATCGCCCTTCTTCTACGGTGCCGGCGACCGGATCACCGACACGCAAAGCGCAGTCAGCCTGATCTCGCTGCTGATGGCCTTCGTCGGCGGAAGCCCCGAATGATCCGCGCGGCAGTCCTGGCTCTCGCGATGGCGGCCTCGGGCGTGGCGGCGCAGCAGGAGGAGAGCGTGGTCAAGGGCTTGGGCGCCGTGCTGCGGGGCCTGGACAAGCTGAACGCCACGGTCGATGACCTGACGCTGCAGGCCGGCGACAGCGTCGTGTTCGGCCGGATCGAGATCGTGCTGGGCGAATGCCGCTACCCGCAGGACGATCCGGCGGGCAACGCCTATGCCTTCCTGACGATCCGCGAGGCGGGCGTGATGGAGCCGGTCTTTCGCGGCTGGATGATCGCCGCCTCGCCGGCGCTGAACCCGCTGGATCACCCGCGCTACGATGTCTGGGTGTTGCGCTGCACCACCTCGTGACCCGAAGCGGCCAGCGGCGCCGATAGGATGTCGGCGGGCGCGTCGACCGCTTCTGCCAGCAGGCTGCGATAGGCGGCGCGCGTGACCTCGATCCCCCCGAGCGAGGCGAGGTGTGGCGTCAGGAACTGGGTGTCGAACAGCCTGAACCCCGCGCGCGGCAGCAGGTCGACCAGCCAGGCGAGCGCGATCTTCGAGCCGTCGCGCCGGCGCGAGAACATGGACTCGCCGCAATAGCATCCGCCGATGCACACGCCGTAGACGCCGCCGGCAAGCTGGCCGTCCATCCAGACCTCGAGCGAATGCGCCTGGCCTTGGTGGTGAAGCTGCGTGTAGAGGCTGCGGATCTCGTCGTTGATCCAGGTTTCGGAGCGGTCGGCGCAGGCATCGACCACGTCCTCGAACGCGCGGTCCAGCGTCACGGAGTAATCGTCACGCCGCAGCCGCCGTGCGAGGCTGCGCGAGATGCGGAAACCGTCCAGCGGAATGATCCCCCGGCGGCGTGGATCGACCCAGAAGATCTCCGGGTCGTCGTGCCGCTCGGCCATCGGGAAGATGCCGCTGCGATAGGCGTGCAGCAGAAGCTGGGGCGTTATGACCGTGGTTGTCATGGCGACACGACGGCGCCCCTAGGGCGCCGCGCGTGGCCGGTGCGGTCGGGCAGCGCGGGGAACATGGGCCGACGCTACTGCGCCAGCCCGCCCGCCTCCAGCCACTTTTCCAGCCAGTGGATCGTGTAATCCCCGGTATGGATGTCGTGCTCCTGCAGCAGGGCGTGGAACAGCGGGACCGTGGTGTCGACGCCGTCGACGATCAGTTCCCCAAGCGCGCGATGCAGCCGGGCCAGCGCCTCGGGGCGGTCGCGGCCATGCACGATCAGCTTGCCGATCAGGCTGTCGTAGTAGGGCGGGATCCGGTAGCCGTCGTACAGCGCGCTGTCCATCCGCACGCCCAGGCCGCCGGGCGCGTGGTACTGCGTGATCTTGCCGGGCGAGGGCGAGAAATTCGGCAGCTTCTCGGCGTTGATGCGCACTTCGATCGCGTGGCCGTTGATCTTCAGGTCGTCCTGCCCGAAGGACAGCGGCATGCCGGAGGCGACGCGGATCTGTTCGCGCACCAGGTCGACGCCGAAGATCGCCTCGGTCACCGGATGTTCGACCTGCAGGCGGGTGTTCATCTCGATGAAGAAGAACTCGCCGTCCTCGTAGAGGAACTCGATCGTGCCCGCGCCGCGATAGCCCATTTCGGCCACGGCGTCGGCGCAGATCTTGCCGATGCGGGCGCGTTCCTCCGGGGTGATGGCGGGGCCGGGGGCTTCCTCGAAGACCTTCTGGTGACGGCGCTGCAGCGAGCAGTCCCGCTCGCCCAGGTGGACGCCGCCGCCCTGGCCGTCGCCGAAGACCTGGATCTCGATGTGGCGCGGCTTCTGGAGGTACTTCTCGATATAGACCTCGTCGTTGCCGAAGGCGGCCAGCGCCTCCGAGCGGGCGGTGTGGAAGGCGCGCTCCATCTCTTCCTCGTTGCGGGCGACCTTCATGCCGCGCCCGCCGCCGCCGGCGGTCGCCTTGATGATCACCGGATAGCCGAAATCGGCGCCGATGCGCTTGGCCTCGTCCAGGCTGGCGACGCCGCCGGGCGAACCCGGCACCACGGGGATGCCCAGCTTGGCGGCCGTGTCCTTGGCGGTGATCTTGTCGCCCATCAGGCTGATATGCTCGGCCGAGGGACCGATGAAGGTCAGGCCGTGATCCTCGACGATCTGCACGAAGCGGGCGTTTTCCGACAGGAAACCATAGCCGGGATGGATGGCCTGCGCGCCGGTGACCTCGCACGCCGAGATGATAGCAGGCATGGCCAGGTAGCTTTGCGTCGAGGGGGCCGGTCCGATGCAGATGGATTCGTCGGCCATCCGTACGTGCATGGCGTCGGCGTCTGCGGTGGAATGCACAGCGACGCTGGCGATGCCCATCTCGCGGCAGGCGCGCACGACGCGCAGCGCGATCTCGCCGCGGTTGGCGATCAGGATCTTGTCGAACATTGCCGCGCTCATTCGAGGATGACGAGCGGAGCGCCGTATTCCACCGGCGCGCCGTCTTCGACCAGGATGCGCTTGATCGTGCCCGCGCGCGGTGCGGGGATGTGGTTCATCGTCTTCATTGCTTCGACGATCAGCAGCGTGTCGCCTTCCTTGACCGACTGGCCAACCGAGATGAACGCGGGGGCGCCGGGTTCGGCCTGCATGTAGACCGTGCCGACCATCGGTGAGGTGACGGCGCCGGGATGCGCGGCGGGGTCCTCGGGCGCCTCGGGAGCGGCGGCCTCGGTCCGCGGGCCGGGCGCATGGGCCTGCGGCTGTGCCATCGGCGCAACCTGCTTGTGCTGCACCGGCGCCGGATGGTGGCGGCTGACCCGCACGTTGAGGCTGTCATCCTCGGCGTAATCGCGTTTGACCTGCAGCTCTGTCAGGTCGTTCTCGCGCAGCAGTTCCGCCAGTGCCTTGATGAAGGCCACGTCTGCGTCATGCTTCTCTTTGCTCATCCGTTCCTCGCCCGTTCCTCAGCGGCCCGGTAACGTCTGCGCGTCCGGGACCGGCGTGTCGCTTATAGGGCAGGATGTCGCACATGAAAAGCGATGCGGTCAGGAAAGAGCGCGCGCCTAGCTGGCCTTGTCCAGCTGCGGGGCGGGGAGCTCGGGCAGCGCCGGGTAAGCCTGCGCGCCCGCAATGAAGGGGACCGGGCGGTCGGTCGTGTCCTGTGCGGCACCGCGTGGCGCGGGCGCGACAGCGGGTTGTTCGCGCGTCTCTGCGGTGTCGTCCTTCCCGGGCTCCGGTGGCGCGATCTCTTCGGCCAGAAGCTGGGATATGCGGATCTGCAGCATAGAGGGCGGCGCCGCTTGGTCATCGGTCGGCCTTCCGGACACCGCGCGCCGGAACTCGGCCGGCGTCCGGGCGTCGGCAATGGCCGAGTCGATGTCGCCGCGCTTGGCGATCGGCTTGATTTCGTACGGCGACTTGGTGGCGCGCTTGGCTTCGGGCAGGCCGAGGGGGTGGCCGGTGATCATCGGTGCCATCGAAAGCGTCGTTATCGAGAACTGCATGGCGTCCTCCATGTGAATGCCTCAACGATGCTAAAATGTACCGCAGAATCCGTGCTTGACGTAGCGCCTTCGTAACACCTGGTTAACGTCATCGCGGCGGCGGGGCCTTTCACCCGCGCACGAAAAAGGGCGGACGTTGCAGCGTCCGCCCTTCGTGGCCGGCCGGTGGCGCGGCCTAGCCCTTGTTCATGCGGTTCTCGATCAGGTCGTCGACCACCGCGGGATCGGCGAGGGTCGACGTGTCGCCGAGCGCGCCGAAATCGTCCTCTGCGATCTTGCGCAGGATGCGGCGCATGATCTTGCCCGAGCGTGTCTTGGGCAGGCCCGGCGCCCATTGGATCAGGTCCGGCGAGGCGATCGGACCGATCTCGTTCCGCACCCAGTCGCGCAGCTCTTTCTTGAGATCGTCGGTCGGCTCGATTCCGTTCATCAGGGTCACGTAGCAATAGATGCCCTGGCCCTTGACCTTGTGCGGGTAGCCGACCACGGCGGCCTCGGCGACCTTTTCATGCGCCACCAGCGCAGATTCGACCTCGGCCGTGCCCATGCGGTGGCCGCTGACGTTGATGACGTCGTCGACGCGCCCGGTGATCCAGTAATCGCCGTCCTTGTCGCGCTTGCAGCCGTCGCCCGAGAAATAGTAGCCCTTGTAGTCGCTGAAATACGTTTTCTCAAAGCGCGCGTGGTCGCCCCAGACGGTGCGCATCTGGCCGGGCCAGCTATCGGCAATGGCCAGCACGCCCTCGGCCGGGTTGCCGTGGATCTCCTCGCCCGAGGTCGGGTCGAGCACCACCGGACGGATGCCGAAGAAGGGCTTCATCGCGGCACCGGGCTTCGTGGCGTGGGCGCCGGGCAGGGGGGTCATCAGGTGGCCGCCGGTCTCGGTCTGCCACCAGGTATCGACGATCGGGCAGCGGCCGCCGCCCACCACGTCGTTGTACCAGGCCCAGGCCTCGGGGTTGATCGGTTCGCCAACGGTGCCGAGGATGCGCAGCGAGGACAGGTCGCATTTCGTGACGTAGTCGTTGCCTTGGCCCATCAGTGCGCGGATCGCGGTCGGGGCGGTATAGAACTGGACCACCTTGTGCTTTTCGCAAACCTGCCAGAAGCGGGACGCATCCGGATACGTGGGCACGCCCTCGAACATCAGCGTGGTCGCGCCGTTGGCGAGCGGGCCGTAGACGATGTAGCTGTGCCCGGTGACCCAGCCCACGTCGGCGGTGCACCAGTATACCTCGCCCTCGTGGTAGTCGAACGTGACCTCGTGCGTCAGCGCGGCATAGGTCAGGTAGCCGCCCGACGTGTGCACCACGCCCTTGGGCTGGCCGGTGCTGCCCGAGGTATAGAGGATGAACAGCGGGTCCTCGGCGTTCATCTCCTCGGGCTCGCAGGTTGCGGGCGCCTCGGCCGCCAGCGCGCGGTAGTCGTAGTCGCGGTCCTCGACCCAGGTGGTCTGGCCGCCGGTGCGCTTGACCACGAGGCATTTCACGTTGTCGTCGCAATGCAGAAGCGCCTTGTCGGCGTTCGCCTTCAAAAGCGTCTTTCTGCCGCCGCGCGGAGACTCGTCCGAGGTGATCAGGACCTTGGCGTTGCAGCCGTTGATCCGCTGACCAAGCGCGTCGGGCGAGAATCCGGCGAAGACGATCGAGTGGATCGCGCCGATCCGCGCACAGGCCAGCATCGCGTAGGCGGCCTCGGGGATCATCGGCAGGTACAGCACGACGCGGTCGCCGCGAGCCACGCCCAAGTCCTTCAGCACGTTCGCCATGCGGCAGGTTTCGTCGTGCAGCTGCTGGTACGTGATGTGCTGCGCGGCCTCGTTCGGGTCGTCGGGCTCCCAGATGATCGCAGTCTGCTGTGCGCGCTTTTCTAGGTGGCGGTCGATGCAGTTCGCGGCGACGTTCAGCGTGCCATCGCGGAACCACTCGATGCTGACCTGCCCCAACGAGAAGTCGGTGTTCTTGATCTGCGTGGGTTTCTTCACCCAGTCAATGCGCTCGGCCTGCTCGGCCCAGAACGCCTCGGGCTCGTCGATCGACCGCTTGTACAGCGCATCGTAGCGCGCGGCGTCCACGTGGGCGTTCTTCACGAGTTCCTCGGGCGGGGAATAGCTGTCCTTCATGGGTCGTCCTCCTCCTTGATGGCACAAGGCCGCGCTCTCCGGCAGGCGCTGACCGTGCCCGTCACAAGATCCTGGGCGCAAGGGTTACGGCAATGCCGCGCGAAGACAAGCCGACTGCCGCCACCCCTGTGCGCGCGGCCGCCGGCCGTCAGATCGCAAGATATTCCGCGCGCAGGCTTTCGTTCTCCAGAACTTCGGCGGCCGAGCCGTCGAAGGCGATCGTGCCGGTGTCGAGGATGATCGCGCGGTCGGCCAGTTGCAGCGCGCGCACTGCGTTCTGTTCCACGAGGATCGTCGTCATGCCCTGCTCCTTGATGAGGCGTAGCGTCTTCTCGATCTCGTCGACGATTACCGGGGCGAGACCCTCGTAGGGTTCGTCCAGCAGCAGCAGCTTGATGTCGCGCGCCAGCGCGCGGGCGATCGACAGCATCTGCTGCTCGCCGCCCGACAGGGTCACGCCTTCCTGGTTGCGACGTTCGCCCAGGCGGGGGAACAGCTCGTAGAGCCGCTGGATCGACCAGCCGATCGGCGGCTGGATCTGCGCGAGCTTCAGGTTCTCCTCCACCGTGAGGCCGGGGATGATGCGCCGGTCCTCGGGCACCAGGCCCAGCCCGGCCACTGCGGCCTCGTAGGATTTCATGTTGTGCAGCGGCTGGTGGTCGAGCCAGATCTCGCCGTGGTTGACCTGAGGGTTGTCGAGCCGCGCGATCGAGCGGAGCGTGGTCGTCTTGCCGGCGCCGTTGCGGCCCAGCAGGGCCACGATCTCGCCCTCGTGCACGTTGAAGCTGATGCCCTGCACGATGTAGCTTTCGCCGTAGTAGCTGTGCATGTCCCAGACGGACAGGAAAGCCGGCGCCGTCGCGGCCTGGTTGGCATGCTTGGAAAAATCAGGTTTAACGGTCATCGGATGGTCCTCTCGGAAAGGATAGGCGCGGCGCTATCGTCAGGCGGGGTCAGAAGGTAGCGCAGGATATGTCATAGGTGGCCGGGTTCACCTTCCGAACCCGCATCCGTTGGTTGATCGAGGCGGCCACGGATGAACATGTCGCCGGGTCATCGAACCGTTGCGTCTCCACCGAAAGCAGATTGCCGCCTTGGTTGAAGGTGATAATCGTCATAATGACGATCAGGCTTTCCATGTCGATCCCCGGTTCGGCGGATTATGCGGCTTCACCAAGGTAGGCCTCTTTTACCTTGGGGTGGCCCTTGATCTTCTGGGGCACGTCCTCGACCAGCGGTGTGCCTTGCGCCAGCACCGTGATCCGGTCGGCCAAGCTGAACACCACATGCATGTCGTGTTCGATGATGGCGATCGTGATGTTGCGCTTTTCCTTGATCTCTTTCAGCAGCTCGATCGTGTTGTTGGTGTCGGCGCGCGCCATGCCGGCGGTCGGTTCATCCAGCAGCAGCAGCTTTGGTTTCTGGACCAGGCACATCGCCATCTCGAGCCGGCGCTTGTCGCCGCGCGACAGCGAGGCGGCATGCATCTGGCGCTTGTCCAGCATGTTGACCTCGTCGAGCATCCGCTCGGCCTCCTCCTGCAGGCCACGCTCGTCGGCGACGGATTCGAAGGCGTGCATGCGGAAGGCGCCGTCGCGCTTGGCGAACAGCGAAATGAGGATGTTCTCCATGACGCTGAGGTCGCCGAAGATCTCGGGCGTCTGGAACACGCGGCTGATGCCCATCTGGTTGATCTCGTGCGGCGAGCGGCCCAGCACCGACTGTCCGTCGAACATCACGGACCCGGTGTCCGGGATCAGCTTGCCCACCAGGCAGTTCAGCAGGGTGGACTTGCCCGCGCCGTTGGGCCCGATGATGGCGTGGCAGGTGTTTTCCCGCACGCTGAGGTTCACGTCCGACAGCGCTTGCAACCCGCCGAAGCGCTTGCCCACGTCCTTGACTTCGAGAATGCCCATGGGATGCGCTCCTTATTCGGCGTGTTCGGACTTGGAGTCGGTGGTGTCGTGGCCCTTCTTGCCGCGTACCGCACGAGAGATTCGCTGACCTGCCTCGACCAGGCCACCGGGCAGGAAGATCACGACCGCCATGAACATCAGGCCCAGCGTCAGGTGCCAGCCCTTGCCGATGAACGGATAGATGACCGTGATTACGAAGTCCTCGAGCCCGTCGGGCATGAAGGCGAACCAGCCGTGCAGGATGTCGGAATTGATCTTGGACAGGATGTTTTCCATGTACTTGATCAGGCCCGCGCCCAGGACCGGCCCGATCAGCGTGCCGGCGCCGCCGAGGATCGTCATCAGCACGACCTCGCCCGACGCGGTCCAGAACATCCGCTCGGCGCCTGCCAGCGGGTCCATCGACGCCATCAGACCGCCGGCCAACCCGGCATACATCCCCGAGATCACGAAAGCCGCCAGTGCGTAGGGTTTCGGGTTGAGGCCGGTATAGCGCATCCGCTGCTGGTTCGACTTGATCGCGCGCAGCATCATGCCGAAGGGCGACCGGAAGATCCGGATGGCGGTGTAAAACGACAGCAGCAGGACGATCGCGCAGAAGTAGTACCCGGCATTGAAGGTGAAGGCCCAGCCGCCGACGAACAGGTCCACGCTCTCGCGCATCTCGAGCCCGAACAGCGACGGTACGGGGATGTTTCCGCTGGCGGTCTGCGAGGTGCCCAGGATGCGCGGATCGTCCAGCGCCAGCTGCAGCCCGGTCTCGCCTCCGGTCAGGGGCGTCAGCACCGAGTAGGCCAGCGCGAAGCACATTTGCGCGAAGGCCAGCGTCAGGATCGAGAAGTAGATACCCGAACGGCGCAGCGTGATGTAGCCGATCAGCAGCGCGAAGAGGCCCGCGCACAGGACAGACAGCAGGATCGCGGGCAGCACGTTCATGCCGACCAGCTTGAACATCCACACCGCCGCGTATGAGCCCACGCCCAGGAAGGCCGCATGGCCAAAGGACAGGTAGCCGGTCAGGCCGAACAGGATGTTGAAGCCGATCGCGAAGATTCCGTAGATCACGAAACGCTGCATCAGGTCGGGATAGCCCGCGTTGAACTGCGCCAGCCCCGAGGTCTGCGGGAACGGGTTGAGGATGAAGGGCGCCAGCATCGTCAGCGCCACCACGAGCAGCAGAAGGCGGAAATCCTTGCCCGCAAGGCCCAGCGTGCCGCGGGACCGGCCTGCCGCGCCGGACGCGCCGGGCCGGGATGCCGCCTTGGGGGCGATGGTTCCCGTCGTTTGCGATTGATCGGACATTGATCAGTCCTCCATCACGCCCTTGCGACCCATGAGGCCGCGCGGACGCGCAAGCAGAATGATGATGGCGACCAGATAGATGATGATCTGGTTGATGCCGGGAATGATGTTGATGACCTCGCGCATGGAGGCGAAGCTTTCCAGGATGCCCAGCAGGAAGCCGGCGGCAACGGCGCCGGGCAACGAGCCCATGCCGCCCACGACGACGACCACGAAGCTGAGCACGAGGAAGTCCATGCCCATGTGGTAGTTGGGCGAGTAGATCGGCCCGTACATCACGCCGGCCAGGCCCGCCACCGCGGCCGCCAGGCCGAACATGATGGTGAAGCGCTTGTCGATGTTGATGCCCAGCAGGCCCACGGTTTCGCGGTCGGCCATGCCGGCGCGCACCACCATGCCGAAGGTGGTGAACTGCAGGAAGGCGAAGACCGCGCCGATGATGATCGCGGCGAAGATGAAGTAGACCAGGCGCCAGTACGGATACAGGATCTGGTTCGCGTCGAAGCCCAGCAGTGCTCCGAAATCGAAGCTGCCGGTGAAGGCGGGGGGCGCCGGAGTGGGAATGGGGTTCGCGCCGAAATAGTACTTGATGATCTCCTGCAGCACGATGGCCAGGCCGAAGGTCACCAGGATCTGGTCCGCATGGGGGCGCTTGTAGAAATGCTTGATCAGCCCGCGCTCCATCGCGACGCCGATCAGGATCATGATCGGAATGGCGAACAGGATCGCCAGCGGCACCGCCCATTCGATGATTGTCTGCCCCGCGGCTTCACCGAAGAAGTCGTAAGCGTAGGGCACGTTGACCTGCATTGGGTTGCCTAGGAAGTCCGTGCGCGTCTCGTCGATCGTCGTGTACGACATCGACAGGATGCGGCTGAGCAGCACCGCGCAGAACGCGCCGATCATGAAAAGCGCGCCGTGCGCGAAGTTCACGACCCCCAGCGTGCCGAAGATCAGCGTCAGGCCAAGCGCGATCAGCGCATAGGCCGAGCCCTTGTCCAGGCCGTTGAGGATTTGAAGAATGATTGCGTCCATGGCCTCACCCCGCCAGGTCCAGATATGCCGCATCCCGAGGAAATCGAAAAAGCGGTTCGGTGCGGGCCGGCCCCTCTGGGGACCGGCCCGGCCTTGTCTTCGCAGTCAGTGACGGCGATCAGGCGCCGTTGTTGCACGATCCCAGTGCGCCGCCGGCGAACTGCGGGTGATCGGGCGGATAGGTGACCTGGTCGACCGGCGTGATCTCGACGATCTCGAGAAGGTCGAACTCCGAGGTCGGGTTCTCCTTGCCGCGCACGACCAGGACGTCCTTGAAGCACTGGTGGTCCTCGGCGCGGTAGAGGGTGGGACCGTTGCCCAGCCCGTCGAACTCGAAGCCTTCCAGCGCTTCGACGACCGCGCAGGGCTCGAAGCTGCCGGCACGCTCGACCGCGTCGGCGTAGAGAAGCGCCTGCACGTAGCAGGTATGCGCCGCCTGGCTGGGCGGGAAGCCGTACTCCGTGCCGAAGGAGCGCACGAAGGTCTGGCTGGCCTCGTCCTGCAGCGACCAGTGCCAGTTGGTCGAGCCGAAGATGCCCTTGACCGCGTCGCCGGCGCCGCGCGCCATCAGGCGCGAGTAGAGCGGAACGACGATCTCGAAGTTCTTGCCGTTGGCTTGCGCCTCACGCAGGCCGAACTGGACGGCGTTGGTCAGCGAGTTGACCATGTTCCCGCCGTAATGGTTCAGCACCAGCACGTCGGCGCCCGATTGCAGGACCGGCGCGATGTACGAGGAGAAGTCGGTCTGCGTCAGCGGCGTCTTCACGGCTGCGACGGTTTCCCAGCCCATCGCTTCGGTCGACGAGCGGATCGCTTCCTCGGTGGTGTAGCCCCAGTTGTAGTCGGCGGTCAGGTGGTAGGCCTTGCGGTCGCTGCCGTAGTTCGCCTCGAGCACGGGGGCGAGTGCGGCGCCCGACATGTACGAGTTGAAGAAGTGGCGGAAGCCGTTGGCGCGCTTGTCCTTGCCGGTGGTGTCGTTGGAATGCGTCAGGCCGGCCATGAAGATCACGCCCGCCTCCTGGCACAGCGCCTGCACGGCCACCGCGACGCCCGAGGACGACCCGCCGGTGATCATCACCGCGCCGTCCTTCTCGATCATCGAGCGGGCGGATGCGCGCGCGGCGTCGGACTTCGTCTGCGTGTCGCCGGTGACGTATTCGACTTTCTTGCCCAGGATGCCATTGCCCTTGAGCGCCTTCGAGCTGAAGGTGTTGATCATGCCGCCATCGCCCTCGCCGTTGAGGTGCTTCACGGCCAGCTCGTAGGCGCGCAGCTCGTCCGCGCCCTCGTCGGCGTAGGGACCGGTCTGCGGCACGTTGAAGCCCAGCGTGACGGTCGAGCCGGTCGGCTCGTTCGTGTAGGCGTTGGCGCGCGAGGCGAACATCGTCGGCAGTGCCAGACCGGCGCCGCCGATGGCCCCGGTCTTGAGCACGCCGCGGCGCGTCAGATTGCTCTTGGACATGGATTCCTCCCAATCAGGTTCAGCGCCCAGGCGGGACTCCTCCTCCCGGCAAGGCATGCACATGGTGCAAAGCAACAATGCCAAAACATCGGAAAACCGCGCAACAAGTGGTTTCGTCGCAATACTTTTTTTGTCAATGTCTGCAAAGTGTGCAGCCGAATGATGTAAACTCTTTTATGTTGCGGCGCAGAAACGCGTTGAAATGACGTAAGGAAAGTCATGGTCCGGGATACGCTGATCGGGTCGCGCATCCGCGAAAGACGCGTCGCGCGTGGCATGCGGCAGGCAGAACTCGCGCGCGCGGCCGGGATCTCTGCTTCGTATCTCAACCTCATCGAGCACAACCGGCGCAGAATCGGCGGCAAGCTGCTGGTCGACATTGCCGCGCTTCTGGAAACCGAGCCTGCGCTTCTGGCCGAAGGCGCAGGCGCGGCGCTGATCGGCGCGTTGCGCGAGGCCGCCGGTGCGGCACCCGATGTCGGGGCAGAGATCGACCGTGTGGACGAACTAGCCGGACGCTTTCCCGGCTGGGCGCGCCTGCTGGCGCGAAACCGGGCCCGCGTGACGACGCTGGAACGTACGGTCGAGGCGTTGACCGATCGCATGACGCATGACCCGCATCTCGCCACCGCACTGCACGAGATGCTGACGACCGTCACGGCGATCCGCTCGGCCGCGGCGATCCTGGCCGAGCCGGTCGAGATCGCGCCGGAATGGCAGGCGCGCTTTCACCGCAACATCAACGAGGACAGCGCCCGGTTGGCCGAGACGTCGCGCGCGCTGGTGGCCTATCTCGAGTCCGATGGCGAGGCGGTGTCCGAGACCGGCAGCCCGCAGGAAGAGGTGCTAGCCGCTTGGGATGCGACGGGCCACCACGTTCCGGCGCTGGAGCGCGGAGGTGATGCGGACGCGGTGCTGCGCGCGATGGGGAGCGAACTGTCGGCCGGCGCGCGGTCGGTGCTGCGCGCGGAACTGGCGCGCTATGCGGCCGACGCGACGCTGCTGCCGATGGATCGACTGAACGAGGCGGTCGACCGGCTGGGTCCGGACCCGGTGGTGGTGGCCGATGCCCTTGGCGCCGACGTCGCGGTGGTGATGCGCCGCCTGGCGGCGATGCCGCCAGACCGCCTAGCCGAACCGGTCGGACTGGTAACCTGCGACGCTTCCGGCGTTCTGGGCTACCGCAAGCCGCTGCCGGATTTTCCGATGCCGCGGGTTGGCGCCGGCTGTCCGCTCTGGCCGCTTTACCGCGCGCTGGCGCGGCCCTTCGTGGTGATCTCGGAGACCGTGCGCCCGGCAGCGGGCGACGGCACGTTCTTCACCGCCGAGGCGCTGGCGCTGCCGATCGACGCGCCGCTGCGCGACCGCGACCCGGTGTTTCGGGCGCAGATGCTGATCCGCCCGCGGCCGCAGGGTGCGGGCACCGCGCCCCCGGTCGAGGAGGTCGGCAGCGCCTGCCGTGTCTGCCCTCGTCATCCCTGCCGCGCGCGCCGCGAACCGTCGATCCTGGCCGGGCCGGCGCGCGACGCACCGGTCTTTTGACGCAGCCGCCCAAGCGCTCTAGGATCGCGCAACCGGTGGCGCGAGGAGGACCCCGACCGGGGGCGCGTCGGCTGGTATCAGGGGGGAGAGCGGGATGGCCGGTCACGTGCTGGTGGTCGAAGACGAGCCGAACATCATCGAGGCTATCAGCTTCATCCTGTCGCGCGAGGGCTACCGCGTCGACAGCCACGGCAACGGCGTGGACGCGGCCGAAGCGGTGCGCGCCCGTGCGCCCGACCTGGTGATCCTCGACGCGATGCTGCCGGGGCGGTCGGGCTACGACATCCTGCGCGAATTGCGCGAGGACCCGCAGACCGCCGCGCTGCCGATCCTGATGCTGACCGCGCGCGGTCAGACCCGCGACCGCGATCTGGCCGAGCGTGCCGGCGCCAGCCGGTTCATGACCAAGCCGTTCTCGAACGCCGAGGTGCTGGAGGCGGTCAAGGCGCTGACGCGGAGCACCGCATGAACGCCGGCCCGCCGCCGCCGCTTTTCGTCGAGCGGCAGACCTACCGGCTGCGGCGGCTGCGCGATGCGGCCCGCGCGCTTCCGGTGCTGGCGCTGATGCTGTGGCTGGTGCCGATCCTGTGGAGCATGCCCGGCGAGGCGGTCTCGGCCTCGGGGGCGCTGATCTACCTGTTCGGGACCTGGGCGGCGCTTGGCCTGTCCGCGGGCCTGCTGATCTGGGCGATCGAGCGCGCCGAACGCCGCGCCCGCGCCGCCGAGGACGAGGCGCGCGCCCGGCGCGAGACGGCGCTGTGATCACCACCAACGCGCTGGCCGCGATCGCGCTGACCTACGTGATGTTCCTGTTCACGGTGGCCTTCGTCGCCGAACGTGCGGCGCGGCGAGGGCACGTGGACTGGCTGCGCGCGCCAATCGTCTACACGCTGTCGCTGTCGATCTACTGCACTGCCTGGACGTTCTACGGCGCCGTCGGCTCGGCCGTGCGGGGCGGGTTCGAGTACCTGACGATCTACCTGGGCCCCAGCCTCGTGATGATCGGCTGGTTCTGGGGGCTGCGCAAGCTGGTGCGCATCGGCCGCGCCCAGCGGATCACCTCGATCGCGGACCTGATCTCGTCCCGGTACGGCAAGTCGAACCTGCTGGGCGTGGGCGTCACCCTGCTGGCGGTGATCGGCACCACGCCCTACATCGCGCTGCAACTGCAGTCGGTCACCTTGTCGGTCGATGTCTTCGCGCATCCTGAAAGCGACGGGTCCAACCAGTTGATGACCGCGTTCTGGGTCGCCGCGGGTCTTTCGCTGTTCACGGTGATCTTCGGCACCCGAAACCTCGACGCGAACGAGCGCCATCACGGCGTGGTCATGGCCATCGCGGTCGAGGCGGTGGTCAAGCTGTTCGCGCTGCTGGCGGTCGGCGTCTTCGTGGTGTGGGGCCTGATGGGCGGCGTGTCCGAGGCGTTGGCGCGCGTCGATGCCTCGGCGCTGGGGCAATGGGACGTGCAGGGCGGACGCTGGGTCGGGCTGACGATGCTGTCGGCGGCGGCCTTCCTGTGCCTGCCGCGCATGTTCCAGGTCATGGTCGTCGAGAACGACAGCGACGCGCAGCTGCGGCTCGCGGCGTGGGCCTTCCCACTCTACATGGGGCTGATGAGCCTGTTCATCGTGCCGATCGCGGTGGCAGGGCTCGATTTGCTGCCCGCAGGGGCGAATCCCGACCTGTTCGTGCTGACCGTGCCGCTGAGCCAGGGGCAGGAGGGGCTGGCGGTGCTCAGCTTCCTCGGCGGGTTCAGCTCGGCAACGTCGATGGTGATCGTGGCAGCCATTGCGCTGTCGACGATGGTGTCGAACCACATCGTGATGCCGGTCTGGCTGCACCTGCGCCGGGACGCGGCCAGCTTCTCGGGCGACGTGCGGCACGTGGTGCTGCTGTCGCGGCGGCTGTCGATCATGGGCGTGTTGCTGCTAGGCTACGTCTATTACGCGCTGTCGGGGGGCGGTGCGGCGCTGTCGGCGATCGGGCTGGTCAGCTTCACCGGGCTTGCGCAGATCTTGCCGGCGTTGCTGGGAGGCATCTTCTGGCGCGGCGCGACCCGGTCCGGCGCACTGGCCGGCATCGGCATCGGTTTCGCGATCTGGATGTATGCACTTTTCCTGCCGAGCTTCGGCGAGGGCGTGATCCTGTCGCGCGCGGTGTTCGAGACCGGGCCGTTCGGCATCGCGGCGCTGCACCCGCACGCACTGTTCGGGCTCGGCGGGCTCGACCCGCTGATGCACGCGGTGCTGTGGTCGCTGTCGCTCAACACGATCGCGTTCTTCGTGGCCTCGATGGTCAGCTTTCCCAGCCCGATCGAGCGTCTGCAGGGCGCGCAGTTCGTCAACGCCGACCTGGCGGCCACCGGTCGGCGCGGCTGGTCCGGGGCGGCGGCGCAGTCCGAGGACCTGATGGTCATGGCGCAGCGCATCCTTGGCGCGCGCGAGGCGCAGGCGCTGTTTTTGCGCGAGGCGCGCAAGCAGGGCGTGTCGGGCCTGCTGCCCGATCCCACGCCGCAATTCCTCGAGGTGCTGGAACGCGAACTGGCGGGCTCGGTCGGGGCGGCGACCGCGCATGCGATGGTCGGGCAGATCGTCGGCTCGATGCGGGTGTCGGTCGAGGACCTGATGGCCGTGGCCGACGAGACCGCACAGATGATGGAGTACTCCGCCCGGCTCGAGGCGCAGAGTCAGGAACTGACGCGCACCGCCCGCCAGTTGCGCGAGGCGAACGACAAGCTGACGCGCCTGTCGGTGCAGAAGGATGCCTTCCTGTCGCAGATCAGCCACGAATTGCGCACGCCGATGACGTCGATTCGCGCATTTTCCGAGATCATGCGCGATTCGGATGCGCTGGACCCGGGGCAGCGCGCCAAGTACGCCTCGATCATCCATGACGAGACGCTGCGCCTGACGCGGCTGCTGGACGACCTGCTGGACCTGTCGGTGCTGGAGAACGGGCAGGTCAATCTCAACATCCGGCGCGAGCGGCTGTCCGACCTGCTGGACCGGGCGGTCGCGGCGGCGGCGGCGGACGAGATGGGCGCGTGCATCCGTATCGATCGGAGCACAATAGCCGAGCAGGTCGTGCTCGAGACGGACGTCGACCGCCTTGGGCAGGTGTTCATCAACCTGATCGCCAATGCGCGTAAATATTGCGACGCCAGGGATCCGGCCTTGACGATCACGGTGACCGAGGACGCTGGGGGGCTGGTGATCGATTTCATCGACAACGGTGCCGGCGTCTCGACCGAGGCGCAGGACGTCATCTTCGAGAAGTTCTCGCGCGTTGGGGACCAGAAGGCCGGCGGCGCCGGGCTGGGGCTGGCGATCTGTCGACAGATCATGGCCCGCCTCGGGGGCGACATCCGCTATCTGCCGGGGCAGGGCGGGGCTGCGTTCCGGGTGATCGTGCCCGCCGCACTGGAACAGGCAGCCGAGTAGCTCGGGATATCTCGGATCGTTAAAGCCCTTGGTAACCAAATACCCGCATAACGGCAGTCGATGGCGGAGAATCCGTGACGGGAACTGGCGAATTCATGCATGGCTGACGGCGGCGGACAGGGTGTACTGGGCCAGAAGGCGCGCGCGGCACAGCGCGCCCACGAGGCACGCGGCATGTCGACGGCCAAGGCGCTGCGCCGTGCGCTCGCCCGCACGGCCGAAGATGCCTGGTCGCTGGTGCTGGTGTGCAGCGGCGTGCAACTCGACCTGCTCGACCAGGACGGCGTCGTCGCGGCGTTGCGGCCCGACACGTTGCTGATCGTTCTGGACGGTCCCGGCGGCGCGATCGGGCTGGCGCAGGTCGACCGCGAGATCCTGACCGGCGTGACCGAGATCCAGACCATCCAGCAGGTCACCAAGATGCCGGTCGACACCCGCCCGTTGACCCACACCGACGCGGCGATGATGGCGCCGCTGCTGGACGGCGCGCTGGCGGAATTTGTCGAAAATCTGGCCGAGAACCCGCTGCGCCCGCAGTTCGAGGGCTACCGCTTCGGTGCCATGCTCGAGGATCCGCGCAGCGCGTCGCTGCTGCTGGACGCGGCCGAGTACCGCACCTTCCACGCAGAAGTCGACCTGGCGCTGGGCAGGCGAACCGGCACCGTTTCGCTGTTCCTGCCCGACCGCGTGCTGGCCGCGCCGGAGGACGGCAAGCCGGCCCCCGGCGCCGAACCGCACCGCGAGGCGATGCTGAACGTGCCCGCGCGGCTCGATTGCATCCTTTCGCGGGTACGGATGCCCCTTGTGAAGGCCGAGGCGCTCAAGGCCGGCGATCTGATAACGCTTCCGGCAGCTGCGCTGGACGGGGTCGAGATCGTCGCCGCGAACGGCGCGGTCGTGGCGGGCGGACGCCTTGGCCAGATGAACGGCGCGCGCGCCGTACGCATCAACTGGCCGAAATCGACGGGAACCGGTGCGATGGCCGCCGCAGGCGCCGACGCGATGACGTCACAGGGCGGCTTCGACGAAGCTGACGCGGCCTTGGCGATCGGTGCGGAGACCGAAGCGGAATTCAGCGCTGACGATGCTGGTTCGGTCGATTTCCCGGGCGGCTTCACGGAAGAGGTCGACGACGACCTGCTGCCGGACCTGCCGCCGCTCGATTTCGAGGACGGGGACGACTTCGGTGGCGACTTTGGAGGAGACTTCGACGCGGCGGCGCTGGAGGATGACGGCGCGGTGGATGCCGACGAGGATTTCGCGGCCGCGACGATGGATTTCGACTTCGAGACCTGAGCGCGGTTCAGCCGCGCGCGGAAGCCGCCGCGATCGTCGGACGCAGCGGCGACAGGTCGTAGCCCGCTTGCGCGCCAGCGGCGACGATATCGTCCGCGCTCATCTTGCCGGCCGCACCCAGCGCCCAGATGAAGGTCGATCGTGTGCCGGACGCGCAATATGCCAGCACCGGCCCCTCGGATTCCTCGATGATCTGTGCCTGGCGCGCCGCGTTCTCGGGCGTCAGGGTCTGGTGCGTGATCGGCAGCACCTCGAACCGCAAGCCGGCCGCGCGCATGGCGGCGCCGATCGCGTCTGCCTGAAGGGCGGGCGGAACCTCGGCGTCGGGGCGGTTGCAAATGACCGTGGCGAAGCCCGCGTCGCGCAGTGCGGCGGCGTCTTCTGGCTCGATCTGCGGCGAGACCGCGTAGCGGTCGGTGATCTGTCGTGCGTCCATGCTTCACGTCCTATTGCGGCGCGCACGTCTTGTCCAGTCGCCCGCGCGGCAGGGACGGCACCTCGTGACCGCCGCGCCGCTTCAGGCCAGGAAGATACCCATGATCACCATCATTAGGCCCAGCACCGACGCCAGAAGACAAGCCATGTTGACCGGCACCATCCGGCGCACGGTCTCGCGCAGCGCCTTGTCATCGACCGCCTTGCGGCGCGCGCGCAGGACCACCGCGATGCACCAGATCAGCCCCGCCAGCCCGGCCGCCGACAGCACTGCGCCGCTCCAGATCAGCCACTCCATAGCGTATCTCCCCGATGCCCTCGCCGTGCGGTGCGGTAGACGCTGCGGCGCGGCCCCGCAACCCCTTGATGGGCGCAGCCGGCGCGGGTAACCGGTAGGCTCTGATCGGCAGGAGAGACACGATGCAGGATGGTGACGGCGACAGCTACGGCGTCGCGGCGGGCGAGCTCAAGCAGTTCATCGAGCGCTTCGAGCGGCTGGAGGTGGAAAAGAAGGAAATCGCCGACCAGCAGAAGGAGGTTATGGCCGAGGCCAAGGGCCGTGGCTACGACACCAAGGTCATGCGCAAGGTCATCGCCCTGCGCAAGCGCGAGCCCGACGACATCGCCGAGGAAGAGGCGGTGCTGGAGATGTACAAGTCCGCGCTGGGCATGGCCTGAGCGTCCGGTCCCGCGACGGCGCGCGTCACGGGACCAGCACGCGCACGCCCGGGATCTCCGCGATCCGGTCCAGATCGGCATCGTAGGCCGCGCTCAGCGCCTCAAGTCCGGTCGCGTCCCAACCCGGCAGGTCGAGCTCTTCCTCGAGCGCGTCCTCGATCGCGTACTTGTCCAGGAACGCCGCCATCAGCCGGCGTTTCTGATCCTCGCTCACGCCGGGATTGTCCTTCAGGAAGGCGCGGAAGCGGCGCATTCCCTCGTCTCGGACGATCTCGCCGAACAGGTCGAAGGCACCCGTGATCTTGCGGTCGGGCGGAAGGCCCGCGACCTCGCGCAGGATCTGGCCCCACAGAAGCGGCGTGTCCTCGTTGCACCAGACGGTGATCGGCATGCCGGGGACGGCGGCACGGATGCGCACGATCAGGTCGGACCAGCGCAGTGCCGTCGGATCGGCACCGTGCAGCACCTCGTCCAGATGCTCGTGCGGGGTGGCGGCCAGAAGCGCGGGAAGGAAGCTGCCCATGTCGCGCAGCCCAAGCACGAGCTCGACCTGGTCCTCGGCGAACAGGTCCCGCAGCATCGCCAGCCGGCTTTCCGCCTTGCGGTAAAGCCGCCCGCCGGCAAGCGCGATGCGTCGCACCGAGAACAGGTCCGGGTGGCACAGCACGACGCGGTCGGTGGACTCGGCGGGCATGTCCAGGATCTCGTCTAGCACCACGTCACGTGCGGCGGGGGCGGGCGTGCCGGTATCGAGCGCGTTGACGATCTCGGACAGCAGCGTTCGATAGCGCGAGGGGCCGGGCACGGCGGTGCCCTCGGCGCGCAGCATGTCCGCGTTTCGAAGCAGGCCTTTCAGCAGCCTGTCATCGTCCGTGCAATGCACGCCGCAGTGAAGGATCACCTGCATCGTCTTGGCCGCCCCGGTGGTACGCAGCGAAGGTGCCATCGATTGACGGCAAATTCTTGTCGATTCCGCACGGTTTTTAAGGCACGCATTGGCCCTTGCGCACGCCCGTCCTCTTGTCCTATGCCTGCCCGCGTGCCGGTATAGCTCAGCTGGTAGAGCACGTGATTTGTAATCTCGGGGTCGGGGGTTCAAGTCCCTCTGCCGGCACCATTTTCTCTTCTTCGTCCGCGATCATTCCGCCCGGTGGCAAGCCACGCGTGTGTCGCCGATCGGGCGCATCAGCGGGCGTTCCGTCCGGCAGCGGTCGATGGCGATCGGGCAGCGCGGGTGGAAGGCGCAGCCCGGCGGCGGGTTGATCGCGTCGGGGATCTCGCCCTTGGGCGGCTCGACCTCGCGGCCGAAGGCGTCCATGCGCGGGGCGGCGTCGAACAGCATCTGCGTGTAGGGATGCTTGGGCGCCGAGAACAGCCGGTCGCGCGGCGCTTCCTCGACCAGGCGCCCCAAGTACAGCACGCCGATCTTGTCGGCCATGTGCTGCACCACGGTCAGGTCGTGGCTGATGAACAGGTAGGTCAGGCCCAGCTCTTCGCGCAGGTCGGTCATCAGGTTCAGGACCTGGCTCTGGACCGACACGTCCAGCGCCGAGGTCGGCTCGTCGCAGACGATGATCTTCGGGTTCGACGCCAGCGCCCGTGCGATGCAGATGCGCTGGCGTTGGCCGCCCGAGAACTCGTGCGGGTACTTCGACGCGTCCGCGGCCGACAAGCCCACCTGTTCCAGCAGCTTCTCGGCCAGCCCCTTGGTGTCGCCGCCCTTGGCCGCGACCGGCTCGGCGATGATGTTGCGGACCCGCCAGCGCGGGTTGAGCGATGCGTAGGGGTCCTGGAAGATCATCTGGATCTCGGCGCGCACGGCCTCGACCTTGGCGTTGTCCTTCTCGGTGGCGAGATCCACGCCGTCGACCTCGACCTTGCCTTTGGACGGCGGCACGAGGCCGACCATGATCTTGCCGATGGTCGACTTGCCCGAGCCGGACTCGCCCACCAGGGCGTAGACCGAGTTCTCCTCGATCTCGAAGCTTACATCGGACACGGCAGTCAACAGCGCGCGCGGCTTGCGCTCGATCACGCGGTTCAACCAGGGCTTCGAGACGTCGAAGACGCGGGTCAGCCCCTCGACCTTGATGAGTGCGCTCATGTGGCGGCCTTTTCTTCGGTGTTCAGCGGAAACCAGCAGGCGGCGCGGCCCCGGTAGGCGTCCAGCGTCGGGCCGGGGTCGCGGCGGCAGACATCCTGCGCGCGGTCGCAGCGCGGGTGGAAGGCGCAGCCCTGCGGCAGGTTGCCCAGTCGCGGCATCGCGCCGGGGATCTGCACCAGCCGCTTGCGCCCTTGGCTGGCCAAGGGGGTCGAGGCCATGAGACCCGCGGTATAGGGATGGTGCGCGCGGGTCAGCACCTCGCGTACGGGGCCCAGTTCGGCGAGCCGGCCGGCATACATCACCGCGACGCGGTCGGCGGCCTCGGCGATCACGCCCATGTCGTGGGTGACCAGCATCACCGCGACGCCGCGCTCGCGGCACAGGCGTTTCAGCAGCGCGATGATCTGCGCCTGAACGCTGACGTCCAGCGCGGTCGTCGGCTCGTCCGCGATGACCAGTTCGGGTTCGGCGCACAGGGCCAGCGCGATGACCACGCGCTGCCGCATGCCGCCCGAGAATTCGTGCGGGTACGAGCCGATGCGCGCCTCGGCGGCAGGAATACCCACTTCTTCCAGCTGGGCGACGGCGCGGCGACGTGCTTCGGCCTGCGACACGTTCATGTGCTCGAGTATCGTTTCCTCGAGCTGTTCGCCCACCGTCAGCAGCGGGTTGAGCGAGGTCAGCGGGTCCTGGAAGATCATCGCCATGCGCTTTCCCCGCAGGCGGCGCAGCTTCTCGCCTTTCAGCGCATGCACCGGTTCGCCCGACAGCAGGATCTGCCCGACGGTAATGCGCGCGGGCGGGTCCAGCAGGCCGATCACGGCGTTGCCGGTCATCGACTTGCCGGCGCCGGATTCGCCGACCACGCCCAGGATCTCGCCGGCGTGGATGTCGTAGCTGACATGATCCACCGGGCGAAGGATGCCGTGACGGGTGGGGATTTCCACGACCAGGTCGCGGACGGACAGGACGGGGGTGCTCATGGCTG
Organism: Citreimonas salinaria; assembly: GCF_900107235.1. GTDB lineage: Bacteria > Pseudomonadota > Alphaproteobacteria > Rhodobacterales > Rhodobacteraceae > Citreimonas > Citreimonas salinaria. The sequence goes on from NZ_FNPF01000007.1 coordinate 157,447, forward strand.
GACGCCTCGCAATTCGACGGATGCGCGCGGTTCGATGGCTACAGGCATCAGCGCAGTTTCGGGTTCAGGGCGTCGCGCAGCCAGTCGCCGAGCAGGTTGATCGACAATGCCAGCGCAAGCAGCGTGAGCGCCGGGAAGAACAGGATCCACCATTCGCCCGAGAACATGAATTCCTGCCCGATGCGGATCAGCGTGCCGAGCGACGGCTTGGTCGGCGGTGCGCCCACGCCGAGGAAGGACAGCGTCGCCTCGGCGATGATGGCCAGCGCCAGGGAAATGGTCGCGATCACCAGCACCGGGTTCAGCACATTGGGCAGGATGTGGCGCAGCATGATGGCGAAGGGCGTGCGCCCGATCAGCCGCGCCGCCTGCACATATTCGCGGTTCTTCTCGACCAGCGTGGCGCCGCGCACGACGCGGGCGAACTGCACCCAGTCGGACAGGCCGATGGCAAGGATCAGCACCCAGATCGCCATCTGGTCGCGGTATTCGGGCGGGGTGACTCCCTTCGCGATGCCGAAGATCAGCATGGCCACGAGGATCGCTGGGAAGGTCAGCTGCACGTCGGCCACGCGCATGATGATCGTCTCGGCCCAGCCGCCGACATAGCCGGCCAGCAAGCCCAGCGTCACGCCGATGACCAGCCCCAGGAACACCGCTGCGAAGCCCACGAACAGCGAGATCCGCATCCCGTAGAGAATGGTCGAGAAGACGTCGCGGCCCTGGTCGTCGGTTCCCAGGAGGAAGAAGTCGCCGGTGAAGGCATTGGCCTGCATGGGCGGGGTGAAGCCGTTCATCAGGTTCAGCGTGGCCGGGTTGAACGGGTCGTGCGGCGCGATCCAGGGCGCCAGCAGCGCAGCCAGAACCAGCAGGATGACGACGGCGAAACTGATCATCGCCACCGGTGCGCGGCGGAAGGCATAGCCGAAATCGCTGTCCCACATGCGCCGCGCGCGCGAGGGGCCCGCCACGCGCGCGCTGTCGGCGATGGTCGTGGCGTCGGACTGGCGGTCGGAGAGGGGCATGTCAGTGGCCTCCGGCGGTGCGGTCGACGCGCAGGCGCGGGTCGATCGCGAAGTAGAGCATGTCGACGATCAGGTTGATGCCGACGAACATCACCGAGATCAGCATCAGGTAAGCGGCCATCACGGGGATGTCGACGAACTGGATCGCGTTGATGAACAGCAGGCCGACGCCCGGCCACTGGAACACTGTCTCGGTGATGATGGCGAAGGCGATGATGCTGCCCAGCTGAAGGCCGGTGATGGTGATGACCGGCACCAGCGTGTTTTTCAGCGCGTGGCGGAAGTTGACCGACTTCTCGCGTATTCCCCGCGCGCGGGCGAAGCGGATGTAGTCCATGCGCAGCACTTCCAGCATCTCGGTCCGCACCAGCCGCATGATCAGCGTCATCTGATACAGGCCAAGGGTGATCGCCGGCAGGATCAGCGCCTTCAGCCCCGACACCGTCAGAAAGCCGGTCGTCCACCAGCCGAGGTCGACCACCTCGCCGCGCCCGAACGAGGGCAGCCAGCCCAGCTCGACCGAGAACAGGTAGATCAGCAGGATTCCGATCAGGAAGGTCGGCAGCGACACCCCCACCAGCGACAGGGTCATGATCGCATTGGCCGAGATGCCCCGCCTTCGGATCGCGGTGTAGATGCCCAGCCCGATGCCACCGGCCAGCGCCAGCAGCCCCGAGACGAAAGCCAGTTCCAGCGTCGCGGGCGCGCGTTCCAGCAGGATCTCGGCGACGGGACGGCCCTGGCGGTAGCTCAGCCCGAAATTGCCCTGCACCGCCTGTTCGAGGAACTTGTAGTATTGCACGACGAATGGCTGATCGAGGCCTAGCTGCTCGCGCAGGCGTTCGACATCCGCCTGCGTGCGCTCCTGGCCCAGCATGTTGTCCACCGGATCGCCGACGAACCGGAACATCGAGAAGGCCACAAGGCCGACGACGAAGAGTACGAGGATCGATTGCCCGATCCGGCGGATGATGTAGGCAAGCATGGGTCAGTTCACCGTTTCACAGCGCAGGACGTCGGCCTCGCGGACCGTCGGATCGAAAGGATCACGCGCGCCCCGCAGCAGCGGCCGCGCGCGGACGGCGCCCTCTTGCACGGTTGCGGCACGCTCGTCCAGCGCCGCGGCGCGTTCCGTGAGGTCCATGTCCCGGCTGCCGCTGCCGTTCTGGCGTGCGCCGGCACGTGCCGCCCGACAATGGATGGCGGCGGCCGGCGCGGCGTCGTTGGCGCCGGCGGTAAGGGCATCTTTCATCGCGGGTAATCCCATCCCCAAAAGGTCGGGGCACGCGGTCGGCCCGCGTGCCCCTGTTCCAGCGTCCGGCCTAGATGGCCGGCCGGTCAAGTCAGTTCATGGAGAAGTACTTGACCTTCGGATCGTCCTCGGGGCTGACCTCGGTGCCCACGGCGTCGGTCATCCCCCAGTTCAGCACCTGGTGGTGGATCGGCAGGTATAGCTGTTCTTCCTGCACCACTTCCCAGATCGAGGCGATGGTCTCGTTCCGGGCCTCGAGATCGGTCTCCGACTCGAGGCTGACGATCATCTCGTCCAGCTCGGGATTGGAATAGCCCGTCGCGTTCCAGCTGCCGCGCTCGTCGCCGCGGGTGTGGATCAGGAAGTTGAAGACGTAGGCCGAATCGTAGGTCGGCACGCCCCAGCCCAGCATGTAGAAGTCGGTTTCCCCGTTCGAGATCAGCGGGAAGTGCTGCGCCTTGGGCTTGGCGTCCAGGTTCACCGTGATGCCGATCTGCGCCAGCATGCCGACGGCCGCCTGGCAGATCGCCTCGTCGTTGACGTAGCGGTCGTTCGGGCAATCCAGCTGGATCGAGAAGCCGTCGCCGTAGCCGGCTTCCTCCATCAGGGCGCGGGCCGCGTCGACGTCGGTCTCGATCGCGTCCATCTCGGCGGTCCAGCCGTTGACGAAGGGCGGCGCGATCATGCCGGCGGGTGCCGACTGGCCGCGCATCACGACCTGCTGGATGGCCTCGCGGTTGATCGCCAGGTTCATCGCCTCGCGCACCTGCGGGCTGGCCAGCGGGTTCTTGCCCTCGACGTCGTCGCTGTCCAGATCGTCGGCGCCCACGTTCAGGCCGAAGAAGATCGTCCGGTTCTGCGGCGCGGTCTTGACGGTCAGGTTCTCGGTCTCGGCCACGCGGCCCAGATCCTGCACCGGCACGTCCTGAATGAAGTCGACCTCGCCCGACAGCAGGGCCGCGACGCGGGTGGCGGCGTTCTGGATCGGGGTGTACTCGATCCGGGTCACCTCCATCGGGAACTGGTCCATGCCCCAGTATTCCTCGTTGCGCTCCAGTACGGTGCGCACGTCGGGCTCGCGGCTGACCAGCTTGTAGGCGCCGGTGCCGTTGGTGTTGGTCGCGGCAAAGGTGGTCTCGCCGCCCTCGACGTCCTGCACCTCGACCGAGTCGTTCGCCTCGGCCCAGCCCTTGTCCATCATGAACAGGTTGGTCAGGTTCGCCGGCAGGATCGGGTTCGGGCCGTCGGTGACGAACTCGACGGTGTGGTCGTCGACCACGCGCACCTCGGTGATCGAGTTCAGCAGCTCCTTCATGTCCGAATCCTCGGACTGCGCCCGCTCGATCGAGAACTTGACGTCCTCGGCGGTGAAGTCCTCGCCACCGTGGAATTTCACGCCCTGGCGCAGGTTGAACACCCAGACCGTCGGGTCGTCGGGCGAGGGCGCCCAGTCGGTGGCCAGCGCGGCCTCGGGCGCGCCGGTGACGTCGCGGATGATCAGCGGCTCGTAGATCTGGTGCGCCAGCGTGTGCGTCGGGCCTTCGTTCTGCGCGTGGGGGTCGAGCGTCAGGCTGTCGCCCGCGCGCGCCCAGCGCAGCGTCTCGGCCGAGGCGCCGAGCGCGGTGCTTGCCAGCAGCGCGGCGGCGAGGATGCCGGTGGTCTTCATGGCGTGTCTCCCTGTGGGTTGCGGCCCTGTTTCCGGGCCTCATGGGCAGGCACTATAACGCGCCCGAACCAGCCCGCAACCGGCGGCGAGGGGCGGGGCGCGATGCTGTCGCGTCACCCGGCCCGGCGCCGGTTTCGAGGGTGGCACAGCGCATGCACGATCCATGCACATCCCATGCGCATGCGAGGCACCGAGGCGGTTCGTGTGGATGAAGCCGGTCAAGCACGGATACGTCGCGCGGCCCGAGGATAGGCCGTTCTCGTCGCCGCATCGCGATGCGCGCTATGGCGCCGACGCCGATTTAATGGGGTAGGATGGGGTTTCACCCCACCTTGTTCGGTGGAAGATGGTGGGGTCAAACCCCACCCTGCGGCTCGCTGCGGAAGTTCGTCACTCTACGGCTCATCCGGAAATGCTATTATCTTAATGCTTTCATAGGGGATGAATGACCCTTCTTCGGCTGAGGTTAAAACGAGTCCCTTTTTAATTTTGTGAATTACAACGACACCTCGGCTGAGAGGGGCCGATATCCATGCGGTTACAACGGTGCCATCTGTAAAGGTAACCTCGGCTTGATTTCCTGAGAAAATGCCATCCGCATCGAAAGTTGCAGCAATAATCGAAAATCCGCCAAAGAATAGAGCGAAGCCAACGAGCAATGCTGAAAGCTTTCGGGTTCCAGAGGCCTTCGCAATTGAGCTAGGGAGGCTGAAGTCGAGGTGCGCGAAATTACGAAAAATATCGCCCAAATTAGAGATGCGGAAATGAAAGAAGGCTGAGAGGGTAGTTGCTGATATGGCGTTCACGAGTATATAGCAAAGAAAGTAGAAGAAATTACTCCTGTACTCAATAAATGAAAATACAAGCGCAGATAATATGAACAGAAAAAATGGCTTCCTGTGCTTTGCGAACCTAACCGACTTCCGAACAACGATACTTGTGTTTCGGGCTACTCGGTGATTAAGCTTAAGCGACACCTTGAGAGATGTCAGCATTAGCGCCATAGACGTAAAATAGTACAGAAAATAATTCGCGAAAAACAGCGAAACAGCCACAGACATTGTGAGAAAGAAAAATTTTCCGGCCGCCAGTTCCGCATCGGCGAATGCCGCCAAGTTTCCGGGAAGCGAAAGGGCTACCAGTGTTCTGAAGTATATTAAGTACAGGCTGCTCGCTGATAGCAGGAATGCGCCGAAAATAATGGCGATGCACATAAGCCGGGATTTTCCCGCCTCGCCTAGGCTCTCTAACGCTTTTTCAAGGCCTTTAATTATCGCTTCATGCCTTGTGTTTCGAAAATTATAATTTCGACGATTTAGATCTTTAACTATCCATCTTCAGCGCCGAGATGAACGCCTCCTGCGGGATGTCCACCTTCCCGAACTGGCGCATCTTCTTCTTGCCGGCCTTCTGCTTCTCGAGCAACTTTTTCTTCCGCGTGGCATCCCCGCCGTAGCACTTGGCGGTCACGTCCTTGCGCATGGCCGACAGCGTCTCGCGCGCGATGACCTTGCCGCCGATGGCCGCCTGGATCGGGATCTTGAACATCTGGCGCGGGATCAGGTCCTTGAGCTTGGCGCACATGGCCCGGCCGCGCATCTCGGCCCGGTCGCGGTGGACCATCATCGACAGGGCGTCGACGGGCTCGTCGTTGACCAGCACCTGCATCTTCACGAGGTTGTCCTCGCGGTAGCCGGTGATCTCGTAGTCGAAGCTGGCATAGCCCTTGGTGACCGATTTCAGCCGGTCGTAGAAGTCGAACACGACCTCGTTCAGGGGCAGGTCGTAGACCGCCATCGCGCGACCGCCGACGTAGGTGAGGTCCATCTGCAGCCCGCGCCGGTCCTGGCACAGCTTCAGCACGTCGCCGAGGTAGTCGTCGGGCACGAGGATGGTCGCCTTGATGCGCGGTTCCTCGATGTGGCTGATCTTCGACATGTCGGGCATGTCGGCCGGGTTGTGCAGGTCGTGCTGGCTGCCGTCCCTCATGTGCACGTGGTAGACCACGGACGGCGCGGTGGTGATCAGCTCGATGTTGTATTCCCGCTCGATCCGGTCGCGGATCACCTCGAGGTGCAGCAGGCCGAGGAAGCCGCAGCGGAAGCCGAAGCCGAGCGCGGCCGAGGTCTCCATCTCGAAGCTGAAGGAGGCGTCGTTCAGCGCCAGCTTCTCGATCGCGTCGCGCATGTCCTCGAAATCCGAGGTGTCGACCGGGAAGAGGCCGCAGAACACCACCGGGATCGACGGCTTGAAGCCGGGCAGGGCCTTGTCGCAGGGCTTGCGCTCGTGCGTGATCGTGTCGCCGACGCGGGTGTCGCGGACCTGCTTGATCGAGGCGTTCAGGTAGCCGATCTCGCCGGGGCCGAGGCTGTCGACGCCGGTCATGGCGGGGCGGTAGATGCCCACGTCGTCCACGTCGTAGGTGCCGCCGGTCTTCATCATGCGGATGCGGTCGCCCTTCTTGAGGGTGCCGTCGACGATGCGGACGATACAGATGACGCCAAGGTACTGGTCGTACTTGCTGTCCACCAGCATCGCCTTGAGCGGCGCGTCCGGGTCGCCGCCATGCGGGGGCGGCAGGCGCTTGACGATCGCCTCGAGCACGTCGGGGATGCCGAGGCCGGTCTTGGCCGAGATCTCGACAGCCTCCGAGGCGTCGATGCCGATCACGTCCTCGATCTGGGTCTTCACCCGCTCGGGGTCGGACGCGGGCAGGTCGATCTTGTTGAGCACCGGCACGATCTCGTGGTCGGCCTCGATCGCGGTGTAGACGTTGGCGAGGGTCTGCGCCTCGACGCCCTGCGTGGCGTCGACCACCAGCAGCGAGCCTTCGACCGCGCGCATGGACCGGCTGACCTCGTAGGCGAAGTCGACGTGGCCGGGCGTGTCGATGAGGTTGAGCACGTAGGTGTGGCCGTCCTTGGCCGGATAGTCGATCCGGACGGTGTTGGCCTTGATGGTGATGCCGCGCTCGCGCTCGATGTCCATCGCGTCGAGCATCTGCTCTTTCATGTCGCGCTCGGCGACGGTGCCGGTCAGCTGGATCAGCCGGTCGGCGAGGGTCGATTTCCCGTGGTCGATATGGGCGACGATCGAGAAATTGCGGATGCGGGACTGGGGTGTGCTCATGTCCTGCGATATGCTGCGGATCAAGGGCCCGGTCAAGTGGCGCCGGGGGCGCTTGAGGTGTCCCACGGTGGGACATGAAGGCGGGTACGGGATTACAAGGGGTTACAGGGACGGATTCAGGATTTGTTAGGAAAGGCCCGCGATCGGTGGTCAAAAGAAGACGCTGTGTCGGATGCTTCGGGCGGACAGGACCGGGTGCAGGGGTCTTGTGCGGACGGACGCGGGGCGGCATGTATCCGGAGAACCGGGGACGACCCAAGGGAGGGTTTGCCTGATGGATCGGCCGACAGAGGTTTGCCTTCCGGCAGGCGGAGCGGGTTACCTGGCGGCCAATCCCGGCAAGGTGAACGCGGTTCTAGCCCCTACGGAACGATGGCCGGCGAGTTTGCGGTGGCTTGCGGTGCCGCGATCTTGCGCCAAATCCGGAAGCCGCGCTAACGTTGGCTTGCCGGCTCGGCGGTATCACAAAGCTGGCCAGACCTTCTCCAAAGGCTCTCGCATGGTATAAGCTGACAAGCCCTGTGGTGCGTCTAATTCCTTTCGCAGGACGGAATATCGGAGCAACAGACATGCAGCAGACATGCGTGATCGTCACCGGCCGGGTGCAGGGGGTCTCTTTCCGGGCCTGGACGCAGGAGGAGGCGCAGGCGCTGGGGCTGCGGGGCTGGGTTCGCAACCGGGACGACGGCTCGGTCGAGGCGGTGCTGGGCGGGACGCCCGAGGCGGTCGAGGCGATGGTGGCGCGGTTGCGCGAGGGGCCGAGGGCGGCGCGGGTCGAGGCGCTCGACCGCGAACCGGCGGACGGGGCGCTGCCGGAGGGGTTCGAGATCCGGCGGTAGGGGCGGGCCGGCCGACGCGGCACGCCGATCGGAGGCCGGTCGGATTCCGGTTGGATTTCGGGCCGGATGCGTGCGCCTTTTACGGGAAGTCGAATTGATCGCGGCGCGGTTTTCGCGCATGGTGGTGCGCATCGGCAGCGCGGCGCGACCCGGAACACCGGGCGGCCGCATTCTTTGGGCAGGTGACATGATTCCAGCGCGATATCTCATGGCGGCGACGTTGATGCTTGCGGCGTGCGGGGGCGGGCGGTCGAACGAGATGCCGACCCGCGCGGCGTTCGCCAACGGCCCCATCCAGGTGGCGTGCCAGACCGGCGGGCGGAGCGAGGCGAACCCCGCGCTGTGCCGCTGCATCCAGTTCGTGGCGAACCAGAGCCTTTCGGGCGGCGACCAGCGCATGGCGGTGGACTTCTTCAAGGACCCGCACCGCGCGCAGGAGATCCGGCAATCGGACAACCCGCGCCACGAGGAATTCTGGAAACGCTACCGGTCCTTCGCGGACGCGTCGGAAGGGCTTTGCAGCCCCTATCGCTGAGCGGGGACTTCTACGGCCGGCTCTGCGCATGGGCGACGATGGCCGCGACGAGACAGTCGAGGCTGTCGGTGCGCGGCAGGGCGTCGGGCAGCAGGGGGGCCACGAGCGAAAGCTCGGTGCAGGCGATCAGCAGGTGGTCGCAGGTCTCCATCAGGCGCATGGCCTCGGCCGCAAGGTCGGGGGCGATGGCGGCAGGCGCGGCGCCGGCCTTGACCGCGCGGATCATCGCCAGCAGCGGCGCGTCGTCCTTGGGGAAGGCGAAACCCGCAGGCAGGTGGCGGTCGAACACCCCCGACAGCCGCGTGGCCGGCGAGGCGAGCACGCCGATCCGGCCCTTGCCTGCCAGCGCGGCGCCGGTGAGGTCCAGCATGTGCAGCAGCGGCAGGTCGGTCGCGTCGGCCAGGCCGTCGGCATAGGCATGCGCCGTGTTGCAGGGCATCGCCAGCGCCGAGGCCCCGGCGGCGGCAAGGTCGCGCGCCATCGCCTGCAGGACCGGCAGGGGGGACGGGCCGGTGCCCTCGATCAGCGCCTTTATGCGCGAGGGCACGGCCGGGTTCTGGTGCACGATCAGCGGCACGTGGTCGGCATCGTCGCGCGCGGGCACCGCGTCGATCACCTTCTGCATCAGCAGCACCGTGGCCTGCGGGCCCATGCCGCCGAGGATGCCGACCGGGCGCATCACGCCTCGCGCTTCGAGGTCATGGAAAGGAAGGCGCGGATCGAGTCCTCGAATTCGCGCGGTTTCTCGGCGTGCAGCCAGTGGCCGGCGCCGGGGATCCTGGCGAAGCGGGCGGAAGGGAAATGGGCGCGGATGGCGTCGCGGTGCTCGGGGCGGACGTAGTCGGAATTCGCGCCCGACAGGAACAACGTGGGCTTGTCGAAGGTGGCGTCGATGTCCGGAAAGGACAGGATCTTCGGCATCTGGTCGGCCAGCACGTCGAGATTGAGCTTCCACCGCTTCTCGGTCACGTCGACGGACTGGGTGAAGAACGAGCGCAGCGCGGGTTCGGAGATTGTGGCGGCCAACTGCTCGGCCGCGTCCGAGCGGCGGCTGACGCGCGACAGGTCGACGGCGCGCATGGCGTCGATGTTGTCCATCTGCGTATGGGTGTAGGTGACGGGCGCTATGTCGGCCACGATCAGGCGGTCGACCAGTTCGGGGCGGGTGAGGGCCAGCACCATCGCGGCCTTGCCACCCATCGAGTGGCCGACCACGTCGGCGTGGCCGCCATGCGCCTCGATCACCTCGGCCAGGTCGGCGGCCATGGCGGGATAGTCGTGGACGGGGGCGCGCGGGCTGTCGCCGTGGTTGCGCATGTCCGGGGTCAGGACAAGGCGGTCCTCGGCGAGGCGGCGGGCGATGACGCCCCAGTTGCGCCCCGAGCCGAAGAGCCCGTGCACGATGAGAAGCGGCGGCGCGGACGTGTCGGCGCCCTGTGAGATCACGTTGAGCATGGGCCCGGGATACCGCCCTCCGCCGCGGCGCGCCAGCCCAAGATGCGCGCGCCGCGCCTGCCCGGACGCGGTCGCCTTGTCCCGCGCTTGAGCGGCGCCGCGCTTTCGCCTATCGCGGGGGCATGGCCCCACGATCCGACGCCGCCGCGATGGCCGACAGGCTGAACGTGCTTTTCGCCGACCGGCTGCACTTGCGGCGCGGCCCGCTCGAGCTGCGGGTGGCGCGGGCGCGGCGGATGCTGCCGGCGGCGGTGCGGCGCGATGCGGCCTACGTGGCGCGCGCGGCGCGCAAGGCCGGGCATCCGCGGCTCGAGGCGCAGGTCGACCCGCAGGCGCTGAGCGCGGCCTACGACCGGGCGGTGCAGTATCTCGAGGGGCCGGAACTTCGCCAGAAGCGGTCCCTGGCGCGCCTGCGGGTGGTCGCGGGGATGGTGGCGAACCTGCTGATCGTGCTGGCGCTGCTGATCGCGGTGCTGAGCTGGCGCGGGTTCCTCTAGACGCTCAGACGGCGGTCGGGCGGCGGCCGTGCAGGCGCAGGAACAGGCTTTCCTCGTCGTCGTTGCGGAAGAACGGGACCGAGGCGGGCGGTTCGGTGTCGTGCGCCCGCGCGGCGATCTCGGCCAGCACCACTTGGGTGATGAACGGCAGGTCGTGGTCGCGGATCGCGTCGAGGGCGATCCATTGCAGGTGCGAAAGCTCATCGCAGGCGGGGCCGAAATCGTCCGGATCGCTGGAGAGGTCGTCCGCGTCGACGAGGAAGAAGCGCGCGTCGAAGCGGCGCGGGCGGCCCGGCGGCGTGATCGCGCGGAACACGAATTGCAGCGCGTGGGCCGAGGGGAGATGGCCGGTTTCGGCGAAGGCGCGCCAGTCGTCGGGGACCGGCCCGGACCACGCGCCGGGGCGCCCGAGGATCTGGCCGGTTTCCTCCCACAATTCGCGCACGGCGGCGGCGGCGAGCGCTGGCGGCCGCGCGGGATCGGCATCCTCGGCCAGGCGCGCGGCGCTGGATTGCGGCAGCGGTTCGGCCAAGGGCACCCGCGCGTCGCCGGGATCGACGGCTCCGCCGGGAAACACCACCTTGTTCGGCATGAAGGCCGCCTGCGATCCGCGCTGGCCCATCAGCACCCGCGGCCGGGTGGCGCGATCGCGCAGCACGATCACGGTGGCGGCGTCGCGGATGGCGGAGGCGTCGGTCGCAGGGGTGGTGGTATCGCGCGTCATGGGGGCTCCTGGCTTCGGCCTCACTCGGGGCGCGCGGCGAAGCCGTGCATGTGCCGCGCCCACTGGAAGGCGACCAGCGCGCCCTTCAGCCGTGGCAGAAGATACAGCGACAGCCCCACGCAGCCGACCGCGAAGAAGGTGAACAGCACCAGCGGATCCGGCCGAAACGTGGTGAAGCCCACGTGCAGAAGCGGCGCCATCAGGTGCCCGACGATCAGGATCGTCAGGTAGGCCGGCCCGTCGTCGGCGCGGTGGTGGTGCAGCGGCTCGCGGCAGACCGGGCAATGGTCACGCACCTTGAGATAGCCCGACAGCATCGGGCCCGAGCCGCAGCGCGGGCAGCGCCGGTGCCAGCCCTTGAGCACGGCGGGCCAGGTGGGGCGCTCTTCCTCGACGCCGGTCGCGGCGGCATCCGGGGCCGTATCCTGGTCCTGCGCGGGGGCGGATCTTTCGGCGGCGCCGTGGTGTAGGTCGGTCATGCGGTCCTCGTTCTCTGCCCGCAAGATGGGGAGTGTGCTGAGTAACCGGAAGGCCGGATGGTGTCGTTGCGTCCGGATGTCGCTGACCGCGGCACCGGCCGGCGCGGCGGTCGGTGCGGACGCCGCGCGCGGTCAGCGCAGCGCGCGCTTGGCCTCGGCCGGCGCGGGCAGGGCGTCGGGCGGACCCGCCAGGAGGTGCGGCGGCCCCGCCATCTCGACGCGGTTGCGCCCCAGTTCCTTGGCGCGATAGAGTGCCCGGTCCGCGCCGTCGATCAGCGAATGCGCCGACATCGTGGTGCCGGGCAGGCCCAGCGCGATGCCGATGCTGGCGGTGACGGTGATGCGCTGCCCGTCGTTCAGGACGACGGGCGCGGCTGCGATGATGCGCCCCAGCCGCTCGCCGGTGCGCAGCGCCTCGTCGGCCGTCGTGTCGGGCATGACGATCAGGAATTCCTCGCCGCCGAAGCGGGCGACAAGGTCGGCGGCGCGCATGTTGTCGCGCAGCCGGTCGGCGAGGTCGATCAGCACCGCGTCGCCAGCCGGGTGGCCCAGCGTGTCGTTGACCGTCTTGAAGTGGTCGAGGTCCAGCATCAGCAGCGCGAAGGACCGGTCGCGGCGCATCGCGCGCTCGGCCACCCGGTCGAGATGGGGCATCACGTAGCGGCGGTTGTAGAGCCCGGTCAGAGGGTCGATCAGCGCCGCGCGCAACCCGTCGCGCATGTTGGCGCGCAGCCGGTCGGCGGTCTGCTTGCGGGCGGCCTGCTTGGTGATCCGCAGCGCCAGTTCCTGCGCCTCGGGGCCGGCCGAGAGCAGGTCGGACGCGCCCATGTCGAGCGCCGCGGCCGCCTGCGCGCGCTGGTGCGGGCGCGCGACGTAGATGATCGCCGCGTGGCGCGAGCGGGTGGCGCTGCGCAGCTGCGGCAGGAGCGACAGCGCGTCGCTTGCCGCGTCGGGCGCCTCGAGCAGGACGATCACGTCGGCGGGCGGGTCGCGGTCGCGCAGCGCGTCGTCGGGGTGGACCAGTTCCACCCGGTGCGGCAGCGCGGCGCGCAGCTGGTCGGGCAGGGCGGCGGGCATCGCGTCGGCGCGCGCGGGCACCAGCATGACGCGGGCGGGCGCGACAAAGTCGGCCGGCTGCTCGCCCAGGCCCAGCGCGCGGCGGGTGTCGTCGCGCAGCGCAAGCTCGGCCTCGGCGTCGCGGGCGCGCAGCAGCGAGCGCAGCCGCGCAAGCAGCACCAGCTCGTCCAGCGGGCGGGCCAGCACGTCGTCGGCGCCAGCGGCGAGCGAGGCCAGCCGGTCGTCGGGATCGTCGGTGTTGAGCACCACGATGATCGGCACGCGCGCGCCCAGGGGGTGTTCCCGCAGGCTGGCGCAGAAGGTCTGCGCGCTCATGTCCGGAAGGTTGCCGGCGGCGATCACCAGGTCGGGCCGGGTGCGGCGCAGCGATCCCAGCGCCGAATCGCCCGACCCGGCCTGCGCGACCTCGTAATACGCGGTCGCAAGCTTCACCCGCAGCACGATGCGGTTGGTCGGCACGGAATCGACGATCAGGATTCTTCCGGTCATTCGGCCTTTCCCCCCTGGCCGACTTCGTCGGACCAGCCACACGCAGCGTTGCCCGTTGCAACGCCGTCAGAATTGAGACTCTTTGGTTAAGAAAATCTTTTCGGCTGCGAGGAAACATGAACCTGACACGAGATCGTGCAGAGACCATCGGGCTGCAGGCCGTGGCGTGGCTGGCCGCCGACGGCGAGCTTCTGCCCGTGTTCATGGGCGCCACCGGCGCGTCCGAGGCGGATTTCCGCGCCGGTCTGGGCGATCCGGCCTTCCAGGCCTCGGTGCTGGATTTCATCCTGATGGAGGATGCCTGGGTGCAGGCGTTCTGCGCGGCGCACGATCTGCGGCCCGACACGCCGATGCGCGTCCGCGCCGTGCTGCCCGGCGGCGAGCAGGTTCACTGGACCTGAACCCCGCGGCGGCGGAGCGGCGACGCGCGGTCTTCGGAGATGGCGGAAAGAACGACGAATTTTTCCGCCTTTCGGGTCTTGATCCCGCCAGTCGGCCCAAGTAAATACCGCCTCACGGTTGGGGTGTAGCCAAGTGGTAAGGCGTCGGTTTTTGGTACCGTGTACCGTAGGTTCGAATCCTACCACCCCAGCCAGTCACTCGCTGTGCTCGTGACGTCTTGCCCTTCAGGTAGTTAGCGGACTTCGTAGCGGGGCGGTTGCCCCAAGCGGTGCCCCAATTCGCTGGTCGGCGCCCCGTTCAAGATTCTCGGCCTGCCTTGGGCGTGCTTCGGTTGCTCGGACGAAGGTTGAAGAAGCAGTTATGCGGACCTTGCAGGCATTCGCATTGATCGACCGACAGCAATGCGCATGAAGAACACGCTGGTCTTAGGGGGCGGCGCAACCTTCGTCTCTTGGATGATAGCCTATGGCAAGCTGTTCAATCGCATTCGCGCCAACGGCCGCTTCTGGTTCGAGCGCGGTAACCCACACCCTATTAGATCGAGACCAGTTCGGCGATCTTGGCCGCGACATCGGCCATCGTCTCTTCAGCAGTACTGAGGCCAGCTCGGGACGCTAGTAAGAGGCTGACCTTCTCAAGCTCTTCATAGGTAGTTCCATGAACAACCGGGATGAGCCGCTCGCGTCGGAGGAGCGCGGACAGCTCTTTGTCTGCGACACCCTCAGCTGGGAGCCGCTTTAACATAGCTGGAGTCACTAAAACGATACCGATGCGCGAATTTACCAAGCCCTTATCGATCGCACGCATCATCGGCACGCCCAACCCTAGGTCCCTCTCGCTGAACCAAACTCGGACACCGCGCGCGTCGAGAAGGTCATACAGTTCCTTCGCCGAACCCTGCCTGTCATCCCACGCGTGGCAGAGAAACACGTCACGAAGGTCAGGCTGCGAGACCGCGAGGTCTTCCACGTTTTCCCGCACCGGCGTGAGCGCCTGCACTTGTTCGGTCGTGTACCAGACCGCCGAACCTGCTCCGGACCAGCGTGGCTTCGCTGTGCGACGTCCAGAACCGCCGCTACTCCGACTGCTACTGCTCCCTGAGGTAGAGTACGAAGTGGACGAGTATGGCGTATAACTGCTGTAGCCGCCGCCATATCCGCCGAAAGAGCTGGGACGACCATATCGATTCCTGCATGCAGGGCAGTTCGCTGCGGCGGCCGCCGATCTGTGGCCCCTTGATGGTGCAGTGCATCTAGCCATGCCTCTTGGTCTCCTTTGCCACTCCAGCACCCTTCGAAGCATTTGATGCGTTCTTCAACCCAAAGCCTTCATGCTCGAACGGATCGCCGCCTCTGGTCGTCATTGACACCACATCCAAGTGTGTAGTCGAGGCGGAACTTGGACTAGTGTCCGATACTATAACTTCATTGGGTATTGTGCGTCAGGTGACGGTCAGTGCAAGCGGTTGATTGACTCTCCCTCGTCAAAGAACGCTTCCGGACCTTCGGCCTCAATCGTGCCGATGAACTCGTCCCAAGCATCCTGCTCTGACGCGAATGACTCATCCCTAGTCGTTGAGGTTCCGTGTTCGTTGACGATCTCCAGCGCCCATCCTTGGTCCGGATCGACGCAGAGGATGTTAACTTCAAGACGAATGCCGTCGACCATGTACGACCCGGACAGCTTCGATAAGATCATGTCGGGGTCGTCGTCGCTGTCGGACATCACCTGTCTCCGTCGTTCCGAAGTAAGTAGTACAAGGTTAGCGAACGGGTTCAACGGGTAGGCGACGCTCCATCCCTAACAGGCTGTGCCACGCTAGAGCATGCTGAAGTCCACGCCATAAGCCGAGAACTCCCAGTCATCGCGCTTGTTATCGGCCCTCGTGCCAACCTCCAGATGCTCCGGATTGATGCACAGCCCGTTGTGGCACTTGTGGCGGACCACGTCATCGGGCGTCAGCACCTCCTTCCTCGTGACAGCGTAGATGAAGCGGTAGGCTCGTGTCTGCTGGCCCAGGAAGCGGACCTTTCGTCTCGATGGCCCAGCGGTCACCAGACAGCCCTCTGGCCTCTCTGAGGCGCCCTGCAGCAGCTCAGCTACCTTCTCCCTAGCCTCAGGGTGGTGGTGGTGGATCACATCGTCCAGCCACCGCTCCGTTGGTGCAAGCATGAGACCGCTCATAGGCCGATCTCCACCTCGTCGCGGACAGGCTGTCGCGTTCCGTCAGACCCGACGACCTCCCCCCGTTGGGCTGAGTATCCGGGACGCAGCCAGAGCACCCGCCCATAGTCCACGCCGCCCCACTTCACCTTAACCTTGTGCCATCCGAGCTCCAACATCCGGTGCCGGATCGTCTCGGGGTTCACGTGAAGCGTCTTCTGGCAGTAGTGATGCAGGTCCGTCTGCGCGATATAGTGCTGCTCACGCCCGTTCAGGTATTCCTCCAACTGCTCGGTCGACACCTGCTGCTGGGACTGTCGGATCATCTCCATGATTGGCGTTGAGTGCGTCTCGGTGTTCAGCGACCGCGCATTGAACCCGTCAGCCGGCTTGTGAGCCATGAAGGCATTGTAGAGAGCCGCTAGCGATGCGGGGTTCTTGATCTGCTCGTTCACCCTTGCCACCACCCTCTGGAACTCCGCCGTCAACGGCCCGTTCGCATGGCCCTGATGCTCCACGTCCACGATGAAGTAGCGCCGATCGTCAGCCTCCAGCCATAACGGCACGTGATTGCTCGTGAACACGAAGCAGCAGCGCTGGTCTGTCTGGTATGCTTCCTGCCCCTTCATCTCCACCAAGATCGTTGGTTCACTGATGAGGGTCTTCAAGCTGTTGGCAGCGCTCGACCCCTGCTTTACCTTCACCTCCTCGCAGACAACCAGCTTCGATGCGACCACGCTCGCGTTGAACCGTCCTGTCAGGTAGGTGATGCCGTTCTGCGATGTTGTGTTCCCTTCGCCGAACAGGGCGTCCAGCACGCGGCAGAGCTGGCTCTTGCCCGTTCCCTTCGCCTTGCTGTGAAGGAATAGCGACCACGTCGGTCGGTCCGCTTCGTTCTGGAGACACCAAGCGATCCAGTCAGTCACATGCCGTCTAGTGCCTGCGTCTGGCAGCATCCACCGAAGTAGTTCCTCGGCCGCACCCCACTCGGCATGGTTCACGCGTAGGTTCCGGTAGTCCGGCTCCCGCCAACGGTTGATCGTCGCGAAACCGTCTGCAATCAAAAGCGTGCGGGTGTCTCCGGGCCTGCTGACGACTTGCCCGTTCCAAGGTCGTATGGCTTCGTCAGCGTTCTCGGGATACAAGCTGAAAGCAACCCTGAACGCTTCCTGGAGCAGCTCGGGGCTTAGTGGGATGTGCGGCAGCTTGGTGCGGATTCTCTGGTAGCTGGCCTGCCTCACGTCGGGTTGGGAAATGCTGGTCCCCGGTGCTTCCACGCGGTAGTACTTGTTGTCCTTGCGGACGTACCAGCTAGCGATTGCGCGGGAGATTTCCCGGCGGTGTTCATGATTGATATTCGTCATTGAAATATGCCTCCTTTGGTGGGCTTTGGGGAGGTTCTGTCCTCCTTAAGTGACCCCTGGTGGCTCAAGTCATGAATTTCTTTTTATTATCAATACCTTGCTCACTATTCTTCACGGTGGTCTTGCCCCCGTTTCGCCGGACACTCAGGCAGTTGCGGTTTGAGCTGCGATGAAGTCGCGTGGCGAGCGCATCTTCAGCCCTGAGTGCGGGT
>NZ_FNPF01000013.1 GCF_900107235.1 Citreimonas salinaria
GGAAGACGAGCAGATCGGAACGGTCACCGCCGACGGCGCCTACGACACGCGCCGGTGCCACAAAGCCATCACCGACCGGCAGGGCACCGCGATCATCCCCATCCCCATCCGCAGGAACGGACGTCTTTGGAAAGAAGACTGCCCGGCTGCACGCGCCAGAAACGACACCCTGCGCGCCACCCGATATTACGGACGGGCATTCTGGAAAGGCTGGACGGGATACCACGCCCGCAGCCGGATCGAGGCGAAGATGCGATGCCTGAAATCCTTCGGCGATCGCATCATGGCCAGGGACCCCGACCGACAGACTGCCGAAACCCACATCCGCATCGCCCTTATGAACCGCTTCACCGCCCTCGGCACCGCCGATATCGTCCGCGCGGCATGACGTCAGTGGGGTAAGGGGCAGCCACGCCTCAGGCGAAATTTGTGCAACAACGCCGATCATCATCGACAATATCAACAGCAGGTGTCGCTTCGGGCCCGCAGGTGGTCGGTGACATCTTCCAGCCTGAAAATGACGGCGGCCGCCGGCAGCTCCTTTGCCCGCTGAGTGGCTACAGTCCTTCAACCAGAATGAGATCGGTATCGGAAATCTTCTCTCTCACGGCCCGCGCCTCGGTGTAGGCATCGGACTCGTAAAAAGCCCGCGCGGAATCGTAGCTTGCGAATTCGATCACAATTGCCAGACCCTTGGCGCCTCCCTCGCGGTGGTCAGGCGAGGGGTTCCTAACAAGTATCTTGCCTTTATGCTCTGCTATAGCGGCACCCGAGAGTTTCTTGAACTCCTCGAAGGCGTCCTCGTCGTGCACGCGGATGTGCGCAATCAGGTAACCCTTGGGCATCGTCGGCATCCCCTCCGTATATGCGTTCTTCATCGAGGTTCGTGTAAGGCAGGGATGATACCACGACTTCGGTCGCAAGTCTGCTGCCTGCGAGGGTCGGCGGCGCCGCCGCGGTCTACACTGCGCGGCCCCACGGCACCGCCGAGACCATCCGCGTGGCATCACGGGCAGTGGGGGAAGGGGCAGTCGCGCCGCAGGCGCGCGTTGCGCAACAATGCCAATTGCCGCCGATTGTTACGTGGATACGGCGTACAATGCGACTCCAGCAGACAGGTTGCGGCGAAACCCGATTGCGGATTGGCCCAAAGTGGCCAAAGCTTCCCTGATGAACGCAAGTCCGATGAAGATACGAGCTGCCCGGCGGGACGACCTGCGCGCGCTGCTCGCTCTGTATGCCGACGATGGCTTCGGAAGAACGCGAGAGGCGGCCACGTCGGGCGCAGACTACGAGCGTGCGTTCCACGCTATCGCGGCTGATGCGAACCACTTGCCGATCGTGGGCAAGGTGGATGTCGAAATCGTTGCGACTCTGCTGCTGTCCTTTCTCCCCGGTCCGTCGCGAAGCGGCGCCTGGCGCGCACAGATCGAGGGCAAGCGCGTAAGTGCGCCTCTGCGCGGCCGCGGTTGGGGCAAACAGCGGCGCGGTTGGGCCATCACCAAGGCACGACGGCGTGGCTGCGAACTGGTCCAGCTGACTTCGGACCGGCGCCGTTCGGCGGCGCACCGGTTCTACGAGGACGTCGGGTTCGAGGCGACCCATCACGGCTTCAAAACGACACTGGATATCCAATGACTGAATTCCCTGTCTTCGACGGTCACAATGACCTGGTGCTGCGCCTTCTGCGCGGCGACGTGACCGCCGAGGGCGTGGCGTCGGGTCTCGTGGACGGCCATATCGACAAGCCCCGGGCGCACCGAGGCGGCTTGGGCGGCGGCATGTTCGCGATCTTCGTTCCCAGCCCCGGCGACAAGGACGTGCGCCATGAGGAAATGCGCCATCCGCCGTACGATATCCCGCTGCCCGCCCCGGTCTTCGAGGCCGAGGCCTGCGAATGGACAGAGCGCGGCTTCGCGGCTTTGGACGACCTGGAAAGGGCTGGGGCTATCCGCCGCTGCCTGACCGCGAGCGCAGTCGAGGCCGGCCTGAGGGCTGAGGAAATGGCTGCCGTGACTCATATCGAAGGCGCTGAGGCCATCGACCGCGATCTCGAGCGTTTGCACCTATGGCACGCGCGCGGCCTGCGCTCACTGGGGCCGGTCTGGAGCCGTGACACAGTCTGGGGCCACGGTGTGCCCTTCCGTTACCCCTCCGATCCCGACATCGGCCCGGGGCTGACCGAGGCGGGAAAGGCGCTGGTGCGAGAATGCAACCGCCTGAAAATCCTGGTGGACCTGTCGCACCTGAACGCCAAGGGCGTCGAGGACGTCGCCCGCATTACAGATGCGCCCCTTGTCGCCACGCATTCCAACGCCTGGGCGATTTGCCCGCACGCCCGCAATCTGACCGACCGGCAACTGGACATGATCCGCGATAGCGATGGAATGGTGGGTATCAATTTTGCCAGCGCCTTTCTGCGACCGGACGGACGGATGGACGCGGAGTTTGCGCTTGACATACCGCTCCGACATTTTGACCATCTGGTTGAAAAACTGGGTGAAGATCGTGTTGGCTTGGGATCGGATTTCGACGGGGCGCTTATCCCGGAGGGAATCACCGACTGCGCCGGCCTGCCTAACCTGATCGAAGCACTGCAGTCTCATGGGGTAGACGATGGCCTGATGGCCAAGTTCACTCATGGAAACTGGTTGCGGGTCCTGCATCGCACGTGGGGCCAATAAGAAAACAAAACAGGGAGCAAGACCATGAAACAGACCTTCGTTGCGGCTGCGGTCGCCGCCACGCTCGCCATGGGCGCCGCCGTGCCGGTCTTTGCCGAGACACCGCCCAACATGCTGGTGATCGCCAACAGGATCGATGACATCAAGACATTCGATCCCGCCGAAAGCTTTGAATTTGCCGGCGCCGATGTCAGCCGAAACGTCTATGAAAAGCTGGTCAACTTCGACCCGCTCGACCTCGAAGCCGGATATCAGCCGCAGCTGGCCGAAAGCTGGGAGATTTCCGAGGACGGCAAGACCATCACCTTCACCATGGCTGACGGACACATGTTCTCGACCGGTCGCGAGGTGACGGCCAAGGATGCCGAATTCTCGTTGCGCCGGGCGGTTCTTCTCGACAAGACACCGTCGTTCATTCTCACGCAGTTCGGTTTCACACCCGAAAACGTGGAAGAGACCATCGTCGCACCGGACGAGGACACGCTGGTCCTGATGTTGGACAAGCCCTACGCGCTGTCCTTCGTCCTGAACAGCCTGACCGCCACCATCGGCGGCATCGTCGACAGCGAGGCTGCGATGGCCAATGCCGTCGACGGCGACATGGGCAACGAATGGCTGCGCACGAACACCGTCGGCTCAGGTCCGTACAAGGTGGTCGACTGGAAGCCCAACGAAAGCGTCCTTATGGACCTGAATCCGGAATACCACGGCGAGACACCGGCCATGGAGCGGGTGATCGTCCAGCATATCCAGGAAAGCGCCACTCAGCGTCTGCAGCTGGAGCGCGGCGACATCGACGTGGCGCGCAACCTCTCACCCGAGGATGTGGCGGGTCTCGAAGGCGTCGAAGGCGTCAAGATCGTAGACGAGTTGCGCGGGCGGCTGATGTATTTCTCGGCCAACCAGAAGAAGGAGATGCTGGCCGACCCCAAGGTGGTCGAGGCGCTCAAGCTGGCGACCGACTATAAGGGCATGTCGGATTCGTTCCTCAAGGGTCAATACACGGTCCATCAGGCATTCCTGCCCAGGACCTTCATGGGCGCGCTGGAAGAAACACCTTACAGCTATGACATGGAGGCCGCCAAAGCCGCGCTGGCGGAGTCCGGTTTCCCTGAATGCGGGCCGATCAAGATCTCGGTCCGGGATGCGCAGGAGCGGATGGACATCGCCCAGTCGCTGCAGAACACCTGGGGTCAGCTCGGCTGCGACGTCGAACTGACGGTGGGCACCGGTGCGCAGACGCTGGACCGCTACCGCGCGCGCGAGCACGACATCTATCTTGGCGCCTGGGGGCCAGACTATCCGGACCCGAACACCAATGCCGGCACCTTCGCCTACAACCCCGACAATTCGGACGAGGCGGGCGCCACGGGCCTGCTTGCGTGGCGCAACGCCTGGGCCATTCCTGAAATGAGCGAAAAGACCCAGGCCGCGGCCGTCGAGAACGACACCGACAAGCGCCGCGAGATGTATCGCGAACTGCAGCGCGAGCATCAGCAGGTCAGCCCCTTCGGAATCATGTTCCAGCAGATCGAGCAGAACGGGATGGGCGAGAACGTAGAGAACTTCGTCGCCGGCGGCGCGACCACAGCGGTTTCCTACTGGATCATCACCAAGTAGATGGCGGATCAGAACGTCAATCAAACGGGCGGGCGGCTTGGGCCGCCCGTCCCCATCTGGGTCAGGAAATCCCTGGCAACGGTTGCGACCGTGGCCGCGACGATCCTCGGACTGCTTTTCGTGACCTTCATGATCGGCCGTGTCATGCCGATCGACCCGGTTCTGGCGGTGATCGGCGAACGGGCGACGCAGGCGCAATACGACCAGACCTTCCGCGAGCTCGGGCTCGACCAGCCGCTGCTTGTGCAGTTCGGGATCTACGTCAAAGACGTCCTGCAAGGCGATCTCGGCGAGTCGATCCGCACCGGCGAACAAGTCACGACAGACATTGCGCGCGTCTTTCCCGCGACGCTGGAACTGGCCACGCTGGGCACTTTGTTTGGCGTCTTCCTCGGCGTGCCGCTGGGGGTCTTGGCTGCAGTCCGGCGGGGCAGCTGGATTGATCAGCTGGCGCGTTTCGTGGGGCTGATCGGATATTCGATGCCCATCTTCTGGCTGGGCCTGGTTGGACTGCTGATCTTCTACGGCATTCTCGGGTGGGTCGCGGGTCCTGGTCGACTGGGCATCTTCTATCAGGGCATAGTCGAGCCGATCACCGGTATGCTTCTGGTCGACAGCGCGTTGCGGGGCGAATGGACGGTTTTCCGCAACGCCTTTTCACACATCATCCTGCCCGCCTCGCTGCTGGGGTACTACAGCCTCGCCTATATCAGCCGGATGACGCGATCCTTCATGCTGGAACAGCTGAATTCCGAATACGTCACCACCGCCAGGGTCAAGGGCCTGAGCGAGTGGCAGGTGGTTTGGGGTCATGCCTTCCGCAACATCCGCATCCAGCTGGTGACTGTGATCGCGCTGGCCTACGCCAACCTGCTCGAAGGTTCGGTGCTGACGGAAATCATCTTCGCCTGGCCAGGGCTCGGACAATACATCACCACCTCGCTTCTGGCCAACGACATGAACGCCGTCCTGGGCGGCACCATCGTCATCGGAACCATCTTCGTGGCGATCAACATCTTTTCCGACCTGCTGTACCGCTTTTTCGATCCGAGGGCCAAATGACCGCCGACACCGGAATGCGTGCGTGGCTCCTGACTGAAGAGCCCACCTCCCGCCGTCATGCGCGACTCGCCGCGTGGTACAAGGGTTGGCTGACCCTCCGTTCAAACACCCTGGCGATGCTTGGGCTGATCGTGCTGGCATTCCTGATTCTTGTCGCGATCTTCGCGCCCCTTCTGGCCACCCACGACCCCTTCGCGCAGGATCTCGGCCAGCGCCTGCTGGCGCCGGGGGAAGGCGGGCATCTCTTCGGCACCGACAACCTTGGGCGGGACATCTACTCGCGCCTGCTCTACGGCGCGCGCATCTCGCTCTATATCGTTTTGCTGGTGGTAATGGTGGCTCCGGTGGTCGGCTTGATCGTGGGCACGGTCGCCGGCTATGCCGGCGGCTGGATCGACATCGTGCTAATGCGGGTCACGGACATCTTCCTCGCCTTCCCGCGCCTTATCCTCGCGCTGGCCTTCGTGGCCGCGCTCGGGGCGGGAATCGAGAACGCGGTGCTGGCAATTTCGCTCACGGCATGGCCGCCCTATGCAAGGATCGCCCGAGCCGAGACGCTGACAATCCGGCATGCCGATTACATACACGCGATCCGCCTTCAGGGTGCAGGACCACTGCGCGTCGTCACGCGGCACATATGGCCGCTGTGCATCTCGTCGCTGGTCATCCGGGTCACGCTGGATATGGCGGGCATCATCCTGACCGCGGCGGCCCTCGGCTTCCTCGGTCTCGGTGCGCAGCCGCCCAGCCCGGAATGGGGCGCGATGATCTCGGACGGACGGCAATACATCCTTGATTCCTGGTGGGTCGCAACGATCCCCGGCATTGCGATCTTCACCATCAGCCTCGCCTTCAACCTGCTGGGGGACGGACTGCGTGACGTTTTGGACCCCAAGGACGACAACTCTTGACCAACGACGCCCCCCTCCTGAATGTCGAAAATCTCTGGGTGCGGTTCAGCAGCCGCACCGGCGTGTCCGAGGCGGTGCGCGGGATCTCCTTTACGCTGGGGCGCGAGCGGCTGGGCATCGTCGGGGAAAGCGGCTCGGGCAAGTCGATGACGGGGCGGGCCGTGCTGCGACTGATCCGCCCGCCCGGCATGATCGAGGCGGACCGCCTGGAGATTCATGGCGAGGACGTGCTGGGCGCATCGGAAAAGCGCATGCGCCGCCTTCGCGGCGGGCGCGTGTCGATGATCATGCAAGACCCCAAGTTTTCTCTGAACCCGGTGATGACCGTCGGTCAGCAGCTGGTCGAGGCTCTGCGTGCGCATGAACGGGTTTCGAAACGGGATGCACGAAAGCGGGCCCTGGCCACGCTGGACGAGGTCGCGATCCGCGATCCCGAGCGCGTTTTGAACCTTTATCCGCACGAGGTGTCGGGCGGCATGGGACAGCGCATAATGATCGCCATGATGCTGCTTCCAAACCCGGAGATCCTGATCGCGGACGAACCGACCTCGGCGCTGGATGTGTCGGTCCAGCTTCAGGTGCTCGACATCATGGACAAGCTGGTGCGTGACCGCGGCATGGGCCTGATGTTCATCAGCCACGACCTGAACCTCGTGGCCAAGTTCTGCGACCGGATCGCCATCATGTATGCCGGTCGCATCGTCGAGACCTGCAAAGCCAGCGAGCTGCGCAATGCGCGTCACCCCTACACGCTGGGTCTGCTCAATTCCGTCCCTGATCTTGAACACCCCCGTGAAAGGCTGGAGGTCCTGAAACGCGATCCCGCCTGGCGCGAGGCTCCCTCCGTAAGTGCCCGTCAATGAACGCTATCGACATCAGCAATCTTGACGTCTGGTTCGGGTCCGGTGCCGACCGGGCTGACGCCGTGCGCGACGTGTCCTTCAAAGTGGCTGACGGCGAAAGTTTCGGCCTGGTCGGTGAAAGCGGCTCGGGCAAGTCCACTATCCTGCGCGCGATCGCGGGGCTGGTGCCGACCTGGTCGGGAGAGATGACCGTTGCCGGTGAAACCTTGGGCGTGCGGCGAAGCAAGGCGTTCTATCGCAAGGTCCAGATGGTGTTCCAGGATCCCTACGCCTCGCTGCATCCGAGGCAATCGGTTGATCGTGTGCTTTCCGAGACGATGGGACTGCACGGGGTCACGGACATCGACAAGCGCATCGGGCGTCTTCTGGACGACGTCGGTCTCGGCCCCGGCTTCCGATTTCGGTACCCGCATCAGCTGTCCGGGGGCCAGCGCCAGCGCGTCGCCATCGCGCGCGGCCTGGCCTGCGAGCCGAGTATCCTGTTGCTGGATGAACCGACTTCGGCATTGGACGTTTCGGTGCAGGGTGAGATCCTGAACCTGCTGACCGACCTGCGCCAGGAACATAAGCTGACCTACGTCATGGTTTCGCACGATCTTGGCGTCGTCGGGCATCTCTGCGAACGCATCGGTGTCATGAAGGAGGGCCGTTTTGTCGAGGTATTGGCGGTGGATGAGATGCGCCGCCTCGAAGCACGCGAGCCCTACACTCGGCATCTTCTGGAAAGCTCGATCAACTCGATCCGCTGAGCAGCGTCACGATCTTCGACGGAAAACCGCAGGTCGCAGTCGCTTCGTATCCGCCGCCTCCCGCGAAGTCATCTGAATGTCCGAAAAGAACTTAGGCTTGCATCGCACCAGCGAAGCGGTGCCGCTTTTCCTGCCTACGCCAGTACATTGCTCAGATCTGGCGCGGCACAAACTGATGGGCCGTCCGCTTGATCCGCACACCGGCCGCTGATGCGTCACGGGACGAATGACCTCCCCGACACTTCCTCGCGAACTCGATGCGCTGGTGCGGATCTACGGAAAGCCCGCCCGCATTGTCAGCGAGTTGCCATTGGAGCGCGATTGGTCCGAGCGACAATGGCGACGGCACGGAGTTCATCAGCCGGGCTTCCCTGAAGTGGGCCGACGAGAAAGTGGTCCCTTGGCACAACATCGGCCCGGAAAAGCCGCAGCAGAATGCCTTCATCGAGCTATTCAACGGCAGCTTCCGGGGCCAGCTGTTGAAGGATGAAATATTCGACACCCGGGACGATGCCCGGCGAAAGCTGGCTCTCTGGCGCCACGACTACAACGACGGCAGGCTGCATTCATCGCTCTGAAACCGGCCGCCGCTCGAAAAGCGCCGGGCGCTCGAGCGTTTTGAGGATTCCGCGCCCGGCGCGCTTCCCCGAAACGAACAGTCCAACTACCAATCTTGAAACCGAAACAACAGCGATCCCGAACACGTCTAGACCGCGCCGGACCGCAAGCAAGCCGCCGCGGATGCCGAACCAGAAGGTGCCAGGTAGATCGAGCCAAAGGCCAAGGATAGAATTTCCGTATCAGACACCGTTGCCGTGGACCTGCCCGCACCATCGCGCGGCAACGTCCGCGGGTCCGTCGGGTGATGCCGGGTGCCGGCCGCTTAAATTGTATTCGCTCTGCCACATGCCGCGCCGGCGCACGAGATCCTGTATCCGGGGCGTCAAAGGAAGTATCCCGGCACGCAACGGGCGAAGGCAATGACGGCCCCTGTAGCACCGAAAACCGGCGACCTCAGCGACGGAGATCCCATGCGCGTAACGGTATTCAGCACCAAACCCTACGATGAACGCTATCTGAAGACGGCGAATGGCGGCGCCCACGACCTCATATTCCTCGACATGCGCTTGTCGCCCAAGACGGCGCCCCTCGCCAATGGCGGCGACGCGGTCTGTGCCTTCGTCAACGACGATCTCGGACCCGATGTCGTCGGGGAACTGGCACGTTCGGGCATCCGTTTCGTCGCGCTGCGCTCGGCGGGCTTCAACCACGTCGACCTCGCGGCCGCGGCCTCGGCCGGCATCGCGATCGGTCGGGTGCCGGCGTATTCCCCGCATGCCGTCGCCGAACACACGCTCGCCCTGATCCTGACGCTCGACCGCAAGCTGCACAGGGCCTACAACCGCGTCCGCGAGGGCAACTTCGCGCTCGACGGGCTGCTCGGGTTCGACCTGCACGGCAAGACCGTCGGGATCATCGGCACCGGACAGATCGGCGGGATCGTCGCGCGCATCCTCAAGGGCTTCGGCTGCGAGTTGCTGGCCTACGACCCGAACGAGAACCCGGCGTGCCTTGACCTGGGCGTGCGCTACGTGACGCTGGACGAGCTGCTGGGCCAAAGCGACATCGTCACGCTGCAATGTCCGCTCACGCCGCAGACCCATCACCTGATCGACGCCGAGGCGATCGCGCGGATGAAGCCGGGCGTGATGCTGATCAACACCAGCCGCGGCGCGGTCATCGACACCACGGCGCTGATCGCCGGCCTCAAGGACGGGACGATCGGCAGCGTCGGCCTGGACGTCTACGAGGAGGAGGCGGATCTGTTCTTCGAGGACCAGTCGCAGACCTTCATCCGCGACGACGTCTTCGCGCGGCTGCTGACCTTTCCCAACGTCCTGGTCACCGGCCACCAGGGGTTCTTCACCCACGAGGCGCTGACGGCCATCGCCCGGACCACCGTGGACAACATCTCGGCCTTCGAGCGCGACGGCGCGCCTGTCCACCCGGTGCCGATGCCCGCGGGAGGGTAGGCCATGGGCGCGGCACTGGCGGCGACACCGCTTGCGGTCATCCTGATCGGCATGGCGATCCTGCGCCGCTCGGCCGTACTGTCGGGAGCGGCGGGCCTGGCCCTGGCCGTGATCCTGGCGCTGACGGCGTTCCGGCCCTCGGACGGGATCGCGCCACTGATGACCGGCGTCGCGGCCGAGGCGCTGCACACGGTGGCGACGATCCTGTGGATAATCCTGCCCGCGCTGGCGCTGTTCGAGTTCCAGAAGGCGTCCGGCGCGATCCTCCGCATCCGCGACATGCTGGCCTCGCTGACAGGGGAGCGTCGTTTGCAGGCGATCCTGATCGCGTGGTTTTTCGGGCTATTCATGGAGGGGGCGGCCGGGTTTGGCACGCCGGTCGCGCTAGCCGCGCCGCTTCTGGTGGGATTGGGCTATGCGCCCGTCCGGGCCGTCGTGCTGGCCCTGCTGGGCCATGCGGCGGGCGTTTCCTTCGGCGCGCTGGGAACGCCGGTTCTGGCGCAGGTCGCCGTGTCGGGACTTACCGCGCAGGACATCGCCCTGCAGACCGCGGCGCTGCACGCGATCGCCGCGCCGGTCCTGCTGGTCGCGATGGTCCGGCTGGCGGACGAGGCGCCGCTGACCGGAAGGCTTCTGGGCTGGACCGCGTTCGCCGCGGCCAGCTTTCTTTTGCCTTCGGTCATTCTGGCGGCGCTGGTCGGACCCGAGTTGCCGACGCTCGGCGGCGCCCTGATCGGCGCGGCTGTCTTCGTCGCGGTGCTGCGTCACAGCCAGCCGCGCAACGCGGCCAAGCCCCTTTTCCATTTCTCGGACCTTGCGCCCTATGGCCTGATCCTTCTGCTGGTCCTGGCGACGCGGTTGATCGCGCCGGTGCAGGAAACCTTCGCCGGTCTGACGCTGTCATGGAGCATGAACGGCGGATACAAGGGCTCTTTCCAGCCGCTCTATCATCCGGGCACGCTGCTGTTTCTCGGGTTGCTTCTGGGCGCGCTCGGCACCGGCCGGTCGGGATTGCTGCCCGGCGCCTTGTCGGTCGCGCTGCGGCGCCTCCTGCCGGTTGCCATCGCCCTGCTGGTCATGCTGACGCTATCGCGGCTGATGGTTCACGCGGGCATGATCCGCAGCCTCGCGGCGGCCGCGGCCGGCGTCGGGCCCGTATGGCCATTTCTTGCACCGTTCGTTGGCGTGCTGGGCAGTTTCATCACCGGGTCGGCGACGTCGTCAAACATCCTGTTCACCGAGTTCCAGGTATCGACCGCCGACAGGCTGGGCCTGCCGCCGACGAACCTCGTGGCCGCGCACGGCTTCGGGTCGGCCATCGGGAATATCGTGGCGCCGCACAATATAATCGCCGGCAGTGCCACCGTCGGCCTGATGGGCCGCGAGGGTGTGGTTCTGGCCCGCACTGCGAGATTGTGCCTGATCTACGCTGCCATCGGAGGCCTTTCGGCCTTTGGGTGGCTCTAACTGCTTCCTTCATTCAGTTGAACCGAGGAGCATGCGTGGGGAACCTTCCGGGATTCAGACGATTTCCCCGGACGTGGTGTAGCTTGCGGTGCCATCGGGTTTTCTCGGAAGGTCGGGTTCTGACCGCCAACCTGAACCGGGAACTACTCCCGCGACCTGCTCCGCGAGATGATCGGCTTCGCTGTCGAGCGGCTGATCCTTCGGGATCTCGTTAGGCTAGGTCTGTCGGGCGTGAAGCCGGTGATCCCGGATGCGCCCGAAGGCAAAAAGGCCGCCACGACTCGGGTGCTGTCGACGACCCGGCTGCGCTGTCGCGTCCGCTTCCGACACAATGCCTTGGCCATGCCGGACAGAACAGCCGGCGCGCCGTCCCGGCCTTCATCGCCACGGCGTTCGCCCACCCTGTCCGGAACACGAGGCCGCGGACGGCGTTGATTGGGAAACAGGAATGGAGGCGACATGGCCAAGAAAGAGAACCCGGACAGAGTACCGCCTGGTACGCCCGGATCCGGAGAAGACATCTGCCGCAAGTGCAACGGATCCGGCAAGATCGACGGGAACGACTGCCCGGCCTGCAACGGCACGGGAAAGATCATCGCTCCGATTGGAGGGGCGTGATTCAGCCGTCAAGCCCTCGCCAGACAGCGGCGCGCCACAGCGTCGGGTCCTGACGAGGCCGATCATACGGATTGATTCCGCTTGGCAACGCTCCTTCACGATGCTGCACCCAAGTCGCACCGAATGCCTGACTGCGGTTCGGTGCGCCCGTGTGTCCGGCGCCGTGCAGCCATGAGGCGGCTGTATTTCTCCTGCAGGAAAGCATCGCCACAACGGAACCTTTTGATTGCGGGAACATTGAGCGAACGCAAAGGGAGAAAACATGACTGAGAAACTCACCGACACGCCCAAGAAAGAGACGCCCGGCAACACGGAAAAGCCGGTCGATAACTGGATCACCGGCGACGAGCCGATGACCGGAGCGCAGGCGAGCTATCTGAAGACGCTTTGCGAAGAGGCCGGTATCGAATTCCAACCGGACTTGTCGAAGGCCGAGGCTTCGAAGCGTATTGATGCACTTCAGGAAAAGACCGGCCGTGGGTGACGGCTACCGTGGCCGATCAGAAATAACCACCAGCAGCTTTCGTGGCTCATCTGCAGCCACGTTTCCTCCCATAAAGGCTCGCTTCAAGGCGTGCCGTACGGCCTCCAGATCATCCGTGGCATTGCAAGCTCTCGATCGAAGTCAAGAGCCCGGCTCGACGCCTACAAAGCGCCTGGACGCAGGACTGAAGCGCGTTGGTGTGGCGTGAGCTGAGAAGCGGCTATACGATCCCGCCGCCGCTGCCGTCGGCTTTTGGGCGTGCCTCGGCGACCGTCGCGCGATAGCACGATCGGCGATAGGCGGGCACGGGATCGATCGCGGCGCCCTTGTCCAGCCGGGCCATGCGCAGGATCGGCGTCACGTCTGTGCGGAAGGCGGCCTTCAGCGTCTCGGACGCCATCAGTGCGTCGTTGTCGTCCTGATAGCCCCCGAGAGCCCCGCGATCGACCAGCAGCGCCTGCGCGTATGCACGCTGCACTTCCATGGCGGAGTTCATCAGGCTCTCGATCGGGTCGGTGACGTTGTGGCTCTGGTCGAGCATGTGCGCGGGGTCGAAGCCCGGCGTGCCCTCGGCATCCACCAACTCATTGAAGACGAGGAACAGCCGGTACGGATCGATGGCGCCGGTGTCGAGGTCGTCGTCCCCGTACTTGCTGTCGTTGAAATGGAAGCCGCCGAGCTTGCCCGCGTGGATGAGCCGCGCGACGATCATCTCGATGTTCACGTTCGGCGCGTGGTGGCCGAGGTCGACGAGGCAGAAGGCGCGCTCACCCAGCGCCTGCGCGATCATGTAGTTGGTGCCCCAGTCCTGCACCACGGTCGAGTAGAAGGCGGGTTCGAACATCTTGTGCTCGGTGAAGAGGCGCCAGTCATCGGGTAGCCCCGCGTAGATCTGGCGGGCGCTGTCGAGGTAGCGGTCGAACTGCCGGGTGAAACTGGTCTGGCCGGGGAAGTTCGAGCCGTCGCCGACCCAGATCGTCAGCGCCTTCGAACCGATCTTCCGCCCCAGCTCGATGCAGTAGAGGTTGTGCTCGACCGCCTGCGCGCGCGTCGCGGCGTCGGTGTGCGAGAGCGAGCCGAACTTGTAGCTGTGCGCCTGTCCCGGCTGGTCCTGAAAGGTGTTGGAGTTCATCGCGTCGAACGCGAGGCCCGTCTCCTCGGCCTTGGCGAAAAGGTCGGCGGGATCGGCATCGTCCCACGGTATGTGCAGCGACACGCGCGGGGTCGCCCCGGTCAGCTGGTGGATCACGCCGCAATCGTCGAGCTTGTCGAAGATCGTTGCCGGCTCGCCCGTACCGGGGAAGCGCGCGAAGCGGGTGCCGCCGGTGCCGACGCCCCACGACGGGATCGCGATGCCGTAGGCCGCGACCTTGTCCTTCACCGCTGCGATGTCGATGCCGCGGCGCGACAGGTGTTCGCCGAGCGCGTCGTAGTCGGCGCGCAGGGCGGCTTCCGCCGCCTCGTTGGCCGCGGTGATGGTGCTTTTGTCGATCATGGTCCCTCCCAGCCGGCTGCCGCCCGGAGCCCGGGCGGCGATCCGGTCCTCAGCGCGTGAATGCCTGCACGTTACCGGCGTCGACGTTCAGGATGTTGCCCGTCGATTTCGAACTGGTGTCCGCGGCGAAGAAGTAGCACGCCTCGGCGATGTCCTCGGGCAGCACGGAACGCTTGAGCAGCGAGCGCTCGCGGTACATCTCCTCGAGCCCTTCCTTGTCGGTGCCGTAGGTCGCGGCGCGCTGGTCGAGCCATTCGCCGGACCAGATCTTCGAGCCGCGCAGCACCGCGTCGGGGTTCACCACGTTCACGCGGATCCCCACGGGCGCGCCTTCCAGCGCCAGGCACCGGGCCAGGTGGATCTCGGACGCCTTCGCCGTGCAGTAGGCCGACGCGCCCGGCGAGGCGGCAAGACCGTTCTTCGAGGCGACGAAGACGATCGCGCCGCCGATGCCCTGCGCCTTCAGAACCCGGAACGCCTCGCGCGCGACCAGGAAATAGCCCGTCGAGAGAATCGACATGTTCCGGTTCCAGAGTTCGAGCGTGGTGTCCTCGACCTTGGCCGAGGAGGCGATGCCGGCGTTCGATACGACGATGTCGACGCCGCCGAACTCGACCGCCATGTCGGCATAGGCGGCGGCCACGGCGTCTTCCGAGGTGACGTTCATCTCGACGCTGCGCACCGCGTCTTTGCCAAAGCGCGCCGTCAGCGCCTCCCGCGTCGCGCCGAGCGTTTCGGCGTCGATGTCGGCAAGCACCACGCAGGCGCCCTCCGACAGGTAGCGCTCGGCCGTCGCGGTGCCGATGCCGCCCGCGCCGCCGGTGACGATGGCGATGCGTCCCGCAAGGCTCTTGGGCCGGGGCATGCGCTGAAGCTTGGCCTCCTCGAGCAGCCAGTACTCGATGTCGAAGGCCTCCTGCTCGGGCAGGCCCTGATATTCGCTGACCGCGTCCGAGCCGCGCATCACGTTGATGGCGTTGACGTAGAATTCGCCCGAGATCCGCGCCGTCGCCTTGTCCTTGGCGAAGGTGATCATGCCGACGCCGGGGACGAGGTAGACGACCGCGTTGGGGTCGCGCATCGCCGGGCTGTCGTCGTGCTTGCAGCGCTCGTAATAGTCGGCGTAGTCGGCGCGGTAATCCTCGATCATGCCGCGCAGGCGGTCGAGCGTGCCGTCAACGTCCGGGTTCGACGGATCGAAGTCTACGACGAGCGGCCGGATCTTGGTGCGCAGGAAATGATCGGGGCACGAGGTGCCAAGCGCGGCGAGACGCGGCATGTCGCGCGAGCCGACAAAGTCCAGGACCGCATCCTGGTCGTCGAAGTGACCGACCTTGTGGCTGCCCTCCGAAATCATGCCGCGGATCGCCGGCATCAGCGCGGCGGCGACGCGGCGCCGCTCGGCCTTGGGCAGGGTGGGGTGCGCTTCACCGCCGAAGGCCGGCATGCCTGCGGTCTCCTGCTCGAACCACGCGATGGCACGGTTGATCGTGTCGAGCGTCAACTCGTAGCACTCCTTTGCGTCGTCCGCCCAGGTGAAGAGGCCGTGGCTTTCCAGCACGACGCCCTTGGCCTCCGGATTCTTGCGGCAGAAGTCTTCAAGCCAGAGGCCAAGCTCGTAGCCGGGCTTCTTCCAGGGCAGCCAGCCGATCTCGTCGCCGAAGATCCTCTGCGTCAGCTCGCGAGAGTTCTTCGACGCCGCGATGGCGATGATCGCGTCGGGGTGGACGTGATCGACATGCTTCTTCGGAACGTATGCGTGCAGCGGCGTGTCGATCGAGGCGGCGCGCGGGTTCAGCGCGAAGGTGCAGTGGGGCAGGTAGCCCACCATCTCGTCCTCGTGGGCGGGCCCCCGATAGAGCCCCTTCAGCGCCTTGAGCTTGTCCATGTAGAGCGTGGAGAAGCCGGACTTGTCGATCGTCCCGATGTCGCCGCCCGAGCCCTTGACCCACAGCACCTCGACCGGGTCGCCCGTCAGGGGCTCGGTCTCCATCACCTTGGCGGACGTGTTCCCGCCGCCGTAATTCGTGACGCGCTTGTCCGAGCCGAGCAGGTTCGAACGGTAAAGCAGCTTGTCCGACTCGCTCATCCCGGACGCTTTCGCGTCGTCCCACAGGTTGTCGAGCCCCGTCGCGGACGCGGTCTTGAGCATGGCGTATCCTCCCATCGGGCCCGCCTTGGGCCGGTCGTAAATCGCAAGCAGCATCGGCAGCGGGCCGGCCATTGTCAATCACAAACGATCATAAGCAATCATTATGCAGGCGCAGAAAGCGCGCTTTCGATCATTAATGATTGACAATGATTG
This sequence comes from Citreimonas salinaria, assembly GCF_900107235.1. Classification (GTDB taxonomy): domain Bacteria; phylum Pseudomonadota; class Alphaproteobacteria; order Rhodobacterales; family Rhodobacteraceae; genus Citreimonas; species Citreimonas salinaria. The sequence continues at coordinate 16,292 of NZ_FNPF01000013.1, forward strand.
GATCGCCGCGCCATGCTGCCGGCTCAAGGGAGGCATCCATGCACGAGAACGAGCGCCATCGCGTCATCCTGTCCGCCGTCGAGGCCAAGCCGTTCGTGTCGGTGGCCCAGATGGTCGAGATGACCGAGTCGTCCGAGGCGACGATCCGGCGCGACATCGCCACCCTGCACATGCAAAAGAAGCTGCGCCGCGTGCGGGGCGGGGCGGAATCGGTCGCGCCGACTGCGGTGACGGGGCTGCTGGGGCGGCCGTTCTCGGTGAACCAGTCCAAGTACGCGGCCCAGAAGCGCGCCATCGGGCGCGCGGCGGTCGACCTGCTCGAAGATGGCGAGTCGGTGATCATCAACGGCGGCACGACCACGTTCCAGATGGTGCACCCGCTGGCGACCCGGCGCTGCCAGGTCTTCACCAACTCGTTCCCGATCGCCGAGCACCTGCTGAAGCAGACCAAGAACACAGTCGTGCTGCCGGGCGGTACGATCTACCGCGAACAGAACATCATCCTGTCGCCCTTCGACAACGACGTGACGCGAAATTTCTACGCGCGGCGGATGTTCATGGGCTGCCAGGGCATCGCGCCGCTGGGTATCATGGAGCCCGACCCGCTGGTGATCCAGTCGGAGCAGAAGCTGATCGGACAGGCCGAAGAGGTGGTGATCCTCGCGGACAGTTCGAAGTTCGAGATGCGGTCGAGCCTTATCCTGTGCCCGCTCGACCGCGTGCACACGGTCATCACCGACGATCGCGTGAAGGATGCCCACGCCGCCATGCTGGAAAGCGCGGGCGTGAAGCTGATCGTGGCGCCCGTAAGCGCCGCGGAGGAGAAGGCCGAGGCGGGATAAACGCCCGGCCGTGTTCGCCAGTCATTTCAAGGGAGGAAAGCAAATGACACTGACCAGACGTTTCGCCATCGGACTCGGGCTTGCCGCGTCGCTGATGGGCACCACCGCCATGGCGCAGGACTCGGTGCGCATCGCGCTCGTGGCCAAGTCGCTGGGCAACGGCTTCTTCGAGGCGGCCGCCCGCGGCGCCGAGGAAGCGGCCGAGGAACTCGGCAACACCGAGATCATCTATACCGGCCCCACCTCGACCACCGCCGAGGGGCAGATCGAGGTGATCAACAGCCTGATCGCGCAGCGCGTCGACGCGATCGCGATCTCGGCCAACGATCCTGACGCGGTCGTGCCGGCACTGCAGAAGGCGATGCAGCGCGGCATCACCGTCATCTCTTGGGATTCCGGCGTCGCCCCCGAGGGCCGCGAGATGCACCTCGCGCCGTCCTCGGACGAGCTGATCGGCCGGACGATCATCAAGCTTGCCGCCGACCACCTGCCGGAAGGCGGCGAGGTCGCGGTGCTGTCGGCGACCTCGACCTCGACGAACCAGAACACCTGGATCGCCGAGATGGAGAAGGTCATGGACCAGTATCCCGACATCGAGGTCGTGGCGACGGTCTACGGCGACGACCTGGCCGACAAGTCCTATCGCGAGGCGCAGGGCCTGATGCAGACTTATCCGGACCTCGACGCCATCATCGCGCCGACGTCCGTGGGCATCGTCGCAGCCGCACAGGCGGTGCAGGACGCGAGCAAGGTGGGCCAGGTCAACGTGACCGGTCTCGGCCTGCCGTCCGAGATGGCGGGCGCGATCGAGAGCGGCGCGTCGAAGTCCTTCGCCATATGGAACCCGGTCGACCTGGGCTACACCACGGCCATGATCGCGCACGCGCTGGCCACCGACGAGGCGACGGCAGAGCCGGGCGCCGAGATCGACACGGGCCGCATGGGCAGCGTGACGCTGGACGAGGACAACCAAGCCGCGATGTCCGAGCCGTTCACCTACGACGAAAGCAATATCGACGAGTTCAAGAGCATCTTCTGAACCCGTCCCGCGCGGGGCTCATGGGCCCCGCGCCACCCGCTTCCTTCACCACCGGCCTCCGGAGGATCGATGAACTATTCCAGCGAAACAGGCCGCGGCGTGCCGGTCCTGGCCGATCCGGTGCTCCGCCTCTCGGGCATCACCAAGACCTTTCCGGGCGTGCGCGCGCTAAGCGACGTCGAACTCGCGCTCTACCCCGGGCAGGTGACGGCGCTCGTCGGTGAAAACGGCGCGGGCAAGTCGACGCTCGTGAAGATCCTGACCGGCATCTACCAGCCCGACGGTGGCGTGATCGAGGTGGACGGGCAGGCGAGCAAGTTTCCCACCGCGACCGCCGCGTCGGCGGCGGGCGTGACCGCGATCCACCAGGAGACCGTGCTGTTCGACGAACTGACGGTCGCCGAGAACATCTTTCTTGGGCACGCGCCGCGCGGGCGGTTCGGCCTGATCGACTGGACGGCCATGAACGCCCGCGCGCAGGAGATCCTGACCCGCATCGGCGCGCAGATCAGCCCGAAGACGCCCCTGCGCGAGCTTGGCATCGCGTCGAAGCATCTGGTCGCCATCGCCCGCGCGCTGTCGGTGGACGCGCGCGTCGTCATCATGGACGAGCCGACCGCCGCGCTGTCCTCGGCCGAGATCGAGGAGCTTTACGAGCTGGTCGAACGCCTGAAGGGCGAGGGCAAGGCGATCCTCTTCATCTCGCACAAGTTCGACGAGATCTTCCGCATCGCCGACCGCTACACCGTCTTCCGCGACGGCGAGATGGTCGACGCGGGGATGATCGCCGACGTGACCGAGAACCAGCTGGTCGAGAAGATGGTCGGCCGCGCAGTCGACACCATCTTCCCCCAGCGGAACAGCAACCCGGGCGAGGACGTGCTGACCGTGGCGGGTTATTCCCATCCGACCGAGTTCGCGGATATCGGATTCACCCTGCGCCGGGGCGAGATCCTCGGCTTCTACGGCCTCGTCGGCGGGGGGCGGTCCGAGTTCATGCAGGCGCTGTTCGGCGTGACGAAGCCGTCGAAGGGGGCCTGCCGGATCGACGGAAAGATCGCCGTCATCCGCTCGCCCGCCGAGGCCATCAGGAAGGGCATCGTCTATGTCCCCGAGGATCGCGGGGCGCAGGGCGCGGTGACCGCCATGCCGATCTTCCAGAACGTCACGCTGCCCTCGCTCAAGGCGACCTCGCACAAGGGCTTCGTGCGCATGGCCGAGGAATTCGCGCTTGCGCGCAAGTACACCGAGCGGCTGGATCTGCGCGCCGCTTCGCTCGACCAGAACGTGGGCGAGCTGTCGGGCGGCAACCAGCAGAAGGTCGTCATCGCCAAGTGGCTGGCGACGCAGCCCAAGGTCATCATCCTAGACGAACCCACGAAGGGCATCGACGTGGGCTCGAAGGCGGCGGTGCATGATTTCATGGCCGAACTGGCCGCCGAGGGCCTTTCGGTCATCATGGTCAGTTCCGAGATCCCCGAGATACTGGGCATGTCGGACCGCGTGATCGTCATGCGCGAGGGACGGATCGCTGCCGAGTTCGACCGCGAGGGCCTGACGCCGGAAACGCTGGTGCGCGCCGCGGCCGGCTATGGCGGGGAGGCGGCGGCATGACACCGCTATCTCCGCGCCCCGCCCCTGCGTCTCGTCGCAACGACCGCTCGATCACCCCTTTCACCCGGAGCGCCGCATGATCCGCGACTTCATCAAATCGCGCGAGGCGATCCTCGTCGGAGCGCTCATCGCCCTGATCCTGCTGGTGGAGATCCGGTTCTCGGGCTTCGCGAGCCCCGGCAACCTCGCCAGCGTGTTTAACGACACCTCGATCCTGATCATCCTCGCGCTCGGGCAGATGCTGGTGATCCTGACCCGCTGCATCGACCTTTCGCTGGCCTCGAACCTCGCGTTGACCGGCATGGTCACGGCCATGATCAACGCCGCGATACCGGGCTTGCCGGTGATCGCGCTGATCGCACTTGCCATCGGGCTGGGCACGCTGATGGGCATGTTCAACGGCATTCTGGTGTGGAAGCTCGACATTCCGCCGATCGTCGTCACGCTCGGCACGTTGACGATCTATCGCGGGCTGGTCTTCCTGATCTCGGGCGGCGAATGGGTGAACAGCCACGAGATGGGCGAAGCCTACAAGGCGCTGCCCCGGCTCGATTTCCTGGGCCTGCCGGTCCTGTCGTGGATCGCCATCGCCGTCATCGCGGGCTTCGTGATCCTGGTGAACCGCTCGGGCCTCGGGCGGGCCTTCTACGCCGTGGGCGGCAATCCGCATGCCGCGGTCTATACCGGCATCGACGTCGGCCGCACGCGCTTTGCAGCCTTCACCATCGCCGGGGGACTGGCCGGCCTGTGCGGCTATCTCTGGGTGTCGCGCTACGCGGTCGCCTATGTCGACGTCGCCGGCGGGTTCGAGTTGGACGTGGTCGCGGCGTGCGTGATCGGCGGCATCTCGATCGCTGGCGGGCTGGGGACGGTCACCGGCGCGGTGCTGGGGGCGCTCTTCCTCGGCGCGATCAAGAACGCGCTGCCGGTCGCCGGGATCTCGCCCTTCTGGCAACTCGCCATCTCGGGCGCCGCGATCATCATCGCCGTGGCCTTCAACGCGCAGTCGAGCCGCAAGCAGGGCCGCATCATCCTGAAATCCGCGGAGCACCCGACATGAGCCTTGCCGAAGGAACCCGCCCCCGCAATTTTCCGGATCGCCTGACCGGGCGCGGCCAGCGCATCTTGAGGAGCTGGGAGCTTCTGCTGTTCGTGATCGCGGTGCTGATCTTTATCGCCAACACGCAGGCGAGCCCGTATTTCCTCGACCCCTGGAACCTGTCGGACGCGACGTTCAACTTCACCGAGAAGTCGATGATCGCCTTCGCCATGGCGCTGCTCATCATCTCGGGCGAGATCGACCTCTCGGTCGCGGGGATCATCGCGCTGGCCTCGACGGCGATGGGCTGGGCGCTGCAATTCGGGGTCGGCACGCCGGGCCTCGTCGCCATCGGCCTCGCCGTGGGGCTGCTCTGCGGCGCTTTCAACGGGGTGCTCGTCACGCGGCTTGGGCTGCCGTCGATCGTGGTGACCATCGGCACGATGAGCCTGTTCCGCGGGATCAGCTACATCGTGCTCGGCGACCAGGCGTTCAACGGCTACCCCGACAGTTTCGCCTGGCTCGGGCGCGGCTATGTCTTCTGGGTCATCACGTTCGAGCTGACGCTGTTCGTGGTTTTCGCGCTGATCTACGGCGTGGTGCTGCACAAGACGAATTTCGGCCGGCACGTCTACACGATCGGCAACAACCCGGTGGCCGCACGCTTTTCCGGCATCCGCGTCGAGCGCGTGAAGATGATCCTGTTCCTGCTCACCGGCCTCATGTCCGGCATCGCGGCGATCTGCCTGACCGGGCGGCTCGGCTCGACCCGGCCCTCGATCGCATATGCGTGGGAACTCGAGGTCGTCACGATGGTCGTACTCGGCGGCGTGTCGATCCTCGGCGGCGCGGGGTCGATCCTGGGTGTGGTCATTGCCGCGCTGGTGATCGGCATGGTGACTTTCGGCCTGGGGCTGCTGAACGTGCCGGGCATCGTCATGTCGATCTTCATCGGTGCGCTGCTGATCGGCGTCATCGCCCTGCCGCGCCTGGTGACGAAGCTGCGGAGGCGGTGATGGAGAAGATCGCCTTCCGCATGACCCTTCTTCCCGGCATGGAAGCGGAATACCGGCGCCGGCACGATGCGATCTGGCCGGACCTGGCAGCGCTCCTGCGCGAGGCCGGGGTGCAGGATTATTCGATCCACCTCGACCCCGAGACGAACGCGCTGTTCGCGGTGCTGTGGCGGCGCGGCGATCATCGTATGGACGACCTGCCGAACCACCCGCTGATGCAGAAATGGTGGGCCCACATGGGCGACATCATGGAAACGAACCCGGACAATTCACCCGCGGTGGTGGACCTGCGGACGATGTTCCACCTGCCATGACGGAACCGCGCCACATCGCCGTCATCGACGTGGGCAAGACCAACGCGAAGCTGGCCCTCGTCGATGCTGGCACCCTGCGCGAGATCGCGGTCGAGACACGGCCCAACACCGTGCTGCCGGGGCCGCCCTGGCCGCACTTTGATCTTGAGGGGCACTGGAGCTTTTTCCTCGACGCGCTGGCCCGTTTTCACGCCGGGCACGGGGTGGACGCCATTTCCGTGACGACCCACGGCGCCTCCGCGGTGCTGCTCGACGCGAACGGCGATCTCGCCGCTCCGATGCTCGACTACGAACATGACGGGCCGGACTCGGTGCGCGCCGCTTACGATTCGCTGCGGCCCGACTTCGCCGTGACCGGATCGCCGCGGCTGCCGATGGGGCTCAACCTCGGGGCGCAGCTGCACTGGATGCTCGGCGCCGATCCCGGTCTCGATGCGCGGCTCGCCCATGTCGTCACTTATCCGCAATACTGGGGCTTTCGCCTGACCGGCGCGCTCGCAACCGACACGACCTCACTCGGCTGTCATACCGATCTGTGGGAGCCGTGGACCGGCCGGCCTTCGGCCCTGGTCGAGCGGCTCGGGCTTGCTCGCCGCCTTGCGCCGGCCAGGCACGCCGCCGATATCCTCGGCACCATCACGGCCGAGGTGGCGCGGAAGACGGGGCTGTCGCCGCGGACGCCGGTGGCCACGGGCATCCACGACAGCAATGCATCGCTCTACCCGCACATCCTGTCGCGCACGCCGCCGTTCTCCGTCGTCTCGACCGGGACATGGGTGGTCGCGATGGCGGTCGGAGAAACGCCGGTTTCGCTCGATCCCGCCCGCGACACGCTGGTCAACGTCGACGCGCAGGGAAAACCCGTACCCTCCGCGCGTTTCATGGGTGGACGAGAATACGAGATGATCCGCAGCGGACGGACAGCGGCGTCAGATGCCGACGATCGCCGGGCCGTGCTGTCGGGCAGGCTGCACCTTTTGCCGTCGGTCGAGCCCGGCTCGGGCCCGTTTCAGGGCCGTTCGGGCGGTTGGTCGCGCAGGCCAGATACGGATGGCCAAGCGATGCTGGCCTTGTCATTCTACCTGGCGCTGATGACCCAAGAATGCCTTGCCCTTTCAGGGGCCGCGGGCCCGGTCGTGATCGAGGGGCCGTTCGCGAGGAACGCCGATTATCTCGACATGCTGGCGGCCGTGCGCCCGGACGGTGTGATCGCGACGGCCTCGCAGACCGGCACCAGCGCTGGGGCGGCGCTTCTGTTCTCAAGCAAGGGCGTCGCGCTTGGCGGGCGGCTGGTTACGCCGTCCGATACAGCGGCGCTGCGCGGCTATACTGCAGAGTGGCAACAGGCGGCTCGAGTCGAACGGGCGCCGGTTTTCCGGCCCTGACCGGGGCCCGGGTCACGTCACCGGCTTGTGCAAGCGCTTCCGACGAGCCCCCCTTCGGTGCAGACTCGCGAGCCGGTGCGCGCGACTGGCGACGCGGGCGGCCGCGTGATAGTGGCGTCGCAACCCATCGAGCCGGCAGTCGCGCATGATCCGAAAGTTCGCCGAATACTATCGCCCTTGGAAAGGCCTGTTCTGGCTCGACTTCGGAAGCGCCGTGATGTCGGGCCTCATGGAACTCGCCTTTCCCCTGGCGATCAAGCTCTTCATCGACGTCCTGCTGCCGAGCGGTAACCTGACGCTGACAGTGATGGCGGCGATCGGGCTGGTGTTGATCTACGCGGTCAACGCCGGGCTCATGGCGGTCGTGACCTACTGGGGTCACATGCTGGGCATCAACATCGAGACCGAGATGCGCCGCCGCGCCTTCGACCAGCTGCAGCGGCTGTCGTTCTCGTATTTCGACAAGGTGCGCACCGGCAAGCTGGTGGCCCGCGTGACCCGCGACCTCGAAGAGATCGGTGAGGTCGCCCACCACGGCCCCGAGGACCTGTTCGTCGCGGTGATGACCTTCGTCGGCGCCTTCGTGATGATGCTGACGATCAACGTCGAGTTGGCGCTGATCACCGCCGCGATCGTGCCGGTCTGCGTGATCATCGTGATGGTCTTCGGCGGCCGGATGACGCGCACCTGGCGGTCGATCTACGCCCGCGTCGCGGATTTCAACGTCCGGCTCGAGGAGAACGTCGGCGGCATCCGCGTGGTGCAGGCCTTCGCCAACGAGGATCACGAGAAAACGCTGTTCGCCCGCGACAACGCGCGTTACCGCGACACCAAGCTGTCGGCCTACAAGGTCATGGCCGCGTCGACGACGCTCAACTACATGGGCATGCGCTTCGTGCAGGTCGCGGTGATGGTGGTGGGCGCGATCTTCGTTCTGAACGGCGCGCTGACGACCGGGGGCTACGTGGCCTTCCTGCTGCTGGTCACCCTGTTCTTCCGCCCGCTCGAGAAGATCGCCGCCGTGATCGAGCTTTACCCGCGCGGCATCGCCGGGTTCCGCCGCTATCTCGAGCTGATGGCGCTGCGCCCCGACGTCGAGGATCGCCCGGACGCGATCGAGGCGCCCGCATTTGATGGCCGCGTAACCTTCGACGACGTCGGCTTCGGCTACGACGCCGGGCGGTCGGTTCTGGGCGAGGTGACGCTGGACATCGCTCCCGGCGAGACGGTGGCCTTCGTCGGACCTTCGGGGGCGGGCAAGACGTCGCTTCTGTCTCTGGTTCCGCGCTTCTACGAGCCGCAATCGGGGCGCATCCTGATCGACGGGCAGGACATCGCCGGGATGACGCTGCGGTCGCTGCGCCGGCAGGTGGGCATCGTCAGCCAGGACGTGTTCCTGTTCGGCGGCACCCTGCGCGAGAACATCGCCTATGGCCGGCTGGACGCAACCAAGGCGGAGATCCTCGACGCCGCGGCCAAGGCCCGGCTGTCCGAGATGATCGCGGACCTGCCGGCCGGCCTGGACACGGTGGTGGGCGAGCGCGGCGTGACACTGTCGGGCGGGCAGAAGCAGCGCGTGGCGATCGCGCGCATCTTCCTGCGCAACCCACCGATCCTGATCCTGGACGAGGCCACCTCGGCCCTGGACACCGAGACCGAGCGAAAGATCCAGGTCTCGCTGGCCGAACTGTCGCGCGGGCGCACGACGCTTGTGATCGCGCACCGCCTGGCCACCGTGCGCGACGCTACCCGGATCGCGGTGATGGAGGCCGGGCGGATCACCGAGATCGGCAGCCACGCCGAACTTGTCGCCCGGGACGGGCGATACGCGCGCCTCGCCGCGGCGTGATGGCAGCGCGCCCTTGCGGGCGACGCGAATGTCTGTGAAACCAATCCCGATAGAACTTATCGGGATTAACCCCGCATGGCGCAGACCGCCCCGAAGACCAATGGCCGGGTCGTCGTCCGCGGCCTGAGCGTGCAACGCGGGGCGGTGCATGCCCTGCGGGGCGTCGACCTGGACGTGGCTCCGGGGGGCATGACCGCGCTTCTGGGGCGCAACGGCTGCGGCAAGTCTACCCTTCTCAAGACCATCGCGCGCATCCTGAGGCCGGCCGCGGGGACCATCGCGATCGACGGCACGCCGGTTGATCGGCTCTCGCCCCGCGCGGCGGCACAGCGGATGGCGCTGTTGCCTCAGGCGCCGATCCTGCCCGAGGGGATGCGCGTCCGCGACCTGGTCGCGCAGGGCCGGCATCCGCATCGCGGGCTGGTGCGGCACTGGTCGCCCGCCGACGACGCGGCCATTGCCGCCGCGATGCAGGCGACGGACGTGGCGCAATTCGCCGACCGCCCGCTCGAGGCGCTGTCGGGAGGGCAGCGGCAGCGCTGCTGGATCGCGATGACGCTGGCGCAGGACACGCCGATCCTGCTGCTGGACGAGCCGACGACCTATCTCGACCTGTCTGTGCAGCTGGAGATCATGGGCCTGCTCGCGCGGCTGGCGCGCGAGGGCCGCACGATCCTGGTGGTCCTGCACGAGCTGAACCTGGCCGCCGCCTTCGCCGACCGGATCGTGATGATGCGCGACGGCCGGATCGACGCCGAGGGGACGCCAGACGCGGTGATGACCGCGCCGGTGCTGTCGCGCGTCTTCGGGCTGGACGCGCGCGTGATCGCGGACCCCGAGACCGGACGGCCGGTCTGCCTGCCCCGGACGGCGGCATGAGCGCACGCACGCTGATCTGGCAGGCGGGTCTGGGCCTGCTGCTGCTCGGCGCGCTGGCCTGGCATCTCGGCGCCGGCGCGCATTCGGTGCCGATGCGGTCCGTGCTCCAGACGCTTCTCGCGGGCGGGGAAAGCTACGAAGCCGCCGTGATCGCGGAAATCCGGCTGCCGCGCGCGCTGGGCGCGATGCTGGCCGGGGCAGCACTGTCGGCGGCCGGTGCCCTGATGCAGGGCGCCACGCGCAACCCGCTGGCCGAGCCGGGGCTGTTCGGCCTGCTGGCAGGGGCGGCGCTGGCCGTGGTGGCGGGTCAGAGCCTGCTTGGGCTGGATGCGCCAGTGCTGCTGCCGGTGCTCGCCGCGCTCGGTGCGCTTGGCGGCGCGCTGATGGTCTGGGGGCTGACCGCGGCTGCTGGCGGCGGGGCAGGGATGCTGACGCCTGTGCTGGCGGGGGCGGCGGTGACTGCCTTCCTCGCGGCGCTGACGATGCTGCTGAACCTGCTCGATGAACGCGGATTCGAGGATCTGCGGATCTGGCTTTCTGGCTCGCTGGCGGGGCTGCGGATGCCCGTCGTGGCCATCGTGGCGCCCTGGACGCTTGCCGGGCTGGCGGCGGCGCTGGTCGTGGCGCCGAAACTGACCGTGCTTTCGCTGGGGGACGAGGCGGCGCACGCGCTGGGCGTGCCGGTCGCGCGCATCCGCGCGCTGGCGCTGGCCGCGGTGGTGTTGCTGACCGCTAGTGCCATGGCGTTGGCGGGTCCGCTTGCTTTCGTCGGCCTGACCGTGCCGCACGCGGCGCGGCTGATCTTCGGCACGGGCTACGCGCGGCTTCTGCCGGCGAGCGTGCTGCTGGGCGCGATCTTTCTGCTGGCGGCGGACGCGCTGGGCCGGACGGTGATCGCGCCCGCCGAGGTCTCGAGCGGGATCCTGACGGCGCTGGTCGGCGCGCCGGTCTTCGTCCTGCTGCTGAGGGCGCGGGCATGAGCGTGCTGCGCGCCTCGGGCCTGGGCCACCGCGTGGCGTTCGAGGTGCCCGCGCGCGGTGCGGCCATGCTGGCGGGGCTGGCCTCGCTGATCGGCGCGCTGCTGCTGGCCAGCCTCGCGTCGGGCAGCGCAGATGTGGGCTTGGGCGACGCGCTGGCGGCGCTTGTCGGCGCAGCCTCGGATCGGGCGGACCTGGTCGCGACCGAATTCCGCCTGCCGCGCGCGCTGACGGCGCTGATGGCGGGCGGGTTGCTTGCGCTCTCGGGCGCGCTGCTGCAGGGCACCACGCTGAACCCGCTGGCCGACCCCGCGTTGGTCGGCGTCAGCCAGGGCGCCGGTCTTGCGGTGATCGTGCTGGCGGTCCTGATGCCCGCGGCGCCGGATGCTTGGCGCGCGCTCGCGGCGTTCTTCGGCGGCCTGTCGGCGGCGGTGGTGATCCTGAGCCTCACCGGGATGCGGTCCGGCGGCGTGCAGACGCGCTTCCTGCTGACCGGCATCGGCCTCGCGGCGTTCTTGAGCGCGATGACCACCGCTCTGCTGACATATGGCCGTATCTCGGAGGCGCACGAGGCACTTGGCTGGCTGGCCGGCTCGGTGCGGTCCGCGTCGTGGGATGAGGTGTGGCGCAGCGCGCTGGCCACCGCCGCGGCGTTCCCCATCTGCATGCTCGCAGCGCGCCCGCTTGCCGCGCTGCGGCTGGGCGACGACCTGGCGGCCAGCCTCGGCCACCGCGTGATCCGCGCACGGATCGCGCTGCTGCTCGCCTCGGTCGCGTTTGCGGCCGCGTCGGTTTCGGTTGTGGGCCCCGTCGCCTTCGTCGGCCTGCTTGCGCCGCACGCCGCGCGCCGGCTGGCCCACGCCGGTCCGGGGCTGCATTTGGCGCTGACGTGGGCGATTGGGGCCTGCCTTGCCGCCGCGGCCGACCTCGTCGGGCGCACGGCCTTCGGGCCGGTCCAGATTCCCGCGGGCCTCGTGACTGCGCTGGTCGGGGCGCCGTGCTTTGCCCTGCTCATGCTTCGGACCCACCGAAAGGAGACGCCATGATCCGCCAATCCCTTGCCGCCGCCCTGCTGCTGGCGGCCTTACCCGCCTTCGCGCAGGACTTTCCGGTGATCATCCCGCACAAGTTCGGAGAGGCGATTATCGAAGAAGCACCCGAACGGGTGGCGAGTCTGGACTTTTCGGGCGCGGACGACCTGCTGGCGCTGGGCATCCAGCCGGTGGCGCTGCGCCATTGGTACGGCGATTTCGAAGTGCCGCTGTGGCCGTGGGCCGCGCCGGAGCTGACGTCGGACCCGGTCGTGCTGCGCGGCGAGATCGACTACGAGAAGGTCGCCGCGTCTAAACCGGACGTGATCCTGGCGCTGTGGTCCGGCATAACCCAGGCCGACTACGAGCAGTTGAGCCGCATCGCGCCGGTCGTGGCGGTGCCCGAGGGCGTGGGCGACTACGAACTTCCGTGGGACGAACGCGCGCGCATCGCCGGCCGCGCCGTCGGGCGCGAGGACGCGGCCGAAGAGCGGATCGCCGAGATCGACGCGCGCCTGACCGCGATCACCGAAGCGCATCCTGCCTGGGACGGCAAGACCGCCAGCATCGCCTACGCCATGAGCGGCACGCCGGGCGTCTACACGTCGCGCGATATCCGGTCGCAATTGCTTGCCCGGCTCGGATTCGAGACGCCCCCGGCGATCGACGCCGCCGCGGGTTCCGGCAACCCCTTCGCGGTGGCCCTGAGCGAGGAGGCGCTGTCGATCATCGACGCGGACCTGATCTTCTGGATCGCGACCGAGGGAGACTTCGCGCCGGTCGAGGCGCTGGTCACGCGACGGTTCCTGCCGGCGACGAGGGACGGCCACGAGGTGTTTGCCGGAGAGCTGCTGACCGGCGCGCTGTCCCACGCATCGCTTCTGAGCCTGCCCTATGCCCTGGACATGCTGGTCCCGGCACTGGAAGAGGCCATGGCCGGAAACGGGCCGGTGGTGACCGAGTGAGCCTGTCGTTCTCGCTCGCGTCCACCGGCACGGTCGTGGACGATCTGCTGGCGCTGAACGCGCAAGTGCTGCCTGAAATGACGCGCCGGGACCACGCGGCCTGGGTGATGAACGTGCTTGCGCACGTCGTCGGCACGGCCTTCGCCCGCTGGGACAGCGAGGGTCGCTCGCTGGTCACAGTCGGCGCCGAAGGCTGCGGCCTGATCGGAAGGATCTCCCCCGAGAATCGTCTGGTCTTCGAACTCGTCGCCGAGGCCCCGCCGGTGACGGCGCTGCGCCTGCGGCGACCATCGCGGTGGCGCGGCTGTTCGCGCCGTCGGTCAACGCGCTGGCCTATGCCGGGCCGCTGGCGCCGCGCGCGTTGTGGCGGATCGCGGGCGACGGGTTGGCCTGGGGCTGGATGCGGGCCGGTCAGCCGGACCGCGCGGGCGAGGTCCTGTGCCGCTACGGCGCACCCTTCGCCAACCGTCAACTGCTCGTGTTGGCGGACCACATCGCCCGGCGCGGCGGGTGCTGCCGCTACTTGTCCGTCTCGGGCGAGGTCTGCGCCAACTGTCCGCTGCGGAAGGACGCTGCCTAGGCGCCATCGCGACGGAAAAGGGCGCCCCCGAAGGAGCGCCCTGTCTGTCTTTCGGCCAAACTGGCGTCAGAACGACTTGGTGACGCCCAGGCTGACCACGCGCCCTTCGCCCTGCCAGCACGAAGATATCGGCGCCGGGGCCGACGAGGACTGGCAGCTTGCGGTATAGCGTTCGTCGGTCAGGTTCGTGACGTTCAGGTCGGCGGTCCAGTCCTCGGCAAAGTCCCACGTCGCGCCGGCGTCAAGCAGCCAAGCGCCGTCGACATCCAGCGTGTTGGCGTTGTCGGCGTAGCTGTCGCCGCGATACCGCGCGCTGGCGCGCAACTCGAGCTCCGGCAGCGCCAGCGGCGCGTAGGTCGCGCTCAGCGTGCCGAATTCCTCGATCACCGATTGCGGCGTCTTGCCCTCGATGGACGGGTCGTCGTCGAAATCCACGATCTCGACGTCGAGGTTGGTGTAGGCGAGGCCCAAGCGCACGCTGTCGCTGACCTGCCAGTCGGCCTCGATCTCGAACCCGCGCGAATGCAGCTCGCCCAGGGTGCGGCTGTCGAAGGTGCCCGCGTTGACCAGCGACTGCGACACGTTTTCGCGCCGGATGTCGAAGGCCGAGACTGTGACAAGCGACGCCTCGTTCGGCTGCCACTTCACGCCGACCTCGACCTGTCGGCCGGTTTCCGGGTCGCCATCTTCGGACGCGGCATCCAGCGCCTGAGGATTGAAGTAGGTGCCGACGGTCGCGTAAGGCGTCACGCTGCCGATCTCGCGCGCCAGCGCGAGGCGCCAGGTGAAGGCGTCGTCCTGCCGGTCGAGATCGGGACCGCCGCGCTGGTCGTCGAAGGACGACCAGACCGTGTCGTAGCGCGCGTTCACGGTTCCGATCCACCCGTCGCCCCAGCGGACCTGGTCCTGGGCGTAGAGGCCGATCTGGTCCTGCACGCGCACCCCGTCGATGTAGGTGAAGCTTGGCGCCGGCTGGTCGTCGTAATCCGGGTCCTCGGGGTCGAGCGGCGTGCCGACGGCAAAGGACTGCTCCTCGTCCAGCCGGTAGCGGCGCATGTCGAGCCCGACGAGCAGGTCGTGCGTGACACCACTCGTCGCGACCTCGCGCGTGAAGCGCAGGTCGTTCTGGGCGACGGTGGCATAGCTGTCATGGGCGAAGACGAACCGGTTCACGTCCGCCGTCGCGTCCGGCACCTGCACGGTGGTAGAGCCGTTCGTGAAGCCATAGGGATAGACGTAGAGTTCCTCGATGTCGGCATAGCCCAGCCGGATCGTGTCGGTCATCTCCCAGCCGCCAACGTCGCGGCGGTAGATGCCCGTGGCGATCAGCTGCTCGCGGTCGTATTCGTCGGAATCCGGGTCGCCGCCGTTGTAGTAATGGTCGAAGTAGCCGAAGGGCGCTTCCCGCTCGGTCCCGAAATAGGGCAGGAACTGGCCGCCCACGTGATCCTCGTCCATGTCGGTGTAGCTGAGATGCAGCGTCAGCTTGCCGCCGTCGTCGAACGCCTTGGTGGCGCCGCCGTAGACCACGCCCTCGACGCCCGGATCGAACATGCCGTGGCCGTCCTGGCGCTGCAGCTTGCCGCCGACGCGCCAGGACAGGTCCTCGCCCATGAGGCCGGCCGCCTCGCCCTGCACCCAGGCGCGGCCCTCGCTGTCCGCGCCGAAGGTCAGCGTACGCCCCTCGGACCCGCCGGGCAGCTTCGAGACGTAGTTGACCACGCCGCCGGGGCTGGACGCGCCGTAGAGCATTGACGCCGGGCCCTTCAGCACCTCGACGCGTTCCAGCAGGAACGGATCGACGTAGAACGTGCCGAACCCGTACGAGAACAGCGACAGCCCGTCCATGAAGGCGCCCGTGTCGAACGAGTTGAAGCCGCGGATGTAGAACCAGTTGGTGTCGCTGTCGTAGCCGTAGAGCTGCGCCTGCACGCCCGGCACGTCGCGAAGCACCTCGTCGACCTTGCTCGGGTTCTCGCGCTCGAAGGTCTCGCGGCCGACGACGCTGACAGATTGCGGCACCTCGGTGATCTCGGTCGCTGTCTTCATGCCCGACAGCGTGTTCGGGTTGACGTCGTCCCCGACGGGTTCGGCACCCTGCACCTCGAACGTCACCTGGCCCAGATTGATCGCCGCCTCCTGCGCGAACGCCACGGGGGCGCCGGCCAAAATGGTCGTGGTGGCAAGAATTGTTCTCACGGCTGTGCTTCGTCGTATCATCGCTGTCCCCTTCGACATGGTCGTGGGCCACGCGGGCCCGGGGGCGCGGCGGCTTTGTCCCGTCAGCTACGGAAGAAGAACAGGGTTGTCTTGACTGAAACTGTCAGGAATTGTCGAATCCTGCTCCGCAATGCGCGCGCGGCGCCAGGCGCCGGGGGTCTGGCCGACCATGGTGCCGAACGCACCGGTCAGGTGTGCCTGGTCGGCAAAGCCTACCTCGGCCGCGACTTCCGCGATGCTGTGCTCGGGGTCTTGAAGCAGGCGCTGGGCCGCCTTCACGCGCATCGCCTGCAACGCGCGGTGAGGGCTCTGCCCGCGGCTTTCGCGGAACGCATGGGCGAAGCGGCTTTCCGACAGGCCGACGCTTTCGGCCATCTCGGATACTGCCAGGCGGCGGCGCATCTCGGCCCGCATGAGCGCGTCGATCGTGGCCAGCTGACGGCTGGTCAGCCCACCGCGAACCGGCGCCGTCGCGGCGGGCCCGGCGCTGGCGAAAACCTTCGCCGCCAAAGCCGTCGCCAGCGCGTCGCGCGCCAGCGCCGAGGCCTCGGGGTCGAGTTCGCGAGCCAGCAGGCGCGCGACCGCGGCCACGTCGGGCGCCTCGGGCAGGGCCACGGCGCGCGCCATCAAGTCTGCTGCGTCCAGCGCCCCCGCCTCAAGCCGGTGGCGCAGGCACGTGGCGTCGAAATGCAGGTCGAGATGGGTCAGCCTGCCGCCGCGCGAGAACTGCGACCGGACCGCGACGCCCGCAGGCACATAGGCCACGCGCACCGGTGCCGAGGAATCGAAGCCCGCGCCGCTGAGCCTCAGCGTGTTTTCCCCTCGTCCAGTACGACGACGAAGCGCGGGTCGCGGGCCGTGTAGGCGCCGTGTCCGTCTCGCCCGGCCTCGACCCGCCACAGGTCGGCCACCACACCGTGCCAGCACGCATAGACCAGCGGCGCCGCCGGCCGGATCTCGGACAAGAAGGAGGTCACGGCGGGGCGGAAGCTCATCGAGTCGTGAATTCCTGAATGTTTGAGTCAAGTTTGGATATCTCAGACATCCGAAGCCGACTCAATGCCGAACGTTCGATCAGGCGCCAGTATCCCGACGAATCTTATCGGCTATTGCCCTTCGTCGAAAAACCTGTTGCGAGTCGGGACCGAGTAACATGCGCCAGCCAATTACCGTCAGCCACGCATCCTCGACTTCGTGACCGCATCGAACGGGAAGCTGACATGACCAAATTGAGTGCTCTCGCGCGTGCGGCGGCGGTTTGCGGCGCACGCGCACAGGAGGAACCGGGCGCGCGCCTTTTGATGGCGCTGAACGCGGCGGACACCGAGGGCGCGGCGACCAAGATGTCCTTGGTCGTCATCAACGGCCACGATGGCGACGCAAGCTCATGAAGGCGCATCCGAAAGCTCGAACGAGGCGACGCGGGGTGGCATCCTCCAAAGCGGCGAAGCTTGCCGCGCTGGTGGTCGCGGGCGCGGTGCATGCCGGCATTGCCTGGGCGCTTTATGGCGCGGAGGAGCCCGAGATCTACGGCGCGCAGGGCGGACAGGCCGCGCGGACGGGCAGCTTCGCCGATCTGGTTCAGGGCACGATAGCGGCCGAGAGCGCGGCAGAAGTCGCCGATCCCGTGGCTCCGCAAGCGGTCGAGGCGGAACACTCTCCCGACGACACGCCGCAACGCCGTCCCGACGCGGTCGAGCGCCCGGAGGCCGAGCCGGTACCGCAAACGGTCCCCGCGCCGACGGAGCCCAGCATGTCGGCCCGGCCGGCCGCCGTCGTGCAACCCGAAAGGACCGCGGCGCCAGCTCGTTCGGCGCCAGCCCCCGAACCGACGCCGGAGACGACGCCGAGACGCGACGCGCTGGCCGCCTTGCTGCCGCAGCGGGCCGATGGCCTTGTCGCCGTGGTTGCGGAACCCGCCGCGCCGGAAGAGCCAGAGGCCGTCCAGGCACCGGCGCCCGAGACCGACAGGCCCGAGATGGTGCAGCCGGTGGCGCCCGAACTCCTTGCCCCCGTCGTGCCTGAGGACGCGGAACCGGCAGAGGTCGCCGAAGCGGCGCCCGAAACCATCGAAGCCGCCGATCCGGACAGTGCCGCTCCGCCACGCTCGCTGCGCCCGGCCCGCCGCAGCGCCGAATTCGAGGAACGGCAGCAAGCGGCGCCGCAGTCCCGGCGCCAGCAGACTGCGCAGCCGCAGCGCCAGCCCGCGCCAGAACGCGAGGCGCAACGTGGCAACGCGGACCAGAACGTCCGGTCCGGCGCGGCCACCGGCCGAAGCGAGGCACAGGCGCGCCAGCAGGGCACCCGCAAGGGCACGGCGCAACAAGCCGGCAACGCGGCAGCAAGCAACTATCCCGGACAGGTGATGGCGCAAATCAACCGCGTCGGGCGGCCGCGCATGAACCACCGCGGGCGAAGTCGTGTGAGCTTCACCATCTCGAGCGCGGGCGGGCTGGCCGGCTTGAGCATCGCGCGGAGTTCAGGCACCAGCGCGCTGGACCGGGCTGCGCTTAAGATCATCCAACGCGCGGCGCCGTTCCCGCCACCGCCGCCCGGAGCAACGCGTTCCTATGCGATCTGGATCGAGTTCCGCTGATCGAGCCAGAGAGCGGAAAGGCCGAGCTTGGGGGGCGGAACGGCGGGCGTGCCGCGTTGTTGGCGGACGCGCACTATGATCCGCCCACAGGCGCAGCGCGCGCCCGAAACCGAGTTGGGATTTCGGCTGCGGGACGCGGCCAATGAGCGTCGGCGGCTGGGTTCCCGTCAACTGCTGGTTCTGCTAGCTGCGTTCCAATACCCCTGACCTGCACAAGGAAGGAGCATACCGCCAGACACGGTTCGAATCCGCGAAGTTGTGCAGTCCGGGGCATTGCTCGTCCTGAACGGGTCGCAGAAAAGCAATGGCATGAGACGGAACAAGTGGCAGAGGTCACGACAAGATCATGGAGGCTGAAATCGATCAGCACTCGACGGCTTGGTACGCGATGTCCCGGGCCGAAGCTCTGCAATCCACCGGTGCCACCGAGGTCGGGCTGAGCGCAAGCGAAGTCCGGGACAGGTTGACGCGGTTCGGGCCAAACCGCCTACCGGAGCCGCCTAGGCCCGGCATCCTTGCGCGGCTGCGTGGTCAGTTCGACAACCTGCTGATCCATGTGTTGATCGCCGCCGGTCTCGTGACCGCGCTGCTGGGCCACTGGACGGATGCGGCGGTGATCCTCGCGGTCGTGGCGATCAACGCCGCGATCGGCTTCTGGCAGGAGGGTAAGGCGGAGAACGCGTTGGCGGCGGTGCGCGGTATGCTCTCGGCCGAGGCATCGGTGCGCCGGAGCGGTGCGCGGGCGCGGGTTCCGGCGTTCGACCTGGTGCCGGGCGACATCGTGCTGCTGGAGGCGGGCGACCGGGTTCCGGCGGATCTCCGGCTGACCGAGGCGCGCGGCCTGCGTGTGCAGGAAGCGGCGCTGACCGGTGAATCGGTCGCCGCAGACAAGACGCTGGCGCCGGTCGCGGTGGATGCCGCGTTGGGCGACCGCAGTTCGATGGCGTTTTCCGGAACGCTCGTCACCGCCGGCCGCGGTGCCGGAGTGGTCGTGGCCACGGGGCCCGCGGCCGAGATCGGGCGGATCGGCGCCATGCTGGGCGAGATCGGGGACACCACGACGCCGCTTCTGCGCCAGATCGACCGCTTCGCGCGTCGCCTGACCCTGGTGATCCTCGCGACCTGCGCGGGTGTCTTCGCCTATGCGGTCGGGGTGGTCGATTACCCGACGGGCGAGGCGTTCCTGGCGATGGTGGGGATGGCGGTGGCCGCGATCCCCGAGGGGCTGCCGGCGGTCATCACCATCACCCTCGCGCTTGGGGTGCAGCGCATGGCCGGGCGGCGGGCCATCATCCGCCGGCTGCCGGCGGTCGAGACGCTGGGCGCGGTTTCGGTGATCTGCACCGACAAGACAGGCACGCTCACGCTCAACGAGATGGTCGTGCGGCAGGTGGTAACACGTGCCACAGCCGAACCCGTGACGGTCGGTGGCTCCGGCTATGCCCCGCAGGGGGCGCTCGATGGCGACGCCGGGACGGTTGTGCCGCTGGCGCGGGCGGGAATCCTGTGCAACGACGCGCACCTGGTGGACGATGCGGCAGGCTGGCAGGTGGCCGGTGACCCGATGGAAGGCGCGTTGCTCGCCTTGGCGCACAAGGTCGGCCTTGATCCGGAGGCCGAGCGCGCCGACCATGCGCGGGTGGACGAAATCCCGTTCGATGCCGTGCACAAGTACATGGCGACGCTCGACGACGGCCCCTCCGGCCGCGCGATCCACGTCAAGGGCGCGCCGGACCGGCTGCTGCGCCTCTGCACGATGCAAGCCGGGCCGGACGGGGCCGAACCGATCGACGCGCCGACATGGGCCGCCCGGCTCGAGGCACTGGCGCGCGGCGGCCACAGGGTATTGGCCTTCGCCGCGAAACCCGCCGAGCGCCGGCCGGATCTGGCGCATTCCGACATCACGGACCTGACCCTGCTGGGGTTCGCCGGCTTCATCGACCCGGCCCGGCCCGAGGCGGTCGCGGCCATCGCCGATTGCCGGCACGCCGGGATCGACGTCAAGATGATCACCGGCGATCATGCGCTGACCGCCTTGGCCGTCGCCGCGGAACTTGGACTGGACGCGGAAGGTGGTGCCCTGTCGGGTCAGGAGATCGACGCGATGGACGCGGCCGAACTGCGCCGCCGCGCGCCCGGTGTCACGGTGTTCGCCCGCACCTCGCCGGAGCACAAGCTGCGGCTGGTCGAGGCGTTGCAGCATGGCGGCAACGTGGTGGCGATGACGGGTGACGGGGTCAACGACGCGCCGGCGCTGAAGCGCGCGGATGTGGGCGTCGCCATGGGCATCAAGGGGACCGAGGCCGCCAAGGAGGCGGCGCGCGTCGTGCTGGCCGACGACAACTTCGCCTCGATCGTCGCGGCGGTGCGCGAGGGGCGGACCATATACGACAATATCCGCAAGGTCATCGCCTGGACCCTCCCCACCAATGGCGGCGAGACTCTGGTCATCGTCACCGCGATCCTGCTGGGCCTCGCCCTGCCGATCACGCCGGTGCAGATCCTCTGGATCAACATGGTCACCGCCGTGGCGCTTGGCCTGACGCTGGCCTTCGAGCCGCCCGAGCCCGGCGTGATGAGCCGGGCGCCGCGCTTGGCAGGCGCCGCGCTCCTCGACCGCGAGATGGTCTGGCGCGCGGTTCTCGTCTCGATTTTGTTCGCGCTGGCGGTCTTCGGCGTGACCGCCTGGGCCGGCGCGCGGGGCGCCGAGCCGGCCTATGCACGGACGCTGTCGGTGAACCTGCTGGTTGTGATGGAGATCTTCTACCTTTTCTCCGTGCGCTACCTGCACATGACCTCGGTGACGCTGACGGGGCTACTGGGAACGCGCGCGGTGTGGCTGGGCATCGCCCTCGCTGCCGCGGCCCAAGGGCTTTTCACCTACGCGCCGCCGCTTCAGTCGGTGTTCGACACGCGCCCGATCACGCCGTTCGACGCGGGCGTGATCGTCGCGCTCGGCCTCGCTCTGCTGCTGGTGCTTGAGGCCGAGAAACGCCTGCGCCGCATGCTGGCCCGGAACTGATCGTCAAGGACGGGTCCCGCGCCGTGGTGCGCGGGACGATCCTGGTTCGGTTCCCGGATGCAGCCAGCGATGAACGATGCGCGTCAGCACGGCGCGGACAGTCCCGCTCTCGATGGTCACTGCGCGGTGAAGGCGCCGTCCACTAGGTGGTAGCTGCCGGTCACGAAGCTTGCCCGCTCCGAAAGCAGGAAACAGGTCAGCGCCGACACCTCCTCGGGCCGGCCGATCCGGCCGACCGGATGCAGTCCGGCAAGCGCCGCCAGCGTATCGGCGTCCAGGTTCTTCGACAGAAGCGGCGTGTCGATGAAGGCGGGACCGACGGCGTTGACCCGGATCCCCTCGCGCGCGTATTCCAGCGCCGCCGTACGGGTCAGGCCCTGAAGCGCGTGTTTGGCCGCCACGTAGGCGCCCGCGCTGGCGAAGCCCACGCTGCCCAGGATCGAGGACATGTTGACGATGGCCCCGCCACCGGATGCCTGCATCGCAGGGATCTGGTACCGAAGGCAGTGGAAGACGCCCGTCAGGTTGACGTCGATCACCTTCTGCCAGCCATCCAGCGGATACTCTCCGATCCGCGCAGACGGGCCGCCGATCCCGGCGTTGTTGACCGCCAGGTGCAGCCCGCCGAAGGCGTCGACCGCACGGGCGACCATCGCCTCGACCTGGTCCGCCTGCGCCACGTCCACGGCGCAAGGCTCGGCCGTGCCGCCCGACGCGCGGATCTCGTCGACCAGCGCACTTGCCGGCGCGTCTTCGAGATCGGCCACCAGCACGGCGGCACCCCGTTCCGCAAGTTCGCGCGCGATGGCCGCCCCGATGCCGGATGCAGCGCCGGTTACGATGGCCGCCTTGCCTTCGAAGTCCATTTCCATCGGATCCCTCCGTGATTTCTACCACCCCGATAGTCTCGAAGTGCGCCCGGATCGTTGATCCGGATCAAGGCTGTCAGGAATACCTTCGGGACAGACGCTTGCCGCGCTCAACGCCCTCGCGCGCGCCCCTGCCGGCGCCTTGCGAGCCCCCGGGCAGGAACCCCGATGTCGAGCACTGCATTTCCCGCAAGACGGAGGGCCTCGCCATGACCTACTTCCAGAGCCTGTCCGCGGCGGGATTCGCGGCCACCGCCATCAGCTTCGGCCCGGCGCGCATGAGCTTCGGACTTTTCGTGCCCGAGTTCAGGTCGGCGTTCTCGATGTCGACCTCGCAGGTCGGTCTGGTCGCCAGCCTCGGGTTTGCGGGATTCTTCGTCGCCCTGCTGATCGCCCAGTTTCTGCTGAACCGGAAGGGGCCGGAGGCGCCCGTCCTGTCCGGGCTTCTGGCGGCCACGATAGGCCTCGGGATCGTTGCGCTGGCGCCGAACGTCGGGGTGCTGGCGACCGGCGTGTTCCTCGCGGCCTCGAGTGCCGGCTTCGCCTGGACGCCGTTCAACGATGCGGTGCACCGCAAGGTCCGCGACGCCGATCGACCGGCCGCCCTGTCCGAGGTCAGCACCGGCACGAGCCTCGGCATCGCGCTCGCGGGTATGGTCGCGCTGGCGATGGTCTTGGCGGGTATCGATTGGCGCGTCTGCTGGGCTGTCTTCGCCGTGGCAAGCGCCGTCGCTCTCGTGGCGAACTGGGCCGCCCTGCGCCATGTCGAGAAATCTCCGGAAAGCGTGCCGCGCGAAGGCTGGCGCGATCTGCTTGGAATCGCGTCGCTGCCGCTCTTCGCGATAGCCTTCGTCTTCGGCGTGACGTCCGCCGTGTTCATCTCCTTCGCGCCCGAGCGCTTCGCGGATGCGGGAGGCGTCCCCGGCATGTCCGAGGATGCGGCTCCGGCGCTTGTCTTTATCTTCTACGGCGTGTTCGGGCTAGCGGGACTAGTCACGGGACGTGCACGGGACGTGATCGGCCTGTCGTGGCTGCTTCGGGTGCTGATGGCGACAGGCGCGGCATCTCTCGCTTTGGCAGCGCTTCTGCCCAGCAGCTGGATTGGCCTGATCTCGTCGGCGGGACTGCAGGGGATCAACGTCATGATGACGAGCGCCGTTCTGGCCTTCTGGTCCGAGAGGTTGTTCCCGCGTTTCCCCTCGCTTGGGTTCACGGCGGCCTTGCTGGCCACCGCGGCCGGCAATGTCGTCGGACCGGCCTTGGCCGGGGTCGCGTCGTCGACCTCAGGTGCCTCCGCAACATTCCTTGGCACGGCGGCGATGCCCTTGCTCGTCGCAATGTTCATTCGCGATCGCTGGGTGACGGAGCAACCGGACGCTGCCGATTGCGCCGGAAAATCGGCGTGACAGCGCGCTTCGACACCCGTGGATCATATTCGCCTCAGAAGCCGCTGGTGGCCGGCAGCCACGTCGAAAGCAGCGGCACGAAGGTGATCAGCAGCAGTGCCACGGCCAGCGCCAGGAAGAACGGCGGCATCTCGCGGATCAGGGTCGTCGGTTTCAGCCCCACGGTCGACGAGACGACGAAGATCAGGCTTCCGACCGGGGGCGTGGTCAGGCCCAGCGTCAGGTTGACGATCACGATGATGGCAAAGTGATTGGGGTCGATCCCCAGCGCGAAGCTGATGGGCGCGAGGATCGGCACCAGGATCATCACCCCCGGAAGCGGGTCCATGAACAGGCCGAAGGCGATCAGCAGCAGGTTGACCGCCAGAAGGAAGACGATCGGCGACAGGTCCCACGCGATGATGGTCTCGGCCAGGAACTGGGGAACGCTCTCGATGATCAGGACCCAGGCGAAGGCTCGTGCCGCGCCCAGGATCAGCAGCACCGCCCCCGAGGTCAGCGCGGCGCGCAGCACGATGCCCGGCAGGTCGCGCAGGCGGAGCGAGCGATAGACGAACATGCCCACCAGAAGCGCGTAGAAAACGGCAATGACCGATGCCTCGGTCGGGGTGAAGATGCCGAAGCGGATGCCGCCCACGATCAGGACGATCAGGATCAGCGCCGGCAGCGCGTAGAAGGCGATCCGGCCGATCTCGGCCAGCGGCGGCATCGGCGCGCCCGAGGCATAGTTTCGTCGCTTGCTGACCTGCGCATTCGCCAGCAGCACCATCAGCGTGATCAGCAGCCCCGGCAGTATTCCCGCCATGAACAGCGACCCGACCGAGACGTTCTGGTCCTGCATCGCGTAGATGATCATGGTGATCGACGGCGGGATGATCGGCCCGACGACCGCGCTGGCGATGGTCAGCGCGCCCGCGTAGGGACGGTCGTAGCCGCCCTTTTCCATCATCCGGATCATCATGCTGCCGGGCCCGGCCGCGTCGGCCAATGCGCTGCCGGAAATGCCCGCGAACATCGCCGAGCTGACGACGTTCGCGTGGCCCAGCCCGCCGCGCATGTGCCCGACCAGCGACTGCGCCAGCCGCAGGATGGCCAGCGTCACGGCGCCGCCGGTCATTATTTCCGATGCGAGGATGAAGAACGGCACGGCCAGCAGCGGAAAACTGTCGAGGCCCGAGAACATCTCCTTCACCACGACAAGATGCGGGTAGTTCGAGGCGAGGCTGATCGCGGCGAAGACCGCGATCGCCATCGCGAAGGCGACCGGCAATCCCAGGGCGAGAAGGATGAACAGCGCGGGAAAGAGAATCTCAGCCATTGGCGCCGCCGGGAAGCGCGTGGTGATCGGCGTCCGAGGCGTCGAGCGCCTTGTAGTCGCCAGCAAGGATGAAGGGGCGCGCGATCAGCAGCAGGTGCACGATGAGCAGCGAAAAGCCCACGGGCATCGCGGCATAGACGTAGAGGAAGGGCAGCCGCAGCGCGGGGGTGACCTGGAACTGCATCCGCTGGGCGTATTGCCAGCCGACTTGCACCATGAAGCCGAAGAAGGCTAGCAGGATCAGGACGATGGCCGCCCTGAGCATCTTCTGTCCGACACTCGGCAGGGCATCCTGAAGGTTGGTGATCGCGACATGGCCGCCAACGCGCAGGATCAGACCCGCGCCGGTGAAGGTCAGCCAGATCATCAGGTAGCGCGCCACCTCGTCCGCCCAGGGCAGCGAATGCGACGTCAGGTAGCGCAGCGCGATGTTGGCGCCGACGACAAGCGCCATACCGGACAGCATCAGGACCAGTGCCCAGCCGTTCAGCGTGACGAAGATCTGTTCGAGCCGTTTCAAGAGGCGCCTCCGGCAAATGCGCCGGCGCCACGCGGGCGCCGGCGCGACATCGTCACTCGAAGTTCACGATCGAGTCGACCAGGTCCTTGCCATAGGTCTCGTAGTAGCCCTCGTAGGCCGACGCGATCGACTCCTGGAACGCGGCCTTCTGCTCGGCCGACAGCTCGTTGACCTGCATGCCGCGCTCTTTAAGCGTCTCGACGCCGGTGGTCTCGACGTTGTCGACATAGGCGCGCATTGCGGTGACGGCCTCTTCGGCGGCCTTCTCGAAGGCAGCCTTCTGCTCGTCGTCCAGCCCTTCCCAGAACGGCTTGGACACCAGCAGCATCGCCGGCGAATAGACGTGGCCCGACAGGGTCAGGTATTTCTGCACCTCGTCGAGCTTCACCGACACGATCACCGAAAGCGGGTTTTCCTGCCCGTCGATCACGCCCTGCTGCAGCGACGAGATCACTTCCGGCCAAGCCATCGGCGTCGGTGCCGCGCCCATGGCGTTGAACGCCGCCAGGTGCACCGGATTCTCCATCGTGCGGATCTTCAGGCTTTCCACGTCCTCGGGGGTGTTGATCGGGTTGCGGTTGTTGGTGATGTGGCGAAAGCCCTGCTCGCCCCAGGCCAGCCCCTTCAGGCCGACAGCGTCGAACTTCGCCAGGATGTCCTGGCCGATCGGGCCGTCGAGCACGGCGCGCGCGTGGTCGAGGTCGCGGAACAGGAAGGGGATGTCGAACACGCCGGTATCGGGGACGAAGTTCGCAAGCGTGCCCGACGATACGATGGTCGCCTCGATGGTGCCGAGCTGCAGCCCCTCGATCACCTCGCGCTCGCCGCCCAGACCCGAAGAGGGGAAGTGCTTGAACTCGAAGTCGTCGCCGGTTTCGGCCTTCACGACCTCCTCGAACTTCGCGGCCGCGACGCCGTAATGGCTGTCGGGGGCGAGGGCGTAGCCGATCTTGACCTCGGTCTGCGCGAAGGCCGGAAGGCCCATCGCAACGAAGATTCCGGCTGAGACCAGCCCGCGGGTAACAAACGTCATGGATTCTCTCCCGTTGAACACCGGAAGTTGCTACACAGTGCTCTTTTCGCTGGCAACCCCGTCCCCGTCCGGCCGCAGTGGCGGGCGGTTCAGACGCCCGGGTTCTTCCTGAAGAGGCTGACGAGTTCGGGCACGTAGGCGTCTCCGTGACCGGCCTCGACGGGTGCTGCCAGCGCCGCCGACACGCCGTCGGCGACCGTCTTGCGCGCGCCGGCGGCGGCGGACATCGCGCGGTAGTAGTCGATGTCCTTCTGCGCATTGGCGACGAAGAAGGGCAGGGCGTTTCGATCCTGCGCAACGATATAGGGTGCCAGCCGGTCCAGCGCCGCGCTGGCACCGCCGCCTGCCGCAAGAACGTCGACGAACGCGTGGCTGTCGACGCCCGCATCGGCGGCCTGGGCCGCGGCCTCGGCCAGAAGGGTCATGAAGCCGACCGACACGTAGTTGTGCAGCAGCTTCATCCGGTGGCCGTGGCCCAGCGGCCCGACGTGATCGATCTTTTCCGAGAACGATCCCAGCACCGGGCGCACCTTCTCCAGCACTTTGGGCGCGCCGCCGGCCAGCAGGTTCAGCGTGCCCTCGTGTGCGTGTTTCGCGGTGCGCGTCATCGGCGCGTCGACATAGTCGCCGCCCGCCTGGCGGACGACCTCGCCCATTCGCAGGGTCGAGTCCGGCAGCGCGGTCGAGCAATCGACCACCACGGTTCCGGGTCGCAGCGCGGCGGCCAGCCCGCTTTCGCCGGTGACGATCGACTCGACCTGCGGCGAGCCGGTGACGCACAGGATCACCACGTCCGCTTGCGCGGCAACCTCGGCCAGCGTGGCGCAAGCCCGGCCACCGAGCGCGATGATCTCGTCCGTGGGCTGGTTGCCCGGGTGGTCGAGGAAGCTCAGGCCGAAGCCGCCGCGCTTCAGGACGTTGCGGGTGATGCCGTGGCCCATGAGCCCGACGCCGATGATGCCGACATGCATTTCGATGATCTCCCTGTTGGTCATGGCCCGGTGCCGGGCAGGTGTCAGTCCGCGTTGATCCAGATCGCCTTGGTGTCGAGGTATTCTTCCATGTGCTCGGTCCCGCCCTCGCGGCCGTAGCCCGACATCTTGACGCCGCCGAAGGGCACCGCCGGGTCGATGGCGTGGTACATGTTGACCCAGACCGACCCGGCCTTGAGCCGGTGCGCCAGCTTGTGTGCGGTGCCCAGATGAGTCGAGAACACCCCGGCGGCGAGGCCGTAGGGCGTTTCGTTCGCCCGCGCGACCACCTCGTCGAGGTCGTCGAAGGGCAGGGCCGAGATCACCGGTCCGAAAATCTCCTCGCGCGCGACGGTCATCTGGTCGGTCACGCCGCCCAGCACCGTTGGCTGGAAGAAGTGGCCGCCATCCAGACCCGGCCCCGTTGCCCTCGCGCCGCCGGTCACCACCTGCGCACCCTCCTGCGGGCCCGCCTCGAGGTAGCCCGCGATGCGCTCGGCCTGCCGGGCCGAGATGATCGGCCCGATGTCGGAATCCCCGCTGATCCCGTGCCCGATGCGCAGCCCGGCGGCGTATTCGGCGACCCGGCGGACGAACTCGTCATGGATCTCGCGCGCCACGAACAGCCGCGAGCCGGCGATGCAGATCTGGCCGGAATTGGCGAAGACCGCCATCGCCGCGACAGGAACGGCCTTCTCGATATCGGCGTCGCGGCAGACGATCACGGGGGACTTGCCCCCGAGTTCCAGCGAGACGCGCTTGAGGTTTCCGGTGGCCGCGCGGGCTATGGCCTGCCCGGTCGCGGTCGAGCCGGTGAAGACGATCTTGTCCACGCCGGGGTGCTCGGCCAGCGCCGCGCCGGCCTCGGCCCCGAGGCCTGTGACGATGTTCAGCACGCCGTCGGGCAGACCGGCCTCCTGCATGATCCGGGCGATCATCAGGACGGTCAGCGAGGCTTCCTCGGACGGTTTCAGAACCACCGTGCAGCCGGTCGCGATGGCCGGCGCGATCTTCCAGATCGAGCCTGCGATGGGCGCGTTCCAGGGGATGATGGCGCCGACGACGCCGACGGGTTCGCGCACCGTCTGGGAATAGATCTCGCCGGGGAACGAGTTCGGGATCGTGGCGCCGTGGATCGCGACGGCCTGCCCGGCATAGAAGCGCAGCATCCCCAGCACCCGGCGGCTGTTGGCCAGCGTCCGCTGGATCGGCATCCCCATGTCGAGCGTGTCCGACAGGCAAAGGCTTTCCCATTCGGCCTCGAAGCGATCCGCGATGCGCAGCAGAAGCGCCTGGCGCTCGAACGGCGTCCACTTCGCCCACGGACCCTCGAAGGCCTTGCGGGCGGCGGCCACGGCGGCGTCGATGTCGGCGGCGCCGCCCTTGGGGACCGTGGCCAGAAGGGTGCCGTCGGCGGGGTTGCGGGCCTCGATGACCTCGCCCGAGCGCGCCTCGACCCACTGGCCGTCGATGAACATCCGGCGGAATCCGCCATCGTAGAGGGCCGTCGCGGCCGCGTTCCAATCCTTCATGGCGCCTTCACCTCGCATGATCCTGTCTGCGCGTCGGCGGCCCGGCGGATCGCGCATGCTTCGGCGGGGCGGACGCAGCGGGTGTCTACACCGGCCGGTTCGGGAAGGACAGACGGCTGCCTGCGGAAGATCGGCCCACCGAGTCCGTGCGGTGGCGGGCGCTCTCCGGGGCTGACGCGGGCCGGCGAGGTCGGGGGCGCGGCGGCCGTCGCGATGTCCCACGGTGGGACATCGCTGCGCCCAAGCAATTTCAATGGGTTGCAGAGGCGTATTCAGGAATCGTTAGGATTCCGGCCCGGAATGCTCCGGCATCCGCCTGCGCGGGAGCCTTCCCGAACGCGGCGGTCAGGCGCGGCGGAGGCGGGTCTGCGTCATGCCTCGGGTCCGGAATCGAAGATCGGCGCGAAGCCGGCCCACATCATCCGCATGCCGTCGAAGGGCATCTCGGGCATCCCGGCGCCGTCCATCTCGGCCTCCATCGCGCGGGCGGCGGCGTCGCAGGTGGCACGGTCGGGCCAGGCGACCCAGCTGAACACCGGAACCTCGCCGTCCTCTGCCTTCGTGGCGCGGTAGAAATCGGTCCGTTTGCCGCGCGTCACGTCCTCGCCCCAGCCCTCGACCATACCCAGCGCGCCGTGGGGCCGGAACAGGTCCCAGCCCCAGCCCGCCATCTCGGCGTAGCGGGCCTTGTTGTCTTTGGGCACCGCCAGCAGGAACCCCTGGTAGTGGCCCGCGCCGGCGTGTTTGCCCTGATCGAAGACCGGCGCGAACCCGCCGAAGATCATGCGCCCGCCGTCGAAGGGCATGTCGGGCATGGTCTGCATCGCGGGGTCGTCTTCCATCTTCTCCCAGGCGGTATCCGCCGTCGCCCGGTCGGGCCAGGTGATCCACGAGAAGACGATCGCCTCGTCCTCTTGCGCATCGACGGCGCCGTAGAAATCGGTGACCTTGCCGCGCGGCACGTCGACGCCCCAGCTCTCGGTCATGGCGGTCGCGCCGTGCGCCCGGAACAGCGGCCATGCGGCGGTCGCGTGCTCGATATAGGCCTGCCTGTTCGCGGTCGGGACCGCCGCGACCATTCCGGTGTAATACGCCATCTTCCGCTTCCTTCCGTGTTCGCGATTCCGGCCGTTGCCAGGATCGTGCGCCCAGTTCCGACGAAAGACAATTCTTCTTGCGGCGCGGCGCGGCGCGGCGCGGCGATGCGGGCGGCGGGCGCGCCCGCGCTGCGACGCGCCTTCGTCACCACCTCGTGAAAGAGGGGAGAGGCCCCGCGCCCCTCGGGGGACCACGCGGCGGATGGAAAAGCGGCCGGTTTGGTGTATGAAGCGGAAGGTCCTTGGGGAAGGGGGCCGAGGGATGCATGAACACGCGCACGATCCGATCCTGGTGATCGCCTCGCTGGCCGTTGCGCTGATGGCGGGCTTCACCGGCCTGACGCTGACGCGGGGGGCGGCGGGCTTGCCCGTGCCGCACCGCAAGGCGATCGTGGCGATGTCGGCGATCGTGCTGGGCGGAGGCATCTGGTCGATGCATTTCGTCGCCATGCTGGGACTGCGCCTGCCGGTGCCGTTCTACTACGACGCGCTGACAACGATGATCTCGGCGCTGACCGCGATCCTGATCGTCGGGCTGGCGCTGCTGCTGATGCATTTCGGCACGCGCAGCACGGGGCGCATCGTGGTGGCGGGCGTGCTGGTGGGCGTGGGCATTCCGGTCATGCACTACATCGGCATGTGGGGCATGCGGATGGCCACGCCGGTCTATTCGCCGGCGGGGGTGGCGATCGCGGTGGCGATCTCGATCGCGCTGGGCGTGGCCGCGTTCTGGCTGGCCTATGCGGGGCGCGATATGCGCAACATCCTGGCCGGCACGCTGGGCTTCGGGATCGCGGTCTTCGCGGTGCATTTCGTGGCGATGGCGGGCACGTCCTTCGTGCCCGACGCAGGCGCGCGGGGCGCGGGCCCGGCGCTGGACAACGCCACGCTGGCCTTCGGGGTGACGTTGGCGGCGTTCCTGATCTCGGGCGCGTTCATCATGACCGGCGTGACCTTCAACGAGGTGGCGTTGTCGGCGGTCCCGGCACCCGCGCCCGCGCCCGCGCCTGCGCCCGCGGTAGAAACGGCGCCGCCCGCCGCGGTGCCGGGGCCGGCGGTCGAGGCCGGACCGGCGGACCCGCCTTCGGACACCGCGCAGCGCATCCCCTACGAGCGCGAGGGCCGCATCCGCTTCGTCGGCATCGACGAGGTCGCCGCGATCCGCGCCGAGGGGCATTACACGGTGCTGTATTTCGGCGACAGCAAGGTGCTGTGCCCGTGGTCGATCTCGGAAAGCGCGCGGCGCCTGCCCGAGGGCGACATGATCCGCACGCATCGCAGCTACATCGTCAACCGCCGCCACGTCAGCGGGTTCGAGCGCAAGAAGGACACCGGCGTGGTGTTCTTCGAGGGCGTCGGCGCGATCGGCAAGGCGCCGGTCAGCAGGGCGCGCCTGAACGCGGTGCGCGACCACCTGGGGCTTTGACCGCGCGGGCCCGGAGGACCCGAGTCGCACCGCCCGCGAGGCCGTGATGCGCCGTTGCTGCACCTGCATACGCCGTTCGTGAAGACCCGTTCGCCGTTCGTGCAGCGGCCCGCGCCGGTAGTGCACGGCATATCGCGGCATGCCGGACGCCGCTGAACACTCCCGGTGCCGGACCAACGGCACGAGGGGAGGACACATGATACCGTCAGCGTTCGAATACCACCGGCCCGCGGATGTCGCGTCGGCGGTCAAACTGCTTGCCGAGCTCGGGGACGACGCGCGCGTGCTGGCCGGGGGGCACAGCCTGATCCCGATGATGAAGCTGCGCATGGCAGAGCTGGAGCACCTGGTGGACCTGCAGGCCGTGGCCGAGCTGAAGGCGATCTCGGTCGAGGACGGCACCGTCAGCCTTGGCGCGATGGTCACCCAGCACGACCTGATCGACAGCGAGGAGCTGTTCCGCGCAGCCCCCATCCTGCGCGAGACCGCGCTGCAGATCGCCGACCCGCAGGTGCGCTACATGGGCACGATCGGCGGCAACGTCGCCAACGGCGATCCGGGCAACGACATGCCCGGCCTGATGCAGTGCCTAGGCGCGACCTACGTGCTGGAGGGGCCCGAGGGCCGGCGCGAGGTCGCGGCGCGCGACTTCTACGAGGCGGCCTACATGACCGACCGCGCGGATGACGAGATCCTGGTGCAGGTGCGGTTCGCGGCGACGACGGGCGGCTACGCCTACGAAAAGCAGAAGCGCAAGATCGGCGACTATGCCACCGCCGCCGCCGCCGTGCTGATCGAGGCCGAGGGCGGGACGGTGACGCGCGCCTCGATCGCGATGACCAACGTCAGCGACACGCCGGTGTGGTCCGAGGCCGCCGCGGACGCGCTCACCGGCACGACCTGCGACGATGCCGCGCTGCAGGCCGCGGTCGACGCCATGCTGGCCGACATCGACCCGCAGGAGGACAACCGCGGACCGATCGAATTCAAGCGCCACCTGGCTGGCGTGATCCTGCAACGCGCCATCGCCCGCGCGTTCCAGCGCGCCTGAGGGAGGGAACCCATGAGCAAGATGCACATCAAGATGACGGTCAACGGCCAGAAGAAGGAGCTTCTGTCCGAGCCGCGCCAGCTGCTGATCCACGTGCTGCGCGAGGAGCTGGGCCTCACCGGTCCGCATATCGGCTGCGAGACGTCCCATTGCGGCGCCTGCACGGTCGAGATGAACGGCAAGTCGGTGAAGTCCTGCACCGTCTTCGCGGCACAGGCCGACGGCGCCGAGGTCACGACCATCGAGGGGCTGGGCAACCCGGACGGGCTGCACGTGCTGCAGGAGATGTTCAAGGAGCATCACGGGCTGCAATGCGGCTTCTGCACGCCGGGGATGATCACCCGCGCGCACCGGCTGCTGCAGGAGAACCCGAACCCGACCGAGGAAGAGGTGCGCTTCGGCATGGCGGGCAACCTGTGCCGCTGCACCGGCTACCAGAACATCGTGAAGGCCATCCTCGCCGCCGCGGCGGAAATGAACTCGGCCAAGGAGGCAGCGCAATGAAGGATTTCGATGATCGCGAAGAGCGCGTCGGCAAGCTGAAGGGCCTCGGCTGCGCGCGCAAGCGGGTGGAGGACGCGCGGTTCACGCAAGGCAAGGGCAACTACGTCGACGACGTGAAACTGCCGGGCATGCTGTTCGGCGACTTCGTCCGCTCGCCCTACGCCCATGCGCGCATCAAGTCGATCGACGCGACCGCCGCACTTGAACTGCCGGGCGTGATCGCGGTGCTGACGGCCGAGGATCTCAAGCCGCTGAACCTGCACTGGATGCCCACGCTGGCCGGCGACAAGCAGATGGTTCTGGCCGACGGCAAGGTGCTGTTCCAGGGCCAGGAGGTCGCCTTCGTCGTGGCCGAGGACCGCTACATCGCCGCCGACGCGATCGAGCTGGTCGAGGTCGATTACGAGGACCTGCCGGTGATCGTCGACCCGTTCGAGGCGCTGACCACCGACGTGGTCCTGCGCGAGGATCTCGACACCTCGGAGCCCGGCGCGCACGGCCCCCGCAAGCATCACAATCACATCTTCCTGTGGGAGGAAGGCGACAAGACCGCCACCGAGCAGGCCATCGAGTCATCCGAGGTCGTGGCCGAGGAGATGGTGTACTACCACCGCACCCATCCCTGTCCGCTGGAGACCTGCGGCTGCGTCGCGTCGATGGACAAGGTCAACGGAAAGCTGACCCTGTGGGGCACGTTCCAGGCGCCGCACGTGGTGCGCACGGTCGCCTCGCTTCTGTCCGGCATCGCGGAACACGACATCCGGGTGATCAGCCCGGACATCGGCGGCGGCTTCGGCAACAAGGTCGGGGTCTACCCGGGCTATGTCTGCGCCATCGTCGCGTCGATCGTCACCGGTAAGCCGGTCAAGTGGATCGAGGACCGGATGGACAACCTGATGGCCACCGCCTTCGCCCGCGACTACTGGATGAAGGGCCGGATCAGCGCCACGAAAGAGGGCAAGATTACCGGGCTGCACTGCCACGTGACCGCCGACCACGGCGCATTCGACGCCTGCGCCGACCCGACCAAGTTCCCGGCTGGTTTCTTCCACATCTGCACGGGGTCGTATGACATCCCGGTTGCCTATGTGGGCGTCGACGGGGTCTATACCAACAAGGCGCCGGGCGGCGTGGCCTATCGCTGTTCGTTCCGCGTGACCGAGGCCGCCTATTTCATCGAGCGGATGATCGAGGTCCTGGCGATCGAGCTGAACATGGACGCGGCCGAGCTGCGGCGCATCAACTTCATCCGCGCGGACCAGTTTCCCTACCACTCGGCGCTGGGCTGGGAATACGACAGCGGCGACTACCACACCGCCTGGGACAAGGCGCTGGCCGCCGTCGATTACGAGGGCCTGCGCAAGGAACAGGCCGAGCGGGTCGAAGCCTTCAAGCGCGGCGAGACGCGCACGCTGCTGGGCATTGGCCTCACGCACTTCACCGAGATCGTCGGCGCCGGGCCGGTGAAGAACTGCGACATCCTTGGCATGGGCATGTTCGACAGCTGCGAGATCCGCATCCACCCGACGGGCTCGGCCACCGCGCGGCTGGGCACGATCAGCCAGGGACAGGGCCACGCCACGACCTTCGGGCAGATCCTTGCCTCGGAAATCGGCATCTCGTCGGACAACATCACGATCGAGGAAGGCGACACCGACACCGCTCCTTATGGCCTTGGCACCTACGGCTCACGCTCGACCCCGGTGGCGGGGGCGGCGGCGGCCATGGCGGGGCGCAAGATCCGCGCCAAGGCGCAGATGATCGCGGCCTACCTGCTCGAGGTCCACGACGGCGATCTGGAATGGGACATCGACCGGTTCGTCGTCAAGGGCGCGCCCGACCGGTTCAAGACCATGACCGAGATCGCCTACGCCGCCTACAACCAGGCCATCCCGGGCCTGGAGCCGGGGCTCGAGGCGGTCAGCTACTACGACCCGCCGAACATGACCTACCCGTTCGGCGCCTATATCTGCGTGATGGAGATCGACGTGGACACCGGCGAACACAAGATCCGCCAGTTCTACGCGCTTGACGATTGCGGCACGCGGATCAACCCGATGGTGATCGAGGGGCAGGTGCATGGCGGCCTGACCGAGGCGCTGGCCATCGCGATGGGACAGGAGATCGCCTACGACGATCTGGGCAACTGCAAGACCGGCACGCTGATGGACTTCTTCCTGCCCACGGCCGTCGAGACGCCGCACTACACCACCGACCACACCGAAACGCCCAGCCCGCATCACCCGATCGGCGCCAAGGGCGTGGGCGAAAGCCCCAACGTGGGCGGGGTGCCGGCCTTCTCGAACGCGGTGCACGACGCCTTCCGCGCCTTCGGTCTGCGGCAGTCGCACATGCCGCACGATCACTGGCGCGTCTGGAAGATCGCGCACGATCTGGGTCTGCACGGGTAAGGAGTCGGCGTCCGGCGCAAGCGGGGCGCGGCACAGGGAGGGGCGACATGGACGAGTGGAAGACACTTCAGGACGAGTTGGCCCGCGAGGGCTACGTCGCCTCTCCCGACCTCGCGATGGCGCTGCATCTGGCCATTGCACTGGGCCGCCCGCTGCTGCTGGAAGGCGCGGCGGGCGTCGGCAAGACGGAAATCGCCCGTGCGCTGGCCCAAGCACGCGACACGCGGCTGATCCGGCTGCAATGCTACGAAGGGCTGGACGCCGCGCAGGCGATCTATGAATGGAACTACCAGAAGCAGCTTCTGTCGATCCGCGCCGCGGCCGAGGACGGCGAGGGCGCGCGCGCGGCCGAGGCGCGCATCTTCTCGGAGGAGTTCCTGCTGGAGCGGCCGCTGCTGGCGGCGATCCGGCAGAAGGTGGCGCCGGTGCTGCTGATCGACGAGATCGACCGCGCCGACGAGGAATTCGAGGCCTACCTGCTGGAAGTGCTGTCGGATTTCGCCATCACCGTTCCCGAGCTGGGGACGATCGAGGCGGTGACCCGTCCGCACGTGATCCTGACGTCGAACGGCACGCGCGACCTGTCGGATGCGCTGCGGCGGCGGTGCCTTTACGCGCACGTGGATTATCCCGACCGCGAGACCGAGCTGGCGATCCTGCGCGCCCGGGCGCCGCAGGTCGAGGCGCGGCTGGGCGAACAGATCGTCGGCTTCGTGCAGGCGGTGCGGAAGGAAGACCTCGAGAAGGTCCCGGGCGTGGCCGAGATGCTGGATTTCGCCGCCGCCATCGCGGGGCTGGGCGTCGCGGACCTGGCCGACGATCCGGCGGTGCTGCACGTGGCGTTGGCGACGCTGCTGAAGACGCAAGGCGACCGCGCGGCGCTGCCGCCCGAGGTCGCCGCGCGGCTGGCGGGGAAGGCGGCATGAGCCGCGTGACCCGCTTTGCCGCGCGCGATCCCGGCATCGCGGCGCGTCTGACCGGGTTCCTGGCGCATCTTCGCGGGCACGGGTTTGCCTTGGGGATCGGCGAGGCCGAGACGGCGCTGCGCGCGCTCGAACACGTCCGCGTCGCCGACCCCGACATGACGCGCCGGGCGCTGCGGGCGGTCTGCGCCGGCCGGGCCGAGGATGTCGGCCGCTTCGACGCGCTGTTCGACGCCTTCTGGCTGAACGCGGGCCGTGTGCGCGAACGCGTGACGCCATCGGCGCGCGCCGACAAGACCACGCGCAGCACTCGCGAGGACGCGACGGCGCGCAGTTCCGCCACCGGACGCGCCGACAGCCCCGAGGGCGAAGACGGCGCCGGCGACACCGCGGCCGAGGGCACGGGCAAGCTGATTGCGTCCGGGTTGCGCAACCTGATGAAGAAGGACCTGCGCGACGTGGTGTCCCCCGCCGACGTGGCGCAGGCGGAAATCGTCGCGCGCCAGCTTGGGCAGGCGCTGCGCGACCGCCGCTCGCGCCGGCGCAGGGCCGCGCGCAAGGGCGCGGGCATCGACTTTCGCCGCACGATCCGCCGCAGCCTTGCCTCCGGCGGCGAGCCCTTGGCGCTGGCGCGGCGCACGCGCCCGGACCGGCCGGTGAAGATCACCGCGCTGGCGGACGTGTCGGGGTCGATGACGCTCTATGCGCGGCCCTTCCTCGCGTTCCTGTCCGGCCTCATGCGCGCGGACGGCGACACCGACGCCTACCTGTTCCACACGCGGCTGGTGCGCATCACCGATGCGCTGCGCGACCCCGACCCGCTGCGCGCGCTCAACCGCCTGACGCTGCTGTCGGACGGGTTCGGCGGCGGCTCGAAGATCGGCGAGGCGCTTGATCTTTTCGCCCGCACCCACGCGCGCCGCTCGGTCGACGGGCGCACCGTCGTGCTGATCCTGTCCGACGGCTACGACAGCGCCGACCCGGAGTTGATCGGCGCGGCGCTGGCCCGGCTGCGCAAGCGCGGCTGCCGGATCGTCTGGCTGAACCCGCTGAAGGGCTGGGACGGCTACGCGCCGGTGGCGCGCGGCATGGCCGCTGCCCTGCCGCATCTCGACCTTTTCGCGCCGGCCGGCACGCTGGCCGACCTCGCCGCCCTCGAACCTGAGCTTGCAAGGATATGACCGTGATGTCCGCGATGCCCTTTCCCGTCGACCGCAAGGTGCAATCGGCCATCGACCGGCTGATGCGCGCCGAGAGGCCATTCGCCGTGGCCACCGTGATCCGCACGCTGGACGCCACCGCCGCCAAGCCCGGCGCGCGGGCGCTGCTGGACGCATCCGGTGCGATCCTCGCCGGATGGATCGGTGGCGGCTGCGCGCGTTCGGCCGTGGCCCGCGCGGTGCGCGAGGCGATCGAAAGCGGCCAGCCGCGCCTGATCTCGCTTCAACCCGAAGAATTGCTGGCCGCCAGTGGCGTCGCGGCGGGCGAGGAACGGCAGGGCGTGCGCTTCGCGCGCAACGGCTGCCCGAGCAAGGGCTCGATGGACATCTTCGTCGAGCCGGTCCTGCCGCGCGCGCGGCTGGCGATCTGCGGCGCAAGCCCGGTGGCGCAGGCGCTGGCGGAATTGTCCGGCCGGTTCGATTTCCACCGGACGCTGTGCACGCCCGACACCACGCCCGAGGTCATGCCCGAGGTCGACCTGCACCGCGACGCCTTCGATGCGCCCGAGGCCGGGTTCCTGGTGATCGCGACGCAGGGCAAGGGCGACATGGACGCGCTGCGCGCCGCCGCGCGGTCGCAGGCCGCTTACGTCGCCTTCGTCGGGTCGCGCCGCAAGTTCGCCACGCTGGCCGCAAAGCTGGCCGAGGAAGGCGTGCGGCGCGACTGGCTGGACCGGGTCCACGCGCCCGCCGGTCTCGATATCAAGGCGATCACGCCCGAGGAGATCGCCCTGTCGATCCTGGCGCAGGTGATAGCCGCGCGCCGCGACGCCGACCGCGCCGGGGCCACCGCATGATCGCCCGCCTGCGCCGCGCGCTGGAGCGGCTGACCCCCTCGGACGAGGCCACGCGCATCTTGTCCGATGTCAAGTTTCCCTGTTGCTGAAAGAGGAGGAAGCATGGAACTCAAGGAAGAAATCTTTATCCCCGCGTCGCGTGAAACGGTCTACGCCGCGCTCAACGACACCGAGATGCTGAAGGCCTGCATCCCCGGCTGCGAGGAGCTGATCCGCCATTCCGACACGGAACTGGAGGCAAAGGTCGTGCTGAAGGTGGGACCCGTGAAGGCGCGCTTCGCCGGCAAGGTGACGCTGAACCCGTACGATCCGCCGCGCGCCTTCTCGCTGACGGGCGAGGGCAACGGCGGGGCTGCGGGCTTCGCCAAGGGCGGGGCGGACGTGGTGCTGGAAGAGGTCGAGGGCGGTACGCGGCTGACCTACGAGGCGAAGGCCGATATCGGCGGCAAGCTCGCGCAGCTGGGTTCGCGCCTCGTGCAGGGCACGGCCAAGAAGCTGTCGGCCAAGTTTTTCGCCTGTCTGGCCGAGAAGGTATCCGAAGGAGAGGCAGCGCCCGCTGCCTGACTGGGGCGGGGGCGGGACCGTCCCGCCCCCTTCACGGCGAGGCAATCATTGGACGATGTTCTTCACGCCTACGCCTCATGGATGGGTTGCAACGTCCGCTCCGCGCAATAGTGTTGCCTGACGCTGGGTTACGGGGGGCGATCGCAGATGGGACCGCTGGACGGCATCAAGGTCATCGAGCTGGGGCAGCTGATCGCGGGGCCCTATTGCGGCCAGGTCATGGCCGATTTCGGCGCCGAGGTGATCAAGATCGAGCCGCCGGGGGCGGGCGATCCGATGCGCCAGTGGGGCCGGACCGACAGGGACGGCGACCCGGTCTGGTTCTCGGTCATCGCGCGCGGCAAGCGGTCGGTGACGCTGAACCTGCGCGATCCCGACGGCCAGCAGGTGCTGCGCGACCTGGTGCGCGACGCCGACGTGCTGATCGAGAATTTCCGCCCAGGCACGATGGAGCGCTGGGGACTGGGCTATGACGCGCTCTCGGCGATCAACCCGCGCCTGATCATGGCGCGGGTGTCGGGCTATGGCCAAGACGGCCCGTATTCGAAGCGGGCGGGCTTCGCCTCGGTCTGCGAGGCGGCGGGGGGCCTGCGCTACATCTCGGGCTATCCCGACCGGCCGCCGGTGCGCGTTGGGCTGAGCCTGGGCGACACGATGGCGGGCTTCAACGCCGCGATGGGCATCCTTCTGGCGCTGCAGCACCGGCACGCGACCGGGCGGGGCCAGGTGGTGGACAGCGCCATCTTCGAGGCGGTGCTGGGCTACACGGAGTCGATGGTCGCGGAATACGACGCGGGCGGACATATCCGCGAGCGCTTCGGCTCGGCCCTGCCGGGGATCGCGCCGTCCAACGCCTATGCCGCCGCCGACGGGCGCGAGGTGATCATCGGCGCCAACGGGGACGGTGTCTTCGCCCGCCTGTGCGAGGTGATGGGGCGGCCCGAGCTGGCGCGGGACGACCGCTTTGCCGACCACCAGGCGCGCGGCCGCAACCAGCAGGTGCTGGACGTGCTGGTGGGCGAATGGACGCGCACGGTGCCCGCTCAGGAGATCGTCGACCGGCTGGCCGAGGCGGGCGTGCCCGTGGGGCTGGCCTACACGGCGGCGGACATGCTGGAGGACGCGCATTTCGAGGCGCGGCAAAGCGTGGTGCGGGTGCCTGACCCCAAGCGCGGCACGCTGGCGATGCAGAACGTGTTTCCGCGCCTGTCGGACAGTCCCGGGGCCGTGCGAGCGCTTGGGCCGGAACTGGGCGCCGACACCGACGACGTGCTGTCGCGGCGGCTGGGTTACGACACGGACCGGATCGCCGGCCTGCGCGAGCGCGGCGTGATCTGAATTCAGGCAATCCGGCCAAGGCGCCGGACACGGGGACAGCCCGGCCGGAAAGGCCGGGGCAGGGGGGAGAAGACGACATGAGTATTCCAGCGAAGGGCCGCACGCGATGATCGAGCCCATACTCGTCGTGGTCGTGCTGCTGGGACTGATCGGCGCGGGGGCGCCGATCTTCCTGGCGCTGGGCGCGTCCGGCCTGCTGGGCCTCTACATGGCGCGGGGATCGCTGGCGTTCTTCTTCGCGCCGACATCGTTCTTCGGGCAGCTCAACAGCTTCGAGCTGATCGCGCTGCCGCTGTTCATCCTGATGGGCAACGTGCTGGGCGCGACGCCGGTGGGGCGCAACCTGTTCCACGCGGCGTCGCTGTGGCTGCAATGGCTGCGCGGCGGGCTGGCGATCTCGACCGTGGGCGCCTCGGCGGTGTTCGGCGCGGTGTCGGGCGTGTCGGTCGCGGGCGTGGCGGCGGTGGGCTCGATCGCCGTGCCGCAGATGCTGGAACGGGGCTATTCGCGCCACCTTGCGGCCGGGTCGGTGGCGTCGTCGGGCGCGCTGGCGATGCTGATCCCGCCCTCGGTGCCGTTCATCATCTACGGCGCCGTGTCGGGCGTGTCGGTGGGCGCGCTGTTCATCGGCGGCATCGTCCCCGGCATCGCGCTGGCGCTGGCGCTGTCGCTCTACATCTACGTCCGCGTGTGGCTGAACCCGCACGAGGCGCCGCCCGCCACCGAGCCGAAGCCCACGACGGGCGAAAAGGTCCGCGCGCTGGGGGGCATCTGGCACGCGCTGCTGCTGGTCTTCATCGTGCTGGGCGCGATCTACAGCGGCATCGCCACCCCGTCCGAGGCGGCGGCCTTCGGCGCGGCGGGCGCGCTTTTCATCGCGGGCTTCGTGTTCCGCTGCCTCGACTGGACGCGCACGCGGGAGATATTCATCAGCTCGATCAAGGTGTCCGGCGCGATCATGCTGATCATCGGCTGCGCCAAGATCTTCGGCGACTACCTCAACCTCGTCCGCGTGCCGGAAAACGTCTCGGCCGCGCTGACGGCGACGGACTTGCCGGGCTGGGCGATCCTGACGCTGATCATGATCGCGCTGGTGCTGCTGGGGATGCTGGTCGACGCGGTGTCGCTGATCGTGGTGACGACGCCGATCCTGCTGCCGCTGGTGACCGCGCTGGGCTACGATCCGCTGTGGTTCGGGATCGTGCTGGTGATGAACCTGGAAATCGCGGTGGTCACGCCTCCCGTGGGGCTGAACCTCTACGCGCTGAAGGGCGTGTGCCCGCAATTGAAGGTCGAGGAGATCATCCGCTCGGTCGTGCCGTTCGTGGGCGTGCAGTTCGTGCTGCTGATGATCTTCGTCCTGTTCCCGGAGCTCAGCCTGTGGCTGCCGGGGCTGCTTTGACACTTGCCCGATTCATCAAGAGGAGGAGAAAGACATGACCCAATCACGACGCAACTTCCTGGCAAGCTCTGCCGCGATCATGGGCGGCGGCGCGCTTGGCCTGGGCGGCTTCGCGCGGCCGGCGGCGGCGGCCACCACGCTGACCGGCGTCAGCTACCTGCCGCCCAGCTACAAGGCGCTGTCCTACGGCTCGGCCGGGTTCGTCGAGCGGCTGGATGCCTCTGACGCGGTGACGGTCGACTACTACGACAGCGGCAAGCTGCTGAAGGCGGACGAGCAGCTGCCCGCGCTGCGTGCTGGCACGATCGACTTCATGTTCCACACCACCAGCTACGTCACCCGGTCGCTGCCGATCCTGGGGATCACCGGCCTGCCGGGCATCGTCGAGGAGCTGTACGCCAATCCAGGCCGCATCGCGAAGGGCAGCCCCCTGTTCGAGCTGGTGAACGAGCAACTGGCCGAGGACGACCTCTACATGGTCTCGATGATGGGCAACATCCTCGAGCCGGAATACATCTGGTCGACCAGCGCGGGGCCGATCCACTCGATCGACGAGGTCAGCGGCAAGAAGGTGCGCGTGGTCAGCTTCGAGGCGACCCAGCTGATGGAGGATTTCGGGGCCGGCGCCGTGCGCATCCCGTCGTCCGAACTGTACCTCGCGCTGCAGCGGGGCACGGTCGACGCGGCGGTGGCCAACATCTCGACCATCATCGGGCGGTCGCTGCAGGAGCAGCTGGACGTGGTCTACAAGCTGCCGATGACGGCCTACGGCATCGGCCTGTTCGTCACCACCCAAGGGTGGGAGAGCATGCCGGAAGACGCCAAGGAAGCGTTCCTCGAGGCTGCGGCATGGTTCGAGGAGAACGGCGCCGCCTATTCCAACGACGTCATCTACGAGGAAGAATACTGGCCGCTGATCGAGGAGGCCGGCCTGGAAATCGTCGAGCCTTCGGACGAGGATCTCGCGCGGCTCGAGGAGGCCTCGCAGTCGGTCCACGAGGCGTGGAAAGAGGAAGTGGGCCGCGACGTGGGCGAACGCGCCATCGCGCTGGCGCTGGGGCAGGAAGGCTCGTGACGCGGGCGGCGCGCGGGAAGGTCCCCGCGCGCCGCGCTCCGTTTGGCAGGAAGGAAAGGTGAAGCCATGTGGAAGGCCTTCGAATGGCTCGAACGGATCACCCGGGCCGGTGGCGAGCTTGTCCTCGTCTTCATGGTGGTCACGATCTGCTACGACGCGATCATGCGCTACCTGTTCACGGCGCCCACCTCTTGGTCGCTGGAGATCAACACGTTCCTGATCATCTACGTGGCGGTGATGACCGCCTCGGACGTGCAGCGCACCGACAGCCACATCCGCATCTCGTTCTTCGCCGACAAGGTCGGGCGCACCGGGCAGCGGATCAACCGCGTGGTGATCGGCCTCTTCGGGCTGGGGTTTTCGGGGATCATGGCGTGGCGCGGCGCGTTGATGGCCTACCAGGCCTGGGAATACGGCGAGCGGGTGTCGTCCAGCTTCGGCACGCCGATCGTCTATCCCTACGCGATGATCCCGATCGGCTTCGGCCTGCTGGCGGTGCGCTTCGCGCTGAACATCCTGGACGCGATCACCGGCCGCGACCAGAACGACCGCGAGGACCTGCAGAATGTCTGAGGCCCGCATGCCCCGCATCTGCGAGGTGGCGCCGCGCGACGGCTTCCAGTCGATCGCGCAGCCGCTTCCCACGGACGAGAAGATCGCCATCATCCGCGACCTCGTCGCCGCGGGTTGTCCTCGGGTCGAGATCGGGTCCTTCGTGTCACCCAAGGCGGTGCCGCAGATGGCCGACATGGCCGAGATCGCGGCGGCGGTTAAGGATCTGCCCGCGCGGCTGTGCGCGCTGGTGCCCAACGTGCGCGGCGCCGAGAACGCGGTGGAGGCCGGGATCGGGGAGGTCTGCTACGTCTTCTCGGTGTCCGAGGCGCACAACCAGGCCAACGTCCGCCAGAGCGTGGCGCAGTCGCTGGACGGGCTGGAGACCGTGGCGAGCGCCCTGCCCGAAAGCGTGCGCCTGCGCGTGGACGTGGCCACGGCGTTCGACTGCCCGTTCGAGGGGACCGTGCCGCTGGACCAGGTGCTGGCGGCGGTCTCGCGGGTGGCGGGGATCGCCCCCGAGGCCGAGATCGCGCTGTGCGACACGACCGGCCGTGCCAACCCGTTCATGGTGCGCGACCGGTTCCGCGCGGTGATGGCTCTGCCCGAGACCGTGCGCAACACCTGGGCGTTCCACGGCCACGACACGTTCGGGCAGGGCGTCGCCAACGCGCTGGCCGCGTGGGAGGCTGGGGTGAGCGACTTCGACACCGCCGCGGCGGGCCTTGGCGGGTGCCCCTTCGCGCCGGGCGCCACCGGCAACACCGCGACCGAGGACCTGGTGTTCGCCTTCAACGAGGGCGGGCTGGACACCGGGATCGACATGGGCAGGCTGCTGGCCGTCGCCGACCGGATCGCCGCGCTGCCGGGCGGCGTCACCGGCAGCCACCTGCGTCTCGTCCCGCGCGAGCGGGCGGTCTGAAGCGGGCGCCCTTCACCCGTCGTCGCGGAACGCCGGGTACAGCATCATGCCGCCGTCGATGAACAGCGTCGTGCCCACGACGTAGTCGGAGGCATCCGAGGCCAGCCACGCCACCGCGCGGCCCACGTCCTCGGGTACGCCGACGCGGCCGTAGGGGATGAGCTTCAAAAGCTCCTTCTCGGCCTCCTCATCCGCCCAGGCCTCCTTGTTGATGTCAGTCTTGATCGCACCGGGGGCCACGGCGTTGACCCGGATCTTCTCGCAGGACAACTCTTGCGCCATGCTCTGCATCAGCAGCTTCACCCCGCCCTTGGCGGCGGCGTAGTTCACGTGGCCGGCCCAGGGGATGCCCTGATGGACCGAGCTGGTGAAGATGATCTTGCCCGCCGCGGCCGAGGTCTCGACCGTGCCCTGCGCGAGGAACCGGCGCACGGCCTCCTGCGCGCAGAGGAACTGGCCGGTCAGGTTCACGTCGAGCACGGTCTGCCAGTCCTTCAGCGACAGCTCGGCGAAGGCCGCGTCCTTCTGCACGCCGGCATTGGCGACGAGGATGTCCACGCCGCCCAACAGCCTGTCGGTCTCGTCGAACAGG
This sequence comes from Citreimonas salinaria, assembly GCF_900107235.1. Lineage (GTDB taxonomy): Bacteria > Pseudomonadota > Alphaproteobacteria > Rhodobacterales > Rhodobacteraceae > Citreimonas > Citreimonas salinaria. Next base: position 61,183 of record NZ_FNPF01000013.1, read on the forward strand.
CGCGTGCAATCCTCGGGCTTCGAGATGTCCGCCTGCACCACGTGCATGGTCGCGCCCTCGCGCCGGGCCTCGTCGGCCACGGCCTCGGCGTCTTCTTCCTTGGAGCGGTAGGTCAGCACCACCGCCGCCCCGGCCGAGGCCAGCGCGCGCGCCGTCGCGGCACCGATGCCCGAGCTTGCGCCCGTCACCACGGCGCGTTGCCCCGTTAGCAGGATATCCGTCATGGGAAGGCTCCGTCTTGTCGCCCCGCGGAATGGCCGCGGCTTGTCATTGGAAAAACCGTGCCGCGCCGCCCACGGTTCCCCGCCCGGGCGCGCGGCCGGGGCGACGCGGCGGCGCTGATGCACCCGATGCCGGCGCTTTCGCTGCATAGCTTCCCCTAAGGCAGGTTAATCATTGACATGTGCGGCCCCGGTCTAAACCCTTGAAGGGTCTTTCTGTGGCAAACGGCTTCCGGCCCCGGGAATCCGCGCCCTGCCGACGGCCGTGGCAGGAAGGCGTTTGAAATTCTGGAGGAAAGACCATGAGCTACAAAAGCCTTCTCGCGGCAAGCGCGCTTGCCTTGGCCACCAGCGCAGGCATGGCCGGCGCCGACACCTGGCGCTACGCGTTCGAAGAAGCGATGGACGAGGTGCAGGGGGTTTTCGCGCAGAAGTTCAAGGAAGAGATCGAGGCCAACTCGGACCACGAGATCCAGCTTTTCCCGTTCGGCACGCTGGGTGAATCCGCCGACGTGATGGAACAGGCCCAATCCGGCATCCTGCAATTCGTCGACCAGTCGCCCGGCTTCACCGGCGCGCTGATCCCCGAGGCGCAGGTGTTCTTCGTGCCCTACCTGCTGCCGCAGGACGAGGACCAGCTGGCATCGTTCTTCGAGAACTCCGTCGCCATCAACGAGCTGTTCCCGCCGCTTTACGAAGAGCAGGGCCTGAAGCTGCTGACCATGTTCCCCGAGGGCGAGGTGATGATGACCACGCAGGAGCCGGTCACGTCCCCCGAGGACCTGAACGAGGTCAAGTTCCGCGTGATGACCAACCCGCTGCTGGTGGGCAGCTACCAGGCGTTCGGCGCCACGCCGACGCCGCTGCCTTGGGGCGAGGTCTACGGCGCGCTGCAGACCGGCATCATTCAAGGCCAGGAAAACCCCGCCTTCTTCATCGAGTCGACGAAGATGTACGAGGTAACCGACCACATCACGCGCACCGGGCACAACAACTTCACCACCGCCGTGATGGCCAATCTCGACTTCTACGAGGGGCTATCCGAGGAGGACAAGACGCTGGTCCAGGACGCGATCGACGTCGCCTTCGACCATATCATCGAGTACCAGAAGGGTCTGACCGAGGAGTCGCTGGCGAAGATCAAGGAGGCGAAGCCCTCGATCACGATCACCACGCTGACCGAGGAACAGCGCCAGCCCTTCATGGACACCGCCGACGAGGTCGAGGCCGAGTTCCTCGAAATTGGCGGCGATCAGGCCGAGGAGATCCTCAACCAGCTGAAGGAAGATCTCGAAGCCGCGTCCGGCGAAAGCTGAGATCGCACCGCGGCGCATCCGTTCCTGCAACCGGGCCGCAACCGCGCGGCCCGGTAGCGCGGGGGGCGGGGCAGGCCGTCCCGGTATCCAGGAGAGAGAGCGACAATGGCGTCACGACAGGACCCGCACGGGCCGCACGATCCCGATCTTCAGGCCGAGGTTATGGTCCCCTCGGCCGTCGACGACATAGACGATTCCAGCTATGTCTCGGGGCTTCCGGGCTTTCTTGGCGTCATCGACGTGGGCATCGCGCGGATCGAGGCGTTCCTGCTGGCTGTGGGGGTGCTGCTCATGGCGGCCAACACGATGGCCAACGTCATCGGGCGCTACGTGTTCGGTCAGTCGCTGTTCTTTTCGGAAGAGGTGAACCAAGCGCTGATCATCCTGATCACGTTCGCGGGCATCTCGTATGCCGCGCGGCACGGCCGGCACATCCGCATGTCGGCGATCTTCGACGCCGTGCCGCCGGCGGTGCGCAAGCCGCTGATGATCCTGATCGCGTTGGTGACGGCCGCGGCGATGTTCCTGCTGACGTGGTACTCGCTCGACTACGTGATGACGCAGGCCTCGCGCGGGCGGCTTCTGCCGGCGCTGCAGATCCCGGTCTGGTGGATCATCGTCTGGGCGCCGCTGGGCTTCTTCCTGACTGGGCTGCAATACACCCTGACCGCGATCAAGAACCTGATCCACAAGAACATCTGGCTGTCGACCAGCACGCTGGAAGGCTATGACAACGAGCGCGAAGAAGAGGTCTGAGCGATGAGCACGATGATCTTCGGGACGATGATCGTCCTGCTTCTGCTGGGCTTTCCGATGATGATCCCGCTGCTGGCGGGGTCGCTGATCGGGTTCGTCATGATCTTCGGCGGGATCGACCAACTGGGCACGATGGTGCAGCAGATCCTGGGCGGCATCCGGCCCGCCAGCCTGATCGCGGTGCCGATGTTCATCTTCGCGGCCGACATCATGACCCGCGGCCAGTCCGCCAGCCGGCTGATCGACCTGGTGATGGCCTTCGTGGGCCACCTGAAGGGCGGGCTTGCCGTGTCTACCGCCGCGGCCTGCACGCTGTTCGGCGCGGTCTCGGGCTCGACCCAGGCGACGGTGGTGGCGGTCGGCGGACCGCTGCGGCCGCGGATGCTGAACGCGGGCTACAAAGACAACTTCGTGCTGGCGCTGATCGTGAACGCGTCGGACATCGCCTTCCTGATCCCGCCCTCGATCGGCATGATCATCTACGGCGTCGTTTCAGGCACGTCGATCGCCGAGCTGTTCATCGCCGGCATCGGGCCGGGGCTGCTGATCCTCGTGCTGTTCTCGATCTATTCCTACATCTACGCGGTGCGCCACAATGTGCCCACCGAGCCGAAATCGACCTGGGGCGACCGCGGCCGCGCGGTGCAGCGCGCGCTGTGGCCGCTGGGCTTTCCGGTGATCATCGTCGGCGGCATCTACGGCGGCATCTTCTCTCCGACCGAGGCGGCGGCGGCCTGCGTGCTCTACGCGCTGATCCTCGAGATGGTGGTCTTCCGCGAGATGAACGTGAAGCAGCTTTACGCCACGGCCAAGTCCACGGGTCTGATCACCGCGGTGGTGTTCATCCTGGTGGGGGCGGGGGCGGCGTTTTCCTACGTCATCAGCTTCGCCCAGATCCCGCAGGAGGTGCTGGGCGCCATCGGCATCGACCAGATGGGGCCATACGGCGTGCTGGCGACGATCTCGATCGCGTTCTTCATCGGCTGCATGTTCGTCGATCCGATCGTGGTGATCCTGATCTTCGTGCCGATCTTCGCGCCGGTGGTGGACGCGGTCGGGCTGGACCCGGTGCACGTGGGCATCATCATCACGCTGCAGGTGGCGATCGGCTCTGCCACGCCGCCCTTCGGCTGCGACATCTTCACGGCGATCGCGGTGTTCAGGCGGCCCTACTGGGAGGTCATCAAGGGCACGCCGCCCTTCATCCTGATCCTGCTGTGCGTGTCGGTCGCGCTGATCCTGTTTCCGCAGATCGCGCTTTTCCTGCGCGATCTTGCCTTCGCGAAATAAGGAGATCCGGGATGTTCAAGCATATCCTCGTTCCCGTCGACGGCTCGATCAACTCCTTCGCCGCGCTCGACAAGGCGGTGGGGCTGGCGGGGCTGACGGGCGCGGTCGTGTCGATCCTGACGATCTACCGCCACCATTCGCTGCTTGAGGCGTCGCTGTCGATGGTGCGGCCGCAGGATCCGCGTCGGTTCGACGACGTGATGCGGGAATATGCGAAGGAAATCGCCGAGAAGGCCAAGGCGCACGCTCTGGCCGCCGGCGCGGCCGAGGTGCATGCCTTCGTCCGCAACGGGGCGATCGCGCGGGGGATCGTGGCCTTCGCAAAGGACCGCGAAGTCGACCTGATCGTGATGGGCGGGCGGGGCGTGGGATCGGCCGAGAACTACATGCTCGGCTCGATCAGCCACAAGGTGGCGAGCCTCACGCAGCGGCCGGTCATGATCGTCTGAGACGGCGCCGTAGGCGTGTCCCACGATGGGACACGTGGGCGCCGTAACGATATCAATGGGTTCCAGCGACGTTTTCAGGAAGCGTTAACCTTTGACGGCAGGCGCGGAGCCATCCGCGCCTGCGATCATGGCGTAGGCTACGTCCTCGGAGCGATCGCGGTCACACCAGGTCGCGCGGGATGGTCTCGTCCCAGTTGCGCGAAAAGATGCGCCTGGCGCCCTCGTAGGCGTCGAGCGTGGCGTGAACGTAGAAGTTTTCCGCGTCGCAGGTCAGCACCGTGCGCGTGGTCGCGTGCGCGGACCAGTCGCCGCGCGAGAAGCCGCGCTCGGTCCGCGTCTCGCCGCGCAGGGAAGCGTGATCCGCGTCGCGGAAGCTGTAGCGTTCCTCGGTGCGGCGCCGGACGGTCATGTCGATCTCGGGGATGCGATAGCTGCCCTCGTCGTTGACCACGACCAGCGCGGCTTCGTCATCGACCATCGAGCGGACGACGTTCCACGACGCTTCGGGCGGGGCCAGCCGCTCGACCGGCATGGGCGGCGCGCCTTCGGGCTCGCCCAGTTCGCGCAGCGGCGGGTCTTCGCGCCGCCGGCGCTCGGGCAGCGACAGCGTGCAGCCCTCGGGGCGCAGGGTCAGCTGCACCGGTTCCGGCGGGGCCCAGATCAGCGGGAAATAGGTGGACGAGATCGACAGCCGCAGCTTGTGGCCCGCCGGTATCCGCGTCCCCAGCCCGTTGAGCGGCACCCGCACGCGGTAGAAGCACCCCGGCTCGAGCGGTTGCGGATCGTCGTGGCCGTCGCGGTGCGTCAGGTTGAGCACGCCGTAGGTGATCCGCGTGGCGCGCCCGTCGGGCAGGATGTCCGAGAGCCGCACCGCGACCTGCGCCACGGGCTTGTCGGCGGCGATCTCCAGCTCGACCGAGGGGGTGCCGAGCATCTCGATGTCCTCGTCCAGCACCTCGGTGTCGTAGACGAGGCAGCCGCCATCCTCCTCGCGCTGGTCGTGCGGCAGGTCGGGCAGGGCGGCGTAGGAGCACCATTTGCCGGCGAACAGACCCACCGAGAGCGGCGAGACCAGCGTTTCCTCGAACGCGGATTCGAAGGCGTGGCGGTTCTCCTCGTGCCGGAACAGGCGCCGGTGGCCCAGCCGGTATTCCAGCGACGTGATGTCGTCGGACGGCCATTGCGGTTCGCGCACCCAGCGGCCGGGGCGGTCCTGGTGGGACGTGCTGGGCGGCACCGAGTCCTGCATCCATGCGCGCAGTTCCGAGAATTCCTCGGCGCCGGTGTCGATGCCCTTCAGCCAGTGATCGAACCAGCGCAGCACCTCCTGCAGGAAGCCGGTCGAAGGGCCGGGCACGCCCATATGCGCGTACTTGTGCCCCCAAGGGCCGATCAAAGCGCGGCAGGGCACGTCGAGATGTTCCAGCAGGCGGAAGATGGCGTTGGTGTAGCCGTCGGTCCAGCCTCCGGCGGCGAGCACCGGGCACTTGATGGCCGAGTAATCCTCGCACACGGAATGGGCCGACCAGTAGGTGTCGCGGCGCTGGTGATCGAGCCACTTCTTGAGCCACAGGCCCGAGCCGTCGAGCCGGTCCAGCCACATGTCGCGCCAGCGGTCGCCGACGATGGCGGGGTCGGGCGGCTGGCTGTTGAAGGCGGCCATCACGGTCGCCTCGGACAGCTGGTCGCCCAGCAGGCAGCCGCCCATGTAGTGCATGTTGTCCTCGTAGAGGTCGTCGGACGCGCAGCACGACACGATCGCCTTGAGCGCGTCGGGCTGGCGGGACGCGATCTGCAACCCGTTGAAGCCGCCCCACGAGATGCCGAACATGCCGACATTGCCGTCGCACCATTTCTGCCGGGCGATCCATTCGATCACCGCGACGCCGTCGGCAAGCTCGTCCTCGGTGTATTCGTCGACTAGCACGCCGTCGGATTCGCCGCTGCCGATCATGTCGACGCGCACGCAGGCATAGCCGTGGCCGGCGAGATAGGGGTGGTTGATCGCGTCGCGCCCGCGGGTCAGGTCGCGCTTGCGGTAGGGCAGGTATTCGAGGATCGCCGGGACCGGGTTGTCGCCGGCATCCTCGGGCATCCAGAGGCGGGCGGCCAGTCGCCGCCCGTTGGGAAGGTCGATCCAGACGTGTTCGGTGATCTGAACGGCGTGGGGGAAACTCGAGACTTCCTTCATTCTATGCGTGTCCCTGTCCGTGGGTGCCCCGGCCTTGAAGCTGTGGCCGGGGTCGGGAGTGTCAGGTCGTGGGCGTTGCGCGGGCGGCGCTACATCTCGGTGCTCAGGCGATTTCCGTCGCTGAACTCCATCGGCAACCGCGAGACGAGTTCGCGGTAGCGTTCGCGCAGCGCCTGCGGCGAGTCCGCGCCCAGCCAGGCATAGCCCACGTTGTAGCAGTAGACCGGCTGGTTGGGCAGGTCGGACAGCGTGTCGCCCTCGTGCGCCTCGAATTCCACCAGCGCGCCGAACTCGTCCGAGATCTCGCGCAGCTCGTCCTTCGTGGGCTCGCGCGTGACCTTCGCGTCGTCGTCCTTGGTGATGTAGAACTTGGCGGAGGTGTCGAAGTCGCCCTTGTGGTCGGGCAGGGTGGGTTCGTCCCCCAGCGCCACCGACACGGCGATCTCGTGGTTCGAGCGGCCGTCCACCATGCGGAACATCTCGCAATGGCTTTGCGAGATGCGGGTGTTGGCCTCGATCACCCACAGCTTGTCGGTGTCCTCGTCGTAGAGGAACTCGACGTTGAAGCAGCCGTCGTTGAAGCCGACCTGGCGCATGATCTTCCGGCCGACGTCGTTGGCGCGGTCGACCAGGTCGTCGGGCAGGTCGGCGGGATAGCGCAGGCCGGCGACGGCCTTGCCGTCCGAACTGAGCATCATGTCGAGCACGCCGTGGATCGTGACCTTGTGGTTGCGCACGTAGCCTTCATGCGCGAACTGGTCGCCGCTCATGATGCTTTCGGCGATGGCATGGCTGCCGCCGATGCCCTGTACCTCCGGCGGAAGCTCGGCGTGGTCGAGGCATTCGTCGAAGATGTGGCCCAGGTCGCCGATGCCCTCGCGCATCTCTTCCAGCGCCTTGTCTAGGCCCTCGCGGTCGGTGATCTTGAAGCCCAGCTGCGACGAGAAGCCCTTGACCGGCTTCAGCCAGATCGGGAAGTCGAGCTTCATCTTGTCGGCGGCCTCGGGGTCGAAGGGATCGACGGCCTCGAAGTCGGGCACGCATTCGGGCGCCACGCGGGCCTGCTCGATCCGGGCCCAGTACTTGTGCTCGCAGCGCAGCACCGCCTCGAGCGAGGGGCCGGGCAGGCCGTATTCCGCGGCCAGGATCGGCGCGAGGCAGCTGGACGGGAAATCCCAGTGGCAGACGATCGCGTCGGGCTTGTCGCCCTCGTTCAGCTGGCGGCGGGCGCGTCGGAGCAGTTCGTCGAAGCCGGCCTCGTGGTCCATCAGCTCATCCGTCGTCAGGAGCGAGTGGAATCGGCACAGGTCGGCGTCGCGGATGGTCTTCAGCTCTTCGAGCTGCCAGTCGAGCATGCCAAGGACGTAGATATTCTTTTTCAACGGTTTCGCTCCCGAGGTTGTGGCGTGGCCAGGACGGCGGGAACCGGCGGTGCCGGCTGCAATCGTGGTCCCAACCCGTCGCGGAAACGGTTGTTCCTGAAAGTTTCGGTTCCGTCCGGAGAAGGGGACCGCCAGGCGGGCGTGGGAGGCGCGGAAGCCGCCCGGTCCTGGCGGGGAAAAGCCGTGCTGCCGGAGGCGTGGGGTTTCCGTGCGGGTGTGGCAAAACCATGCTCAGCGGGACGAGCGGCGGCGGCGCCACGCGAACCGGTCGGTCAAGGCTTGGCGTGCGAGACCCGGCTCCGTGCCGGCAAACGATCCCGCACGCGGTCTGGCCGCGGCGGGCTGTTCGGTATGCCCGTGGACGCTCCCGCCCTCGGCTGGAACGACACTTACCGCGAGAACCTGTCGTGCCCCCAGACGAAGTCTTCGCCGTCCGCAGGCTGATGACAGGAGATGCACGGGGCGACCTGCCCCGCCATGCTCATGCCATCCGGTGTGGTGGCAACCGTACCGTCGGGCATGAACTTGGCCCAGAACCAGTCCGCGCTGTCCGGGGCGTATCCCTCTTCCCGGCGGAACATCACGCCCAGCGAGTCGAAGTGGCTGGACGGGTCGGCGAAGATCTCCTCGACGGAAATGTCCTCGCCGCGATAGTTCCGCTTGGTGATGAAGGTGCCGCTGTAATCGCCGACCGTGACGGTTCCGTCGATGTACTGGACCACCGGGCCGTGTTTCGAACTTCCTGCATAGGGGTGGGTCTGGATCGCGTCGTCGCCGACGATTCCGGCATCGCTCAGGGCCTGCCATAGGTTGCGTGCGAAGCGGACGTCCCCGGCGCTGCCGAAAGCGGACGCATCGACGCTGACCGAGCCGGACATGCCGTCCTCGTGTGCGATCAGGGGCAGCGCGGCTGACGTCGCCCGCGCGGCACATGCCCCGGCCAAGACGGTCTTCTTCCAGCGCATGACAGGCTCCTCCGCTTTCCAAAACAACGCGGGGCCGAGGCGCGATGTTCCGGGAAGCGGCGGCTCCTGAAGGGCGTCCCTCGATCTCCCCCATGAGGGCACGATGGTGGTTTTTCCGGGTCTTGCGTCACATAAACTCAGGGTTATTCGCCTATGAACCGCTGTCGCGGCACCCGGATAAACCGCTGGCCGATTGCTGGGCCGCATGGAGACGGCCGAGGGTACATCCATCGAGCCTTCAGGGATGGCAGCCACGTCTCCCGTACCGTCGGCCATAGGGAAGGTGACCTGATGAAGCAGCGGACGTTCGACTTTCAGCGGGAGCGCTCAGGCGAGCCTTTCGGCACGGGGCGTTTCGCAATGGAGATCGACTCGACGATGCCTGCATCCGCCCGTGCGCCCGGGCTTCGCCAGTCTCCCTCGCCTCTCGCGGAGACCAACATCGCGCTTGGTGGACTTGTCTCAAGCGTCGCGGTGGCGTTCCCCTTGTTCATCGGCCTGCTGATCCTCGGGGTCGGGGCGGGTCCGTCGCTTCTGATGGCGTCCGGCGTGCAGATCGTGATCTTCTGCAGCGTTCTTGCCATGGGGCTGATGTCGGACTCTCCCGAGGTCGAGTACAGTCAACCGGTTTCGGCCACGGATGACCGCGAACCGGAGGCCGGCGACATCTGGTGGATGTACCCGAGCCGACGCGATACCGGGCAGCAGCTTCGGGCCGCCATGGCCGCACCGGACAGCCTGCACAGCCGCCGCCTGGCCGCCGATACGGCGGCGCTGGGCTACGAGGTTCACCATTGCGGCAATCCCGAGGCCGTTATCGCGAGCATGCGGGCGAGGCCCTGCAAGTGGGATCTGCTTGTCTTCGACTTGGCGTGCGCGGCCGACGTCGAGAGCGCCGTCGATCACCTGGTGGAACTTCGCACGCTCTGCCCGGGAACGCGCGTGGTTCTGATCTCCGGTTCCGCAGGGCAGGACGAATTCAACGGCGAGCGTCGGGCCATCTGCGACGTGACGCTCGCCAAGCCCGTCCGACAGGGCCGCCTGCTGGACGCCGTCGCGTTCTGCACGACGGCTGCCTGATCCGGCGCTACTGCACCGCGCCTTGCGCGCAGTATTCGGGCGTCGTGCCCGTCTCGCTCAACCACGCGCACATCGTCCCGCCTTCGAAATCGAAATCCGGATGCGGCGCCTCGGGGTGACGTTCGGGGTGCACGATGGATTGGGCGGGATCGGCCGCGTTCACATCCAGTTCGGGATGCGCGCCCGCGAAGGTTCCGCAGGGGTTCAGTTCGTAGAGCCATACGTGCAGCATGTGGAACTGCGGAACCCAGTTCGGTTGCTCGACCTGCCCACCGCTCGCCTCCCGAGCGCGCGCCTGGCACTCGCGCGGCGAAAGGCGCTCCAGGAACTCGTAATCGGCCGGGTCGAGCGACGGGTCGTTCACGTCCAGGCCGACGAAGCACGTCCCTGCGTGCCAATGCCAGGCATCCTCGTCGCCCTCGAATCCTTCGGGCGCTTCCGGGAACGGCCGGAAGGCGTGGCGCGGCGGGTACATGCTGCCGTCGTCGCGGCTGCCCGAGGGGCCGATGTAGTAGAAGACACCCCACAGGGTTCCGTCGGACGCGTAGTTGAGCCCGACCGGGTTGCCCGGAACGAAGCTGTATCCAAGGCCGCCGCCTTCCGGATGCTGGGACCAGTGGGCACCGTGGCCGTGCAGCGTTTGCGTGAAGGGGGCGTAGCCCTTGCGGATGGCTGTCTCGCGGTCCCGGAAGGGCTCGGTGTGCTGGTACGCCAAGGCAAGCTGCTGATCCCGCGGAGCGCTTCGCGAGCCGATGTCCTGGCGGGCGAGTTCCAGATCGGCTTCGTCCAGGCGCCGGTCCGCGTTGCGGTCGAAGAAAGCGACGTAATCGGACGCATCGACACGGTCCTGGAGCAGTTCGAGGTCCGCCTCGCTGACCGAGCCGCTAGCATCGAAGTCCGCGACACCCAGGATCGGTGTCGGCTCGGCTTGGGATACATCGCAAAAGGCGGCATGGCCGTGCTCTTGCATCTCCGAGTGCTGGGCCATCGCAGCCGAGGCCGAGAGCGCCTGGATGAGGATGACGGTGGATCCCGCGAGATTTTTATGCATTTTCTTGCTCCTCCCTCTTCTATCAGGGAAGCGATGGGCGACGGCCAAGGTTCCGCGATTTGCCTGGCAACGAGGGCGGCCGTCCGGGGATGGCGGTTGCCGTGCCATTGGTGGCAAGCGCCGAAGGACGTTGTGATTCCGGCCCGAAACGTGCCCCGGCGGCGCGCAGATGCCGACGGGCAAATCGTCTGCCCGACGGGTGCAGCGGGGCCGATGCGCGGGGGCCGGACCTGCCGGGCCGTGCGGAGCGGCCATCGAATTGCCCGACTTGAGACATGAAGCGACCACGTTCCCGCACGCATTTTCGTCCGGTGTGTAATTAAACGGGAGTCTATGTCATGCTGCGTCGTCACTTCCTCAGGGGCTTTCTGGTGCTGCAAGGTGCCGCGGTAAGCGTCGCGCTTGTTCCGGGATCGGCCCGCGCCAGCACGGCGTCCGCGGCCTCTGAGGCCTCGGCGGCGTCCGAACCCTCGGCGGCCTCGGAACCCAGCGCTGCTTCCGAGCCTTCGGCCGCGTCGAGCCCATCCGCCCCTTCCACCCCGTCCCAGCCTTCGGGTGTCTCGGGACCCTCGTCGCCGAGCGGGGCCGAGGCCACGCTCGAGGGTGAGGCGGCCGTGGACGATACGAGCCAGCAACAGGTCGTGACGCAGGTCGAGGACGCGCTGCGGAGCGACGGGCTCGAACCCGTATCGGCCGGGAACCTGGATCAGGTGCTGAAGGATTTCCAGGGATGAGGGCTGCGGCTTTGGGCCTGGTCGCGGCCGCGATCCTGAGCGGTTGCGCCACGGCACCCACTGCGCCACAGGTCAGCCCCGCGCTGGTCAGCGCCTTGGATTCGCGGCCTGACGGCTACCAGGCCGCCACGTCGGCCGGCCAGCGTTTCACGATCGAATCGACGGCCGTGTCGGACAACCGGCTGTGTCGTGTCGTCTCGTTCGAGCAGCCGGGGAAGTTCCACGTGGACACCTATTGCAAGTCCCGTGGCGGAACCTGGCGATAGCGCACTGGCGACGGGCGCCGAAGCTCTGGAGAGCTTCGCGCTCGAAGCATGCGAGCTTGGCGTGTCGCTCTCGTTCCGCGCGCCCTCGGCCGTGCGGAAACTGCTGGGCTGCGTACTCTCGGGCTGGGCAGACGCGCCGATACCGGACGCGGATCCGACGATCCGCGTCTCGGCCGGGCCGCGCTTCGCGCTCGGCTCGGCACACTACGTGCCGGCGCGGGATTATTCCGACCCGGTCGCGCTGCTGAACGAGCTGCTGATCGCGATGGCCCACGGCGTGAAAGCACAGCGGCCGGACCTGGTTCTGCTGCATGGCGCGGCCTTCGAGGACCCGGCCGGCGCGCAGGTCGTGTTCGGCGAGAAGAAGGCCGGCAAGTCCGTCATGACCGCCGACCGTGCGGCGCGCGGCGCGCTGATCTACGCGGACGATATCCTGCTCTGGTCCCCGAAGGCGATGACCTTCGCGGGGCTGGGCATGTCGCCACGCCTGCGGCGTCCGGTGGCCGAGACGATCCTTGAACGCCTGGGCCGGCGCAGTTTCATCGCCGGGCAGCATACCTGCTATCTCGCGGCGGGGGCGCTGCGGCTTGCGCCTGCCGGCCGAAGCTTCGCGGCCGACCGCGTGTTCGACCTCAGGCCGCGCGACGGGATGCGCCCCGTGCGGTTCTACAACGTCAGGACGAGGATCGCGCAGCACAGGATCTGCTGACGCTTCATTGCGTACGACGCATTCCGCCCCTGCCGGAGAAGTGAAAGCGACACGAAAACGCGTGGCCGAGAGTGTGTCGTGAGGGGGGCGGGCGCCTGCAGCGGCCAATGTGGCAAGCTGTTCGCCGCGCACGGCGAGGGCAGCGTCCGACTTCCCGCCTTGCGCCCGTCCGTCTGCGGCAGCAAAAACCGCGGATGAATCGCTTTCAATGGCTGGCCGTCTCGGCTGCTGCGCTCGTCTCGCTTCTTCTCGGAGTCGGCGCATTTCTACCCGGCGAGGTTATCGGCAGCTTTGTGCCCGGCACCGGGCAACGTCTGCACGCTGCCGGGTTCGGTATGATCAGCTTCCTGATCGTCCTCGCATTCCCCGAGCGCTGGCTCCTCTTCGGCGCCGTGGCGCTGGCGGCCGGTGGGCTAGTGGAATTCCTTCAGCCCCTGGCCGGTCGCGGGACGCAGTGGGCCGATTTCGGTGCCAACGCCGCCGGCCTTGCCGCGGGTGTCTCGGCCGCCCTTCTTGTCAGGAGGGCGACCAGGGGCAGGTGAGGCGGGCGCGCTGGCAGCCCGCGGCGCAGCCTTTCCCTTTCCCAAACCGAGCGAATGGCCGTTGCGCGGGAAGGCGACGGCTGCTGCGCACTCACTCCAGGATGTAGCTTTCACCGCTGATCCGGCAGACGTCGACCTCGTACTCCTCGAAGAACTCTCCGTCCGAAAACTCGTAGCGCAGGTCCCACATGCAGCCGGACGTTTCGGTGTCCAAGGTTACCTCCATGGTCTCCCGATGGGCGATCCTCTCGCCGAGAATGTTCGGCCCCCAATCGTCGTCTTCCGAGGGAGCCGCGAAGACGGCGGTGATCGTGTAGCCGGTGTTGTTGTCCAGCGTGAAGGTGTCTTGGGCCAGAGCGGACGTAGAAAGGCAGACGGCAGAGAAACAGGAAATCAGCACCAGGCGCGTCATCGTCATAGGTTCCTTCAAGACCATGCGGAAATCGATCGCGAAGCATTGGTGCGGGCGGTGCTTCAAGTCAATCCAGAGCCGAGGCACTGGTGGAAACGGTATTCCGAGGCGGTATCCGGTGCGGCAGCAGGCGCCAAAGCAGCCATCGGAACGGAGGACCTGCGGCAGTGGCATGCGCAGCCCTGCGGGGGCAGGGCGCCGCGCCAAGGGGCAAGACCGGGGAACAGCCGCGAACCATCGCCGGAAATCGCATGCTGCGGCCAAGCCGTTCGAAAGAGGAACATCCGGGCAAGTGGTGCTGCTGGAGAGAATTGAAAAATCCAGATTCGCCGCGATCCATGAAGCAAGTCACTGAGATAAAACGATAATCACTGACGTGTGTTAGCGCGGAATGTCACGGCAGCTAACACAAAAACTAACACAGGATTCGGAAGTGATTGGCGCCTGAAGTGCACCGCTTCGCGTCGGGCGCCGGGCGTGTCGAGCTGTGCCGCCCTGCACCATGTCGCCGCGCTGTCAGGCCGCTGTGCCGCGCCCGCACTTGTCGGCAAACTTCCGCCTATGCTGGCCTGCCAACGCCGCTGAACTGCCGATCTAAAGCCCGGCAGGACAGGATTACTGACCATTTTGGAGCATGTCCCGCCACACGAATCGCCGGGGGTGCGTCGTGACCCGTTTTTCGCTCATGCTATTGTTTTCAGGTAGTTTGTGTTAGGTATAAGCAAGCCCACCCCAACACAAATGGACCGAATTGTCCGATTCGTTGACATTTTTGGCCCACTGTTGTAGTGTTTTGTCAACCACTAAAATGATTGGCAGGACACATGATCATCACGAGGAAAGACTACTCACGGGCCGTGGGCGTCTGCATTGAGACGGCGGCGCGACGACTGAAGGCAGTGCCGTCGCAATGTGGCGACCGGCGCGCCTGCGTCTACGAACTACGCGCGGCGCTGCCGACGCTCTGGCCAAAGGAAGTTGAAGCTGGTGCCGTGGAAAGGCTGGTGGCGGCTGCAGCGCCGCCAGAGGATCGACTCTATGTTGGTCCTGACGCGCTGGAAGGCGCGCGGAGCTTCATCCAGTGGCTACCGGCGCAGGAAATGCGCGACCGGCTGGCGGAAATTCAATCCGACTTTATCTCTGGAATCGCGGCAAGTCCCGTATGCGGTGGGCCGGTAATCCGCGACCTCGAAAACCTCAGGACCCTGATCGCGATTCAGCCGGATTCTATGAAGTACATTTTGGTTGGCGGGCAGGTACCGACCCTCGACCGATTGGCGCCCGCCTTTGCAATCATCAACGCAAAATTTCAAATGGAGCTAGTAGCTTAATGTCTGACTTTCAAGATATCAAAAATTCTGATCCGCAAGTCGCGGAACGCATGACCGCCGCCACAGAAAAGCTAATTGAGCTAGCCAAATCGGCGCTAAATGTAGAACTGGACGCGATGGATATCGAGGCATGCCCTGAAGCCCGCATTCACGCGGTGAGTGGCGTCGATATCGACCTCGACCGCGCCCTAGAAGAGATGAAGGCGCTAGATCGGACGAAAGGCCTACTGGCGGAACAACAGCGCGCCGCCGCGATACGCGCAGGTGATAACGATGAGTTGGCCGCGCTGGCACGCCTCCCCCGGCACGAGCGCATGGCTACGGCTAGACGTCTGGGGGTGGACGATCTCAATAAGAAGCTTGATCCGACCAGCGTCTCTGACCGCAATCTGCTTCTTAAACAGTGTCTTAGCCTCAGCCCGCAACAGCGCATCAATTTTGCGCGTCGTCATGGGCTCATGCCATGACCTTCGAGGAGATCAAAGAGAAAGTCCGCGACGAATTCAAGGGCGTATGGTTCGGCCGTTTCGAAAGATTGGAAAATGGATACGAATTCAAACCGACCGGAGACGTCATAACATCTGAGCAAATGACCGAGATAATGAAGAGCGGCAGTCAGGGGCCGAAACTTTCACCGGAGGAGCGGAAACGGAACCGCCTTCGCGGTATCGCAGACTCCGCGACGGAGGTGTAAAGATGGGCACCAGCCTAATAGACTTCGAATGGGGCGGCGTGCCGCTGGATAAGGCGGCACGCAAGCGGAAGAAAGAACGCGACACTCGAACTTATCGTGGCCTTCTGGTGCGCCGATCATGGACCGCCGAAATGATCGCGGCAGAGAAAGAACGGCTTGAACGCGAAATTCGAGAATTCCTAACGCGGCAAACGGGCGGGGCACAGCATGCATGATCCGATGAAATACGTTCGAGCGATCACCCGAATGAATCGGCGAGCCGCCCTTTGGAAAGCAGCGGCTGCGGCCTGCGATGACGACGCTTGCTTTAGAGCGAACACCCATTCAATCCAGCGCGCGATTTCGGACCAACTAGAACGCGAAGGCCTCGGGCCTGATGCGCAGGAAAAGGCAGCGTGACGATGCAAAACTTTCTAAATGGGCGACTGCCCCGACACGATCCGGACGCGGCGCTAATCGAAGAGCTATCGGCGATCATCAAGACGGCGATCACCCAGCGAGATCGCTGGCGCGGTATTGGGCTATGGATACCGTTTCGATGGGCTGTGGACGTGATGGACGATGACCCCGACCTTGCGCGCCGCGTGCTAACCGCCGCTGGTTTCACGCCTCGGAGTGATGGCAAGTGGACGTGGTCGAAGGTGGACGGCTGGGGCCTGCATAAGGTTGCCGATGTGGCGGCGTTGCGCGCTGTTTTCGAGGACGCGCTGGACTTCCACCGGCCTCTGTAAATCAGCTTGAAGCTGTATTTTCCAAGCCCGGCTGAGCGGTGAAGCGAAACATGAATTTCAGCTTCAAGCCGAAAAAGTACTGTAAAAATAAGTAGTTGACTCGTTTCGCGTCGCCTCCTAGTGATAGCTTCATCAACCGGGAGGAGTTAGGAACCATGAATATAATCGAACTGGACCAATCCGACGCGGTCGCTGGATGCCTGATCCAGAAGACGGCCCGCCTACACGAACTCGCGCTTTTGCCGCGCAGTGCAGACGTCAAGACGGCGTTCGCGCTTCTGGTGGGGGAGATCGCGGCGCTTGCTGGTGAACCGGTGGCGCGCACCTGACCGCGTCAGCGGTCATAAGAATAGCTCTTCCGCTAAGGCGGGCGGGTCAAATCCTCGGAGTCTTCTTTGTCTTCCTCCAAGGCGGACCACTGGTCCGGAGGGCAGTAGCCCCCACGCAAACATCGATGAATGGAGAAGGAAATGGAATAAACAAACTGTTTGGAGATATACAAAAATGGCAACTGAGAAACTGACCGAGAACGCATTTACGCGGGCGGGCGAAAACGTCCACGATCTGAAAGAATGCGAAGTCATTCCGCTGGACGAATACCGCGAGAAAATTCGGGCGCACGTCCCAAAGACGTCCCTGAACGACGCCGAGATTATCGGCACCGAGTCCGATGGGTTCGAAGAATTCCTGAATCGCAAGGCCACGTTCCTTCTGGGCGAGATGTGGGGCGCGCGTGACCGGCGCAACACGCAAGATGGCCAATGGAGCCCGACCGAACTGACGTGGGGGCAGTGGATCGCTGGCCAGCCCGGCAACCGGAAGAAGCCCGCATGGGGCTTCTCGCGTCACCCTATAGGCAGGTACAAAGCCGGGTCCTGCATCGTCCTAGGGTCTTCTGTAGAGGGCGCCCGGAAGGCCAAAGCCATGGACACGATGTTCGCCATGGGCCTCGACGTCGACTCCGGCGCGTCTTTGGGCGAGACCTTGGAGAAGCTGCAGGAACTGGGCGTCTTCTGCCTCGTCTACAGCAGCTATAATCATGGTAAGCGCGGCATCGAACTGAAGCGCGATGATGTACTTCGCAAGCTGCAGATCGCCCGCGATCCAACGGACGAAGAGGTGCGGCAGTACCTGCGCGCCCACGACAAGAACCGGTATGAAGACTCGTTCGTTGATGCGGTGACCATCGCAGATCAGAAACACCAGACCGCTGGGGGCGTAAAGATCGTACTCGACACGCCGCCGCTGGACAAATTCCGTCTGATCTTCCCACTGGCGGAGCCTGTCAAACTTATCGATCTGGGAGACACGCAGGACGGGGCGCTGGCGGTCTGGGAAGACAAGGTCACAGGGCTCGCGCGGAACGTGCTGGGCGTGCACTTCGACACGTCGTGCACCGATCCGTCGCGCCTGTTCTACACCGCCCGCCACCCCAAGGGCGCCGAATGGTACGCCGCCATCGTGCAGGGTGCGCCGCTGTCGTTCGACGGTATCAAGCCGATGCGGAAGTCGGCGTACACCGGGAACCGTGACTTGAACGCCTTCACCATGGCAGGCGGTCAGGGCGACGAACGTCCGCAGTGCGTCACCCCTTCCGGGAAGTCGCTCAACGACTGGCACAGCGACGGCGGCAAGAACCGCTTCATGCTGGCGGACCTTATGGAGACCCTGTGCCCTGACAAGATCAGGCACTCAGGCGGCGAGGCCTCTGGACACGTCCACACGGAATGCCCGTTCGAGCACGAGCACGGTTCGGAGGGCGGTACCGCCACCATGGCGATCAACTGCCTCGACAGTCAGAATGAGTACTGGACGTGGTTCTGTCACCATGACGCGTGCCAAGGAAGGCACAAGCTGCAGTTCCTCGAAGAGGCCCTGCGGGCGGGGTGGTTCGAGGAACGCGCGCTGTATGACGTGGATCAAGGATTCATGTTGGAAGTGGCGGACGGTGAAACCGATCCTTTCGCGCCACTGCCCGGCGCCATCGGCGACGAGACGAAGACACCGGAAGAGCGGGCCCAAGCTTTCGACACGACCCACAGCCAAGCCGATATCGAGAAGTTCATAAAGGCGCTGTTCCGCGAAGGCGTCGACCTGACTACACAGGCCAACGTCACCGCGATCTTGGCCAAGGTGACGAACCTCGGTAAGCGCGAGCTTAAGAAGTTCTGGAAGGAACTGGAGGACGAGAAGAGGAAGGCGGAGCGCGCCAAGAAGCGCGATGATCAGCCCACAGGCATTTTCATCACCGAACCGGCGCCCGTCCTGACGCAGTATGCGTTGAACTGCATCAAGACCGCCAACGACGCCGCCCCCTTCCTCTTCGAATACATAGAAAAACCGACCATCGTCCGTAGAGGGCGCCTGATGACGCTGGACCCAGACGGTAAGCGCCACCAGCTAGGCAAGGTCGCCACGTTTCTGAGGCCGACGGGCGACGAACTGCAGCACATCTACCCGCCGTGGGACGTGGTGAACGACGTGTTTGCGTCGGACCTGAAGGACTTCACGCTGCCCCTGCGCGGCGTGGTGGATACCCCGTTCTTCGCAGCGGACGGGGCGCTTGTGACGTCAAACGGGTATCACGCCGGATCGCAGATTTTTCTGGACAGTGAGTTGGTGCTGGCGGGCGTTAGCGCGCACCCGACGAGGGAAGAGGCACAGGACGCGGCGCGCTTCATCGTGGAAGAATGCTTGGCGGACTTCCCGCTGGGCGGGCTGTCTCGACAAGAGATTATGGACCAGACCTTCACGGAAAGCGGCGTCCCCGCCGTCGCGAACACCTTGGCGTTCATCCTGCTACCCTTCGCGCGAACCATGATCCATGGCCCGACGCCGGGGCACGTCATCAACAAGCCCGCGCCGGGTACCGGTGCCGGTTTTCTGGTGGACGTCTGCACCACGATCAGCAGCGGTGCGCCTGCGCCTGCCCTTGCCATGCCGAAGAACGCCGACGAACTGGCCAAGACGCTGGGTGCGGTGTTGATGGACGGCGAAGCAGTGATCTTCTTCGACAACATCAATCACGAGATGGACTCGCCAGACCTCGCGTCGGCGATGACTTCGCCACACACAGGGTTCAAACTCCGAATCCTCGGGAAGACTCAGACGGCGCTTGTTCGGGTGCTGACGTCTTGGGCTTTCGCAGCGAATACGTTGACCATGAGCCCGGAGCTTCTGCGACGCTGTATCCTGATCGATCTGGACCGCAAGGCCGTTGATCCTGAGAAGTACGTGCCAGAAGGCGGCTGGCGTCATAGGGACGTGCGCGAATGGACGCGGAACAGCCGGGCCAAGCTGGTGCACGCGTGTCTTACCATCATCCAGCGGTGGGTCGCGGAAGGCATGACGCGCAGCGAGGACACGCTTGCGAGCTTCGAGAACTGGGCGGGCATTATGGGCGGCATCCTTGCTGCGTCCGGGGTCGGCGGCTTCATGGGCAATCAGTCGGCGCTTACCGACCTGTCGGACGGTCGCGATGATGAGCTAGCCCACGTGGTGCAGGCGGTTGCCCAAGCCATGCACGGCATCGATGGCGCGCGGCTCTTCATCGGCTCCAAAACTGACGAGGAAACGGCGAAAGGACGGTTCGGCCTTTTCGACCTTCTGCACGCGATGGACGAGACGCCCCGGCTTGACCAGTGGGGCTATCGGGAGACGTTCACAGGCGACGGTGTCGAAGTCGAGTACCACAACACGCGCAAGGCCGGGGTGCGGTTCAAGGCGGCGGCGAAACGGACCTATCGTGTAACGCTAGGTGGTGTGGCGTACAGCGCCCGGTTCGAGCAAGAACACGATGGCCACGCGAACGCGAAGTGTTATCGGCTGGACCTGACGCCCCAGTGAGGGGATGCGGGAGTAACTCCCGCACTCCCGCATCAACTCCCGCAACTCCCGCAAAAAATTATCGTTTCTTATCAGCGCCTTATTAGCGATGTGCGGGAGTGCGGGAGTTGCGGGAGTTTTTCGGCCTCACGGCCCCTAAAGAAATAATATTTTCGCGTCGCTCATTAGGGGTCCGAAAAAATATTATTTCCAATCATCCTCAGGATACTCCCGCAACTCCCGCACTCCCGCATATTTGCCGGAAGTCCCTGTAAAATAAGGGTAAATTTGATGCGGGAGTTGGCGTTCAACTCCCGCATAACTCCCGCAACTCCCGCATAACTCCCGCACACCCGCTGACGCGGGCACTCGCCGCGACCGAGATACACCGGTCCGCCGCGCCGACAGGGTCGCATGTTGGTCGGGCGCCCACCCCGCCAGATCACCGCACCAACGCGCCACTAGATCACGGCGCGAGACGACTACAGCGATACGGCACCGCCTGCGTCAGCAGGTACGTCCGCCCGTCTGTTGCGATGCCGCACTCGGTCCTGCATGAATCGACGGGAGACGATTAGCGGGTGTCGAGATGGGCGAAGAGTACAAAGGCGTGCTCCTGCAGAGCCGCTACGATCTTAAGAGCGACATAGTGAGGATGCGCGAGATGGTCGATTGGTTGGGCGACCTATCGGAGAACGTCGAAAGCATCATTTGCGATTCCAAGCTCGGACACTGCTACGGCATCGTCATCAAGCCGGATCATTGGCATGAGGGTTTGCCAGCCGCCATTCGCACGGCGGGCATAGCCATCGGAGGCCACAACGGGATACTAGTGGAAGCCAACCGGGGACGCGGTTTCAATATCGATCCGGATTGGGGCGAGACGCTAGAGGTAGCAGCAGAGGCGCGCATAGCGCCACGAGAGGACCGAATGATTTTCTCACCAGTATTGTTGGATAGGATCAGAGAAAAAGTTGCCCTGTCCGACTTGGCTTCCCGTTGGGTGACGTGGGACACGCGTAAGAGCAATTTTGCTCGCGGCGATTACTGGGCCCCGTGCCCGTTCCACAAGGAGGCATCTGCAAGTTTCCACATCGACGACCCAAAGGGTTACTATTACTGTTTTGGCTGTCAAGCCAAAGGAGATGTTTTTAAGTTCTTGTGTGATATGAGGGGGATTGATTTTAGTCAATCAGTAAAGCAACTGGCATTCATTGCCGGTCTTGATGATGAAATAACCCTATACGGTGCAAACCAGCAAGATGTTCCGGCTACACCGCAACCCGACCCCCTGAACCTTATTCAAATTAAAGATATCATGGTCGATAAATTCGATCAGGAGAACTTTTTGGAAATCGGCGTTGTCACAGGCTGGACGAACCACATTCGCCGTCACCCACGCCTCTTGCGGAGTCTTAGTTGGGGTGACCCAGATTACCCCGGAAACGTGTTGGACCTAATCACCGCAATGGACGAAGCCCAAGACGGATCAATCGACAAGCTGAAATCCTACATCGACTCTAAGTTTTCATCCGAATATCGCGCCGCCACGCAGACCACCGCGTTCTCCGCCGCAAAGAAAAACCTAGGCTACCAGTTCGAACACCCCCGAAACGATATCATCGGAGTCATGATGCCGTTCGGGGGATTTGCTCCAGTCTATGAAGCAATCAAGTCCGCGTGCGAAACAACGCAGCTTCCCGCGAAGCGTGCCGACGAGGTTTGGAACCATTCGGTATTGATCAACGACATTCTAGAGCTAATCAACCATTCCGCCGTAGTGATCTGTGATCTGACAGGGCGAAACGAAAACGTATTCTATGAGCTTGGCATCGCTCATGCGTGGGGTAAGCCGGTCATTCCAATAACGCAGAACAAGGACGATGTACCATTCGACCTTCGTCATCATCGCTACCTTCACTACCACAATAACAGTGAAGGGCGGCAAACCCTTCAGGATGACCTAGCGCGGAAGCTACAATCCCTCGTCGGGAAGCGGTAGGTTTAGGCGAAACAGCCCCCACAGCCGCCATTGAAATCGACAAGAGCAACCCGCCCGCCCGCGCCACTGCAAATTCCCGTTATGCAAACAGTGCATACCGATATGCGCTCAAAGCATACCTCTTGCTGCGGCGCTGACGCGCCCACGAATCACTAAATCACTGATTCGAATCAATTTTCTGGCATAAAAGGCCTGCGTTCGCCCGCTGAACGTGTTATGACTCTCAGGTAACATAACAGAATCGCCGTTAAGTGACTGGAAGTGATATGAAACAGCAGGCTATCGCATATCTCCGCACATCGTCCGCCACCAACACAGGCGCGGACAAGACGTCTGGCGCGCGTCAGCGCGAGGCAATCGAGCGCTGCGCTGACGCGCACGGCTTCGAGATCGTGGCGGAGTACTATGACGAGGCGGTCAGCGGCGCCGAACTGATTGAGAACCGCCCCGGCTTCAAGGCGCTGCTAGAGCGCATCGCCAGCAATGGCGTCCGGACCATTATCATTGAAGACCCCAGCCGCTTCGCGCGCACCATGCACGCCTCGATTTTCGGGGAAGTCCTACTGAAAAGCCTTGATGTACAGGTGATTTGCGCCAACGGCGAACCGCTTTTCGAAGATGAAGATGACATGCGCCGCGCCATGTCGCAGATCGGCATGGTATTCTCAGAGCTTGAAAAGCGGAAGCTGGTTAGCCGCTTGAAGAAGGGTCGCGATCTGCGTTCCGAGGCGCTGGGACGTCGAGTCGAAGGTGGATCGCGACAGTACTCAGAGGACGCGCTGACGCGCGCCAAGGCGCTTTACCGTGCCGACCGGAAGGGCAATCGCCGCACCCTGCGCGAGATCTCTACAGCGCTTGCGGACGAGGGATACACGGCACCATCCGGCAAGCCATATCAGGCAAACAGCGTCCGCCAGATGCTTATCAAGGCTGGGACGTACAAGCCCGCCAAGGGCCGCTGACGCGGCACCGGACCACCCCCATTCACGCCCACACAGCAGCCCCTCAGGCGCCGCTACAGAGCCTCTCCGGAACGCCTAACCGGCGGGTTTGGCGGGCTCGAATGACAACAACTCGATTGTGTCGGTCGAATTGGTTTGGCCCGCGTCAGCGGGCGGGACGAAAAGTCCGATAAGCCATTAATTTTAAGGGACCCAAGGCGGGGGTATGCCCCTGCCGCAAACGGGCGGCAGGTACTAAATCGATAGGTTGCAGCAACGTTACTTAATTTTCATGCAACCCCTTGCGACTTTGCGCAACTTTCCGGCTCCAAACTGCAATTAGGGGACCCAGCGCCAGAATCGGGGCCCATCTTTGAATCGCTAACGCCGCTATGTGATTCAAAAATTGAGAGGCGAGAGGTTACACAAAAATACGCCCGAATTTTGTGACCCTTTTTGTCCCCCCGCTAGGTGGAACCTACTGACCTGTGCTATAATGCGGGCATCTCCACAGTTCGTACAAACTGGGGCGAGGTGAAAAAGGGTTTGTTGCCATTCCATTTTTCATCTCGCCCGCTTTTCAAGAAATGGCAACAAGAATGAATGAGACAACTCTAGCCCTAAAAATTGACGCAGCGCAGGCTAAACGCGGCAGTCGGGAATTTGTCGCTGCGATCAATGCGGTTAAATCTGCCGTCGCATCCCTCGAAAGAGACACGGACGGGGCATTTCAGAAGTTGAAGGCCGCACCCCGCGTAAGAGTAGACGGCATTAAAGCCGCATCGCAGGAATCCCGCACCTTGGGCAATCAAGTTGATCGCACCGCCGATCAGCTTCGCCGTATGGCTCTTTCGAGCGCCGCCGCGATGCGCACCAGCCAAAACGAAGTACACCGCCTGACAGAGCGTTTCGCCAATCTGGGCGATACCGACTCCATTGCGCGCCTGAACCGGGAACTTCACCAACTCAAATCGAACCTGACGCAAGCTCAGTCCGGACTCGACGTACGCACCGCGCGGTCCAATTTCGCGGACACCTCTTCCTCCATGCGGCGCCTTGCCAACGACCTAGAGGCGCAGGAAAGAGCCCACCAGCGCGCGGCTAGATCAGCAGACGTTCACGCGGATCGCCTCGACGCCCTGCGAACCAAGTACAACCCGCTTTATTCAGCGTCCAAGACCTACGAGTCTGCGCTGGAAGAGATCGCCCTTGCCGAACGCGAGGGGGCAATCTCCGCCAACATGGCGGCGCAGGCACGCGATCAGGCGGCGCAACGGTTGATGGCCGCGTCAACGGCGGCGGACCGCTACACCAGCGCCATGGCGCGCAGCGGCGCTGCCACGCAACAGGGTGTAATGGTTGGCCACCAGCTATCCGACGTCCTGATTACCGCGCAGATGGGCTTTCAAAGCGTCGGGACCATAATGTTGCAGCAAGGTTCGCAAATCGCGTCTCAGCTTCAAGGGCTCAGAGCGACAGGCGGCAGCGTCTTTGGCACTCTGCTGGCGGGAGTGACAAGCCTCATTAACCCGCTCACGCTCCTATCGCTGGCCGCAGTCGGTGTAGGTGCAGCCGTGGCGAAGTGGTTCTTTTCCGCAGGCGAAGAAAGCAAGACGTTCTCGACGGCGATAGGCGACGTGAACGCGAAAATTACTGAACTACGCAGCGCAAGCGAAACGCTAGCCAACCGGAATTTGCGTGAGCTTCGTTCCGAATATGGGATGCTTGGAAGCGCCCTCGACGCCCATTTGGAGCGGCTTCGGAAGGTGGCGGCGCTTGAAGCTGCCATGGCTAACGCCGATGTGGTGACGAGTATCCGCGATGCCCTGACCTCGGACGGCAACTTGTTCACGGGCGACGTTGACGCGGTCCGCCGTGCCTTCGACACGACAAATGACAGAGCCCGAACGCTTCTTGGCCTTATGGAAGACGTCCGGAACTCCCGTACGTTTGAAGATCAGGCCCAAGCCGTTACCCGCCTGCGCGAGGCCGTCGAGTCCACCACTGGCGGGCTGGACAATGCGGAGGGCAGTGCGCGCGGGGTTCTTACGCAGCTTGTCCGGGCAGAAGATGCTAGCTTGAAGCTTCTTGCGGCTCAGAACGGCACAACAACGGCGACGAACAACGCGGCGTCAGCCGCTTCAAGTCTCTCCTATGAGATTGGCACCGCTGCAGACGCCGCCGCGCAGCTTCTGGCGAACCTGAACAGCGTTCCGGCCGCGATCAACGCCCTGCAGGGCAGCGTTGCCGACCAACTGGCCAGTATCGAGGCCAGCAACAGAAGCCTAGAGATTCAGCTATCTGAAGGCTTGTCCGCCGCCGCAGCAAACCGCCGGGTGCAACTGGAAGCTATGGTAGCGGCAGGCGCCAACGGCGAACGAATTTCGTTCGATCAGGTAGCAAAAGCCAGCCGCGAGATCGCGGCGCTAGAGGCGGCAGAGCAACGCCGCCAGAGGCTGCAGGATCAGCTTCGCGAGGCAAGCCGTACAGAGACCGGCAAGGGCGGGGGCGGCGGTGCCGCGAAAATCGCCGAAGAGGTGAAGGCGCGCGAACAACTGAACACGTCTCTGCAGTCCACCTTGAACGGCCTGAAGGCGGAGGCAATCGCCCTGCGTCTGGTCAACTCTGAACAGTTCGCCACCACAGAGGGCGCGCAGGCCATGGCACGCGCCATCGTCGAGTCCGGCGGGGCAGTGGACGCGCAGACGGCGGCGATGATCCAACAAATTGACGCAGCGGCGGCTCTTCGCGACCAGATGCGCGAGTCCGTTGAGCAAGCCGGGTCCTTCGTAGAGGCGATGCAGGGCGCAGCCGAGTCCGTGTCGGGCAATCTCGAAACCGCGCTGTCCGACCTCTTCGCGAACGGCACCACTGACCTTCAGAAGCTCGGGGAGGCCATTAGGAAGACCTTCGCAGATGCGGCGGCGGGCTGGGTCATGGACCGTGTCAATCTGGACGGGCTCCTTGGCGGCGACAAGGCCGGCCTTCAGAACGGCGGCGCGCAGGCGGGCAGCACGATTGCAACTAGCATGGTAGGCGCCGGGCAGCGAGTCGCGGCCCAGATCAACGCGGCGATGCTGCAGGGCGGGCGCGGTCTCCAAATGGCCCACATGCAGGGCGGCGCCCAAGCCGCCAACGCGGCCCGCATGGCTGGCGCGGCGAACGCCAACACCCTGCGCCTAGCCACGACCACCAGCGGACAGCAGCACGCCCAGACGGTCGGACAAACCATCGTGGCCAGCGGTCAGCGCCACGCGCAGGCGGTAGGCGCGGCGGCAGGCGGCACCACGAGCGGCGGTGGCAACATCCTAGGTACGGTCCTTTCAGTGGGCTCTATGCTGGCGGGCGGCTTCTCCGAAGGGGGCTACAGCGACCGCAAGGCGCCCAGCATGCACGCCATGCCGATCAGCGCCTTTGCCAACGCGCCCCACTACGCTGAAGGCACGCCCAATAC
Source organism: Citreimonas salinaria (assembly GCF_900107235.1). Lineage (GTDB taxonomy): Bacteria > Pseudomonadota > Alphaproteobacteria > Rhodobacterales > Rhodobacteraceae > Citreimonas > Citreimonas salinaria. Next base: position 87,525 of record NZ_FNPF01000013.1, read on the forward strand.
GTCCGGTATCCCGGCTGTCCTGCATCCCAACGAGGCCGTTGTGCCCCTGTCGCGGGGCCGGAAAATCCCGGTCGAGATGGGCGGCGGCGGCGCGTCGATCCAGCACGCCGGGCACACCTTCAATATCGACGTCACGGTCGATGGCGGCGACGAGGGCGGGCAGGATCAGGCCCTTCGCATCGCCCAGACCATCCAAGCGCAACTTGAGAACATGATGGACGAAAAAATCTATGAACAGAGCCGCTATGGCGGGCTCTTGAACCCGCGATAGGAGGCGGAGACCATGGCTTATCAATCACCACCACCACCGCACCCAACCGGGCTGTATTGGGAGAAAGTCGAGCGCATCCGCCACCAGCGCGGACTCGATGATCGGGGTTTTCCGATCAAGCGCAACCCAGAAGAAGACACTAAACAAGATGAACCCGGCTGACGCCGGGTTTGTCGTTTCAGCAGATAGGGCAGGGCGCCTAGGCGGCGACAAACTCCGCAACGGCGTTCAGCGCTTCCAGCTTCTCAGCCAACAGATCGTCGCCGCCATATTCAGCTTCGGTCGGGTCCGCGTCTTCCAGCCGCCCTGCGATCATCCGCCGTATCTCGGGGTCAATTTTCGCGCGCCGTGCGGCGTCAGCCCAACTGTGCCGCAAACTATGAAAAGTCATACCGTCTTCGGTCAGGCCCAAAGGTTCGCGCACTTTCCGCTCAAAGCGCTGCCCGTAATTGGTCATGAACCGCCCGTATTCATCCGTCTTCACTTCCTGCAGCGTCGTTCGCTTGCGCTTGTTGGTGTAGTTTTCTAGCCAAAGCATGCGCCCGCCAGCCTTGCGGCGTTCTTCGACATGTTCGAGAAAGCCCGTGCGCACGAGAACGTCGGGGATCGGGATCGTCCGCAGGCTGTGGTAGTTCTTCACCTTCTGTTCCGGATCAAGATCGGTGATCCGTATGCACTGGTGGTTTCCGACCATTACAACATCTTCTACCAGTAGTTGCCCGATTTCTTCCTGCCGGGCGCCGGTATACGCGGCGACCAATGGAATCCAATGATCACAGGTTTCACGGTCGAAGGTGGTTCGAGTATAATTAATGATCTTGCTGATTTGCTCGGGACTGTAGGGGCGGCGCGACAGCTTCTTGCGTTCACTGGCGCGCACCTTGGGCTTGCTTGTCTTGTATCCCACGAACGGGTCTGCTGACATGACGCCAAGGGTATCCACCGCGTAAGCGGTCAAGGCCTTCATGTGGAAGATGTAGGTTTCCCGCGACTTGTGGCTGATCGGGTCCTTGTTGTCCTTCCGGGCCTTCCTGATCGAGTCATGGATCGAAAGGCGGCGATGTTCGCCAAGAGCAGGCGGCAAAGATTTCAACGCTTCATCGAACTGGTTCAGATGTTCACGCTTGATCTTGTCGAGCGCGATATCGCCATGAAGCTCGGTCCAGCGCCGAAGCGTGTAGAGAACCTTTTCACGGTTCTTCAGGGTGTAGGCCTTGCCGTCCAAGAAGCGTTCCGCAACGTCCTGCAGCCCCATCACGCCTTCGTCTATACCCTTAACCGGGTCGGGCAGCTTGACGTTCAGCGCGGATGCGATGCGCTTGGCGCCGCGAACCTCGGTAACGACGGAGTCGCGATATGCGCGATCACTTGCTAGTTGCGCGCGCTGCTGAATCGGGTCCTCGGCCTCTTCTGCGCCCATCCCAGCGGTCAGGAAAGCCGCCATCTTGCGAAGTTCTGCGATGTGGGGGGCTAGCTCTTCGGCGCCGCCGATGGCTTCCAGAGCGGCGCGTTGATCACCGGTAAGAAGGTCCTGCAGCCGCTTCAGGTCTTCCTTCCGGACCTTGTCCGCGACTTGCTGGTCAAAAATTGTCCGCTGGCGCCGTACCTTCGCTTCCGCGACCTTGGGGTCCGCCGTCTTCATTGTCCCCCGGAACGCGGCCTTGTCGCCGTACAGCGGGCGTATCTCGACGGGGATGGGCACGTTGAAATGGTAGGTGGTCCCCCGCTGTTGCGTTCCGGCGACCTTGGGCAATGATTGGCTCATGAATGTCTCTGTGTAGCTGTTGTGTTAGTCAAACATAACACAAAAACTAACACAAAGGCTAGCACGCGGGCACAGCTAGGGCGCTGATTTCGGGTAGTTTCTTGATTTTGCTGGGAAGTTAGTGGTGCTGCTGGAGAGAATTGAACTCTCGACCTCTCCCTTACCAAGGGAGTGCTCTACCTCTGAGCTACAGCAGCCCGGTCGCGATGTGGGCGGTGATTAGACGCAATTCTCCGGCCGCGCAACCCCAATCTGGACGCTTTTTCCCCCCTGCGCTACAGAGGGGCATGACGCGGAAAGCTCCCCCCGAAAAGCCGGTGCCGACGCCATCGCGAGACGGCCGCGAGGACCGGCTGAAGGCGGCGCTCAAGGCCAACCTGGCAAGGCGCAAGGCCCAGGCGCGGGCGCGGGGCGCACCGCGTGACGATGGCCGCGAAGACGGCGAAAAGAACAAGGACTAGGCAGGCATGGATTCGATCTTGGTGACGGGCAACGGGCCCCTGAATGGCGAGATCCCCATCGCCGGGGCGAAGAACGCCTGCCTGACGCTGATGCCGGCGACGCTGTTGAGCGAAGATCCGCTGACGCTGACCAACGCGCCGCGGCTGTCGGACATCCGCACCATGTCCGAACTTCTGCGTTCGCTCGGGGCCGAGGTGTCGTCGCTGGCCGAGGGCCGTGTGCTGGCGCTGAGTTCGCACGCGCTGACCAGCCACCGCGCGGATTACGAGATCGTGCGCAAGATGCGCGCCTCGATCCTGGTGCTGGGCCCGCTGCTGGCACGCGACGGCGAGGCGCAGGTCTCGCTGCCCGGCGGCTGCGCGATCGGGGCGCGGCCCGTCGACCTGCACCTGCGCGCGCTCGAGGCGCTGGGCGCCGAGATGGACCTGCGCGACGGCTACGTGAATGCCAAGGCGCCGGCGGGCGGGCTGCGGGGCGGCGACTACACCTTCCCGCTCGTTTCGGTCGGCGCCACGGAAAACGCGCTGATGGCCGCGACGCTGGCCAGGGGCACCACGATCCTGCGCAACGCCGCGCGCGAGCCCGAGATCGTCGACCTGGCGCGCTGCCTGCGCGCAATGGGCGCACAGATCGACGGCGAGGGGACCTCGACGATCACGATCCAGGGCGTCGAGCGGCTGGGCGGGGCGACGCACCGCGTGGTGACCGACCGGATCGAGCTGGGGACCTACATGCTGGTGCCGGCGATCTGCGGCGGGTCGGTGACCTGCCTTGGCGGCGAGCTGTCGCTGGTGCAGGCCTTCGTCGACACGCTGGAGCGCGCCGGCATCTCGGCGACCGAGACCGAGGGCGGGCTGCTGGTCGAGCGCAAGGGCGACTCGGTCGAGGCGGTGGACGTCACGACCGAGCCCTATCCGGGTTTCCCGACCGACCTCCAGGCGCAGATGATGGCGCTGATGTGCACCGCGCGCGGGACCTCGGTTCTGGAGGAGAAGATCTTCGAGAACCGGTTCATGCACGCTCCGGAACTGACGCGCATGGGCGCGCGGATCGACGTGCATGGCGGCACCGCGACGGTGCACGGCGTGGAACGGCTGCGCGGCGCCCCTGTCATGGCGACCGACCTGCGCGCCTCGGTGTCGCTGATCCTGGCCGGCATGGCGGCCGAGGGCGAGACGCTGGTCAGCCGGGTGTACCACCTCGACCGCGGCTACGAGAACGTCGAGGCCAAGCTACAGGCCGTCGGCGCGAAGATCGAGCGGGTGAGCACATGAGCCAGGACGCCCGGTTTGAGGACGCCTCCGAAGCGCCGCTGCGCCTGGTCGCCTTCGACGACGAGGATCTGCAGGTGATCTCGGCGCTGGTGCAGGATTCGGTGCTGCAGGGCGCCGACATCCAGTGGCGCCCGCGCGAGCGGCGGCTGGCCTTCCTGCTCAACCGCCTGCGCCACGAGGACGTGGCCGCGGCCCGCGCCGCCGGCCGCCCGGTCGAGCGCGTGCGCACGGTACTGACGATCGAGGGCGCGCAGCACGTGGCAAGCCAGGGTTTCGATCGCGACGATACCGACACGGTGCTGTCGGTCCTGTCCATCGCGTTCGAACCGGGCGACCTGCCGGCGGGCGACGTGATCGTGACGCTGGCGGGCGACGGGGCGATCCGCGCCCGCGTCGAGGCGATCGAGGTGGCGCTGCGCGACGTGACGCGACCCTACCTGGCGCCGTCGGGCCACGTGCCCGACCACGGCGTGGACCTGTAGGCAAGCCTTGCGCTGACGCGGCTTGCGAGCGCCGCGGTGACGCGGCGACATGCCGCGCGGTTCCCGCAGGGCCGCGCGGCTTGAGGCCCCGCGGGCAAGCCGCTATCACCCGCGCAAAGGAGTGCCAGCATGCCCGTCCACCTCGACGCGTCCGATCCGGATTTCGACAGCCGTTTCACAACCTTGCTGCACGCCAAGCGCGAGGACAGCCCCGAGGTCGACGACGCCGTCGCGGCGATCATCGCCGATGTGCGCGCGCGCGGCGACGCGGCGCTGATCGCGCTGACCGAACGCTTCGACCGTCTGGTCCTGACGCCCGAGACGCTGCGCTTTTCGGCCGAGGAGATCGAGCGGCATTGCGCCGCCGTCGACGATGCCGACCGCGAGGCGCTGAGCCTGGCGGCCGAGCGCATCCGCGCCTACCATGCGCGCCAGATGCCGGAGGATGCGCGCTGGACCGACCGCGAGGGCGCCTCGCTGGGCTGGCGGTGGAGCGCGGTGTCTGCCGCGGGTCTCTACGTGCCCGGCGGGCTGGCGAGCTATCCGTCCTCGGTCCTGATGAACGCGATTCCCGCCAAGGTGGCGGGGGTGGGGCGGCTGGCGATCGCGGTGCCGACGCCCGACGGGGTGGTGAACCCGCTGGTCATGCTGGCCGCGAAGATCGCCGGCGTCGACGAGATCTATCGCATCGGCGGCGCGCAGGCGATCGCGGCGCTGGCCTACGGGACCGAGAGCGTGGCGCCGGTGGACAAGATCACCGGACCGGGCAATGCCTACGTGGCGGCTGCCAAGCGGCGCGTCTTCGGCCGCGTCGGCATCGACATGATTGCGGGCCCGTCCGAGATCCTCGTGATCGCGGATGCGGACAACGATCCGGACTGGATCGCGCTGGACCTGCTGAGCCAGGCCGAGCACGACGAATCCGCCCAGTCGATCCTGATCACGCCGGATGCCGATTTCGGCCGCGCCGTGGCGAAGGCGGTCGACGCGCGGTTGCAGACGCTGGAGCGCCGGGCCATCGCGGGGGCGAGCTGGCGCGACTTCGGCGCCATCATCACCGTGCGCGATCTGGCCGAGGCCGCGCGGCTGGCGGACCGCATCGCGCCCGAGCACCTGGAACTCTGCGTCGCCGATCCCGAGGCGCTGGCCGACCGGATCACCCATGCCGGCGCCATCTTCCTAGGCCAGTGGACGCCGGAGGCGATCGGCGATTACGTCGGCGGGCCGAACCACGTTTTGCCCACGGCGCGCTCGGCGCGGTTCTCGTCGGGGCTGTCGGTGATGGATTTTCTCAAGCGCACCACGATGGCGCGGATGACGCCCGAGGCGCTGCGCGCCGTGGGCCCTGCCGCCGAGCGGCTGGCGCGGTCGGAAAGCCTGGAAGCGCATGGGCTGAGCGTCGCGGCGCGCCTGGATCGGCTGAACCGCTAGGCGGGTGCACCGGCCCGCTCGACGTGCGGGCAGGCGGTGCGACAGGTGGATGCGGCTGTGGGGCGGCGTCGTGCGCCGCCTTCAGAGGGCGTCCGAGCCCTGCGCGTGCGGGTCGAAGGCGCTTTCGGTCGGGAAGGGGCTGATGCGCCTTGCGACCGTTCCGGCCGGCGATGCGGCGGCGCCCTCGCGCGGGATGAACGACCACTGGGCCTTGTCGATGTGGCGGCCGGTCGACCATTCGTCCTCGGGCTCGGGCTGGCGGCGTGCCGAGAGCATGCCGCCTTCCATCAGGCGCAGGGCGATCAGGCAGCCGACGATCACGAGGGCCGCGCCGCCGACATAGGCAAAGGCGATGCTGGACAGCCAGCCCATGCCGATTGCGCGTGCCAGCATCAGGCAGGTCGTGCAGCACGTGGCGATCAGGCCAAGAAGCTGTCCGAAGCTCATGCAGCGATCGTCCGAGGGCTGGCCGTTCCGCTTTGCACAATCCATGCGATCGTTCCTTCATTCCCGGCGCCGACGGATCGGGTCTTCCCGCATCGTCCGGCAGCGCTCCGCACAACCATGACGCTAGCGGGCAATTCTTACGCAAACGTTAATGTGCGGCCGGGATCGCATGGACCGCCGGCGCCGGGCACGCTAATCCGGGTGCATCAGTCAAAGGATCGCGGTGATGACCCGTATCGCGCATATCGACCTGGATGACAGCAACCTGCCGCCGCCGACCCCCGAGATCGAGCAGGAGCGCCGGGTGGCCATGTTCGACCTGCTCGAGGAGAACAGCTTTGCGCTGCCCGGGTCCGAAGAGGGCGCGGAGCAGGGGCCCTACGCGGTGCACCTGTCGATCCGCGACAAGCGGCTGGTCTTCGACGTCGGCATCGAGGCCGGCCGGCCCGCGGTCACGTTCCACCTGTCGCTGTCGCCCTTCCGACAGGTCGTGAAGGACTACTTCCAGATATGCAAAAGCTACTTCGACGCGGTCCGGACGTTGCCGCCCGGCCAGATCGAGACCATCGACAACGCCCGCCGGGCCATCCACGACGAGGGGGGGCGCATACTGAAGGAGCGGCTGGACGGAAAGGCGGTCATCGACGACGCCACCGCGCGGCGGCTGTTCACGCTGGTCTGCGTGCTGCATGACACCTGAGATCCGCCCGCGCATCACCCCTGCATCAAGGAAGGACAGATCATGAGGATCGCAACCGCCGCCTACCCGATGGAATTCCTGACCGGCTGGAAGACCTACGCGGACAAGCTGACGGACTGGGTCACGGACGCCGCGGGGCAGGGCGCCGAACTGCTGGTCTTTCCCGAATACGGCGCGATGGAGCTGGCGACGCTGGCCGGGGCCGAGGCGGCGGGCGACCTCGAACGCTCGCTTCACGTGGTGTCGAACCGGCTGGCGGACGCGGACGGGCTGCACGCGGACCTAGCGGCGCGGCACGGGGTGCACATCCTTGCGGCCTCGGCCCCGTGCTTCGATGCCGAGCAGGGCGAGAGGCCTGTCAACCGCGCGCGGCTGTTCGCGCCGCAGGGGGGCATGGGCGTGCAGGACAAGCAGATCATGACCCGGTTCGAGCGCGAGGAATGGGGCGTCGCCCCCGGGGGGCCGTTGCGCCTGTTCGACACCGCGCTTGGGCGGGTCGGGATCCTGATCTGCTACGATTCCGAGTTTCCGCTGCTGGGCCGGGCGCTGGCCGATGCGGACCTGATCCTCGTGCCCTCGTGCACCGAAGCGCTGACCGGCTACAGCCGGGTGCGCATCGGCGCGCAGGCCCGTGCGCTGGAGAACCAGTGCGTCACGGTCATGTCCTCGACCGTCGGCGATTGCCCGTGGTCCGAGGCGGTGGACACCAACACCGGCACGGGCGGCGTATTCGGCCCGCCGGATACGGGCTTTCCGCCGACGGGCGTGATCGCCGAGGGCACGATGAACGCGCCGGGCTGGACGCTGGCCGATGTCGACCTCGCCACGGTGGCCGAGGTGCGCGACGACGGGGTGGTGCTGAACCGCACGCATTGGGACGACCAGTCCGGCCGCGACATGCCGCCCGTGCCAGAGCGCCTGCGCTGACCCCTGCGGCCATTTGCAGCTTGAATCCGAAGCGCTGCCGGCCCATATAACAGCGCGTTCCGCATGTGAGCGGGACCGCTATGCAAGGAGAGATCATGGCCAAGGAAGACACGCTCGAATTCCCCGGTGTCGTGAAGGAACTTCTGCCCAACGCGACATTTCGGGTCGAGCTTGAGAACGGCCATGAGATCATCGCGCACACGGCAGGCAAGATGCGCAAGAACCGGATCCGGGTTCTTGCCGGCGACAAGGTCCAGGTCGAGATGACGCCCTACGACCTGACCAAGGGACGGATCAACTACCGCTTCAAGTGATCGCGCCGTATTGCGATCCGTGACGCCGGGCCAGCGCCCGGCGTTTTGCGTTGCACCGCGCGCCGGCACCGCCGCCCTGCCTTCCACCGATTGAAGCACGCGCGCCGGCGCGATATGCCGGGCGCGACACCGGAGACCTCACATGCCCGACCGCCCCAAGCTCATCCTCGGATCCGGCAGCCCGCGAAGGCGCGACCTGCTGGCGCAGCTGGGAATCGTCGCCGATGCGATCCGCCCGCCCGAGATCGACGAGACGCCGCACCGCGCCGAACTGCCGCGCCCCTATTGCGTGCGCCTTGCGGCCGAGAAGGCCCGCGGGGTCGAGGCGGACGTCGACGACGTGGTGCTGTCGGCCGACACGACCGTCGCGATGGGCCGCCGGATCATGGGCAAGCCTGTCGATGCCGACGAGGCGGCGGCGTTCCTGCGCGCGCTTGCGGGCCGACGGCACCGGGTGGTCACGGCGGTGGCCGTGCGCCGGGGCGACCGGCTGTGGCAGCGCGACGTGGTGACCCAGGTAAAGATGAAGCCGCTGTCGGACGCCGAGATCGCCGCCTACATCGCCACCGGCGACTGGCGCGGCAAGGCCGGCGGCTACGGCATCCAGGGGCCGGCGGGCGCCTTCGTGCCGTGGATCAACGGCTCGTTCCCGGCGGTCGTGGGACTGCCGCTGGCCGAAACGGCGGGCCTGCTGCGCGCAGCGGGCTACCCGGTTCTGGAGATGATGACCGAGGTGGCGGCATGAAGGGACGGCTGATCGCGCTGGATCATTGGCAGGGCCGCGAGGCGGCGGCGCTGATGGTGGACGGGCGGCTCGAGGATCTGCTGATCGACGCCGACCGCCCGCGCCCCGGGCACATCTACCGCGCGGTGGCCGACCGGCCGCTGAAGGGGCAGGGCGGCATGTTCCTGCGCACGCCCGACGGCAGCGCCTTCCTGCGCGGCGCCAAGGGCATGGTGCCCGGCGACCGGTTGCTGGTGCAGGTCACGGGATACGCCGAGGGCGACAAGGCCATTCCCGTCACCGACCGGCTGCTGTTCAAGTCGCGATATGCCATCGTCACGCCCGGCGCGCCGGGGACCAACGTCTCGCGCCGCATCCGCGACGAGGATGCGCGGGACGAAATCCTGGCCGCCGCGCATGACGCTCTGGCGGGCGCGCCGCTGCCCGAGGCCGCGGGGCTGATCCTGCGTTCGTCCTGCGAAACCGCATCGGCCGAGGACATCGCCGAGGACGTGGCCGCGATGGCCGCCCTTGCCGCGCAGGTGCTGGCGGATCCGGGCGCCGAGCCGGAACTGCTGGTCGAGGGCGACGGGCCGCACACGCTGGCCTGGCGCGATTGGGTCGAGCCGGCCGAGATCGACGGGGACGACGGCAGCTTTGCCCGCCACGGCGTGGACGAGGCGCTCGAGGCGCTTCTGTCCCCGCGCGTCGATCTGTCGGGTGGCGCGTGGATGATGATCGAACCGACCTCGGCTCTGGTGGCGGTGGACATCAACACCGGCGCCGACGGATCGCCCGCCGCGGGCCTCAAGGCCAACATCGCCGCGTTCCGCGACCTGCCGCGCCAGCTGCGCCTGCGCGGTCTTGGCGGGCAGATCGTGGCCGACCCGGCGCCGAGCCCCAAGAAGGAACGCAAGCAGCTGGACCAGGTGCTGCGCGCGGGTCTGAAGCGCGAGACGACGGAATCAGTGCTGGCCGGCTGGACCGCGATGGGCCTGGTCGAGATCCAGCGCAAGCGCGACCGCCTTCCCCTGACGGAGATCCTGCGATGATTTGCCCCCGATGAGTTGCCCCGTCTGCAAGCGCAAGACAGATGCCGCGTACCGGCCCTTCTGCTCGAAGCGGTGCGCCGATATCGATCTGGCGAAGTGGATGACCGGCAGCTACGCGATTCCGTCCGACGACCCCGAGGATCTCGAGGCGGCGGAACGCGCCCTCGAGCAACAGCAAAGAAAGCCCCACTGATGTTCGACGATACCCTTCTGGCCGAAATCCGCGCCCGCTTTGCCCACGTGGACACCTGCCCGCTGAGCGGCCCGCGCATCTTCTTCGAGAACGCGGGCGGGGCGCTGACGCTGAACAGCGTGGTGGACACTTCGGCGCTGTATGCGGCGATCCCGGACAACCAGGGGCGCGACAACCCGGCCTCGCGCGCGCTGGTCGAGGTGATCGACCGGGCGCGGGACGACGTGCGGCTGTTCTTCAACGCCACGGGCGGCGCCGTGGTCGTCGGCGAAAGCGGCACCGAGCTGCTGTTCCGGCTGGTGCGGGATGCCTGTACCGGCGCCGCGCCGGGCGGCGTCGTGCTGGGCTCGACCGTCGAACACCCGGCCTCGCGCGGGGCCTGCACCCGCTGGGCCGACGAGACGGGGCGCGCCTACGTGCAGGTGCCGCACGATGACGCGACCGGACAGGTGACGGCCGAGGCCTATGCCGCGCATGTCACGCCCGAGACGCGGGTGGCGACGATCCTGCACACCTCGCCGGTGACCGGCATGGCCAACGACCTGCCCGCGATCGCCGCCGCGATCCGTGCCGTCGCGCCCGAGGCCTTCATCATCGTGGACGGCATCCAGCACGCCAGCCACGGCCGGATCGACTTGTCGCAGGCGGATGTCGACGGCTACGTTATCTCGCCCTATAAGGTGTTCTCGCGCCACGGCTATGGCGTGGCATGGGCATCCGACCGCCTCACCGCTTTGCGCCACGACACGCTGCCCGGCGGACCTGCGCGGAACTGGGAGCAGGGCACCCGCGACACCGGCGCCTATGCGACCTTCTCGGACGTGGTGGCCTATTTCGACTGGCTGGGCGGGCGCGTCGGGGGCACCGGCGAGCCGCGCCAGCGGATCGAGGCCGCCGGCACCGCGATCGCCCAGCACGAATCCGCGCTGACCCACGCGATGATCAACGGCACCGACAACCTGCCGGGGCTGCGCGCGCTGCCGGGCGTGGGCATCGTCGGCGGCGCGGACAATGCCGCGCGCGAGGGGCTGGTCTGCTTCTGGCTGGAGCATGTGGACTCGGCCCGGATCGTCGAGGCGCTGAACGAGGCCGGCATCCGCACGCATATCCGCCGGGCCGATCACTATTCCGGCACGATCCTGAAGCCGCTGGGGCGGCCGGATTGCGTGCGCGTGTCCCTGTGCCACTACAACAGCCTTGCCGAGGTGCGGGCCTTTCTGGACGCGATGCGCGGGATCGCAGCGGAGTCGGGGGCTTAGCCTCCACCGCCTGCGGCGGCTTCCCCAAGGAGTTCCGACAGAAGACGTGCGGCGCGCGGAGCCGGTACCGCCGCGCCCTGCCTGCGCGAGCAGGGGGCCGTGCCCGCCGTGGCGATCTGCCGTCTGAACCTGGACCGCCTTGCGTCGTTGTCGCCCTGAAGCCGACAACGGAGGACGTGGAATGGCCGAGGCGAAAAAGACCGACCCGAAGCTGTGGGAGAAGGTGAAGGAGGAGATTACTGCCTCCTCGAAGGGTGGTCGGAAGGGGCAATGGTCCGCCCGGAAGGCGCAGATGGCGGTGCAGGAATACAAGCGGCGCGGCGGCGGCTATGCCGATGACGGGCCGGACCAGGAGGAAACGCACCTTCACGAATGGACCGAGGAAGAATGGGGGACCAAGTCAGGCGAGGAATCGCTCGAGTCGGGCGAGCGTTACCTGCCGAAGGAGGTCCGGCTGCTGCTGACCGAGGATGAATACGACCGCTCGACGCAGCGCAAGAAGGGCACGAGCGGCCAGTTTTCCGGCCAGCCCGAGGACGTGAAGCGCAAGGCGGCCAAGATCCGCAAGAGCGGACCGACCCGGAAGATGATCGAGGAGCGCGCTTCGGAGCTGAAGATCCAGGGCCGGTCCTCGATGGGCAAGCATGCGCTTCTCCGGGCGATCGATGACGCCACGGACGAGAACGGTCGCGCCCCGGGATCGCGCGCCTCTCTGGATGCGATGACCAAGGGCGAGTTGCAGGACAAGGCGCGCGAGCGTGGCATCGACGGCCGCAGTGGAATGTCGAAGGACGACCTGGTCGAGGTGCTTGCGGATGGCGATAGCGGCCTTGACGGCAAGAGCAGGAACGAGCTCTACCGTATGGCGCAGGCGCGCGACATCGACGGGCGCAGCCGCATGTCGCGGGACGAGCTGGTGCAGGCGCTGTCGTGACGGTGCGGCGACGCCACATGGCGACGTCTATCGAGGGAACACCACTGCACAGTCACGCGGCGCTGGCCTATCGCGCGTGAAACGGCGCCTCGGATAGCAATGGCATCTAGTCTGAGCGACCATCAAGCGATGGCCGGTCGCCTACTCCTGCGGTTCGCCGATGTTCACAATTTTGGTGGGCGACCTAGGAATCGAACCTAGCGTGCGTCTCCGCGAGGGAGTTACAGTCCCCTGCCACACCTTGCGGCCTGTCGCCCACCGGCACCGTAAGTTCCGGTGTGTCAATGACTTGGCGCGATGACCTGCCGCATCCTTTAAGCTTCTGAGAGGCTCACCCTCAGTTACTTCGAGTATGCTTGGTAGTGTAAGGGCGAATCACCTGTCAACCCTTACACTCACGGACAGTGCCCTTGCGCCTCGCTGAGATGCGACTTGTAGGCTTCGAGTTCTGCCGTGCTCGCTGAGGCGAGGAAGTTAAGTTCTCGGCTTTCCCAACCCCTCTTGAAGCCTTCTGCCAGCGTCCGCTTTTCAGCGTCTGTTTTCTCGCATGGGAAGCAGAGGCGCATGAGGTTTTGGAACAGGTGCCACGCATGGGCCTTGGCGTTCCGATAGATGAAGCGCACAGCGCCATCGGCTTCGACAAGGATGTGCCCCCTGCGGTCGGCTTCAGCGCGACGGTCGGTGCGCCCCAAGTAAGCGCGGACAGCTTCGCTCTAGAATTCAGGTCCCAGGATGATCGGATTGGGATAGCCCCCAGCGGCGCTGAGCGCGTCGCTGAGGTTGGTCTTCTTTTCCGCACGAGTATGCGCCGGGTGCGGCAGTGGCCCTACTTGCAGCGCCGCTGTGCGGCTACCCGCTGCCCTGCTAGTTTGGGCCTCACCGGTCATCCAGCGCATCGACGTCAACAGGGAAGTCTAGCGCGGCATACGCCGGGGTTCCCGAGAAGACATGAGGCCCCTCGGGTTCAACGGGTTGCACCCGGTTCGACGTCACGACTTTGACCGCGTTCCCAATGTCGGTTGCTGTCGCCTCATTCTTTTCAAGTTTGGCGATCAGGGCGCGTATCAGTAGGCCGTTAAGTTTCTCCAGGTCTGCGCGAGTAGCGTTGAGATCGGTCGGCGTCATCGCGGTTTTGTTCGAAACGGCTATGTCGTCGTCATTTGCATTGGTCATCATCTAATGTTCTTTCTGAAAATGTCTGCTGAGGCCGGACGTGTCTTCGCCTTGCGGAAGACCGAGAGCCTCGGAAGCCTTGCTGAGAAGGCGGCAATCGGAGAGCCAATCGCTCCCCATTGCGTGTTGGATTGCCATGCGGAGTTCGCCTCCGATGGCTCGGACAAGAGAAGCGGACCGCCAAAGATCGAGCCTCTTTGTCTTTGTTATCGTTTCGGTAATGGGGCGAGGTAGGTTCTCGTCGGGATTGTCCGAGACGTACCAAGGGCGCTCCCAAGCAATAACCTTTTCCTCGGTGGTCGCCTTGGTGAAACATGAGTTCGCTAATACGAACCGTCCTGCCCCCGTGTCTACGAAGCGATTACGTTCCTCTGTGAACCGCTTCCGGCTCCCCTCGGGCATTGTCCATTTGAACTCAGCCCATAGCCTAATTGCCATGTGTCGTAGCATGGCGTCCGACAGAGAATGCCCTCGTCGGTGCAGGTAGTGCGAGAGGATCACCCAGCCTTTGGCTTGCTGAGTGTACCCCGAGACCCCCTCTAGACGGTAGAAGGGTAGCGCATAGGAAGGGTGGTGGTGTACCTTCCGTTGGCCCTCTGCCCATGCCAGCCTGAAAGCCTTGCGGTCACTGTTGGTCGTCAACAGGTCCTGTTCCAGCCAAGCCTTAACGGCTTCCTCTACTGCCCTAAGTTCCGCTGGTGCCGGAAGCTTCATTGTCGGATGACCAAAGCGCCTGTATCGCTGTGCATGGGTATAGCAGTAGGGATAGAGGTCATGGCGCTTTCTTGCGCAACCCGCTACCGCGCATGGAAGATCGCGGTTCGCTTTCTTGGATAGCGCCAAGGCAACCGCCCGTCTTTCTCTATCCTTCCTTGATCGCCTTCGGGTCGTGGGCAAAAATGAACGGTTACGCATTAGCCCGATGATTTGAAACGTGATAACGATTATCGAATAGGAACGAGAGGAAATTGAGAGAGGTCACCGCAAGTAGCTCCGTGGGGAACCGGAAGTTGAACGCGGCCCCACCTTCGGACGAGAAGAACGACACGGAATAGTTGCCATCTTCTGTTTTCTCGTAACTGCCGTAACTTGAACAGTCCTTGCTCTGCATTCGGTTTTCCATGTTCTCGCTATGCGTTGCCGCTCGAAGGTTGACAGGCCGGTTGTCGAAGGGAATGCGGTTTATGTGGTCGATTAGCTTCGGCGGCACTTCCTCGTACTTGAGAAGCCAGATCAGCCGATGAAGCATTATACGAACCGGCCCCAGGTCGGGGTGGGTGACCCCCAAGATAATGTGGGGCATCTTGAGGCACGGCTTCTTTCCAACAAGTGTGCCCGGATACCTCCGATTGAAGTTGATTTGGGCGAGCGCCGACTGGAAATGATTGCGAGGGCGCTCTTTCCAGTAAATGCGGCCTTTGTCGATCTCGGTGGTGTCGAAACAGGCTCGGAGAAAATCGAGGTTCTCCGGTCGTAACAGTCGGTCGGTCTTGTTCATGGTGGTATTAATAGTTTCTGTGAATCAAATGTGGCCGCCGTGGCGGCAGGATGGGTAGTGGTCTGAGAGAACGTAAGGACGCGTGAGTTCACGATACGAACGTCTGGATGACCTTGGATTGCTATCGCATTTGCAGCAGGCTTGCCCCTGAGGCACTACATGTTGTGCCTCCCCGCGAGCTCCGTTGTCGTTCGCTCGGCGGAGAGCGTTATTCCTGCAATATGAAGGGTTTTAAGAACGTGCCCTACAGCCGCTGAGAGGCGTCCTGGAGCGCCATCAGCCACCTCCGCTAGAGCGCCTAAGGAAATGCAAGGCCGCACTCGGTGAGGCTCTAAGGATCTCTAGCCGGTGAATGCGCAACCGCGCACCCTAAATAGAACCCACTATATTTAGTTTCTTGCGACGTCAGATTGCGGCGTCCCGCGAAGCCATGTGGCGTAGGCGAGGCAGCGCGTGATCATTGCCTTTGCCATTAATGTCGCAGCTTTTTGATGGCGTCGGGCACCTGAGGCGGTTCGAGGCTGACGAACCGGCAAACCCACACAGGACCCTGACAGACCGTCAGCCAACCCACTGTTATTAAGTAGGTCACTGTGAGTATTCCTGACCGCACCGGCTACCGGCCTGTCGGTCCTGCGGTGCAATGAGCAATGATTTGAGCTTCCCATCCGCGCCTAGAAACGCTGGTGTTCGCGTCGTGATCTTACCTAGGGGCCACGGGGGGAGGGCCTGGTTCGCGCCCTACGTTTAGCCTCTACAGATTTTTCTCGGAAAACTCGGGCGCGGCGAAAGCTATCGTTTCGCAATATCCCATCCGTTGTCTTTCCGTGACTTCGAGTTCGGCATTAGCGGCTGAATGGTCAACCGAACGAAACCGTTGCCTCCGCTCCAACCGCTAATGTATTCGGCCTTTAGCGGCATATCCGATGGAAAATTCGTTGCCGCGAGCGCCGCAATGTCGCGGTCAATGAAGCCGACGTGTCGGCCCTTGAACCACACTTCGATGGCATTGGGGTCGTGCGGGTTTTGATGGTCGCGCTTGAGTTCGAAACCATCCCCTTCTTTCGCTTTCCTGAACGCCCATAGGGCATCGTCGCGGCGAAATTGAATTCCAGCGACTTCGACCCAACCACAGATATTCCAATTTACCCAACCGCTCACTCGCAGATGGTCAGATGGGCCTCGCGCCTCTGATTTCCCAATTCGCTTTTGCGAGCGTGTGGGTTGCGGTGGCTTGGCGGCAGGTACTCCTTGGGAAGACTGGTGGAGGGAAGCAGGGCTGGGGCCGTGGGCAGCCGCATCGCTTGACCTGCCTAAAAGCTTCGAAAGCCACCCCATCTGCCTACCTCTCGCGTGCCCTGATCACAACAAGGGCGAGGGATTGGACCCTGCTTTGTCAAGCTTGATCTGCCAACGGCGCTCGACTAGCCTCCAGGCTAGCGCTTGATACCTTCGCTTGGAGGTTGATCCTCTCGTACTGCCTGGAGGCTGAACAGTAGGCGACCCTACAGCCACCAAAGCCCTCTGACAGCCCCGGAGAGCCTCGCTCAGTGCGATCCTGGCCCTGAGGTAACCGAGGGTAGCTGAGAGACCACTACGAGCCTCTACGAGGCTCCTACGAGGCGACAGAGAAAGAGAAGAAAAAGATGATCCGGTAACGAGAAGGGTCTTGAAATCGAGAGCGAGAGTACTACGTAAGAACTATAGTTATACTATAGGTTCTACTTAGGGTCTCTTTCTTATTATTACTTACTACTTACTACCTGGGTAGGAACATACGGATACTCTAGGTCTACATGGTGTACCTAGGGTCCTAGAGGGGAGAGAGGCGGGATTGGCCTCGTGTCTGCGCCGGTACGTGCCGAACAAGATATCCCCCCAGCGAACATCCCCGGTAGCGGATCAGTCAGCGACCCAAAGCCACCTAATGCCCTCTCAGACCCTCTGGAAGCCTCGCTGAGTGCGGTCTAGGGCCTGAGGTGAACGAGGGTGGCCTAAAGACAACTCCGAGCCTCTACGGCCCTCCTACGAGGTGAGGGACAAGGAGAAGGAATATTCGAACCAGTTGCAAGGCATAGTGGGTAGACCGGGCTTGGCTCGACCTGCAATGAAAGATGTTGCGTGATCGTTGCACCGTTGTTCACACCGGATGAGCACCGGCCAAGATTAGCCACCTACAGCTTTGAAAGCGGCCTGAGAGCCTCTGTGCGCCTCGCTGAGGCGCCTTCCAGTCCTTTGGTGACGAGGGTGGCCGGTGGACCGCTACGCGCCTCTAAGAGGCACTAACAGCGCGACAAGTTCACCGTCTCTCTGGAACGGTATGGCAGGAATTCATTCTGTACTCACGGGAAGCGTTTTGGTCTGTCAGCTTTTGCATCATCATTTCAAAGTTCTTCTCGCTCGACAATCCGATATCTCTCATGTGTCCGTAAATGGCATCCTGCCCAGGAATTATTCGGTAGCGAACAGTGCTTTCTGCGATTCCTACTCTTCGGCCGATGTGAAATTCCGTAGTTGCCCAATGGGGTTCAGGCTCCGAGGTTTGTCCAATAAGTATTCTGTATATTCCTGTGCTATCTGGACCATAGCAATTCGCTCTCTTGATCGCCTAAAGCACGCGCTGCCAGAGAGCATGACATTGCGTCCAACGCGTCTCCCCATAGTGGAGAGTCAGCGTGGACGTTGGCCGCCGAAGCGACGATCGCGAATATCGAGATCGATAAAAAATCTTCGCATTTCCTTTTCTTTCTATTCCCAGCCCACGAATAAGCATGGGGAATGGTCGAAGTTAGTCAATAACGAAGTCAACGTTCTCCCACTCCTATCATTAATATCCTCGACAAACCCAGCGTGCATCTTTCCAGCGATTTCCGATAGCTTCTCGCCGACGGCGTGCTCCCCTCGCCCCGTCAGCGCCTCATAGGCGCACAAAGCATCGACAAGTTGCTTGAACAGGCCCTCGCGTCCCTTAGGGCCCTCCGAGGATTGCAGACGGTTCAGACCCGATCCTGTCTTTATGCACCAATCGGTGACCAACGGTGAAGGTCAACGTTTTATTTGGCCAATAGGGCTGCGATCATTGGATTTGTGTAATCGGTCATAGTTGAAATGGAGCCTCTTCCGGACGCAACGACGTCATGCCTATTATAATTTTTTGGAATTCGCCCAAGTAGAGAAACCGTTTCTTTAAACCTCTGCGCAACTGCGCAAGCTGCTACAGAATGCGACTTCGTGCCGCAGCAGAAGATATCAACACTATACTCTCGTGGAATTTTTCTGATCAGTGCAATATAGTTTTCTATTGCATCGTTAACTGATGAAGCGCTGCTTTCTAACACAAACTCATTTGCAACCCCATACTCCCGGTGGAGTCTTCCGAGTGTTGACCTTCTGCTTTGCTCTAGGGCTGGGGAATTTTGAGAATTAGAATGCAAAACGGCGACGGCATCATAGCTACGCGTCTCAAGTAGGTCGAAGATGATCTGCTCATCTGCCCCAATAGAAACGATCAGAGCTTGCTTTTCAGATGTACCGCCTGTGCCGGGAGTATGGCGGATCGGAAAAAATGGTTCGGCCAAGCCTTGAGAGAAGCGACTTCCCAATGGTTCACTCGGGTATGAACCCTCGAGGTATCCCCAGTGACTCTGACAAAATGACTGATCAACTAACAGAAAGCGATACAGAGTCTGAGTTACAGCCTTGGGCAACGACGTGTAGTCCACAAAGCAGGTGTTCCCGACGGTGTTTGCCGGTGTCTTGAAGATCTTTTCAACTTCGCTTTGCCAACCTATCCGATTCAATGCTTCAGGAAGCTTAACTGGTACAACCGTGTTAAAACATTTGGCTGCTCGTTCATAGAACTGCTCGCGGCTCTCTTGACAGATGCCATCGTCTGCGAAGGAAAATACTAGGCATTTCCGTCCCCTGATCGCTCCGGTCTGAATGAAGGCTTGGCTACGGCTTTCCCACCCCATAACAAAAACGGCCAGGTCAACTTCAATCTCTGGCATGTAGGAAGTTTCAAATAGCACTTCCTCAAACTTTTGCCCGTGGAAAATCATGAACTACATCTCAAACTTCTGTTGGCGAGCGTCGACACTTGAAACATGCTCGTGTTCATTGCGAGCCCACGTATTGGGATCTGTCGCAAACCTATCATCTAATAGCCTGGCAATACCGACTGGACGAAGAAGCACGGTCTCATACGCTCCTTTAGGCGAAATGCCCAGCGCCGGTGAAAGGCGCTTGTGCAAACGGAACTCTACAAAGGACTCGTTCTCAACGTCTTCTGTCTTGTTTACAACTAAGAACCCATCGCGCTCCAAGCGGCGAACCGTTTTCTCAAAGTTAGGCTGTTTTGACAGGGAGTCGACTGCACTACCTGACACCCGGAAAACTCCGCGCTCAGGCTGAAGAATAGCCTTGTTGTCGGATGTATCGGTTTGAAGAAGCTGAACGTACTTCGACAGGCCGAACATCAACCTGTAAAGATATTTTTCGGACGTATGTTGGAGATCTTCTATGCTAACAAGCGATCTACCCGAAACGCGTAACAAGACTTCATTTTGAATAGCTAAGTCAAGATTGCTGCTCGAGTTGAAGAACCTACGAATTGTTTTTACCGCAGCCTTCAATGGGCGTGAAGTTGCTCCATTTTTAAGAGCATATTGATCGAAAAACTCTGCCATTATGTCGAGGAAATCGCGGATGTTTCCATCAGAAGCCCAGAGCACGAAACGGCCACCAGCGTAGATCGGAGTTCTATTGCATAAGTGGCACGCATAGACGTAGGCGGCCGCCTCTTTCCGAAAGATGCGCTTCTTAAGCCTTTCGATTGAGCTGGCTTCAACCGCAAGTTCAGCTATTGGAACGTTACCAATCTTCGCTACAACGTACTCAACATAGGGAAGTTTTCCATCGTCCATACTGAAACGAGGCCAATCCTCCTTTTTGATGTTATTCGTGGCGTAGTTTTTATAGGCCTCGACGTTGTTTTTAAAGTCGGTAACCAATTTGCTTGGATACCCGCCTATGGCTGCGGAAATTAGCGTATTGTAAGATGGCTTGCCAAATATCTCCATCGTCATTTGGTCATCACTTCTCGCCTCTTTCGGCGAATGATCTTCCAAGAATGTCCGCATCCGCAACGTTGCAACGTTCTCGCAGAAACTGGAAAACTCGCTGTCGGTAAGTTCGTCTATGGCAGCGACATCACGGTCTGCGTAGTTTAAATATGTCTCAGGCAGAAAGGTTTCGCTTGTGTTGTACTGTCCGCGAACGTGGGCAATAATCCAGCGACTTACGCCCTCATTCGACTTAAGATATGTGTTTAAGGCTACCTGTTGCGATTTCGATAGTGATTCGCAGTCGTCAAGTAACACCACAAATCCCAATTTCGCTCCGTGTTCCAAGGCGCGGCAATGTACTGATCCGAGTATGTCCTCTCGAATGATGCGCAGCAGCGTTCCTGGAATGAATGAGTCAACTACGCTTTTAACTGCCTCGATTTTCTCCAAGTCAAAGATGGCAGTAAAGGAAGCTCGCAATGAGCGAAGCAATCGCTTGAGGTCCCCATAGTCATAAACGACTTGCGCCTCCTTAGTTGATATCTTTCCGAAAAGCGCAGAAATTTCGCTGCAAGCCTTCCTTTCCTTCTGGCCGGAGAAGTGGAGGACCCCGGAGTCTTCAAGCGCCAGAAGATCAGAAACAACGCTCTCCAGTAGGCTAATTTCGAAGTAGGAACAGAAAGTTTTATACCGCTTTATTTCATCGAGCTTGTCATCCTGTTCCTTTCCGCCCAAAACATCCAAGACCATTTCGGTGATAAACTGAAAGTTGTGGTTGAACTGGAGGTAAGCCCCGAACCAATTAAGTCGCCGTTGCCCAAATTGTTCACGCAGAATGGTATTGCCGAGAATTTCCTTTGTGTGCAGTGATCGCAACAATGTAGTCTTACCGCACCCTCTTGTGCCGTAGACGAATGAGGGTTTCTTGGCTGAGATCAAACTTTTCGCCCTAGGGTTCAGCCAAATTTTGGGATTGTTCTCAAGTTCAAATTTCGTGGGCTGGAATGGATTGATGCTCAATGGGAACCTCCCAACGCAGTAATTCGCCACCTGTGGCGCGGCAGGCCTAGGTTTTTTATGTCTACGAACCCACCGCAAAACAGTGCCATAAGGGTATTTTCCAGTTCGTCGCCGTTCGGCGCGGAGCTTGAGTTTTCAATTTCGGGGAAGGACCGTGTTTGTTGTTTGACATACTCCCAGAGCTTGTTTGCAGAATTAGAAACTAACATTTCGCTTCGCCCAACCAAAGGGATGAACCTCGTGTCTTGATCAGTGAAGTTGCTTATAAAGCCGGAGGGGTTCAAACGATACAACGTTACGCGAACTAAGAATACATCCCCGCTCTGATCGTGGAAGAGTGCAATTTCGTTATACCCCTTCCAGATCGGTGGCGCTGATATTGTGATAATTGTGCACTTCCGCGTATCGCCAATTTTCGCGGAAGGGCGCTCTATGATTTCAATTGGATCGTCATGAATATGTCCATGGAGATAGATAAAGTTCTTGTTTGTGTCCAGTAGCGCTGACCTGAAATGACCACCATTTAGTAGCTCAGCGTACGGCGAGATTCTTGGAACTCGTTGAGGGAGGAGGTTATGATGTGCGCACATTAGTATAGTGCTTCCTTTTGCAGAGCTCGCCGCTTGTATTGTATTCGCCATAGCCTCCTTCGATATGTATGGAGTATCCAAATGGCGATAGCGTTGCTCAGTCAGAGTATGTCCGGTTGTGGTAGCTCCGCCGAAGTCTGGAGTTTCGCTGCCGTCATTTATAAGGCTATCGGACAATATTTTGACTGGCGCTCCGTCTCCTCTTTCGCTTTCGGTAACGCTGTTTTCGATCGATGGCGCCAATGCATGTAGAGACTGTGAGCCAATACTGGAGTTTATAAGGATCAGTGGAAGAGGTTCGCTGTCAGTTTTCCCTTTTCCCAGTTTAAGACAGCGAGCTCCTTCTACCGGCGGTGAGGACCACCCAAGCCCTTCAGCCGCTTCGCGGAAATGGGCAAATTTACCAAGGGTTCCCAATCTTTGCGCGTCGTTGCGATTCACATCGTGGTTGCCTGGCACTACGTATATTTCTGGGCGAGTCGCGGAGCTAGCATCCTGAAGGAGGGTGTTAAATATATCCATTGCTGGTGCTATAAACTCGTTTCTGCCGTAACTCGTTAGGTCACCCATCAGGAAAACGGCGTCTATCGTTCCTGAATTCGCAGTTTTGTTAATGCCCTTTAGTATTTGGGATAGACGGCTATGTTTGAGGTCGCCTATGATCTCCTGCGAAAACTCCGCATCTTTAGTGTCTATGTCCGTTTCTGACGCGGTCCATTCTGGCAGGTGGACGTCGCCAATTTGCAGGATCCGGGTCGTTTTCATGTATACTATCAACCCTCGTTGGTTTTTAGTGAGCATCGGATCAAGTAAAAGGAAGTTCAAGTCCTGTGTTGGCCCAGGATCAAACTTGCTACCTAAAGTTCCCCTAGGTTCCGATCGTTGGAAGAGATCAAGAGCGGCTCGCGCGACCGTTGCCAGCCAGGCTGGGCTTTGGTCCCTTCGGCAGCTTCAGAACGTTCCCAGCGTCTGTTTTGGCTGCGAGCGGATCGCGGCGACTTAGGTGCCGGTGCAGGTTCAAGATTGGGATGCGTTGCGCGTCAGGTCAATGTTCGGACGCTCTGCTGAAACATTAGCGTCAGCATGCGATCCCTCGCCGCGCCGCGCGACCCGTTCACCATGCCCTGTTAGCCTCCAGCCTGTGGGTGTTTGGCGTCTTCCGAGGCGTGACTGAGATTTCTTAGAACACTCCCCTTGAGCTCTTTCACATCCCTTCTATTGCGCTCTTCGCAGTTCCGGTCGATCGGTGTTGGTGGGGCTCGCGTTCGGTATGATCGCAACGATCGGGAGTAACAGCGTTGCGCCAAAACCAACTGTATCTGGCTTTGTGAGAGCAGTGTTCTCGCCAACTGCCCTCTGTCCCGCCTCGACTTCCGGCGGTGCTGCCTGTCAGGTGGCTTCACCACCGCTAGCTCTGTGGGTTGCAGTTCAACAGCGATCACGAACGTACGGTCTCAAGCTTGGCCAACCTTTGATCATCCGGCGGCTTCCGGTGTTCCTCTTCCTTCGGAAATCGAGTTGCACGTGTGTATGACCTTCATCCTGTTTTGGCGCGGCGCTCTGTGCAATCTTGATGGAGTCCTCGTGATCATAGTATGGAAAGGAAAATTCCTAGTCGGCGAAAGATAAGATGACTACACACCGTTTCTCAAGGTATAGTGCAGGATCGCTTAGAAGTATTGCAATGAAGGAATTCAATCTGCGCGAGACCGAAATCAACAAACATTATTGGTCCTTTATCGCATCTTCAGAGCATTCTGCATATCGGGCAAGGAAATATCAAAATGTTCACAAGGATGCTCCTACATCTAGGCTCTTTCGAGCAAGTGGCGCGGACGCTCCGCGAATTCCATCAACTGTTTCAAAGTGGCTCGAAGCGAACGATGACTTGAAAAACTGGCTGAGACTGAGTGTCTTAGTTTCAGCTGCATCGAACTTTGAAATGTTCCTCGGGCATGTGTCAAGAACTGCACTGGCTTCAGATCCATTTGTCCGGCACGGTAGTTCAAGAGCTATTGATGGAGTCTCTTTATTAAAAGGTGGGCTAGAGCTTCCCTATGAGGATGTGATTGAGGGCCTAACGAAAGGTGATTGGAACTCACGGGAATCCTTCCTAATGAGAATCTTCGGCGTAAAAATTCTAATTGTTCATCATAGGAAGGGCGAACTTGAGGAAATTAGAAAGATTAGAAATGATTTTGCTCATGGTTTTGGGCGCAGTATAAGTGTTCCTCAGCCGGGATTTCTGTCCGTTAGTAGATCCCAAAGCTTAAGTCAGGATAGGTTAAAAAGATACTTGGGATTGCTGTCCTCAGTGGCGAAGTCAATAGATCGCCACTTGATGGGACATCATATAGGACACTACGAGATGCTCTGTCATTATCATCGATTTGAGGCCGAGCTGTCGACGAGCGGCGTTTCTGTACACAAGGCTTTGAAGAGCGATATTTACAAGTCCTTTGGAGCAACGGTTACCGAGAGGTTTTGTCGCGATCTAATCCGCCACTATGAGCTGTGCCCGATAATTGGCAGGATTTAGCCAAGCTCCAGACTTCGTATCATGAAGGCAATTTCACCCTCGGTCGGCATATAGGCACGTTCCGACCTTTAAGGTTTGAGAGCCTGTCCTGCGACAATTCCACAGTGTTTTCTTGACTTCGAGATCATCGACTGACGTCGACGCTTTGTAAACCGAAGATCTTTTGGTTGTGATAAGCAATGCTAGCTACTGAAATTGTGTGTCCGGGTGCTAAAGATAAACCTTTCGCCGGGATCGCTATGCATCCGTAGTCTAGCTCGGCGTGATGATTGGGGCATACGATGATGATATTTGAGGCTTGATCAGGGCCATGATGAGGTGCTCCAATCGGAATAATGTGATGAGCTTCTGTGTACGAACTGCCGTCTGGCAACTTGATGGAAGAGCCGCATATCTGGCACTTGTTGCGGTGCAGCGCTTTAACTTTGCGAGTCATCCTTGTGTCGCGGATTATTCTGAGCGTTGCTATTTCTCTCGCTTCTGGAGTGGCATGGCCATCGGGAACTCGTAAATCCGACGCTCTCGGTAAAGTCGGCAAAAATTCACGTAGGCCCCATACTCCATTTCCGATTCCCTCTACACTAAAGAACAGATCTCTCTTCTGCCTCCAATTGCTGGATTCTTCGGAATTGTACTCAAGCTCCTTCCTTACGATAGCTTCCAGTGATGTGGGAGTGGACTGTCCGTTCCGCCCACGAACTCGTCGTACTTCTTCGTAAATGTCCTTTAACGGGGCGCTGCCTCCAAGATTCCTCAGGGCTAGCTCAACTGATTCACACCATGTCATTTTTTTGGTCTCACATTTTGTTTTCATTAGGAGCGCTGCGCAACGGGTCCTTCTAGCGCGTCGCTCAAATTATTGACGGAACGATAAATTTCCGTCAGCGCAGTGCCTGGATTTGGCCGAATCAAATTGCTTTTGCGAAGCGTAGTCTTCCGCTACAGTTTTTATGTGTCCGTGAAGGCAAGCGGGTACGGGAACCTCATGTTTGATTTGGCCGAAGCTTCTGGGGCGTCACTTTCGATCGCGTAGTCTGAGCCTTCAGGTAGAGGATGCAAAAGCCGTGGCGTTATGTTTCTGTTGGGATTCGCGGTTCCACATGGATATCACTTTGCAAATTTCCCCCAAGTTCGGAGTAGAGATCCTCAAAGGTTTTCCTGATCATGCCGTTTAGGTTGCCACGGCTGGCATACACGGACAGACCGATGTCATCATTGTTTGCATGCCCCACCGTGGTCTTGCCCCCGTTTCGCCGGACACTCAGGCAGTTGCGGTTTGAGCTGCGATGAAGTCGCGTGGCGAGCGCATCTTCAGCCCTGAGTGCGGG
>NZ_FNPF01000012.1 GCF_900107235.1 Citreimonas salinaria
GGAAGACGAGCAGATCGGAACGGTCACCGCCGACGGCGCCTACGACACGCGCCGGTGCCACAAAGCCATCACCGACCGGCAGGGCACCGCGATCAGGAAACGCTGGACGGGATACCACGCCCGCAGCCGGATCGAGGCGAAGATGCGATGCCTGAAATCCTTCGGCGATCGCATCATGGCCAGGGACCCCGACCGACAGACTGCCGAAACCCACATCCGCATCGCCCTTATGAACCGCTTCACCGCCCTCGGCACCGCCGATATCGTCCGCGCGGCATGACGTCAGTGGGGTAAGGGGCAGTCACGCCTCAGGCGAGATTTGTGCAACAACGCCCATCTGCGGCGGAACACGTCGTCTGGAACGAAAATCCGCCTATTCGGAACGGCAACCGGAACACAGAGATCACTTAGAGAAGATACATTTTTGATGGATTATGTATGATCTGCGCCATCCGTCTTCAGATATTGTCGTTCCCGCCAGGACAAGGGGTGGAACGATGAAATTGTATTAGTATCAGCGCCTTCGCGCCCGGCGTTCCGGATTTTCTGGCGTCGGAAGCGTTTTGACTTTTCCTAAGGAACGTCTGCTGCTGAGCGGAAAATTTCTGCTGTTCTCACCACGGCAGGAGAAGTCCTCTGGACGGTTCTCAGAGCTTATCTGTAAAGCATTGATAAGAAAGGATGTTCAGAAGTCGCAGGTTCAAATCCTGCCACCCCAGCCAATGACCTCGAAAAACTCCATACTATCCCAATGGGATGGCCGTTGATCAAGCGGATAGAATCCCGTGTCGACATCGCGGTGGTTCACACACTCGTTGACATCGTGCCCGGTGCAGACCGCGGGAACCGTCGAGAAAATGGGGGATTCATCTCGTTCGCAGAAACGGGATCTTCTACTTCCGGCGGCGCTGGCCTGAACAGTTCCGGCGCCTGGGCGCGCCCGCTTTTCTGTCGGTTTGGCTTTGTTGCGCAAATTGGGTGAAGCGCGGACCTCCCCTTTCCCCTGACACACTTATCCCATGGGCTCTGTGACAGGTATGCCTAGCACGGTGCAGCCGTTCAGGACGGCGGCACAGACGTGGAGTTCTGCGACCTGACGATCGAAGTCGCGTGCCATGAGGCTCTGCCCCAGCAGCTTCACGCAGTGCATCTTCGTCTCGTCTCGGCGCGGCTTCGGCGGTGGTAACCGCTCCACTTTCGGCAGATCGCGCGGCCGAGGTATTCCGATGCGCGCAACGCCTCGTTCCGGGCGATCGCACCAGCCGTCGAGGGTTTCCAAGGCCTGGCGTTCCTGCGTGGCGGCATCGGCGCCTCGGTTTGCGACGGCGTCGTGGCACCTGCGCGTGTCGTAGGCGCCATCTGCGGTGACCGACCCGATCTCTACGTCGGCGGGGATCTGGTCAAGGAGTTCGGGCAGCATAGGGGTGTCATCAACATTGCTGCCGGTGTGGATCTTGCGCCATAAGCGGCGTTTCGCGCCGCCATGCTTGCGGGCGTGCCACTCGCCTTCGCCTTCCGCCTTGATGCCGGAGCTGTCGATCAACCGGTTCAGCGGCCCCTGCGAGCCTCGATATGGAATGGTCACGGCCAAGGTCTTCCGGCGCCGGCTCGAGGTGCTGAAATCCGGCACCGCCCAGTCGAGGCCGACCAGGCGCAACAGGCTCTCCACGAACCCGGTCGTTTGCCGGAGTGCCATGCCGAAGATGCCCGGGGCTCCGCCCGTTCAGGGCTGAACCATGCCCCCGGCATGTTTCCGGGGCGCCCTTCACCCTTCATCGTCAGGCATGTCTGAACCGGCAAACGAGGCAGGCAACCGCAATATAGCGACGCCGCGATCGGGGGCGGACACTGCGCCAAGGGATTACGACGGCTTTACTCGCGTGCGCTGTAATGCCAACAAGTACGTCAATCTCAGGAGCAGTACATGACAGCCGAAAACCCGAACCGTCCGCCCTTCCGCGCCGATCACGTGGGTAGCCTTCTGCGTCCCGCCCCGATCGCTCAAGCCCGAGCAGCCGGCGTCTCGGGCGAGGCGCTGCGCGAGATCGAGGACGCCGAGATTCCGCGGCTGATCCAGCGTCAGGAGGAAATCGGCCTGCCCGTCGTCACGGATGGCGAGGCGCGGCGCGCCTTCTGGCACTACGACTTCATGGGCATGCTCGACGGGATCGAATTCGAGGAAAAGTCCGGCGCGGGCCTCGGGTTCAAGGGGGCCGACATCAACCTCTTCCCCGTCTGCGACGGAAAGCTGGCCTTTCCCGCCGACCACCCGATGCTGGAGCATTACCGTTTCGTCGCCGAGCGGACGAAGGTCTGCCCGAAGATATCGATCCCCGGCCCGTCCGCGATCCATTTCCGTGTAACGCCCGAGATGATCCGCCACGAGCCCTACAAGGATCACGAGACGTTCTTCGCCGGTATCGCGGACGCCTACAAGGATGCCGTCGCGGCCTTCTACGCAGCGGGCTGCCGGTATCTTCAGCTCGATGACATCTTCTTTGCCTATCTCTGCGACGAGACGCAGCGCGAGCAGCGCCGCCAGATGGGGCAGGATCCGGACTGGCTGATCGAACGCTATGGCTGGATGCTGAACGAGGCGATCAAGGACCGCCCCGGCGACATGACCATCGGCATGCACATGTGCCGCGGCAACTTCCGCTCGAGCCACGTCGCCTCGGGCGGGTACGAGGCCGCGGCGCAGGCGATCTTCAACGCCGACGTGGATGTCTACTTCATGGAATACGACACCGAGCGGGCAGGGGGCCTCGAGCCGCTGCGCCTGCTGCCCAAGGGCGACAAGCGCATCATGGCCGGTTTCATCACCACCAAGACGCCCGAGCTCGAGGACATGGGCTGGCTTAAACAAAAGTTCGACGAGGCCTCGGCCTATGTCGATCTCGACCAGCTGGGGATCGCGCCGCAATGCGGCTTCTCCTCGACCGAGCACGGAAACGCGCTGACCGAGGACGACCAGTGGCGCAAGCTGGAGCGCGTCGTGGCACTTGCCGAGGATATCTGGGGCACCGTGTAGCAAGCCCCTTTCCGCAAGGTTCCGGGCCGTCGCGTCTGTCGTGTCGGTCCAGTACCTTCCCTTGCTTCTCAAGAGCCCTTGCGGACAGGGACGGGGTACGAACCGCCTTCCCCGTGCTGTGCCGTTGCCGCCGCACCGGCGGTCGGCTCGTGCCACAACACGTCGTCGCTGGCCGCGACAGGACGATGCGGTCAGCCGAGCAAATCCGGAAGGAACATCACGATCCCTGGCACCGCAATGACGAGCGCGACGATCAGCAGGTCGGCGACGATAAAGGGAATAACGCCCGCGAAAACCTGCATGACCGTTACGTAGCGCGCCGCGACGTTCTTGATCACGAAGACGTTCATGCCCACGGGCGGGGTGATCATCCCGATCTCGAGCAGCTTGACCACCAGCACGCCGAACCAGACAAGGCTGATCCCCTCCTGCCGCAGGATGGGCAGGAAGATCGGCAGCGTGATCAGCATCGCGCCGAAGGGTTCCATGAAGGTGCCGAGCAGCAGGTAGATCACCACGATGATCAGCATCAGCTCGGCGTAGGACAGCCCCGACCCCGAGACCGAGGACGAGATGAAGCCCGACAGGCCGCTTATCCCGAGGAAGCGGGTGAACATCGCCGCACCGACGCCGATGATGAAGAGCGAGCCGCTGGTCGTGACCGTTTCCAGAAGCGACTGCCGGATGGCGTCGGCCGACAGGCGGCCCGTCGCGGCGGCCAGCACGATGGTCCCGAGCGCGCCGACGGCGCCCGCCTCGGTCGCGGTGAAGAAGCCAGAGAACAGGCCTCCGAAAACGAGCACGACCAGCGCGATGATCGGAAGCACCGCCAGCACCGCCTTGCGTCCTCCGGATTGATCCGCGGCCGCCGCCGTCGGCGGGAAGATATCGGGCCGGAAGCGTGCGAGCAGTAGAATGCAAAGGCAATAGGCCAGCGCCGTCACGATGCCGATGCCGATGCCGCCGATGAACACCTGCGTGATCGACGTTTCGGCGAAGACGCCGTAGACGATCATCAGGATCGACGGCGGGATCAGCGCGCCGATGGTACCGCCCGCGGCGATGGAGCCCGCCGCGATCGACGGACGGTAGCCGGCCGAGACCATCTCGGGGATCGCGATGCGCCCCATGGCGGCAGCGCAGGCGAGCGAGGACCCCGACACGGCGGCGAAGCCCGAGCAGGCGAAGATCGCCGAGATGGCAAGCCCGCCGGGCAGCCGCCGCAGCACGAGCTTCGCAGCCTCGAACAATCCGGCCGTCAGGCCACTGTGGAAGGCGACGAAACCCATCAGCAGGAACATCGGCACCGCCGAGAGCGTCCAGCTTGCCACGAAGCTGTAGGGCGTGTTCGACAGGATGCCGATCGCGGGACCCGTGCCCAAAAGCCAGGCGATGCCACCGAAGGACACCGCGATCAGCGCCATCGCGACCGGTAGCCGCAGTATCAGCAGCAGCGCGAGGACCGCGATGCCGGCAAAGCCCGTCTCGACGCTCATGCGCGGCGCTCCCCGACGAAGGCCAGATCGACGGCCTTGATCAGCGTTGCCAGCGCGGCGAGGGTGAAGCCCACCGGCAGGATAAAGTAGCTGTGCCAGACCGGAAGTCGCAGGCTCACCAGCTCGACGAAGGTTCCCGAACGGAAGTTCGAGAACGCCGTGGGCCAGGTCGACCAGGCGAGCACGACGTAAAGCCCCGAGACGACCAGCGCCACCAGCGCGTCAGAGACCCGTAGCAGTGGGGGCGGCAGCGCCGCGTCGAGCAGTTCGACCGACACCATCTGGCCCCGCAACTCCAGATAGCCGAGCGGCAGGAAGGCGATGGCGGTCATGTAGTAGCGTGAGACCATGTCGACGGTGACGTTCATCGACACGTTGAACAGGTTGCGCACGATCACGTCGGCGCAGATGTGCAGCATCATCACGACGACCGCCGCGGTGCCGACGAAGGCGAGGGCGCGGCTGATCCTCGTGGCCAGCGCGAAAAGCGCGGTCATGGAGTCACCATCGATCAGGAAAAGGGCAGGGGCCCCGGCCGTCCGGCCGGGGCGCTTGGTTCAGAGGCCGTAGGTGGACCAGTCTACGTTGTCCCAGATCTCGGTCTGGGCGCGCTCGGCCAGCGCCTCGGGGTCTTCGCCGACCTCCTCGACGATCGCCGTCCACTTCTCGACGAGATCGCGGAATTGCGCCGCTTCGGCGCCGGATGCCTCGACCTGTGCGTCGGCGTCCTGCTGTGCGAAGGCCTCGGATGCCTCGAGCAAGGCCGCGTCCGGCTCGATCACCTGGATGTCCGATGCCGCGAGCGCTTCGCGCGCCGCCTCGGGAAGCTGGAAGGCCCAGCGGTCGGTCAGGTCGAGGTTGGCGCGCGCGGCGGCGCGGCCTACCTGTTCACGCTGCTCGGGCGTCAGCTCCTCCCAGGTCGGAACGGGGATCGTGAAGTTCGAGGTGACGTGGTAGGTGCCGATCGGGACCATTGTGACGCTGTCGGCGATGTCGATCAGGCGGAACGAAAGCAGGTCGACGATCGAGGCCATCGTGCCGTCGATGGTGCCCTGCGACATCGCCTCGAACTGGTCGCCCACGGCGATGTTCACCGGCGTCGCGCCGAAGTGCTCGGCCCAGCGGGAATAGGGTGCCCCGCCGGAACGCAGGCGCAGGCCCTGCAGATCCTCGGCCGTCTCGACCGGCTCGTTGGTGATCAGCGCGTAGACGTCGGACGACCCGGCGCCCAACGAGACGATGCCGAATTCGTTGAGCTCTTGCTGGCACGGTTCGCAGGTGACCAGGAATTCGGTCATCGCCAGCCCCATGGCGTGCGGGCTTCGGCCGATCAGCGCAAGGTCACCCGCGACGCCGGTCTGCGGCATGTCCGCGGGGAAGTAGAGGGGCAGGAAGTTGCCCACATCGACGAGTCCGCTTTGCAGCGCGTCCTTCATCTGCGGCAGCTTCACGACCTCGAAGCCGAGCATCGTGCTGTCGATCCCGCCCTCGGATTCCTCTTCGAGGTACTGGGCGAACTTTTCGTACATGTAGGTCGCCGGATGCGCCGAAGGCGCTGCCGATGCGATCCGCAGGTTCTGCGCGGGGGCCATGGTGGCCATCGCGACCAGGCCCGCTGTTGCAAGCCCCGTGAAAGTCAGTCTCTTGTTCATTCTTTTCCTCCCTCGAATGAATTTCAAAGCGCCGCAAGACGGCGCGCGCTCTCCCTTGGTACCAGCGGTCTCGCCCCCTCCCGGATCACGGCAATCGAGACGCCCGCGCGGTGACGCCGGCAAAGGGCCTCTGAACGGGGACGGACGTGGACGGCGACAGGATCGTCGGCGTTCATTCCGTGGCCCTGAAGTGCGTGCCGCTGTATTTCAGAAGAAGCCGCGCCAGTTCGCGCGACTCTTCGGGGGTAAGATCGTCTCCGTGGTAGTCGTCGGCGCCGAGAAAATCGTCGCGCCGCGCCTCGACGAAGGCGCGCCCCGCCCCGGTCAGGTCCAGCCGGACCGAGCGGCGGTCGCCTTCAGGGATGGTACGCACCAGCTTGCCCTGATCCTCGAGCCGCCGGATCACCTTGGTCATCTGCGCCGGCTTGATCGACAGCGTCTGCGCCAGCAATCCCTGCCGGATGCCGGGGTTGAGCCGGATCACCCACAGGACCGAGAATTCGCCCGGCCGCAGGTCCATGCCTTCGAACCGCGCATGGAACCTTTCGAAGTTCCGCACCTGCGCGATCCTGAGCAGGAAGCCCAGCGAGCGCGCCAGCCCGCCCAGCCGCACCTCGGCGGCGGTTTCGGGTGCCGGCGGATCGGGCGCCAACGTCATTCGCCGCCTCCCGATGCGGTGCCTTGGGCCGTGCGCTCTGTTTCCGGAACGCCGCCGATCATCTTATGGGTCGTGAAGCCAGTCATGCCCGCCCTTTCCGATCCTGCAGGAAAATTCTATACGCAAAGAAAGTTTCTGTGTAAACAATTTGCCGACTTGGTGGGAGGAACACGATGCCGGACACGACGATGCACCCGGTCCACGTCTCGGAGCCGCGCGCTGCGTGCGCGGACCCGTACCTCCGGTGGCGGACAGGCGCGCTGCCCGAACATCCATCTTGCCCGGGCAACGACCACCTGAACGCCAAGACCGGCATCCCGGCCAGGGCCGCGCGGCTCGCCACGACATGAGCGCACAGGACCAGCTCGACCGCACGCTCGCGATGCTTGCAGCGACGCCCGGGTGGCACCGGCTGCGCGAGTTGCGGCCGGACCTCGACGACGAAATCGCGGCGGCCGTCCTCGACGGGGCGCGGCGGTTGGCGGACGAGGTTCTGGCGCCGCTGGACGACGCGGCCGACCGCGAGGGTTGCCGGATCGAGGCGGGGCGCGTGAAGGTGCCGGCGGCCTACCACGCCGCGTGGCGCGCCTTTGCCGAGGGCGGATGGATCGGTCTGGACACCGATCCGCGCTTCGACGGGGCGGGCCTGCCGCTGATCCTGCAGGCGGCGGCGACGCAGCTTTTCGACCGCGCCTGCCCGGCCTTCAACATGGGGACCGGCGCCACCCGCTCGGCCGCCGTTCTGCTGGCCGAGCGGGCATCGCCCGAAATCGCGCAGGACTGGGTGCCGGCGCTGGTCGCCGGCGAGCGTGCGGCGACCATCTGCATTTCGGAAGCCGGGGCGGGCTCGGACGTCGGCCGGATCCGTACGCGCGCGCGGTTGGAAGATGGGCGCTGGCGGATCAGCGGCCAGAAGATCTGGATTTCGTTCGGCGACCACGACCTGACCACGCGTATCGGCCACTGCCTTCTGGCGCGCACGTCGGACGCGCCCGGAACGCGCGGCCTCAGCCTGTTCCTCGTTCCCAACGCGGTTGGGGACGGTCGCCGCAACGGAGTATCGGTCCAGCGCATCGAAGAGAAGATGGGGCTGCACGGATCGCCCACCTGCGTGCTGGATTTCGATGAGGCCGAGGGCGACCTGATCGGAGAGGAGGGGCGCGGTCTGTCCCAGCTTTTCACCATGATCGAGCTGATGCGGCTTCAGGTCGGGTGCCAGGGGCTGGGCATCGCCAGCCGCGCCTGCGACGTGGCCGCGCGCTATGCCGACGAGCGGCTTCAGGGCGGCGACCCCTCTGCGCCGCCGGTGCCCCTTGCGGCCCATCCGGACGTGCGGCGGCAGCTTTCCGCGATGCGCGGACGCACCGAACTGTTGCGCGCCGCCGTGCTGGAACTTGCCGCCAGGCTCGACCTCGCCCGTGCGGGCGAGGGGGATGCCGCCGCGCTTGCCTCGTGGATGCTGCCGCTGGTCAAGACATTCGGGGCCGAGACCGGCTTCGACGTGGCCAATGCCGGGATCCAGGTGCTTGGCGGGGCGGGCTATACGAAGGAGTGGCCGCTGGAACGCGCGCTGCGCGACGCACGGGTCATGGCGATCTACGAGGGCACGACCGGCATGCAGGGGATAGACTTCCTCGAACGGCGTCTGGTCCGCGACCGCGACGGTTTCGACGCCTTCCTTGTCACCGCGCGTGCGGCACAGCCGCAGGTCGGTGCGCGGGCGCGGGCGGCGGGCGACGTGTTGGACCGGCTGGAGCGGCTGGCGGATCGGCTGTCCGCCTGTCCTGACGCGCAGTCCCGCCTTGCCGCGGCAGATGCATGGCTGCGGGCCGGCTGGCTCGGCATCGCCGCGTGGCTCTGGCCCCGGATCGGGGACGACGCGGCCCCGGTCTTGCTGGCGCTCCCCTCGCGGTTGGCGGTGCTGGAGGCGGAGATAGCCGAGGTCCTGCGCGAACCGTAGGCTCCAGACCGCGCCTCGACGGCCGCGGATGAGTTGCCTTCTCCCTCCGTCCGACCGCTACCCCATGGTTCGGGGAAGCCAGAGCACGATGCCCGGCAGCGCGACGAGCAGGACGAGGCGCAGAAGGTCCACCACCACGAAAGGCATAACGCCGCGAAAGATCGTGAGCAGCGACACGTCGCGCGCGATGGCGTTGATCACGAAGGCATTCATCCCGATGGGCGGCGTGATAAGCCCCAGTTCGACCGTCATCACGATGATGATGCCGAACCAGATCGGATCGAACCCGAGCTGCTGGACCACCGGGAAGACGATCGGCACCAGCAGGATGATCATCGCCATCGCGTCGAGGATGCAGCCCATCAGCAGGAAGAAGACGAGGATCAGCGCGAGGGTCGGATAGGGGCCGAGGTCCAGTGCGGTCAGCCACGCGGTGATCTTCTGCGGCGTCTGCGTTATCGCCAGGAAGTACCCGAACAGCATCGCCCCGATCAGGATGACGTAGATCGAGACCGACGTGCGGAGGGACTCCACCAGGCACTCGCGCATCGCGCGCCAACCCAGGCGTCCCCGCAGGATGCCGATCAGCGCCGTCAGCACGGCGCCCGCCGCGGCCGCCTCGGTCGGGGTGACGACGCCAAGATATATCCCGCCGATGATCGCGATGAACAGCAGAGCCACGGCCCATATCCCGGCGAGAGAGCGCCAGCGGTCGGCCCAGCTGGCGCGCACGCCCCGAGGCAGTTCGCGGCCGAAGCCGAAGCGGACGGTGAGCATGTAGAGGACGATCGCCAGCAGGCCTGGAACGACGCCCGCGATGAAGAGCTTTCCGACGTCCTGATCGGTGAGGTACGCGTAGACGGCGAGCACGACCGAAGGCGGGATCAGGATGCCGAGCGTGCCGCCGCCGGCGATCGTGCCGGTGGCAAGTCGGTCGCTGTAACCGGCGCGCTTCATCTCGGGCAGGGCGACCTTGCTCATCGTGGCGGCGGTGGCGACCGAGGAGCCCGAGATCGCAGCGAAGCCGGCGCAGGACGAGATGGTGGCGAGCGCGAGGCCTCCCCTGAAGTGCCCGAGCCAGGACTGGCCGGCGCGGAACAACTCGGAGGAGATGCCGGTGCGCGTGGCGAAGACGCCCATGAGGATGAACATCGGGATCAGCGACGTGTTGTAGTCGGTGACGGTCCGCAGCGGCGAGATGGCGAGCTGGTTCAGCGCGGGACCCCAGCCCGCGATGGCCGCGAAGCCGCCGACGCCGACGAGACCCATCGCGATGCCCACCGGAACGCGCGCCGCCATCATCGCGAAGAGCGCGAGGAAGCCGCCCAGGGCGACCAGGTCTGCCTCATTCATGGGTGTCCTCCTGCGGATCCAGGCCCTCGAGCCGACCGCCCTTGAGCAGCACGACCAGGCCGGCGGCCGTGGTCACGACCGCCGCTGCGAAGCCCGCCCAGATGCCTGCGACGAGCGGCCAGACCGGCAGCCTCAGGTCGAAGGTCGCCTCGCCCGAGGCATAGGCGCTTTCGACGCGGCTCAGGACCTTCCAGGCCAACAGGACCGTGAAGATCAAAAGCACGGCCTGCGCCAACACCTCCACCCAGCGGCGGGGGCCGGAGGGCAGCGCCTCGGCCAGCAGGTCGACGCAGATATGCCCGCCGCGGAAGCCCAGCACCGCGAAGCCCCACGCGATGGCGAGGCCCAGCAACAGGCGCGAGACGTCGAACGAGTCGGGAATCGGCGACGCGAACAGGTATCGGCCGATCGCCGACACGAAGACCGTCAGCGTCACGAGGGCGAGGCAGAACGCCGCGACCGTCTCGACGGTCGCGGCGGCGCCATCCATCAGGCGTTTCATCGTCTATCCTCAGCGAGAAAAACGGGCCGGGAACGGCGCCCCCGGCCTTCAAGGTTATTGCTGAACGAGCGCATCCGCGGCCGACATCGCGTCGGTGAAGCGGTCATAGATCGCCTCGGCGTCATGGCCAGCCTCGCTCACCTCGGCCTTCCATTCCTCGAGCAGCGGGGCCGTCGCCTCGCGCCAGGCGGCGAGTTCGTCTTCCGTCGGCTGGTGCACCGTGTGGCTTTCGTCGGCCAAGGCCTTCTCGCGGCCCGACGCTTCCTGCTCGGCCCAGCCCGAAGCAAGCCTCCCGGCCCATTCGGACGTGCAGTGATCGTTCATGACCGCCTGCTCTTCGGAAGTCATGCTGTCGTAGGTCGACTGGTTCATCGCCAGCACGAAGGTCGTGGCGTAGAGGTCCATGTCGAGGTGGTACTTCGTCTCGCTGTCGATCCCGAACAGCCAGACGGAATCCCAAGGGAAGGTCAGCCCCTCGGCCGCGCCGCGCGCGATCACCTCGCGCGCCTCGGGCGCTGGAACCTGCACCGACGCGGCGCCGAGGAGGTTCAGCATGCGCCCCATGGTGGCATTGCCGGGGCGGATCGTCATGCCTTCCAGGTCCGAGGGAAGCAGGACCTGCTCGACCGTGTGCAACGTGCCTGGATCATGCAGGAAGGCCATGCAGAAGTGGATGTCGGGCATCTCCTGCGCGGCGTATTCGCGGTACCAGCGGTCGAACGCGGCAGAGCCCTCGGCGGCGTCGGCCACGTGGAACGGCTGCTCGCCCAGTGCGATGATCGGGAAGCGGCCGGGCTGGTAGCCAGGATTCACGTAGGTGATGTCGGCGATGCCGTCGCGGGCCATGTCGTAGTGATCGAGCGCGGAGCCCAGCTGCTGCGCCGGGAAGATCGTCGAGGTGATCGACCCGCCCGATGCCTCCTCAATCGAGGCCAGCCATGGTTCGAAGCCGGTCGTCTGCAGGGCATGCTGTGCCGGCACCCAGGACGAAAGCCGCAGGTTGACGTCGGCGCTGGCGCCTGCGGCGCTCAGCGCCAGCACGCTTGCGGCCGCAAGACGGATGGTCGTTTTGGTCATCGTGGTCCTCCCTATGGTCGCCGGTCCTCTGCCGGCTTTGGTGGTTCGGGGTCAAAGCGTCAGCTTCACTCCGACTGTCTGCAGATGATCGCCGGCGAAATCCTCCCAGCGCGCGGCGATTGAGTCGGCGCTCCAGCCGCCGGAGGAGTGGACGGTCGCCGCCTCGTCCGGATGGCTCCAGAGCGACAGGCGGTCGCCGCCGATCCCGATGCACTGGCCGGTGATCCCGGCGGCGGCCGGGGAGGCGAGGAAGACGAACAGCGGTGCGACGTCCTCCGGTGTGCCCAGCCCCGCCTCGCGCAACTTCGCGGGCACGTCCTCGCCCCGCTCGACGGCGGCGACGGCGTCCTCGAGTCCGGGAATGGTCGCGACCATCCGGGTCAGGGCCGTGGGAATGACGGCGTTCACCGTCACCTCCGCCCGCGCCAGTTCCATCGACCATGTGCGCGCCATCGCGGCGACGCCTGCCTTTGCGGCGGCATAGGCGGTCTGGCCGAAATTGCCGCGCTGCCCGGCGGGACTGCCCACCAGCAGGATCCGGCCGCCCTGTCCTGCGCCGCGAAAGTGCCGCGCCGCGGCGCGGCCGCAGGTGAAGGCCCCCCGCAGGTGAGTCTGCACGACCAGGTCGAATGCGTCGTCCTCGGTCTTCCACAGCACGCTGTCGCGGAGCACGCCCGCGTTGGCGACCATGATGTCCAGCCTGCCGAAGCGCTCGACGGCGCGGTTCACGCAGGCGTCCGCGCCCTCGGTGGGACCGATCGGCGCAACGACGGTTTCGGCCCGGCCGCCCGTGTCGCGGATCTCGGCGGTCACGGCTTCGGCCACGTCGGCATCAAGGTCGTTTACCACCACCGCCGCACCCGACGCCGCCAAGGCCCGCGCGGCGGCGCGGCCGATGCCCCGGCCGGCCCCGGTGACGACTGCGACCTGTCCTTCCAGCGCGCCGCTCAACGGCCGACGAAGCGCGCGGTGCGCTTCTCCATGAAGGCGCGCGGTCCCTCGCGCGCGTCGTCCGTCGCCATGACGGTCGCCTTGGCGGCATCCTCTAGCGCATACCCTTCCGTCAGCGTCCGTCCGGACGAGGCGAGAACAGTGCGCTTGATCTGCTGCACCGCGACCGGCCCGTTGGCGGCGATGCGGCGGGCGAGATCCCAGGCGTGGTCCATCAATTCGGCTGCCGGAACGACGCGATTGACAAGCCCGGCCTCGCGCGCGGCCTCGGCATCCAGGGCGTCGCCCGTCAGCAGCATCTCCATCGCCATGCAATGGTGGATCTGGCGGGGCAGGCGGACGAGGCTTCCGGCGAAAGGAATGACGGCGCGCTTGGCTTCGGGCAGGGCGAAGGTCGCATGTTCGGCGGCGAGGCGAATGTCGGTGGCGAGCATCGTCTCCATCCCGCCGGCCATGCAGGCGCCGTTGATCGCCGCGATCAGCGGCTTGTTCAGCTCGAAGTCCCGCAGCGCCGAGCGGGCCATGACCTCGGGCTCGGCCAGCAGGCGGCGGTCCCACGTCGTCTCGGGCGTGCGGGCGCCTGTCATCAGCGGCAGCGTCAGCGCCAGGTCTCCGCCGGAGCAGAAGGCCCGGTCCCCCGTCCCGGTCAGGATGGCGACGCGCAGGTCGTCGTCGGTCGCGAAATCCGCGAAGGCGTCGGCCAGCCGGCAGGCGACCTCCGGGCTGATCGCGTTGCGGGCCTCGGGGCGGTTGAAGGTGATGACGGCGATTTCGCCGTGTTTTTCGTATAGCAGGGGCAGGGTCATGCCGCGCCTTCCTTCACCCTGGCGGCCGCGATCTCGCGCAGGTCCACCTTCCGGATCTTGCCGTTCGATGTCATCGGGAAGCTGTCCACCACTTCGACCCATTTCGGAAGCTTGTGCCGGGCGAGCCGCGCGCGGACATGATCGCGCAGAGTATCGGGTGTCGCCGTCGCACCGTCGCGCAGAAGGACGAAGGCATAGATGTCCTCGCCGAGGTCTGGATCGGGCGCGCCGACGACCTGCGCCTGGCTGACATCGGGATGCGCGAGCAGGCAATCCTCGATCTCGACCGGATAGACGTTTTCGCCGCCCCGGATCAGCATGTCCTTGAGGCGGCCGACGATCCGGATGTGCCCCGCTTCGTCCAGAACAGCCAGATCGCCCGAGTGCAGCCAGCCCTCCGCGTCGATCGTCTCGGCCGTCCTTTCGGGCATGTCGAAGTAGCCGGCTGTCAGCAGATAGCCGCGAACGCACAATTCTCCCTCGGCCCCGAAAGGCACGCTTGCGCCGGTCTCGGGATCGGCAATCCGAATTTCAGTTCCCGGCAAAGGTGTGCCGGCGGTCGAGATGCGCGTGTCGAAGTCGTCCTCGGGCGCGGTCTGGGTGATGACCGGACTGCATTCGGTCATGCCCATCACGATCATCGGCTCCGCCCCGGTCTCTTCCTTCAACCGCCGCATCAGGCTGGGCGGGATCGACGTGCCGCCCGTATTCGCGAGCCGCAGGCTGTCCGTGCGCCGGCGCGCGAAGTCGGGGTGATCCAGCATCCGGGCGTACATCGTGGGCACGGCGTTGATGACGGTGGCTTCATGGCGCTCCCACAGGTCGAGCATCCGGGCCGGATCGAAGGCGTCCATCGTCACGAAGCAGCCACCGACGTTCAGCATTCCCAGAACGTTGCAGACGCAGCCGGCGGTGTGGAACAGCGGCATCGCGGAAAGCAGCACGTCGTCGCCCCGAAGCCCGGCCCGCAATCCCATCTGCCTGGCATTGTTGAGAATCGACCTGTGCCGAAGCATCGCACCCTTGGGCCGTCCGGTCGTGCCCGATGTATATTGTATCTGCGCCACGTCCTGGCACGAGACTTGGCTCTGCCGCTCGGCCAGCGTGTCCGCATCGACCCCGGCACCAAGGTCGACAAGCCGGTCGTAGGGCAGCGCGAAAGGTGCCTGGCCGGGCCCGATGAGCGCCACGCGCTGCAGGTCCGCAAGCCCGATGCCCTCGCGCCGGCCGTCGGTTGCGGTTGCGAGGTCGGGCATCAGGCGGTTCAGCGCGGCGGCAAGGTCATAGCCCCGATGATCGGCTGCAAACAGCAGGTGCGAGACTTGGCTCTGGCCAAGGATATAGCCAATCTCATCCTCACGCAGGCCGGGATTCACCGTCACCAGAACGGCACCCAGCTTGGCCAACGCGTATTCCAGCAAGATACATTCAGCGCAGTTCGGCGCCATCACCGCGACATGGTCGCCGCGACCGACGCCCCAGCCGATCAGACCCCGTGCAAGGCGGTCCGCCTCGTCCTTGAGCGCCGCATAGGTCCAGGTGGTGGCCTCCCCGAGCTCGGTATGCTCGACGATCACGGCGCGCCGCTCGGGATAGGTGGCGGCCTGTCGATCCAGCATCTCGCCTACCGAAAGCTCGAGCAGGCCTCCGGCCGGCTCTGCGGAAATCCAGATGGCGGGCGCGTCGGACATCTCTCCTCCGGGGTTCCGGTCAGGCGGCTTGTCGGCCGCTGCTGCCTCGGACAAACTGTGCTGATAAGATGTTCACTGAAAAACTGTTCGCCATCGAACATTCTGCGACTGCCGCCACCCTGTCAAGAGGAGTCTTCATGACCCGTCCCGCCGCCGAGCCCGCCGTATCGACTGAAGAGGACGCCGGGGCCGGCGCGACAGGTCCCCTCCTGCCCGCCGGGCTGGAGCAGGACGTGGGATACCGATTGCGGCTCGCGCAGATCCTGTCCTACCGTAGCTTCGAGGCGCAGGTGACGGGCTACGGCGCCGCGCCGCGCTATCTGGGGCTCCTCGCGCTGATCGAGGGAAATCCCGGGCAGCCGCAAAGCCGGCTGGCAGAGGCGGTCGGCCTGAAGCGATCCAGCCTCGTCCCGATCCTGGACCGGTTGGAGGCGGATGGCCTGCTGTCGCGGCAGGCGGCGGAAGGCGATCGGCGGTCGAAGGCCGTAACCCTGACGAAGCGAGGTCACGAAGTGACCGAAGACCTGCGCCGCCTGGCAGCGCAAAGCGAAGCGCGCGCTCTGGAGGGGCTCGACGAGACGGCCCGCAAAGCCCTGGTTTCGGCGCTGGACCAGATCATCGCGAACCTGCGCTGAGCACCAGTACCGATCGAAGTCGGTCGGGCCGCTCTGTGCGGGTTCGCGATCGGGTTGGACGCGCGGCAGACCTTCTCGGCCCGGTCAGTCTGCCATGCGTCGTGCCGCGAGGCTGCCAAGGATTTCATCGGTGTCGGCCCCGAGCGCAGGCGCTCCGTTTTCGGTTCCGGGACCGTCACGTTCGAAGCAAAAGCCCGCATTGAGGATGCGTTCGCCGCCGGGCAGGTCGAGAAACAGCCCCCGCCCCTCGAGCTGGTCGAGAGACAACGCTGAGCCGATGTCGCGAACCTTGCCCGCCGGAACGCCCGCGGCGGCCAGCGCCGTCTCCCAAGCGTCGGCGTCTTGCGTGATGAAGCGGTCGATCAGCAGAGAGCGCAGCGCCGCGTCGTTCTTCAGTCTTGCATCGGGCGCGGCGAATCGCGGGTCGTCCAGCAGTTCGGCGCAGCCCAGGACGCGGAAGAGTCGCTCCACCTGCACCTGCTGCACCGCGCCGATGGTGATCTCTCCCGCCGCGGTGGGAAACGTGTCGGCGGTCGGTGCGCCCGAGAACCCGCGGTTGCCGGCCCGCACCGGTGCTTGTCCCGAAAGCATCATCGGGACCGCGACAGAGGCCATCATCACCATGGCCGCATCCAGCATCGAGACGTCGACCACCTGCCCGCGCCGGGCAGGGTCGCGTTCGCGTTGCGTATAGGCGGCAAGGATCGCGAAGGCGGCCAGCAGGGCAGAGTAGGTATCCACGATCGGAAAGCCCACACGCTCGGCCGGCTCGCCCTCGTGGC
The DNA here is from genome assembly GCF_900107235.1 of Citreimonas salinaria. Taxonomy (GTDB): domain Bacteria; phylum Pseudomonadota; class Alphaproteobacteria; order Rhodobacterales; family Rhodobacteraceae; genus Citreimonas; species Citreimonas salinaria. The sequence continues at coordinate 16,595 of NZ_FNPF01000012.1, forward strand.
CGGAGAGCAGCATCAGGCCCGACACACTCTGGATCACTTGATCGATCGCAGGATAATTCCGCATCGGCCCGGACTGGCCGAACCCCGAGACCGAGCAGTAGATCAGGCTCGGATGCGCCTGGGTGAGGTCCGAAGCCCCGAGTCCAAGTCGGTCGGCCACGCCGGGGCGGTAATTCTCGACGAAGATGTCGGCGCTGGCGATCAACGCGCGGGCGGCCGCGCGACCCTCATCCGTCTTGAGATCGAGAACGACCGATTTCTTGCCGGCATTCGCGCCGACGAATGGCTCTGCCATCCCACGACGGCCGGGATCGCGCGTGTAGAACCGCATGGGATCGCCGGCCGGAGGTTCGACCTTGATCACTTCGGCGCCCAGCAGGTTGAGAAACTGCGTCGCCAGCGGCCCTGCGATGACATGGCTGAAATCCGCGACCCGCACGCCTTGAAGAGGTTTCGGCATGGTGTGCCCCCGGCTTCGAAAAACAGTTTCCAAAGGGAACTGATTTCCGGAGGTCTGTCAAGCGTCCGGCTGACCTCGTTGGTGGCTAGAGCCGTCGAGGTCTCCGATCAGGCGCCAGAGCAGTTCGAACAACATCACGCGCTCTCCCGGCGAGAGCGACGCCAGGAGACGCCGTTGAAGGGCGTCCATGTCCGGGCGCATCCTGGCCAGCCTCTCGGTCCCGGCGGGTGTGAGGTAGAGCGCCGTCAGTCGCATGTCCGCTCCCTCTTTCCTTCGTTCGATCAGGCCAGATTTCTCGAGCTCATTCACCAGCTTGGTCAGCGCCGACTTCTTCAGGATGACGGTTTTCGCGAGTTTTTTCTGGGTAAGGCCGGGGTTGAGGCCGATCAGGCTCAGCACGGCCACCTCGCCGCCCGCGACGTGGTGGGCTTCGAAGAACGGGGCGTTGTGGCTGAGAATGACCGCTCGCAAGGCTCGCGTCACGAAAGAGATGTCCTGTGACAGGTGCCCGAGCGTAACCGGCTCTTCCTCGTCCGTCCGGGCGCGGTCTTCCATGGCGATCTCCTTGCGGCTGACGTTGGCTACGCCGAGGGCGTGCCGGTGTCAAACGCGGCTGTTGACAGGTGCGAAAAAGGTTTCCAATGTGAACAGACATCACCAAGAGGAGGGGCGCGGTGCAGGTTGATCCAGTCTTGGCGCGAGCGTTTTCCGAACGCGCAGACGGCGCGCGTGACACCTCTGTCCCGCTGGTTGGCCTGTTCGGTGAGGGTGTCCCGCTGCCGCTGATCGCCGCAATGGGCGGACAGGGGATCGACGTGAAGGCGCCGCCGCTGACCGATCCCGAAGACGGGCCGATGGTGGACCAGGTCACTCGCGCCACTGAAGACTTCATGGACAGCTTCGCCACGCGCTTCCTGCACCGGTTCGCCGATGGCGCCTTTGACCGGTACGCGGCTCTGATCTTTGCGCGTGACGACGTGGCCGGGCTCGCCGCCTACCAGTATGCCCTCGAATTGCGCCGGCAGGGGCTCGTGCCGGCGCGCGGGCCGCAGCTGCATCTGTGGAATCTGCTCCACACCGGCAGTGCGCCCGCCATGCGGTTCAACCGGACGGAGCTTGACCGGTTGATCGCGATGCTGTCGGCGGTTCTGGGCGCACGCCTTGACCTCGACCGGCTTGCCGCTGCCCTTGCCGCCGAGGAGCGCAGAGCCGTGGCGCTGGCAGCGCTGCCGCCGGGCGGTGAGACGGCCTTTGTCGCGCGCAATGCCGGGCGCTGGATGACGCCTGAGGATCATGTGGCGCGCCTGGAGCCGCCTGCGCGTGAAGGTGCGGACCGCCGGATCGCGCTTGTCGGCACGGCCTGCGACATCCCGGTCCTGCATAGGCTGTGTGCCGAGTTCGGCACCATCGTCGCGGACCTGCAGGATTACGGCCGCATCGTACCGCAACCGCGAACGGGCGAACCGCTGGACATGCTGCGCCGGATCGCTGGGGATCCGCTTTGCCTGCGGGCTGCGCCACCGGCACGGTTCACCCGCGCCTTGCGCGAGGGCACGGGTGACGCCGACCTGGTGATCGCGACGGTGAACCGGAACGACGATGCGCTGGGATGGGAACTGCCCGGGCTGCGTATGCAGGTCGAATCCCGGGGCGGCCGGTTCATCGATCTGGGATTCCTGCCGTTTCGCCCCGATGCGGCGTGGATCGACGGCGCCCGGGCCCGCGTTGCCGAGGCTTTGTCATGAACTGTGCTGCCGCTGCCTCGGCGTATCAGAAGGACTGGCTGCGGGGCCTGCGCGGCCAGATCTCGGGCGGGGCGCCATATGCCTTCGTGAACGCCGACACGCCGCACGAGCTGTTTCACCACATGGGTGTGCCGATGGTCACGAACCAGTGGTGGTCGGCCGTGATCTCGGCCAAGCAACTCGCCCCGCATTACTTCGACCGGATGGAAGCGCTCGGCTTTCACGGCCACCTGCCGCGCTATTCGAGCCTGCCGCTGATCGCGCAGATGGAGGGCGATTTCGACCGCCAGCCCTGGGGTGGGCTGCCGCCTCCCGCGATCCTGTGCGCGCGGGCAAGCTCGGACGAGCATCCGCGCATCTTCCAGCGATGGGCCGACTTGACCGGGGCGGAGCTGCACTTGCTCTCTGCCCCGGCCGTTGCCGAACCGAAGCCCGATTGGTGGGTGCAGGCGCGCGAGGACTGGGAGACGTTCTACGGGTCCGACCGGCTCGACCTCATGGTGGCCGAGATGGAAGAGCTGATCGAGGCGCTGGAGCGGCTTACCGGGCGCAAATTCGACCGCGACGGCTTTGCCGGTTACATGGCGCGGATCGATGAACAGGAGCGGATGCTGGACGACATCGCTCAGCGCATGGCCGACGCGCCCCGTCTTCCGATGCGGATCGCCGAGCAGATGCCCAACGTGATGATCCCCCAGTGGCACCGCGGCTCGGACTGGGCGCTGGATCACGTCCGGGCCTTCCGCGACGAGGTTGAAGAGCGCATCGGCGTCGACCACGCGGTCTGCGAGGGCGAGCGCACGCGGATGATGTGGATCGGGGCGGGGCTTTGGTTCGACACGTCCTTCTACACGGCGTTCGAGGAAAGCCACGGCGCCGTCTTCTGCTGGTCGATGTATCTTCCGTTCGCGGCCGACGGCTATATCCGCGCCGATCATGGCGACCCGCTGCGCGCACTCGCGGCGCGTGTCTCGTCGATGAACGAGCAGCTCCACCAGCCGCCCTGGGTCAACGAATGGCTGGTGAAGGAGGCGCTGCGCTGGCGGATCGACGTCGCGGTGATGCTGGTGCCGGAGCATGACAGGTTCTCCGGCTACGGGTCCCATTTCGCGCGCGCGGCCCTCGAGGCGGCGGGGGTGCGCGTGGTGCAGATCCGGTCGGACATGGTGGACCCGCGCGAGTGGGGCCGCGAGCCGGTGGAAGCGCAGGTGCGCGCCGTGCTCGATGGGAAGGAGGCTTGAGGATGGGCGCGCTCGACGGGTTGAAGGTGGCGGATTTCTCCTGGGTGGGCGCGGGGCCGCGCGCGACGAAGGATCTTGCCGACAACGGTGCGACGGTGGTGAAGGTCGAGTCGGCCAGACGGCTCGACCTCGGGCGCCGCTCGCCGCCTTTCGCGGGCGGGGACCGGCACAACCGCGACGCCTCGGTGTTCTTCGCGCAGACCAACACGTCGAAGAAGTCCGTCACCATCAACCTCTCGGACCCGCGCGGGGTCGAGGTGGCGAAACGGCTTGTGGCCTGGTCCGACGTGGTGGTCGAGAATTTCGGCCCCGGGTACATGGACCGCATCGGACTGGGCTGGGAGGTGCTTCAGGAACTGCGGCCGGGAATCGTCCTCGCCAGCGTCTCGGTCGCCGGGCGGTCAGGGCCGATGGCCGGCTTCCGCGGCTACGGTAACTCGGCCGCGGCCTGGTCGGGCCATTGCGACATGACCGGCTGGCCGGGCACCGAGCCGCATATGCCGCCCTTCGCCTATGGCGACGTGGTCGCGCCGATGATGCTGACGGTGGCGATCCTGTCCGCGCTCGAGCAGCGGGACAGGACAGGGCAGGGCGTCTGGGTCGACGTGAGTCAGATTGAGGCGATGGTCCATGTGGCCGCCGACCTGTTCGCGCAGATGCCTGATGAGAAGCCCGCAAACGACGACCCGTCGTTCGCGATACATGGTGTGTTCCCCTGCGCGGGCGAGGATCGCTGGATCGCGATCGCCTGCGAGACGGACGCTCAGGAAGCGGCGCTGCGCGGCGTCCTGGGTGACGACGACGTGTCGTCCCTGACCCGCGCCTGGGAGGCCGAGGCGCTGGAAACCGCGCTTGTCGCGGCGGGAGTGCCTGCGGCGGCGGTGCTGGACGGAAAGGGACTGGCCGAGCACCCGGCCCTGAACGCCGCCGGACACTTCGTCGAGGTCGATCATCCCGTGATCGGCCGCGCGAAGATGCCCGCGCCGCCCTACACCTTCAGCGAAACACCCGGCACCGTAGGCCCCGCGCCGTGCCTTGGCGCCGACAATGCGGACGTCTTCACCGAGATCGGTTTTTTGCAAGACGAGATCGACTCGCTGACCGCCGAGGGGGTTCTGGCATGATGATGCTCGATGGGATCCGGGTGGTGGTGCTCGCCGACCGGCTCGTGGATTTCGGCGGCTCCATGCTCGCCCGGTTGGGGGCGCAGGTGGTGCTGGCGGATGCCACGGGCATGACCGCCGCGCGACGCAAGGCCTGGCACAAGGGAATGGGCAGCAGCGATGCTCCACTGGAGGCGCTGCTCGACGGCGCCGACATCCTGCTGGACGACCGCCGCACCGATCCACGCGCCGGCGTCGACGCCTTGGCGGCGCGGCACGAGCGGCTGATCCACGTCGTCGCCACCGGCTGGCCCGAGGGGCAACCCCGACGCCCTGTCACCGACCTGACGCTCATGGCGCAATCGGGCCTCATGCATGTCACCGGCACGCCTGCTCGCCCGCCGCTTCGCCTGCCGGGCGAGCAGGCCTACGCGCTGACCGGCATCCAGGTGGCGACGGCCGCGCTGATGGGACTTCGCGCACGGCGCCTGAGCGGGAAGGGGCAGCGTATCGCGGTGTCTGCCCTGCAGGCCGCGGCGCTTGCCAATTACCGCGAGGCGGTGATGTACGAACATACCGGCCGTGTCGGGCGGCGTCGGGGGAACATGCTGGTGCGCGGGAGTTCTGGCGTGCGGCAGATCTGGCCTTGTGCGGACGGTTTCGTCACCTGGTCGATGATCGACAACCCCGGCATGATGCGCGCGCTGGTGCGCGTGATGACCGAGCATGGCGCGGCTGGAGAACTGGCGCAGATAGACTGGGACGCGATCCTCGTGGCCGACACGGATCAGGCCGTGATCGACCGCTGGCAGGACATCGTAGCGGACTTCTTCGCGAAATTCGACCGCGTCCGGCTGGCCAGCTGGTCGCTGGAGCATGGTCTCGGGCTTTCGCCAATCATCCGCCTGTCCGAGGTGCCGCAAAGCCCGCAGATGCAGGCGCGCGGTATGTTCGAGGACGGTGTTCCCGGTCCCCTGTTCGCGGTGCACAAGGGAGGTGGGGCATGAGTGCACTTTCCGGCCTGAGGGTGCTCGACTTCTCGCGGCTGTTGCCGGGTCCCTACTGTACATGGCTGCTGGCGGATCAGGGCGCCGAGGTGATCCGGGTCGAACATCCGCGTGAACTGGCCAAGCAGGCGAGGGTCTTCGGCTGGGATCGGATGGACGATGCCGGGCGCGCGCGGCAGCGGGCGCGGGACATGCTGGCGCGGGGCAAGAAATCCATCTGCCTCGACCTTGGGGACATGCGTGCCCAGGATGCGCTACGGCAGCTTGCCGCGACCGTCGATGTGGTGGTGGAGGATTACCGACCCAGCGTGCTGGCAAGTCTCGGGCTGGGCCACGATGCCCTGTCAGAGGCCAATCCCAAGCTCGTCACCACATCGCTGACCTTGTGCGGCCAGACCGGCCCGCTGCGGGACAAGCCGGGCCACGATCCGGTGGCACTGGCGCTGGCAGGCGTTCTCAGCCGCACGGGCGAGGATCCCGAAGCCCCCGGCCTGCCTGGTTTCGCCGCCGCGGACGTGGCGACGGGCGCCCATGCCGCCTTTGCCACGCTGGCCGCGGTGATGGAGGCGCGGGCGACGGGGCAGGGGCGGCATGTCGACGTGGCCATGACCGATTGCTCAATGACGTTGCTCGCCAATCTCGTCGCCCGTTACGAGAACCCCGAGGACGCGCCGCCGAGGGGGGCGCGCCGGGCCGACATGGGACTGTGGCGCTGCGCAGACGGCGAGTGGCTGGTCACGACGGATATGGAGCCGCGCTATTGGCAGAACTTCTGCGAAACGATGGGCAAGCCGCACTACGCCGACTGGCAGCTTGACCCCGACAGGCGGGCGGAAATCCGAGAGGGGTTGCAGGCGATCTTTGCCACGGAACCCCGCGCGCATTGGCTGGCCCGTCTCGAGGCAGCCGGCACGCAGTTCGCTCCGGTCAACACGCTCGCCGAAGCGCTGGCTGAACCTCATTTCGTCGAACGCGGGATGGTCATCGCCCTGGACGCTCCGGGCGGCGCGCTGACGCAGCTGGGGCCGCCCGTGCGGCTCGGCGCGTTCAACTCGCCCCATCCGGCGGTCTCGCCCGGCACCCACACCGCGGCCGTTCTGTCGGAGATCGGCCTCGATCCAGACCAGATTTCCGCCCTCGAAGGGGCGCAACAGACCGGGCGCACAAGCCCGGCGCAGACCTGATCAGTTCACCAAGGGAGGAAAAACCATGCTTCGGACAACCACGCTCATCGCCGTCTTTCTCGCCGCGCCCGCCTGGGCCGCGGACTTCAACCTGACCTACGCCTCGCCCTATACCGAATCGCATCCCTACGGCGCCGCCGACGCCGAGTGGATCGCCCGGATCGAAGAGCAGACCGATGGCCGGGTGGACATCACCCCCTATTGGGGCGGTGCGCTCATCACGTCGCGCGAAGGCGTGGACGAGCTCGCCGCGGGCGTTGCCGATATCGGCTATATAGCACCGATCTACGCGCGCTCGGGCTACGACATGAACCGTCTCGTGCCGGGGATGTTCTACGGCTACACCGACCCCGAGAAGGTTCTCGACGTCTACATGGACCTCTGGGAAGAGTACCCGGTCTTCGAAGAGGAACTGAGCGGCGTGCACGTGGTGGGGTTCAATGTCGGCACTCCGATGCACCTCATGCTTCGCGACAAGCCGGTAACGAGCCTGGACGATCTGGAGGGCCTGCGCATCCGGTCGGCCGTGGACTTCATCGGTCCGCTGGCGGCCTTCGGCGCCGAGGGTGTGACCATGCCGATGACCGAAACCTACCCGTCGCTGGAGAAGGGCGTTCTGCACGGCGTCATCGCCCCCTACGAGGCGCTGAAATCGCTGAGCTTCGCGGAGGTGGTCGGCTTCTATTCCGAACTGCCGCATTCCCGCGGGGCCTATCCGTCCCGCGCCGTCAATGGCGATGTCTGGTCCAGCCTGCCCGAGGACATCAGGCAGGTCTTCGACGACAACGCCGAGTGGCTCAGCCTGCGCACCTTGGAGCTTGCCCAGGCGGCCGAGGAGGAAGGCAAGACCTATGGCGAGGCCGAGGGTGTCGTCTTCAATGCTGTCGATCCGGCGGTCGTCGAGGAGTATTCAACCGCCTTCGCACCCGCCATCGAGGATGTCGCCGAGGGGCTCGATGCCATGGGCAAGCCGGGATCCGAGGTGCTCGCCAAGATCCGCGCCGCCCACGGCGACTGAACCATCGGCCGGGCGCGCGGCCAGCCGCGCGCCCCCTCTCGGCGAAGGAAACGCGGATGATACTGGTGGAACGACTGCTCGGGATGCTCGTGCGCCTAGCCGCCGGGCTGGGGGTCGCCTCCTTGCTGGCGCTCATGGTGTTGACGGTGGTGACGGTCGTGTTTCGCGCGATCGGGATCGCCTTTCCCGGCACCTACGTGCTGGCGGAGCTGCTGCTGATCCCCACCGTGTCCTTCGGCCTGGCCTACGCGGCCTGGGACGGCGCGCATACAAAGGTTGAACTTCTGATCCAGATGTTCCGCCCCCGGCTGGCGCAAATGTCGGCAGGGATTACGCTGTTGCTGGGCACCGGCTTCTGGGGCTTCGTCGCTTGGGCCGGGATCGAGGAGGCGCTGCGCCGCGGGCGGCAGGGCGAGAAGACACCGCTGCTGGACATCTCGGTCGCACCTTTCCGCTGGATCATGGTCGCCGCGATCTGCCTTCTGATCGCGATCTGCGTGTTCCGCGCGCTGCAGCTCATCACCGGCAAGGAGGCGCGGGAATGACCCCCGTCCTCGCAGGAATCGTGGGCATCGCGATCATGTTCCTGATGCTCGCCTTCGGGATGCCGATCGGCTTTGCGATGGGTCTGGTGGGAGCCGTCGGCTTCGGCCTTCTCATCAGCTTTCACGCGGCGGTCATCAAGGTCGGTGTCATCGCCTTCGACCTTGCCACGAACTACGCCATCGGCACGGTGCCGCTGTTCCTCTTCATGGCGCACGTGCTGTTCGCAAGCGGCATCGGGCAGGATCTGTACGACTTCGCGGCCCGGATGCTGGGGCACCGTCGCGGCGGGCTTGCCATGGCCACCGTCGGCGCCTCGGCCGGCTTCGCTTCAGTCAACGCCTCGTCGCTCGCCACGACGGCGACGATGGGTCTCGTGGCGTTGCCCGAGATGCGCAAGCACGGCTATTCGCTGTCGCTCGCGTCGGGATCGGTCGCGGCGGGCGGAACGATCGGAAGCCTCATCCCGCCCTCGGGCATGTTCATCATCTACGGCATTCTGACCGAGACCTCGATCGGCGACATGTTCGCGGCGGGGATCATTCCGGGCATCCTGCTTGCGCTCTTCTACATGGTCGTGATCGGCCTACGCTGTCGGCTCGATCCCGCGGCGGGACCCGCGGGGCCACGCTACAGTTGGAGCGAGCGGTTGTCCGGGCTCAGGCGAACGGTCGACGTCATCGTGCTGTTCGTGTTCGTGATGGGCGGCATCCTGTGGGGCTGGTTCACGCCGACCGAGGCCGGTGCGATGGGAGCCTTCGGCGCGCTCGTCATCGCGGGCGCGCGCAGGCGGCTCAGCCTGGAGTCTCTCAAGCTGGCCGTCTTCGATACGCTGCGCACCACCGGCATGATCTTCGGGATCCTGTTCGGTGCCTTGGTCTTCAACGCATTCGTCACGGTCACGACGATCCCGCTCAACCTCGTCGGCTGGGTATCGCAGGTCGCATTGCCGCCGCTCGCGGTGCTCCTCATCATCCTGTTGCTCTACTTCTTTCTCGGCATGATCCTCGACGCGTCCGCAATGATGACGCTGACCGTTCCGCTGTTCTTCCCGCTCGTGACCGGATTGGGATACGACGCGGTGCTTTTCGGCGTGCTCGTGGTGCGCATGACGGAGATCGCGCTCATTACGCCGCCGGTAGGCATGAATGTCTACGTCCTCGCCGGCGTGGCGCGGGACATACCATTGCCTACGATCTTTCGGGGCACGGCACCCTTCGTGGTCGCGGACGTCCTGCACGTCGCGCTGCTTCTGGCGGTTCCGGCGCTGGTGTTGTGGCTGCCGAACCTGTGAGCCAGCCTGCTTCGACCGGGCGGCACGGAGCCGCGACCCGGTCGAAACAACGCGTTCACAGGAGCAATGGTCGGAATTGGTCCGTCCATCGCCTCGTGAATATTGCGGTATCGTTCGTCATCAGCGCGTTCGTTGAGATCGCGGGGACGCGGTTGCCGGCTGTCAGCGCGGCTGCATCCGGATGCCGCCGTCGAGGCGGATTGTCTCGGCGTTCAGATATCCGGTCTCGATGCAGAAGCGCACCGCGCGGGCATATTCGTCGGGATCGCCGAGGCGCGCGGGGTTCGGAACCTGCGCGCCGAGGCTCTGCTGTGCGTCGTCGGGCAATCCGGCCAGCAGGGGGGTGCGAAAGATGCCGGGAGCCAGGGTGTTGACCCTGATGCCGGTTTTGGCCAGTTCGCGGGCCACGGGTAGGGTCATGGCGACGATCCCGCCCTTCGAGGCAGCATAGGCCGCCTGACCGATCTGCCCGTCGAAGGCGGCGACCGAGGCGGTGTTGACGATCGTGCCGCGCTGGTTGTCCGCGTCCGGCTCGTTCGCCTGCATCCGGTGCGCGGCCAGGCGCATGACGTTGAACGTGCCGATCAGGTTGACGCGGATCGCGGTCTCGAATGCCTCGAGCGGTTGCGGCCCGTCGCGCCCGACCATGCGGGCCGCGGGGCCGATCCCGGCGCAGTTCACGCAGATGCGCAGGTTCTCGGCCGCATCGACGGCCGCCTGCGCGTCCGCCTCGCTCGCGACGTCCCCGACCGAGGCCACGCCGCCGATCTCGTCCGCCACGGCGCGGGCGGCGTCGCCGTCACGGTCGAAGACCACGACCCGGGCGCCGGCCGCGGCCAGCATTCGTGCCGTCGCGGCCCCGAGACCCGATCCGCCACCGGTGACCAGAGCGCCTGAACCTTCGATCTTCATGCCTGAACTCCCTCGGCCGGTGTGATTACATCCTCGCGGTCCTCGTAGACTGCGCTCGCCAGGTCCGCGCGGTGGGCGAGCACGGCGCGCTGATTGACCGAGCCCTTGTCGGTGACCTCGCCCCGTTCCAGGCTGAGCGGTTCGGTCAGCACCAGCGCGCGGGTGACGCGGGTGGCCGATCCCGTCGCTTGGGCGGCGTGCTCGGCCAGCCGCTGACGCAGGGCGGCGACGACCTTCGGATGGCGGGGCAGGGCGTCCCGGGGGGCGTCGGGCGCGATGTCCTGCAACGCATCGAGGTTGGGCACCAGCAGGGCGCCCAGCGTCTCCTGATTCTCGCCCACGATGACCGCGTCCGTCACGAGACCCGCCATCTGGTCGACCAGTTGCACGCGCAACGGGCCGACGGCGACCCAGGTGCCGGTGCGCAGCTTGAAGTTCTCGGCGATGCGCCCGTCGAAGAAGAAGCCCGCCGCCGGGTTGCCGTGTTCGGCGAAGCGCAGCGCGTCGCCCAGCTTGTAGAAGCCGTCTTCGTCGAAGGCTTTTTTGGTCAGGTCGGGCGCACGCCAGTAGCCCGGCGTCACGTTCGGCCCCTTCAGTCGCGCCTCGAACTTGTCGCCGTGGGGGACGAGCTTCAGCGTAACACCCCTGGCGGGAATGCCGACATTGCCCGGCCCCTCTTGTGGTTCGGTGCAGTAGAGCGCGAAGGGCGCGGTTTCCGTCGAGCCGAGGCCGGTGGTCATGAGGATGCGGTGCCCCACCGTTTCGACGGCCAGTTCCTCGAGCCGGCGCCAGGTATGGGTGGCCATGCCGGCACCGGCATACATGATCAATTCGAGGTCGCGGAAGAATGTCTCGCGCAGCTGGGTGTCGCGTTCCATCTGCTGGACCAGCGCCTCGAATCCCGCCGGCACGTTGAAATACCAGGTGGGTGAGATCTCGCGCAGGTTGCGCACCGTTTCGCCGATGGCCTTGGGCGACGGCTTGCCGCCGTCGATATAGTAGGTTCCGCCGTTCCACAGGACGACGTTGAACGCCTTGTTCCCGCTGGCGGTGTGGCTCCACGGCGCCCAGTCGACAAGGACCGGCGGCGTGTCGGCCATGTAGGCGTAGCAGTCGAGGATCATGGCTTGGTTGGAGCAGAGCATCCGGTTGGTCTGGATCACCGCCTTTGGACTGCCCGTGGTGCCGGAGGTGAAGAGGAACTTTGCAACCGTGTCGGGACCGACCGCCTGGTGGGCGCGGTCCACGTCCGGGCCGGGCTCGGTCGCGCAAAGCTCGCCCCACGTATGGATGTCGCGGCCGGGCAGGGTGCCGGTCAGGGCGATCACGGCCACGTCGTCGCCGAGCGCCGCCTCGATGGCCGGGGCGAACGCGTTTGCATCGTCGACGAAGACGGCGCCCGGCGTAATCTGCTCCACGATCGAGGTCAGCTTGCCGAAATCCGAGGCGATCAGCGAATAGGCCGGCGAAACGGCCGCCGTGGGTATGCCGACATACTGGCCGGCCAGCGCGATCAGCGCGTGCTCGATGGACTTTTCCGACAGGATCGCCAGAGGACGCTCGGCCGACAGGTTCTTGCGCAGAAGCCAGGCGCCGATGCGGCGCACGATGTCCCGCATCTCGCCGTAGCTGACGCGCCGCCAACCGTCGCCGTCGCGCTCGGCCATCCACGTCCGGTCGGGGGCGCGCTTGGCCCAGTGGTCGATCTTGTCGGTCAGCCGGTCGGGGTAGTGCCCTAGCGGGTCGCGCCGCCAGATCAGCCAACTGCCATCCTCGCGCTCCTCCCAGTCGAGGTCGGGATTCCAGACCTTCACCTCGCGCAAGCGCTGTCCACCGTCTATCACCGGCTCCCCCCTTCGATCTCATAAACTGTTTACAAGGAAACATTCTGCTCGTACAAAATCAAGGATGAAGATGAGAAGAGGCTAGGAATGGGCGAAATCGGCGAAGTGCTGCGTGTCGAGTCCGACGGAGATGTCGCGATCCTGACCCTGAACCGTCCCGAGAAGCGCAACGCACTAAGCGACGCGCTGATCGACGCGCTGGCAAACGCCGTCGAGGCCGCGCAGCGAAGCAGCCGGGCAATCGTGATCTGCGGGGCCGGCGACCATTTCAGCGCGGGGCTAGATCTGGCCGAACACGCGGGGCGCAGCGCGATCGAGGGAGTCCACCATTCGCGTCGCTGGCACGCGATCTTCGACCGCATGGAGCAAGGGCCGATCCCGGTCTTCTCGGCTCTGCACGGCGCGGTGGTCGGCGGCGGGCTCGAGCTTGCCGCCGCGACCCATGTGCGCGTGGCCGACGAAGGCGCGTTCTTCGCCCTGCCCGAAGGCACCCGCGGCATCTTCGTGGGCGGCGGCGGTTCGGTGCGTGTCGCGCGCCTGATGGGTGTGGCGCGGATGACCGACATGATGCTGACCGGCCGATCCGTCGGTGCAGCGCAGGCCGAGGCGTGGAACCTGTGCCAGTATGTCGTGCCCGCGGGCGAGGCGCGCGCGAAGGCCGTCGAGCTGGCGAAGAAGGCGGCTGGCAATGCGGAGATGTCGAACTATGCCATCCTGAACGCCCTGCCTCGCATCTCCGACATGTCTCGCGGCGACGGGCTTTTCGTGGAAAGTTTCGTCTCGGCCATGACGGCGACCTCGCCCGAGGCCGAAGAGCGCCTGCGCGCCTTCCTCGACAAGCGCGCCGCAAAGGTGGGGCGGCCGCAATGAGCCAGGCCGAAACCGCAGAGCTGACCGCGTCGGACGAGGTCGAGGCCATCGACCTGGGCAATATCGGGCGGTCGCTGGGGTTCCTGCTGCGGCTGAGCCAGGTCGAGGTCTTCGGGATGTTCTACAGGGCGCTCTCGCGCCACGAGATGAAGCCGGGCGAGTTCTCGATCCTCTATGTCATTCATCTGAACCCCGGCGTCCGCCAGGGTGCTTTGGCCGAGCGGCTCATGGTCAAACGCGCGCAGATGACCAAGCTGATCCGCGTCCTGGAAGGGCGTGGACTGGTCGCGCGCACCATCCCCCCGGACAACCGCCGGATCGTGCATCTGCACCTGACCGAAGACGGCAGGCGCTTCGTGTCCGAGAACGAGCGCGCGTTCCTGGGCTACGTCAATCAGGAGACGGACCGGCTGACGCCCTCCGAGGCGGACCAGTTGACCCGTCTCCTTCGCAAATTCATCGGACTGGAAGGAACGCCATGAACATCGACGATCTTGTCGCCATCGACATCCATACCCATGCCGAGGAACCCTGCTGCAGTCCTCGCGTGGACGGCTACGACGAATTTCAGGCCGGGCTGGCGAAGTACTTCAAGAACCCCGCTGGCGCGCAGGGCATGCTGCCCACTGTGCAGGAAACGGCCGCCTATTACCGCGAACGCAAGATTGGTGCGGTGATCTTCCCCGTCGATTCAGAGCGCGAGACTGGATTTCGCCGCTATGAAAACGAGGACGTGGCGCGGATCGCGGCCGAGAATTCCGACATCCTGATCCCCTTCGCCTCTATCGATCCCGCCAAGGGCCGCAAGGGCGCGCGCGAGGCGCGGCGGCTGGTGCGCGAATTCGGCGTCCGGGGCTTCAAGTTCCATCCCACGATGCAGGGCTTCTATCCCAACGACCGCTCTGCCTACCCGCTCTACGAGGCCATCGCCGAGGAAGGTGCCATCACGCTCTTCCATACCGGCCAGACCGGCGTCGGCGCGGGGATGCGCGGCGGCATGAACATGCGGCTGAAGTACTCGAACCCGATGTACCTCGACGACGTGGCGGCCGACTTCCCGGACATGCCGATCATCGCTGCCCACCCCGCCTTTCCCTGGCAGGAAGAGGCGCTGGCGGTCGCGACCCACAAGCCGAACGTGTATATCGATCTTTCGGGCTGGTCGCCGAAGTACTTTCCGGAAATCCTGGTCAAGTACACCAACAGCCTGCTGAAGCATAAGATGCTGTTCGGTTCGGACTGGCCCGCGATCACGCCGGACCGCTGGCTGTCGGATTTCGAGAAGATCGCCATCAAGGACGAGGTCCGTCCCTTGGTGCTGAAGGAGAATGCGCGGCGCTTGCTGCAGCTCTGAACCTGCTTCGCGCGTGCGCGTACCCTGGCAAATGTGGGCCGAGGAATGCTCAAACGGGCCTCGGCCGGCTGGATCACCCGATGAACGAGAGAGGAAGAGATGCGTACGAGTGTCGTGATCATCGGCGGCGGTCCGGCTGGGCTCATGCTGTCGCAACTGCTGAACCGGGCGGGCATTTCGACCGTGGTGCTGGAACGGCGCAGCCGTGACTATGTGCTGTCGCGCATCCGCGCCGGCGTTCTCGAACATGGCACGGTGGAAATGATGCATCGCGCCGGCATCGCAGACAGGATGAAACGCGAGGGTCATCCCCATGCCGGCTGCTACCTGTCGACGGAACACGGCAAGTTTCGCGTGGATTTCGATCAGCTGTGCGGCCAGAGCGTCATGGTCTACGGCCAGACCGAGGTGACGCAGGATCTCTACGCCGGTCAGGACGCGCTCGGGGCGACTGTGGTCCACGAGGCCCTCGAGGTCACGCCGCACGACATCGACGGTGACCCGTACGTCACTTACGTGAAGGACGGCGAGACCCGCCGGATCGATTGCGACTTCATCGCCGGGTGTGACGGGTTCCACGGCGTCTCGCGCAAGGCAATCCCCGCCGCCAAGAAGCATGAACTGGAAAGGGTGTATCCCTTCGGCTGGCTGGGCATCCTGTCGCGCACCGCACCGGCGGCGGACGAATTGATCTACGCCAACCACCCGCGCGGCTTCGCGCTCGCCTCGATGCGTAACCCGCAACTGTCGCGCTACTATATCCAGGTGCCGCTGGACGACAGCCCCGACAAGTGGTCCGACGACGCCTTCTGGGCGGAGCTGAAGCGCCGCCTACCGGAAGACGTGGCCGATAGCACGGAGACCGGACCCTCCATCGAGAAGTCCCTCGCGCCCCTGCGCAGCTATGTCTGCGCGCCAATGCGGTTCGGCAAGATGTTCCTTGCCGGCGACGCGGCCCATATCGTGCCACCCACCGGCGCCAAGGGACTGAACCTGGCCATGTCGGACGTGCACTACCTCAGCGAGGGGCTGATCGCGCATTACAAGCGAGGTGATAGTGGCGGCCTCGATGGCTATTCAGACCGCGCCCTGACGCGCGTGTGGCGGGCTATCCGGTTCTCTTGGTGGATGACGTCGATCCTGCACCGTTTCCCTGAGCAGGACGATTTCGACCAGAAGATGCAGGAGATGGAACTCGAAAACCTGCGCGAACTCGACGCCGCGCGGCAGGCGATGGCGCTGAACTATGTCGGCCTGCCCTTTTGAGGCTACGCTGCTGGAAAACTGCGGGGCGGAGATACTCGGTCCGGCGCACACCGTGACGAGCGCGTCGAGCCGATCATCGTTGAGCGCCGCGAGGCGGTGACCGTGGGCATGAATCTGTGAGGAAGCTCGTCGCTCCCGATCGCGATCGGAATTTTGGAACGAGAGATCTCTTTCGTGGTCGTGAGCGCCACATGTAGGCCGCCTTGACCGGCTTGTCCTTGAAGGGAACGTTGTTCTGTTCGACCATCACATGCCGCACGTTGAATGGGCGCCAGCGGAACGTCAGCCCAGACGCTCGACTTCCTTGAGTCGCATGATCGTCAGGTAGCTCTACGTGCTGCCGATGGAATACCAAAAATCGATCTGACCCATGTCGTTCCCCCGGCACCAGCCCACTGCGCAGGAGAGCACAACCGTTCACGCGGCGACTCCTTTATCGCGAGCAAGCATCATTCAAGCGCATGCCATAGGTGGCACTGCGTTTGACGCGATCGGCGTTCGAGCAACGGCCTTTTAGCAGGCGAGTGAGAGTTTGCCCTGGCCGAAAATGGGTTTTCACCTCTTTCGCAGGAACGGGATCTTTTGTTTCCGCCGACGGTGCCCAAGGTGCTTCGTGACGTAGGGGCACCGGATTTCTGTCTGTCTCGCTTCGCGCCGACGTTCTCGTTGACGCGGTAAGGCGCTCATCCCCATTGTGCGACACCGACGTTCAGGGTGCGCAATTCGCGCAAAATGGCGTCGCCGGGAGCACGTCAAGCCGCGCCGGGGCGATGGTTTCGCCGCATGACTGGCACATACCGTATGTCCCGGCCCTTATCCGGCCCAGAGCCGCGTCGAACTGCCTGATCTCGGCGAGTTCCGTCTGGCCGAGCGCCTCCAGCACTTCGTCCCCCTGTCGCTCCGACGAGCGATCCTCCCAGTCCTTGGGCAGGGGTTCGTCGAGCGTGTGCTCGACCGCCGCCAGATGGCGGACAAGTTCTTCACGACGCTCCCGCAGGGCCGCTTCGCGGTTCGCGATATTCATTTCGTTACCTTTCATGCCTTTGGGTGAGGGTGTACGACGGAAAAGATCGCGGCCTTGATTTGTATCAATCACTTTGGCGGCCGGGCAATGCGAGGCAGAAGCACACAACGGAAGGCACGCATGGCCGGGGTGGTGATTGCGTCCATCGCCGGTGGGCGCGGTCTCGGCGTGTGGGCAAAGGCTCGCGACCGGATTGTGGGCATCGCGGCTGCCCGGTGACGTGGGCAAGCAGATCCAGGCAGGGTACAGGCGAGACATGGTTCAGCAACGTGGGGATACGCCCGAGGGCCGGTCCGGGGGCGAGGGGGCAGATGCCGCCGTCAGTCTGGAAGACGGACGTCTGGTACTGTCCGGGCGTCTGCTGGTCGACACGATCGCGACGCTGAAACACGACGGACAGGGCGCGGAGGAAATCGACATCGCGCAGGTCAGCCATATGGATACCGCCGGCGCGTGGTATGTCGCCGATGTGCAAAGGCGGATGACCGATGGCAAGGAAGAGGTGCCGATCCTGGGCGCCGACGACATGCAGCAGCAGCTGATCGAGGTGGTCCGCCGCAACATGCCGCCGGAGGATGCGGCGGCCGCGAGGCACGTTTCGCTGTTGGACCGGGTCGAGGCGCTGGGCCGCAAGACGGCAGCCGGCGCAGGGAAAGCCGTGGAACTGACCGGCTTTCTGGGGCAGGTCATGGCGGCGCTGTCCAGCATGGTGATCCATCCGCGCCGCCTGCGTCTGACGTCGCTCGTGCATCACATGCAGGAAGTGGGCTGGAACGCCATCCCCATCGTCGCGCTGATGTCGCTCCTGATCGGCGTCGTGCTGGCCTTCCAGGGCTCGGTGCAGCTTCGCCAGTTCGGAGCCGAGGTGTTCGTCGTCGATCTCATCGCGATCTCGGTGCTGCGCGAGCTGGGAATCCTGCTGACCGCCATCATCGTGGCGGGGCGGTCCGGCTCGGCCTATACGGCCGCCATCGGATCGATGAAGATGCGCGAGGAGGTCGATGCCATGCGCACGCTCGGCCTCGACCCGATCGACATCCTGGTGGTCCCGCGGGTGCTGGCGCTGGTCCTGATGCTGCCGGTCCTGGGATTGATCGCGGACCTGTCGGGGCTGGTGGGCGGCGCCCTCATGTCCTGGATCGAGCTGGGCGTGTCGCCCGCCGTGTTCCAGGCGCGGCTGATCAGCGACACGGACGTCTGGCACTTTCTGGTGGGAATGATCAAGGCGCCGTTCTTTGCCATGATCATCGGCATCATAGGCTGCTACGAGGGTCTGAAGGTGGGCGGGGACGCGGAATCCCTGGGGCGGCTGACATCGACGTCGGTGGTGCTGTCGATCTTCATGGTGATCGTGGCGGATGCGGTGTTCTCGGTGGTGTTTGCGCTGATTGGAATATGATGGACGACGCGGAGCCAATCATTAGGGTGCGCGGCCTGACCAAGGGCTTCGGCCGCCACCTCGTTCACGAGGGGCTGGACCTCGATGTGCGCAGGGGCGAGATCATCGGCATCGTCGGCGGCTCGGGTACGGGGAAGTCCGTGCTGCTTCGGCAGATCGTCGGCCTGCTGAAGCCCGATGGCGGCAGTATCGAGGTCTTCGGCCAGAGCGTCGAAGGCACGTCGCCCGATCAGTACAAGCAGCTGCGCCGCCGGTGGGGCGTGATGTTCCAGGACGGCGCGTTGTTTTCGTCCCTGACGGTTCGGCAGAACGTCGAGGCCCCGATGCGCGAACAGCTGGCCCTGCCGGACGACCTGCGCGAGACGCTGGCCGGGATCAAGGTGCGCATGGTCGGGCTGGACGAGGACGCGCAGACGAAGTTTCCGTCCGAGCTGTCGGGCGGCATGCGCAAGCGGGCCGGTTTCGCGCGGGCCATCGCGCTCGACCCCGAAATCGTGTTTCTGGACGAGCCGACGGCAGGGCTGGACCCGATCGCCGCGGCGGAATTCGACACGCTGATCCGCCAGTTGCAGGCGGCGCTCGGTCTGACCGTCTTTCTGGTGACGCACGATCTGGATTCGCTGCACGCGATTTGCGACCGTATCGCCGTGCTGGCCGAGAAGAAGGTGCTGGCGATCGGCACCATGGCCGAGCTGATGAAAGTGGATCATCCTTGGGTCCACGAGTATTTCCACGGCCCCCGCGCCCGGGCAGCCTCGGAAACCGAGCGGGCCGAGAAGGTGCAGTGATGGAAACCCGTGCGAATTTCATTCTGATCGGCATCTTCACGTTGCTCGGCATAATCGGAGGCCTGGGCTTTGCCGTGTGGCTGTCCAGCGTCCAGCTGGACCGGCAATATGCCTATTACGGGATTCTTTTCGACGACGTGTCGGGGCTGGATTCGGCCGGGGATGTGGTCTTCAACGGGATCAACGTGGGGCGGGTGACGGACATGCGGATACATGATCCCGATCCGTCGAAGGTCTATGTGGGCATCGAGGTCGACGCGACGACGCCGGTGCGCGAGGATACCGTGGCGCAGCTCAGCTTGTCGGGTGTGACGGGCGTTGCCTACATCTCGCTGACCAACACGAGCGCGGATGCGCCGCCGCTGACGTCGGATGACGGCGCGCCGCCCATCATCCCCTCGCGCCGCTCGAACGTGCAGCAGCTGGTCGAGGATGCGCCCGACCTGATCACCGAGGCGACGAACCTGCTGAGACAGTTCCAGCAATTCGCGGGGCCGGAGAACCAGGCCCACGTGCAGAACATCCTGAACAACCTCAGCGACGCATCCGCCGGGCTGGATCAGGCGCTGACCGACTTTTCGGACATCACCCGGACCGTGGCCGACGCGACCGAGCGGATCGCGGGGTTCGGCGCGCGCCTCGAAACGCTGGGTGAGGCGGCCGAGACCACGCTGGGCAACGCGGACCAGACGCTGGCCTCGGCCGCGGGTGCGTTCGACTCGGCCAAGGCGGCCATCGATACCACGGGCACGGCCATCGACAGCGCCGGCCTCGCCTTTGCCGAGGCCGAGACCCTCATGCGCGATCAGGTGCCGCAGATCGCCGCGCAGATCTCGCGGACGGTCGATGCGCTGAACGAGGCGATCGCCGATGTCTCCGAACGGTCGGTCAGCACGCTGGACGGCTTCGACCAGACGGCGGCGCTGCTGAACGCGCGGCTGCGGGAGCTGGAGCAGACGCTGTCGGATGCCAGCACCTCGTTCAACGCGCTGTCCGAGGCCTCGGACAGCGTCGACACCCTCGTTTCGGGTAACGGCACCCTGATGGTGGCAGATGCGCGCGAGGTTCTGGCCGGCGCGCAAGGCGCGATCGACAGGATCGGGACGGTCATGGATCAGGACGTGCCCGCCATGGTCGAGGAAATTCGTGGCGCCGTGTCATCGGCGGCCGCCGCAGTGGACACTGCCGCGCGCGATCTGACCGAATTCACCGATGGCCTGACGCCCCTGGCGGATGACACGCGTACGGCGGTCGACGCCGCCGCGGATCTGCTTCAGCGGGCAAGCACGACGCTTGCCGGCATCGACGGCTCTCTGGCGGCGGCGAACCGCGCGCTGGGCTCGGCGGAGAAGGCGTTCGACAGCGCCGACGAGGTGATCTCGACCGATCTGGGCCCGGTGCTGTCCGACATTCGCGCGGCGACGGATCAGATCGGCGGCGCGGCGGACCAGGTGTCAGCCGACCTGCCGCAGATCACGAGCGATCTGCGCGCGCTGATCGGGCGCGCAAACGACGTCGTCGCGCAGGTTCAGGCCACGGTGTCCGACGCCGCGCCGGGCATCCGCAACTTCACCGGCAACGGCCTGAACGAACTGACGCGCCTCGGCGCCGAAGCGCGCGGGCTGGTCCAGTCCCTCGAAAACCTGGTGCGCCGCATCGAACGAGACCCTGCACGCTTCCTTCTGGATGAACGCGTGCCCGAATACCGGAGATGACAGGATGCAGATCATGACCCTCAGCCGCCGCGCGGCGATACTGGGCGCCGCGGCCAGCCTCGGCGGTTGCAGTGCGCTTTCGTCGATCAATGCGGCGGCGACGCCGCTGGACACCTACGACCTGTCGCCGGCCAGCGGTTCGAGCGCGGGCCAGCGGTCGGACCGAACGCTGCTGGTGGCTGTGCCCAATGCGCCCGCTTCGGTCACGAGCGACCGGATCATGGTGAAACCCGGCGCCGCCGCGGTCACGTATCTTCCCGATGCCCGCTGGTCCGATGAACTGCCCGCGCTGGTGCAATCGCTGCTGGTCCGCTCGATCGCGGGAACGGGCCGGATGGGGTACGTCGGCCCGAACGAGGCGGGGCCGGTGCCCGATCTGGCACTGCTGTCGCGCATCGACGCGTTTCACGTGGAGATCACCGGCGAGGCCGTGATCGCCAAAGTCGACATGAGCCTGACCCTGTTGCGCGACAGGGATCAAAGCGTGATCAGGACCGAGGTGTTCCGCAACGAGGCCGTCGCGGCCAATGACTCGCCGCCTGCCATCATTGCGGCGTTTCAGTCGATCCTCGACGCGCTCTTGCCCCGGATCGCGACCTGGGCTGCCAACGGGTGAACGCCGCAGCCTGCTGAGCAGACCGGCACCCGTGAGTTTGCCGCATGCCCGTCAACCTTGCAGGCCGGATGGTGCTGGTCGCCGCGAAACGGCCGCATTCAATGGCGCAAGGCGCGCGCAAGGCGGCGGATGCGAATTGCCCGGTTGAGTTCGCCGCCGAAGATCAGGACGAGGGCGGCGAGATACATGAAGTAGAGGGCAGCTATGATGCCGGCCAAGCCCGCGTAATAGCTTGTGTAATTGGCGAAGTTCGACAGATAGAACGAGAAGATCCAGGTGAGCAGCGTCCAGGTTGCCACGGTGAAGACCACGCCTGGCCAGATGCTCGAGAAGCGTGTCCGTCGGGCCGGCAGAAACACGTGCGCGGCGAACAGGGCAGCAACGAGGATGATTGCCGTCACGGGGTACCGCATCAGCCCGATCGTGATGGAGGACGGGTCGAAGTTCGGCAGCAGAATGTGCAGCCACGAGCCCGCCCTCGGGGCCAGAACCAGCAGGTAGGACACGAGGACGAGGACCATGCTCGCGAAGATGACCATGACGAACTGGGTCGCGTACAGCGCGACCGTCGAGCGGGTCTCGCGTATGCCGTAGGCCCGGTTGAGCCCGACGCGGACACCGTCGACGCCGCCGACGGCGAACCAGATGGTCAGCAGGATACCGATGCTGAGCACGCCGCCTCTCTGGACGGTCATCACCTGCTCGACTTCGGACACGATCGGCTCGACCAGCGCCGCCGGGACGATCGCGATCAGGAAGGCGATGAGATCGTCGGCCATGGATCGATCGCCGATGAAGGCCGTCAGCGAACTGGTGAATATGAGGAAGGGAAAAAGCGCGAGCAAGGCGCGGAAGGCGACATTCCCGGCAAGGCCGAACGCGTCGTCGCTCCAAAGCCGCAATGCCGCCTCGCGCAATACCGCTCGCAACACCCTCAGCCCGGTGCCGTGCAGAAGATCCTCCGGATTGGCGCTGACGACCCCGTGGGTCAGGACGGCGTTTCGTATGGTCTCGTGATTCGGATTGGCATCCATTCGTGCCGCCTACGCCTTCTCGCGATGGTCGGAAGTCATTCGGTTCTATATCGCGCCGATCGGTCCGCTCCAATCGGAATGCCACGGGCGTTGCGCCGGGCCTTCTTTTCCAGAGCGCCGGACCCGGATGACGTATCGCGGGCAGAACGCTGTCGCGCGGGGGGGCGTGCATGGCTTGCCCGGCTGGAACACGCGCGCAACTCGGCTGTTGAGTCTGGGAACCTGACGGGAACCCGCGGCCCCCGATATGCGCGAAGGCGCGTCGGTCAGGATCAGCTTTCTGCCGCCCCGGGCCGCAACGGTTCGCTTTAAAAAGGAGACCAGAGATGGAGGTCCTCTGGTTCTGGATAATCATTCTGCTCCTGGTCTTCGCGGTCGCGTCGGCGCCCGGCTGGGGGCACACGCGCGAACGCTGGCCATATCGCTACGGCGGATACTACCGGTACTATCCCGCCGCGGGTGCCGGGCTGCTGGTGGCGGTCCTTCTGCTGCTGTTCTGGCTGGGCCTGATCGCCATCGCATTGCCTTGGGCCGCGGCGCCGCCACCCGCCGTGAACTGACGCGGCGCGGTGACAAGCCGCGCCCCGTATCCGACACGAGCCAGCAACAGCCATGAGACCGCTGGTTGCTGGATGCGCAGTGGGCGGGGATCTGCCGCATACCCGCTGATCCTTCATGTCCAGCAAAGGCGGGAAAGCGCAGGAGAGGAGGCGGCGATGCAGAGAGAGACGTCACAGGCGGCTGAACTCATGTCCGGTTTCGCCGAGCGGACCGGGCTGCGCGGCGGCGCCGAGACGCGGCGCTACCTGTGGACCGATGCCTTCGCGGTCATCAATGCGCTGGACCTCTGGCTCACGACCCGGGACGAGCGCTGGCGCGACATGGCGACCGACCTTGTCGCCGAGGTGCACGGGGTGCTTGGCCGGCACCGGAGCGACGACTCGCGACAGGGCTGGCTCGGCGGACTCGACGAGCAGGAAGGCGCGCGGCATCCGACGAGCGGCGGCCTGCGCATCGGCAAACCTCTGCCCGAACGGGAACCCGACGCGCCCTATGACGCGCGCCTGGAGTGGGATCGGGACGGGCAGTACTGGCACTACCTGACCAAGTGGATGGACGCGCTGTCGCGGGCGGCGCGCGTTCTGGATGAGCCGGAATGCCTGCGGTATGCCGAAGAGCTTGCGGAAGGCACGTTTCCGCGCTTCCTGCAGACCTCGCCGATGGGGGCGCCGATGGGGCTTGCCTGGAAGATGAGTGTCGATCTCTCGCGGCCGCAAGTCGCGGCGACCAGCCCGCACGACGCGCTCGACGGCTACGTCACGACCCGCTGGCTTGGGCGGACGGGAGCCGCGACCAGGCTGGCCGGTGAGGCCAATATCCTGCGGCAACTCGCCGAGGGCCGGGCCTGGGGAACCGCGGACCCGCTCGGGCTTGGCGGCCTTCTGATGGACGCTATGCGCCTTGCGCTGCTGCCCGACCGGACAGAGGTGGCCGAGCGCCTGATCCTGGACATCTTGGCCGGCGTCGATGCGGGTCTGGATCATTTCCTCCGTTCCGGAACGCTGGAGGCAGTGCCCTCGCGGCGTCTCGGGTTCCGCGAAATCGGGCTGGCGATCGGGCTGCAGGCGCTTCGCCCGCTCTCGCAGGCCGCCGAGACGTCACGGCACCTGCGGCGCGCGGCGGGCCCGCATCTTGACGCGCTGCGCAAAAACGCCGGCGTCGGCAGGGGGATCGTCGCGTTCTGGTCCGAGCCGGAAAATCGCCGCGCGGCGACTTGGACCGAACACCGCGACATCAACGACGTGATGCTCGCGACGGTCCTGCTCGACGCCTATGCGGACACGGCACGGGCGACGTCCGGGGAAGGGCATCGACGCGGCCTATCCTGTCCAGGCGCTGCGCACGAATCGCCTGCCGTGCACCGGGAGACCAGACAAGCCGGTCCTTGTCACCGCGGATGCGGATAGCGCCAGTCGCGCACCGGCCTCGGCGCCGTGTCTCGCCGGGTTCGATCGTACGCCGGTGCTTGTCACCCGTGCAGGGCGCCGACGAGGCATCTTTTCCGGACGGCTAAGGTCTTTTCGCGATTCGTTGTATTCTCATTCGCCGATTGGCCCGTAAAATGCGAAGAGTTGCGACGGATGAGACCATGACCGACATGCTGACGATCGACGCGGATTTCCATCTGCCGCAGGCGGGGGTGTCCGACCTGTTGCCCTATCTCGACGATTACTGGCGGATGCAGGTCGTCGACCGCGAACTGCCGTCTATGCCGTTCCGGCTCAGTTCCTACCCGGCCAACGCGCCGCATGCGCGCAATACCGCCTTCGAGGGGCTGGACGTTCCGGGCGCGCTGGACCGCTTCGGCGTGTCCGTCGCCGTCTGTTCGATGCTCCACGGCGTGGCGGGGCTGCACAATCCCGACATGCGCGCGGCCCTGCTGTCGGCGGTCAACGACTTGGTGGCGCGCGACTGGCTGGACGCCGACACGCGGCTGCGCGGATCGATCTACATCTCGGGCGAGGATCCCGAAGCCGCCGTGGCCGAGATCGAGCGGCTGGCCGGCGACGACCGCTTCGTGCAGGTGCTGATGCTGGCGATGCAGGATCTGCCCCACGGCGCGCGGCGCTACTGGCCGATCTACGAAGCCGCGCAGCGGCACGGGCTGGCCGTCGCGATCCATGCGGGGGCGCTCTATCGCAACCCGCCCAGCGTCTCGGGCTGGCCGTCCTACCAGTACGAGGATTACGTGATCCAGAGCCAGGCGTTCGAGAACATTCTCGTGTCGTTCCTGGGCGAAGGCGTGTTCGCAAGGTTTCCCGACCTGAAGGTCGTGTTCCTGGAGTCCGGCTTCGGTTGGCTGCCGACGACGCTCTGGCGCATGGACAAGACCTGGCGCGGCACGCGGCAGGAGGTTCCGTGGCTGGACCGCCCGCCATCGCAGATCACGGCCGGCCGCGTTTTCCTGTCGCTGCAGCCGGTCGACATGCCCGGGCCCGACGAGGTGGCGCAGGTCGTCAAGCACGTGGGGTCCACCGACATGCTGCTGTTTTCCACCGATTACCCGCACCGGCAATTCGACGGTGACGATCCGATGCCCGCCGGATTTCCCGATGCCGCGCTGCCGGCGATTCGCGCGGGCAACGCCTTGCGTGCCTATCCGCGCCTCGGCCGCGATCCGGCGCTCGCGGCACGGGTCGACTTCCTGGAGGTGACGCCATGAACCAGATGCTCCGCGAGAAAGAAGGCAAGACCCGCCTGCGCATCGTCGATTGCGACATCCACCCGGCGCAGCGCACGCCCCAGGCGCTATATCCCTATCTGGAAAAGCGCTGGGTCGATCACCTGGAAACCTTCGGACCGTTCATCCGTCAGGCGCTGGTCGGGCAGCTGTCCTATCCGCGCATGACCGCGAACGGGATGCGCGTCGATGCCAAGCCCGAGGACGGGCCGGCCGGCTCCAGCCTCGCGATGCTGCGCGAACAGCATCTCGACCGGCTGGACATCGAGACCGGGCACCTCGTGGCCCTCGGCCGGGGCGGGATGGAGGAACGCAATCCCGACCTTTCGGCCGCGATGAGCCGCGCCGTCAACGACTGGCAGCTCGCCGAATGGGTCGAGCCGGAACCGCGCCTGCGCGCCGGGCTGGTGATTCCGCAGGACAACCCCGAAGCCGCCGTGGCCGAGATCGAGCGCCGCGCGGGCGATGCCCGCTTCTGCCAGGTGGTCATGTCCACAAGGCCCAACGAAACGCTGGGCGCGCGGAAATACTGGCCGATCTACCGCGCGATCGAGGCGGCGGGCCTGCCGCTCTGCCTGCACCCGGCGGGCTATTCCTCGGGAAAGCCGTCGACCGGGACGGGCTGGCCCAGCTTCTATTTCCAGGAACACTATACCTTCGTGCCGGGGACCGAGGCGCTGGTGACGAGCCTCGTGATCGAGGGCGTCTTCGAAGCTTTCCCCAAGCTGAAGGTCGCGATCATCGAAGGCGGGTTTTCCTGGGCGCCGGCGCTGGGCTGGCGGATGGACAAGCATTTCGACACCTTCCACGCCGAGGTGCCGCATCTCACGCGCAAGCCGTCCGAGTACATGCGCGAGCATTTCTGGTGGGCGACCCAGCCGATGGAAGAGCCGAAGAACGGCCGCCACATCGAGGACATCATCGACTGGATCGGCTGGGACCGTATCCTCTACTCGTCGGACTACCCGCACTGGGATTACGACGACCCCAACCACATCTTCAAATTCCCGCTTTCCCCCGAGCGCCGCGAGGCGGTCTTCGGCGGCAATGCGCGCAAGCTGTACGGATACGCATGACACGGCACGTTCTGGCAAGGGTAGACGACTTCACCGACCGCGAGGTGCGGCGCATCGAGGCCGGCGGCAAGCCGCTATGCGTGGCGCAGGTCGACGGGCGCTTCTACGCGCTGATCGACCGTTGCCCGCATGGCGGTGCGCCCCTGTCGGGCGGGCGGCTGACCGGCACGGTCGAAAGCGACGGGCCGGGGCATTACCGCCTGTGCCGTCGCGACGAGATGCTCAAATGCCCGTGGCACGGATGGGAATTCGACCTGGCGACCGGCCAGTCCTGGAGCGACCCCAAGGCCACCCGCACGCGGGCCTTCGCCCCCAGCACGGTCGAAGGCGGCGATCTGGTCAAAGGGCCCTACGTGGCCGAAACGGTGCCGGTCGAGGTCGACGGGAACTACGTTGTCGTTGACTTGCCCTAGGCCCCCGCGCGGGTCAGCCCAGCATCGCGGCGAAGGCCCGCCGCATCGCCTCCATGTCGGGCCGGCCCTCGTAGGCCAGCGGCGCCGGCGTCAGCGCCACCCAAGGCTGTCGGCTGGCGGTGAAGATGTGCGCCGCGGGACGCAACCAGCCGGTGTCGTCCAGCGTGCCGGCCTTCAGCGACGCGAAGTCCGAGCCTTCCGCGCGGGCGTGCCAGAGGCGCGTGCCGCAGGCCGGGCAGAACGTGCAGCGCATGCGGCGGCCCGATCCGGCCACGCGCTCGAACGCGGCCGTGTCGCCCTGCGCGTCGAGATCCGCCACCCGGACCTGCAGCGACTCGCCGAAGGCGCTTCCGGACTGGCGCTGGCAATCGGTGCAGTGGCAGACGTAGAAGGTCAGCGGTGCCGAGCCTATTGCGTAGCGCACGGCGCCGCACTGGCACCCGCCGGTCAGCGGAAGGTCGGGCAGGGTGATGTCGGGCATGGTGGTCCTTGCGGATGGGGCCGATGCCCAGCATCGCCGCGCGGCCTGCCGCTTGCAAGGCCGCGCAGATGACCGTTCCCGCGCCGCGCTTTCTCGACCCGGCCACGCCGCCGACGCTGGGCACGCTGATCGCGATCACCGGCATCGCGGCGATGTCGATGAACATGTTCCTGCCCTCGCTGCCGCGCATCGCCGAGGACCTGGGAACCGAGTACGAGGTGGTCCAGCTTTCGGTGGCGCTCTACCTCGCCAGCACGGCGGCGATGCAGATCGTCCTCGGGCCGCTCGCGGACCGCTACGGGCGAAAGCCGCTGCTGCTGGCGGCCTTCGCGATCTATGCCGTGGCCAGCGTCGCCTGCGCGCTGGCGCAGACCGTTGCGGTCTTCCTGGTCGCGCGGATGGTGCAGGCGGCGGTCTATTCCGGCGTCATCCTCGCCCGCGCCATCGTGCGCGACCTCGCGTCGGACGACGAGGCAGCCGCGCGGCTCGGCGCCGTGACCATGGGCATGGCGATGGTGCCGATGGTCAGCCCCGCCCTGGGCGGCCTGCTGGAGGAGACGCTGGGCTGGCGCGCCTCCTTCTGGCTGATGTGCGTGCTGGGCGGCGTTGCCATGTGGCTGGTCTGGCGCGACGTGGGCGAGACCCGGCGCCATGCCTTCGCCAGCTTCGCCGAGCAGTTCCGCGCCTATCCCGAATTGCTGAGCGCGCCCCGCTTCTGGGCTTACAGCCTTGCGGCGGCCTGTGCCGCGGGCACGTTCTTCGCCTATCTCGGCGGCGCGCCGTTCCTCGGCGCGCAGGTCTTCGACCTGAGCCCGGTCGCTTTGGGCATCCTCTTCGGCTCCACCTCGCTGGGCTATGTCGGCGGCAGTTTCCTGTCCGCGCGGCTGTCGGCGCGGGTGGGCGTGCGGCGCATGGCCCTGTGGGGCTCGCTGACGTCGACGCTGGCCCTCGGGGCGTCGCTGTCGCTGTTCCTGGTCGGCTGGGGCAGCGCGGCCAGCTTCTTCGGGCTGACCGTCGTGGTGGGGGTCGGCTACGGCATCACCCTGCCCAACGCCACGTCCGGCGCCCTGTCGGTCCGGCCCCGGCTGGCGGCGACCGCCAGCGGCCTTGCCGGCGTGTTGATGATCGGCGGGGGCGCGGCGCTGTCGGCCTTCGCGGGGGCGGTCATGGTACCCGGAGCCGGGGCCGAACGGCTGCTGCTGATCCAGGGGGCGGCGTCGCTGAGCGGGGTGCTGGCGATGCTGTTCATCACGATGCGCGAAAGGCGCCTTGGCCCGCGCTGATCTCCTTTCGTGAAACGCGAAAGCTGAAGGCGAAAATATCCGTATTGTTCCTTAAAGCGCGACAGGCGACAAAACCCCTCGCTGGGAAATGAAGATCCGGAAAGGGGGAACGGCATGGCGCGTGCCCGACGCGACGCCGCATCGCTGCGATCGAATTTCGAACCGGGCACATCCCGCTGGGCGGTGCGCCGCGCGCAGTGGCGGGCGCTGGGGCTGAGCGATGCGGACATGGTAAAGCCCAAGATCGCGGTGGTGAACACCTCGTCCGAGATGGCGATCTGCTTTTCCCATCTCGACGGCATCGCGGCCCGGGCGAAGGACGCGATCCGCGCGGCTGGCGGCCTGCCGTTCGAGATCCGCACCGCGGCGCCATCGGACTTCATCATCTCGGCCGGGCGGCGCGCCACCTACATCCTGCCGACGCGCGACCTGATCGCCAACGACATCGAGGTGCAGGTCGAGGGCGCGCAGCTGGACGGGATGCTGATGCTCACCTCCTGCGACAAGACGGTGCCGGGGCAGCTGATGGCGGCCGCGCGGCTGGACATCCCGACGCTGATGGTGATCTGCGGCTACCAGTCCTCGGGCGAACTGGACGGAGAGCACGTCGACATCGAGGAGGTGTTCCTGCATGCGGGCTACCACGCGCAGGGCGCCACCAGCTTCGAGCGGTTGCGCGACATGACCGAGCATGCGATCCAGTCACCCGGCGTTTGCTCGGGCATGGGCACGGCGAATTCGATGCATTCGGTGGCCGAGGCGCTGGGCATGGCACTTGCCGGTGCCGCCCCGGTCGCCGCGAACTCCGCCGCAATGTGGGCGCAGGTCGAGGCGGCGGGCAGCCGGATCGTGGACATGGTCTGGGAGGACCTGCGCCCGCGCGAGATCCTGACCGCCGCGGCATTCCGGAACGCGGCAAGGGTGAACCTGGCGCAGGCCGGGTCGATCAACTGCATCAAACACCTGCAGGCCATCGCGGTCGAGGCGGGCGTGAACCTCGACGTCTACGAGGTATTCGACACCGAGTCCCGCCGCGTGCCGGTGCTGACCGCCGTGCGCCCCATCGGTCCCCATTCGATCGAGGCGTTCGAAGCGGCAGGCGGCGCGCGCGGCACGATGAAACGCCTTGAGCCGCTGCTCGAAACCGAGGCGCTCACCTGCACCGGGCAGACGCTGGCGGAAAACCTTTCGGATGTGCGCGTCGCGGATGACGACGTGATCCGGCCGCTCGACGATCCGCACGGCACGGAGGCGGCGATCGTGCTGCTGACCGGGTCGCTGGCCCCGCGGACCGGGATCGTCAAGGTCGGTTTGCGCACGCCCGACCGCAAGCTGGCGTTCCGCGGTCCGGCCCGCGTGTTCGAATCCTCCGCCGATGCCGAGGCCGCGCTGAAGGCCGGCAGGATCCGCCGCGGCGAGGTTCTGGTCCTGCGTCGCCAGGGCGTGCGGGGCGGCCCGGGCATGGGCGGCGCCTCGCGGCTGGTCTTCGCGGTCGAAGGCGCCGGCCTCGGGGCCGATGTCGCGGTGGTGACGGACGGCCAACTTTCGGGGCTGGTGAACAAGGGTCTCGTCGTGGGCGAGGTTCAGCCCGAATGGGCCGATGGCGGCCCCATCGCGCTGGTCCGGGACGGTGACATGATCGCCATCGACGTCACCGCGCGCAGCATCGAGCTCGAGGTGCCCGCCCAGGAACTGGACTGGCGCCGCGCCGCTTTCGTGCCGCCGGAGCCGACGAGCGATTCCGGCTGGCTTTCGATCTACGAACGCACCGTCAGCGATCTGCGCCACGGCGCCTCGCTGATCCCGGACGCCCGCAAGAAGGATTCCTGAGATGTCGAACGGACGCCCCATCAACCCCGAAACCGAGATTCTGCGCTATTCCGGCGAAACGCTGCACCGAGAGATCGACGTCGACCTCTGCGTCGTCGGCGCCGGGATCTCGGGCACCACGACCGCCCTCGAGGCCGCGCGCCTGGGCCTGAAGGTTGCCATCGTGGACGGGATGCCCTCGCTGGGCGGACAGGCGGTGAACTCGATCATCGGCACGTTCTGCGGGCTTTACCGAAACGGCACGCATGGCCACCGGTTCACCTTCGGGATCGTCGACGACATGCTCGACTGGCTCGAGAAGCGCGACGCGCTCTACTACCGGCACGGGCCGATGACGACGGTGGTGCATTACAACGAGATCGCGCTCAGCCGGTGGGTCGAGACCCGGATCGAGGAAGCGGGGATCGTTCCCGTGACCGGCGCGATCCTGCGGTCCGTCCAGACGGACGGGCGCCGCATCGGATCGGTGCACATGGCCACGCGCTACGGCGACGTCACGATCCGTGCGCAGAGTTTCGCGGATTGTTCGGGCGACGCCGCGCTGACATGGCTCGCCGGTTTCGAATGCCGCGAGCCGGCCGAGAAGATCTATGGCTCGCAGCAGGCGGTGGTCGAGGGCATCCGGCTGGACGCCGAGCCCCCCGCGCGCGAGGACCTGGCCGCGCGGATCGCCGAAAAGGCCGAATCCTACGGCCTGATCCGGCGCAACGGGCTGATGTTCTACTTCCCCGGCAAGGACGTCGCCGTGATGAACATGACCCACGTGGAAACACCGCTCGACCCGATCGAGGCCTCGCGCACCGGGCTGATCGGCAAGGACCAGGTGGACAGGGGCGTGCAGCTTCTGCGCGACGAATTCCCCGAGATCTTCGGCGACATCACCGTGCGGTCCTACGGGCTTCCGGGGATCCGGCAGACTCGCTGGATCAGGGCCACCCATCACATCACGACCGAAGAGGTGACGGGGCAGGTGAAATACCCCGACGCCATCGCGCGCACCGCCTGGCCGATCGAGCTGCACAACGCGCCCGAAGGGTTCGTGTGGGAAACGTTCGACGAGGACCACGTGCACTACGTGCCTTTCTCGTCGATGATCTCACCCGAGGCCGACAATCTGGTCGCGGTCGGGCGCTGCATCGACGGCGATCCGGCGGCGCTGTCGTCGGTGCGCGTCATGGGGCCGTGCATGGCGCAGGGGATGGCGGCGGCGAACGCGCTGGATCTGGCGGGGTCGGGGTCGGTCCACCAGATCGACATCGCCGCCCTTCAGGACCGGGTGCGCGACAATCTCGACCGGACCGACGGCGTCGCCCCCTGAGGGCCCGGCCCGTCGTCGCGCGCGTTCCCGGCGAGGCGGCTGTCTGACCGTTCCGTTCCAGCGACGCCCGGGCCTCAACGGTCCGGGGCTCGTTTCCCGTTCGTGCGTCAATGTCTGGCCGATTGCGCGGCCATCTTTCACGAAACGCGAAAGATAGCTGCGCAATTTTCCTTGTTCTCGCGCGCTTTGCGACTGGGTAAAAGAAATCGGGGAGGATTTGGAATGCGCCTGAGCGATGCCGAAAAGGCCATGCTGGACGGCGATGCGGGGCCCGCGAAGGCCCGCGCGATGGACCTTCTGCTGCGCTACGGAGAGGCCCTTGGCGCCGACCGGCTGATCGAGGTGTCGCACGTGGCGGGCACCTGGTCGTCCACGACGCCGTTCGTGCAGGCCGACCTGCCCGAGGCGGACGATTTCGACACGATCTTCTCGCGCTTCAACCTCGACTCGGACATCACGGTCGAGACGCCCCGCGCCGTGGTGCCGACCTGCCAGCTGATCCACGGGATCGACACGCGCAACCACGCGGCGCAGGGCTTTTCCGACGCGCAGGCGGCACTTCAGCGCAAGTCCGAGCACTTCTTCGGCAGCCGCGGCGTGCAATGGTGTTCGACCTGCACCCCCTACCAGGTCGGCCATGTCCCCCTGAAGGGGCAGCACGTGGCGTGGATGGAAAGTTCGGCCGTGGTCTATGCCAACGCGGTGATCGGCGCGCGAACCAACGTGGAGGGGCGCGAATCCACCGGCGCGGCCTCGATCACCGGGCGCATTCCGTATTTCGGGCTGCACGTTCCGGAAAACCGCGTCGCGACGCACCGCGTCGACGTCGAGATCCCGGTCCGCACCATGCGGGACTGGGGCCTGCTGGGCTATGCGGTCGGTTCGATGGTGCAGGAGGAGATCCCGGTCCTGTGCGGCATCGACGCTCTGCCCCGGCCCGAATGGCTAAAGCATTTCGGCGCCGCCGCGGCATCGTCGGGCGGGGTCGAGATGTATCACATCCCCGGCGTCACGCCCGAAGCCGCGAGCGCCGACGAGGCGCTGGGCGGCACGGCGCCGCGCCATGTCCACCGCTACGGCGCCGCGGAACGGCGGCGGGCATGGGACCGGCTGAACGGCGCGAACACCCGCGACGACGTCAACTTCGTCATGCTGGGATGCCCGCACAATTCGTCCGACCAGATGTGGCGCATCGCCGAGCTGCTGGAAGGCCGGCGGGTGCACGGCTCGGTCGCGCTGTGGGTGCACACGCCGCGCCAGATCCGGCATCTTTGCGACGAAAGCGGCGTCACCGGGACGATCGAGCGGGCAGGGGCGCTGGTCATGTCCGACAGCTGTCCCGCGATCAACCGCATGACGCCGCAGGGCACGCAGGTCATCGCGACCGACAGTTGCAAGCAGGCGCATTACCTGCCCGCGATCACGGGGTACCAGACGTGGTTCGGGTCGCTCGAGGACTGCATAGACGCCGCGATCACCGGCCGCTTCCGGGGATCGCCCGAATGAGCGAGACCCGCGACACGATCGTCCTGCGCGGCCGCAAGGTCGTCGGCGGCGTGACCGAGGGCGAGGCCTTCGTCACGCGCGACACGGTTTCGGGCTGGGGCGGGATCGACGCGCGGACCGGGACGATCACAGAAACGCTGCACGACAAGGTCGGCCACAGCTTTGCCGGCAAGGTCCTGGTCTTTCCCGGCGCCAAGGGCAGCTCCGGCTGGTCGCACTACTTTCACGCCGCGCGCCTGATGAGCACCGCGCCCGCCGCCATGCTCTTCACGGTGATGACGACGAAGGTGGCGCTGGGCGCGGTCGTGACGCGCGTGCCCGCGATGACGGATTTCGACCGCGACCCTTTCGAGGCGATCGAGGACGGTGACTGGATCCGCGTGGACGCGGATGCGGGGCTGGTGGAAATCAGCAAGACCCGGAACCCGCGCCGATAGGGGCGCCAAGCGGCCGCAAGAGCCGCAGCAGACAGAAACGTTGGGAGGAAACGATGATGAGAACGACAAGACTGGGCTTCGCGGGGCTGGCGGCGCTTGCGCTGGCCGCGCCCGCCACCGCCGAGGAATTCATCCACGGTTCGTGGTTCGGGGTGAACCATTCGGTGAACACGCAGGGGCTTGAACCCTATTTCGACCTGCTGCGCGAGGAATCCGGCGGAGAGATCGACTGGAACCTCGTGCCCGGTGCGCAGCTTGCCTCGGGACCCGGCACGCCCGAGGCCGTGTCGTCGGGTCTGATGGACGCGGGCATCGCGGTCGCGCCCTACCAGCCGCGGATGCTGCCCAACACGAACTTCGTCTTCTCGCATTCGCTGCCCGGCGACGACGCGCTGGCCGCGACGGGCGCGATGAACGAGACGGTCATGCTGGGCTGCCCCGGCTGCCAGCAGGAATACCGCGACAACAACGCCGTTGGCTTCGGCGGATACTCCACCACGCCCTATAACTTCATGTGCCGCGACATGGTGGACTCGGTTGACGATCTTGCGGGCAAGAAGGTGCGCGCATCCGGCGGCGGTGTGACCATCACCGAGATCGCGGGCGCGACCCCGGTCTCGATGTCCCCGGCCGAGGCCACGACCGCGCTGGAACGCGGCACGCTCGATTGCGTGCTGGGTGCGGTCAGCTGGCTGCGCTCCTACGGCTACCAGGACGTGGTCGAAAGCGTCGTGGACAGCCCGATGGGCATGGGCGGGCCGCCGATCCTGATGTTCGTCAACCGCGACACGTGGGAGTCGATGACCCCCGAGATGCGGGCCCTGCACATCGAGCACGCGCCCGACCTCGTGGCGGGGGCCGCGTATGACGGACAGGTCAGCTATGACGCCGGCATCATCGAGGCCGCCAAGGAGCAGGGCGTGACCTTCGTCGAGGGCGGAGAGGATTTCGCCCAGGTGATGGCGACGCACGACCAGAACCAGCGCGCCGGCAACCTCGAGGATGCCGCCGCCGCCGGAGCCAGCGGCGCCGAGGAGGTCCTGGACTACTACATCGCCGCATACGAGCGCTGGCAGGGTCTGCTGGACGAGCGGGGCCGCGACAGGGACGCCTTCCG
This sequence comes from Citreimonas salinaria, assembly GCF_900107235.1. Classification (GTDB taxonomy): domain Bacteria; phylum Pseudomonadota; class Alphaproteobacteria; order Rhodobacterales; family Rhodobacteraceae; genus Citreimonas; species Citreimonas salinaria. The sequence goes on from NZ_FNPF01000012.1 coordinate 51,714, forward strand.
CAGCCTGCTGTGGGACGAGGTGTATTCCAAGGTCGACCCCGACGCTCTTTGACGCGAGGGACAAAACACCGGCGGCGCGGGGGCTTCTCCGCCCGCCGACATCCGGGGAGGAGCAGCCATGAAAGCCGCAAAGGCAGTATACGACGGGCTGATCGGCCTGTTCGCGTGGATTGCCGGGATCGCGACGGTCCTGATGATGATCATGGTCACCGTCGACGTGATCGGGCGCAACGTGTTCAACCACCCGGTCACCGGAACGGTCGAAATCGTGTCGAACTACAACATGGTGATCCTCGCCTTCCTGCCGCTGGCGCTGATCGCGAAGGAACGCGCGCACATCGTGGTCGAACTGTTCACCAGCTGGATGTCGCGGCGCGCGCGCACCGGGCTCGACGCCTGCGTCGCGGTCGTGACCTTCGCCTACATGGCCGCGTTCACCTGGAAGGCGATCGACATCGCGCAATCCAAGACGCGCATCCGCGACGCCAAGGAATCCGGCGCCGGCTTCATCGAGGTCTGGCCCGCGCGCTGGGTCGTCGTCGCGGGCTTCGGGCTTATGACGGTCGTGGTCCTGGTGATCCTGGTCCGCGACTTCCGCGCCGCCTGGCGCGACAGGGGGTATGACGACGGCGGGGATTCCTCGGCGCATATCCGCGCCGCTCTCGAGGAAGGGGAGACGAAGCTTTGAGCGAGGCAGTCCTCGGGTTCGGCAGTCTGGGCCTCATTCTCCTGCTGATCGGCATCCGCATCCCCATCGGCGTCGCGCTGGGCGTCGTCGCGTTCCTCGGCTTCGCCCTGGTGCGCAACGAACGGGTCGCGTTCTCGATGATGATGGCGACCCCGTTCGAGGTGGCGTCGAAATGGGACCTGTCCGCGATCCCCATGTTCATCCTGATGGGGGCCGTCGCGCATGCGACGGGCATCAGCAGCGCGCTGTTCCGCGCCGCCCGGTTGTGGCTGTCGGGTCTGCCGGGCGGGCTCGCGGTCGCCACGAACCTGTCGGCGGCGGGCTTTGCCGCCGCGTCCGGCTCGTCGGTCGCGACCGCCGCGACCATGGGCCGGATCGCCATCCCGGAAATGCTGCGCGCGGGCTACGCGCCCAGCCTCGCCACTGGCGTCGTCGCCTCGGCGGGCACGCTGGGGGCGCTGATCCCGCCGTCGATCCTGTTCGTGATCTACGGCGTCTTCGCCGAGGTCTCGATCACCAAGCTGCTGATCGCGGGCGTCATCCCGGGGCTGCTGACGGCGGGGATCTACACGATCATGATCATCGGCCGGTGCTATTTCGACCCCAGCGTCGCGCCGCGCCTGTCCCCGGACACCGACCGGGGCGAGCTGTGGCGCCAGCGCTGGGCGTCGCTCATCCCGGTATGGCCCCTGCTCATCCTGATCGTCGGCATCATCGGCGGGCTCTACGGCGGCATCGTCACCCCGACCGAGGCGGGCGCGGTGGGCGCGGCCCTGGCCTTCGCCATCGCCGCCATCCAGCGACGCCTGACCGTCCTGGTGGTGCGCGAAAGCGTGATGGAGGCGGTCAAGACCACGGCGCAGCTTCTGTTCGTGGCCGTCGGCGCGGTGATGTACACGCGGTTCCTGGCGCTGATCGGCTTCCCGGATCTTCTGGTCAGCATCATGGGCGACTGGGCCGTGGACCCGGTGCTGATGCTGGTGGCGATCTCGCTGATCTACATCCTGCTGGGCATGTTCCTCGACCCGCTCGGCGTGCTGCTGCTGACGCTGCCCATCGTGCAGCCGATCTTCGCCGCCCTCGGGCTCGACCCGATCTGGCTGGGCGTCATCGTCGTGAAGTATATCGAGATCGGGTTGCTGACGCCGCCGGTCGGCTTCAACGCCTACGTGGTCAAGAACGTGGTCGGGGACGCCATCCCGCTCGAGACGATCTTCCGCGGCATCGGCTGGTTCCTGGCCTGCGAGGCGGTGATCATGGTGCTGCTTCTCAGCTTCCCCGAGATCTCGCTCTGGCTGCCCAACTCGATGGAGTGAGGTCTCAGCGCTCCCACGGCGGTGGGTCGAACGCCGTCTTGAGGTGTTCGACCATCGCCAGCACCTCGGGCCGGTTCAGCTTGTGCTGCGGGACCATGGCCTTGAACCAGTAGGGCTCGATCGGGAAATCCGGCAGCAGCGGTTCCAGCGCGCCCGAGGCCAGTTCCTCGCGCGCCAGGAACTCGGGCACCACGGTCAGGCCGTGCCCGCCGACGGCGGCGTCGACCAGCAATCGGCTGTCGTTCACGGTGAACCGGGCGCGGATGTCCACGGCGACGGGTCCGCTCTTGCTCGAGAACGTCCAGGACAGGCCGACCGGCACGAAAGCCAGGCAGTCATGCGCCAGGATGTCGGCGGGCGTCTCGGGGCGGCCCTTCGCCTCGAGATACGCGGGCGAGGCGACCAGCAGGCGGGGATAGGGGCACAGCGCGAATTCCTCGACGCTGGCGAAGGATTGCGGCAGGGCGCCCAGCGCGATGTCCAGCCCCTCCTCGAGAGGGTTGATCAGCCGGTCCATGAGCAGGATCTCGACCGTGACGTCGCGGTGTTTCTCGAGGAAATCCGAAACGGCCCGGCCGACGAACATCGTCCCGATCGTCGTCGGCGACTTGATCCGCAGGTTGCCGGTCATGTCCCGCCCCGGAGACCGGAATTCCGAGATCGTCTCCTCCAACTCGGCCACGAGGATCTGCAGTTGCGGACGCAGCCGCTCGCCCTCGGGCGTCAGCAGCAGCTTGCGCGTCGAGCGTTCGAAAAGCGGCTTGCCGACCTCGTGTTCCAGCCGGCTGACGCGCTTGGTGATGACCGACGGCGCGGTGCCGATTTCCCGCGCCGCCGCGGAAAACCCGCCCTTGCGCGCGGTGACGAGGAAGGCCTTGATATCGATGAGCAGCGGCATGACCCGGACAGCGCCATTCCGACGCGCCGCGGTCAAGCGAAAACGAGGGCATCCCGCCCGCGAGACCCGCCGACCGCGCCTTTTTCTCGTTTCCACGATCCTGCGGCGAAGCCGGCACCTGAATCGCCCGGCCCGGTGCCGCGGCGCCTGCGCGGGATCGGCTCCAGCCGCCACGAAAAAAAGAATTCCCGTTGCGGAACAGTAGCGGCACTGCACGGTTTACGCTGCGCGTGCTGTAGGCGCGGCCTTTCCGGCCTCGGCGCAACGCGCACATTGCTGCGGCGCGCCGATGACAGGACGAAGCGTGCGTAGAGACCTTGGGGAGGAGAAGCGCATGCTTGGATGTCTGATGTGCGATGCGCGGAGAAACCCACTGCGGTGTCCGAAAGCGGGCTGCCACAGTGTTGTGCTGCGGATCACCGACCCTCTCGGTACGGACGCCGCGCGCCTTCGTCGGCGCCTCCGCGCGACGGGCCTGCGGCAGCGTTACGCAAGGCAGGTCTCCGACCAGATCACCGACCTGGGTTTCGGCGAGATCGTCCTGCCAAGGGTCGATGACGTGGTGTCGCTGCTCGCCGAGCTGTCCGGGATGCAGCTGGAAGCGCGCGTGGTCGAGGAAACCGATACCAGGGGCTACGCTTCGCTGCTGTAGCGGCCGGCGCACGCCGGTAGGGCTTGAACCGCTCGCGCCCCGCCCAAGCCAATCCCCGGAGCCGCACAATTCGAGATCGTTGCCGATAGCCGCCCGGGCCGAACGAAGGGTCCGGCCCGGGGCGTGTCGTCGAGGCGGACCGGGCCGCTCAGTTGCCCTGACGGTTGTTGTCCGCGGCGCCGGTGCCGCCCAACGGATGGCCGAGGCCGGGGCGCATCTGGCCGTCTTCGGGCATCATCCGCCCGCGCTCATCGCCATTCCGGTCCATCATCGGCCCACGCGCGTCACCGTTCCGGTCCATCATCCGCCCGCGCGCATCGCCGTTCCGGTCCATCATCGGCCCGCGCGCGTCGCCGTTCCGGTCCATCATCGGGCCGCGGGCGTCGCTGTCCCGATCCATCATCCGGCCGCGCGCGTCGCCGCGGCGCTCCATCATCCGGTCGTGCATCCGCTGCATGCGCTCCATCTGGCGGACGGGCGCCTGCATTTCCTCTTCGGTGACCTGGCCGTCACCGTCCGCGTCCAGGTGCTGGAAACGGTCGACCATCCGCTCGCGGATGAGCGCGCTGTGCAGCGTCTCGAACTCGTCGATCGAAAGCGCGCCGTCGCCGTCCTCGTCGTATTGGGTGCGCAGATCGCCCAGGCCCGTGCGCATCTCGTCGACGGTGAGGTCGCCGTCGTCGTCCGCGTCGAACCTATCGTGCAGGCCCATGCCGTGCATTCCACCCTGGCCGCCCATCATGCCATGCATGCCGCCCATCGAGCCCATGCCGTGCATTCCACCTTGGCCGCCCATCATGCCATGCATCTGCATCATCATCGGCTTCTGGCCGTGTCCGCCCCGCATGGCGGGCCCGCCGTCGCCGTGATGCCCGGAATAGCCTTGCGCCCCGGCAGCGCCCGCCGTCATGCCAAGGACGAGTGCCGACACGGTCAGTTTCGCATGCAGTTTCATAGCGTGTTTCCTCCAGCTTGTTTCGAAGGACTCATGTGGGGAACGAACGCGCGGTTCGAAACCCTGCGTCATGAAAGGATCTGTGCAGTCAAGCGCCGCGACCGCGAACGGTACCCCGCGGCTCGGCGCCCGCAGTCGTTGCGGCACCGGGTTTCGGCTGTTACGCTTTCCCTAGAGTAAGCGCTCAAGGAGGCACCATCGCCCGCTTTGCCGAACTGACCCCGACCGACAGCGGATTCTTCACCGTGTTCGCGGAAACCCTCGCGCCTCGCCTTCACGAGATGAAGGCGCGGCGAAAGGCGCATCCGGCCGGTGCGCCCAAACAGGCCGGTCCGGCGGCCGGGGCGGGGCTGGGGCTGCTTGTCGCGCTGCTGGGCGGCGGCCCGGTCCACGCGCAGGTGCCGCCCTGCGAAGGCACCTACGAGGTGTTCTTCGGCAAGAGCACTACCGCGGTCGCGCCGGGGAACACGATGCCCAAGGCCGGGCGGATCGCGCAGGCCTACAACAACCGCGAAGGCTGGGTCGGGCAGGTCATCCGCAAGCCCCAGAGCGAGGGGATGCACCAGATCGCCGTGGGCGATTGCGGCCGCCAGTTCGTCGTCACGCAAGGCGCCAACCAGATGCTGTTCCTGCAATCGGCTTCGGACGAGACGATCTACGTCGCTCAGGACATCGACGACGTGCCGGGCGAGATGACGGTGCGCGTGGTCGACCACAAGATCATGGTCGGCCAGTTCGCGGGCCAGTCGCACGGGTTCAAGTTCAACTTCCCAATCGCGATGGAGCCGCACGACGTCGTGATGCCCGACATGGAGGGCTGCGCCGATGAGGAAGAGGCGGCGGACGAGGATCGCTTTCCCGTCGACCCCGAGCTGCGCGGCGAAGTGCTTGACATCGTCTCGGACGAGATCGGCCTGCCGCGCGACCTGGCGCCACGCTACATGGCGTCGCGGCGCTCCGTCGTCCAGAACCAGGCGGATGCCGACCGCGTGACACCTCTGGTGCCCGGCGAGCGCGGCTGCACCGAGGCGATCGACCGGACCATGGGCTGCTTCGACCAAGGACCGGAAGCCGGACGGGTGGTCGAGGCGACCATGGTCCTAGACGCGCAGGGGCGCCTGCTGCCGGTCACGATGCGGGCCGACGGCTCGGTGCATGCGGACGATCCCGCCGCCGCCGATTTCTGCGCCGAGGGCGGGACCCTGCCCGCGGCGACGCACCGGCTGTCGATCACGCTGTGGAGCCCCGAGGGCGCGGGGATGAACGACGCCCAGGCGATCCTGGCCGATTACGACACGCGGATCGCCCGCGAGGCCCACTACGCCGATGGCCGCGGCGCCGGGCACACGGTCCGCGCGCGGGCCATTGGCGAAGCCTACCGCGGCGTGGGCGCGCCGGTCACCGGCCGCCACTGACCGCCGAGCCGCCGAACGGTCCGGCAGCAACGACAGGGAGGGATCGATGCGACAGTTTCTTTCGACGATCGCGCTGGCCGGATGCGCCGCCGGCACGGCGATGGCCGCCGACGACGTGATGGTGGTGTTCGACGGGTCGAACTCGATGTGGGGCCAGATCGACGGCACCGCCAAGATCGAGATCGCGCGCCGCTCGATGGAAAGCCTGATGGGGGACTGGGTCGAGGGCACCAATCTCGGCCTCATCGCCTACGGCCACCGGCGTGAGGGCGATTGCACCGACATCGAGACGATCATCCCGCCCGGTCCGGCCGACCGCGCCGCCTTCATCGAGCGGATCGGCGCGATCACCCCGCGGGGCAAGACGCCGCTGACCGCCGCGGTCGAAGAGGCCGCCCGGCAATTGTTGTATCGCGACAACCCGGCCACGGTCGTGCTGATCTCCGACGGGATCGAAAGCTGCCAGCGCGATCCCTGCGCGCTGGCCGAAGAGCTCGAGCGCAGCGGCGTGGATTTCACCGCCCATGTCATCGGCTTCGGCCTTGCCGGCGAAGAGGAGCAGGCCGCGATCGCCTGCATCGCGGACCGCACCGGCGGGCGTTTCATCGCCGCCGGAAACGCGGGCGAACTGGGCGACGCGCTGGGCGCTGTCAGCGCGGAAGTGGCCGCCGCGGACGAGGCCGAACCGGAACCCGAGCTGGCGCCGGTCGCCCGGATGCCGGTCCCGGTGACGGCGCCGGAAAGCGTGACGGCCGGGGCAAATTTCGACGTCGGCTGGGCCGAAATCCTCGACGAGGCCGACATCGTGACGATCGTTCCGATTCAGGCGGAAGAGAGCGAAGTGGGCAATCACCTGCGGGTGCGCGGCGACGTCTCGGGCGCCTTGCGCGCGCCGGCCGATACAGGCCTCTACGAGGTCCGCTATGTCCGCCACCAGGGCCGCACGGTGGCCGGGCGGCAAACGGTCGAGGTCACCCCGGCCGAGGCGCAGGTCACCGCGCCGGAAACAGCCATCGCCGGATCGTCGTTCGACGTCTCGTGGACGGGCGCGATCCACCCCGCCGACTTCGTCACGGTCGTCCCCGCCGGCGCCGACGAGGGCACGGTCGAGGACCACGTGCGCGTTCGCGACAACGAAAGCGACAGCCTGCGTGCGCCGGCGGATCCCGGCCTCTACGAGGTCCGCTACGTGCTGGAGGAGGGCCGCCGGACGCTCGCCTCGACGCCGATCGAGGTGACCGAGCCGCAGGTGCAGGTGACCGCCACCGACACCGTGCGCGCCGGGGACGAGATCGAGATCAGCTGGAGCGGCGACGTTCCGCATCCGGGCGATTACATCACCATCGTGCCGCTGGGCGCCGCCGAGGGAGAGGTGCAGGACCACGACCGCGTGGGTTCGGAGACGTCGACCACCTTGCGCGCCCCTGCCGAGACGGGCGTCTACGAGGTGCGCTACGTTCTGGGCAATGGGCGCCGGACCCTCGCCAGCGCCACGGTCGAGGTGGTCGGCGCGACCGCGACGCTCGACACGGGCGGATCGCTGACGGCACCGGAGACGGCCGCGCCCGGCGAGGAGGTGCAGGTCTCGTGGACGTCGTCCTCGGCAAGCGACCGGCAGCGCGTCGCGCTGGCGCGGCGCGATCAGGCGGACTTCGTCTGGATCGACGCCAAGCCCGCCGCGAACGCACCGCCGCTCGCGTTCGTGATGCCCGACGCGCCGGGCCTCTACGAGTTCCGGCTTTTGGACCTGACCGGCCCGCAGGTCCTGAGCCGCGCGACCATCGAGGTGCGCTGAATGCGACGCGGGCGCGGCGGCGATGCCGTGCCGCGCAACCGGCCGGCGGCGCCGTCCGGCCGGCTCCGACGAGGAAGGATCCAGGATGCTCCAGACGAAACGTGCTGCATTGCTCTGCGCGGCGATGGTGGCGGCGCCGAACCCGGCCCCGGCCGAAGCGGATGGCCCCGACGCCTGGCGGGTCAGCGGCGTGGCGTCTGACGACGTGCTCAACATGCGCATGGGGCCGGGCACCGAATACCCCGTCATCGGCGCGCTGGCCCACGACGCCCGCCACCTGCGGGCCGAGACCTGCGCGCCGCTCGCGACCTTCGCGCAACTCGGCGCGCTGTCCGCGTCGGAACGTGCCGCCCTGCCGGCCCGCTGGTGCCTGATGGACGCCGGGTCGCGGGGCAGGGGCTGGGTGGCGCAGGCCTACCTGGCCGAGGACAGCCTGCCGGCGGGGCAGGCCGCGCGCCCGCCCGTCGACAAGGCGCCGCCCCCGTTCGACATCGCCGTCCCGCTGGTGCGGAACCTGTTCCAGAAAGAGGCCTTCCTGCTTGGCCGCGGCGAGTCCGTCCTCGACGACAGCGAGGAGTCGCGCGCGTGGTTCGCCTTGGCCCTCGCGCGCAGGATGGCGGCCGACCCCGGCGCGTACCTTCTGTTCGACGCGCAGGACGTGGATCTGGGCGACGTGACGGTGACGCACGATCCCGCCAATCCCGTCCGGCAGGGGCTGGTGACGATCCTCGTCCGGTTCGCCAACTTCGGCACCCCGCGGGAGGCGCGCGTCCTCGTCCGCGCCGATCCCGAACAGGCGGGCGCGATGCGGATCATCGCCGTCGAACACGAAAGCGGAGCCGCGATCCGCTAGAAGGCAGACGAGCGGCGGGCAGGGCGCGCCCCATTAGTTCTCCAGCGCCTCCAGCCCCAGTTCCAGCGCCTTGCGCACGGCGGCCGCCACGATGTCCTTCGGCTGGCCGTCGAACCTGTGCTCGGTCGCGCGCGCCTCGGCGCCGCTGCGTTGCGTGGCGATGTAGACCAAGCCGACCGGCTTGCCCTCGTCCGGCTCGGGGCCGGCCACGCCGGTGATCGCGATCGCAAGGCCCGCGCCCATCGCGCGCTCGAGCGCGCCTTGGGCCATCGCGCCGGCCACGTCGGGGTGATAGACCGTCTTCTCGCGGATCAGCGCCTCGGGCACGCCCAGCCCGTCGGTCTTCATGGACGGGCAATAGGCGATGAAACTGCCCTCGAGCGCCGACGAGCTTCCCGGGACGGCGGCCAGGCAGGCGCCCAGCAGGCCGGCGGTGCAGGATTCTGCCGTGACCACGCGCAGGCCGCGCTCTTTCAGGCGGTCGGCCAGGCGCTGGCCCAGCGAGGCGATCTCGCCCGAGAATGCCGTCAGCGCCCGGTCGTCGCGCAGCACGGCGGGGCGGAACAGCCGGTCGTCGATCACGTCCAGCATGGCCAGCCGCTCGGACTTGGGATGGTCCAGGGCGATCGGGTTCAGCCGCTTGAACCACGTCGTGCGCAACCGGTGCAGAACCGCCGCGATGGCGCGCTCGGCCGCCGGGTCGTCGCCCGCGTCCAGAAGGTCGGGAATGTCCGAGGCCTTGGCCTGCGGATTGCGCCGCAGCGCCTCCAGCACCGCGAAGACGCCGATGTCCCATTCCAGGTAGGTCGCGCCGATCTGCGCCTCGTCGCCTTCGCCGATGCCCAGCCCGTCGGTGGGCTTGGCCCGCCAGGTGCTTTCGGGCACGCCGTATTCCCGCGCCATCCACGGGATCTCCCACGATTTCAGCAGCGACTGCACCGGCGCAAGGTCGCCCACGTCGCCGTGCAGCGTCCAGAACCCCGCGCCGAGCTCCGAGAAGTTGTCGGTGCTCGCCACCAGACCGCCCCAGCGATGCGCCTGGTCGTAGAGCGTGATCATCCGCAGCCGGGCGCGAATGTTGCCGCGGCGGGTGCGCAGCGGGTCGGTGTCGCCGCCGGGAAGGTCCTCGTCGAGCGTGCCGAGCCCCGCCACCATGCTGCGGTACTGCTTGGACAGGTCGATGTGCAGGTGCTCCAGCCCCAGCGCGTGGCACGCTTCGATCCCGCGCTCGGTCTCGACGGGGTCCTGCTGGATCGGCAGGGTGTAGCCCGCGACGCGCCAGCCGGCGGCCTTCAGCAGCGCCGCCGTCACCGCGCTGTCGACGCCGCCCGACATGCCCAGCACCGCGGTCGAGACGCCGGCCTGCTCGCGGTACTCGACCAGTTGCTGGACCAGCCGCTTGCCGATCGCGTCCAGATCCTCGGGCGACGGAAACAGCCCCGCCTCCACCTGGTCGCGCAGCCTTGCGTCGAACCACGGAGAAAGCGGCCCGCGCGGCGCCTGCCGCGACAATTCGAGAATATCGTCCAGATGCTGCATCGCCTGTGCTCCCGTGTCTGTTCTTGGCAAAACCGGGGACAGCGACAGGGGTTCCGGCCCGGCGGTATTGCGCCCATGCCTGTGGCCGGCGGAACCTTCCGCGACCGCCCTTGTTGCCGGACCAGTCGAACACGAAAAGGAAATGGCATGAAACGCGCACTCTTCGCCGCGACCTCGATGCTGGTCGTAAGCACGGTGCCCGCGCTCGCGCAGCAGGCCGGCGCCGTCACCGCGTCCGAGGTCGAGCCGCAGGCCTATACCGGCACGTGGTACGAGGTCGCGCGGACGCCCGCCCCGTTCCAGCAGGAATGCCAGGGCGGCGTGACCGCGCAGTATTCCCTGATCGACGACACCACGATGGAAGTCGTCAACCGCTGCGACACCAGCGGCGGCGAAACCCAGAGCGTCAGCGGTGAGGCCGAGGTCGTCGACGGCAACTTCAACACCTTCTCGGTCGAAATCGGCGACGAGGGCGCGCCCGGCATCAACTACGTCGTCGCGGCCGCAAGCGAGGTCGAGAACGGGCAGTACCAGTGGGCTGCCGTTTATTCGCCCGACGACAAGATCGGCTGGATCCTGTCGCGCTCGGCGGAGCTGGACGAAGAGGACCGCGAGCAGGCGCGCTCGGCGCTGGAAGAGGCCGGCGTCGCCGTCTCGGAACTGTCCGACACGCCACAGCCGCCCGAAACCTACGAGCCTTCGGCCGACTAGGCGCGCGCGCCAACGCCGAAGGGAAGGGCGGCCACCGATCCGCCCTTTCGCCCCGCCACCGTTCCGCGGTGGCGCGGGACTTTGTACCGGGACCCGCTCGACGGCCGGTCCTAGCGCTTGGCCGTCTCGCTGCTGCCCTTGAGCGCGATGTAGGTCCGCGTCACCGCCGGGATGATCTCGGCCACCCATTCGGCCATGCGCCGCTCTTCATCGAGGGTCTTTTCCAGCAGTCCCAGATCGACGTCCAAGTCGGCCGCGCGCCCGGCCGTCAGAAGCGACGTGTATGCGGCGATCTCGTAGTTCTCGAAGGCGAGGTTCGCGAACGTGTTCTTCAGCACCTCGTCGCCGGCGGTGACATGGCCCAAGGCCGCCATCGAGCCGACGGTCGACAGGAACAGCCCCTTCATGGCCGAGCTCTTCTCGCGGATCGCTTCCAGCAGCGTGTCCAGCCGCTCGATCTGCGTTTCGGTTTCCGCCACGTGGTCCTGAAGCCGCTGCGACATCTCGGGGTAATGCTCCAGGCGGTTGATCTGGGGCTTCATGATCGACAGCGCCTGTTTCTCCATGGCGTGCGCATTGCGCAGCCCCACGACGAAGACGCCACGGGCGTGGTCCTTTTCGGTATCCGTCATGGCGATGCTCCTTCACGGGATGACCTGATCGGCAACCCGGCGTCCGTGCGATTGTTCCGGTGCGCGTGTTCCGGCGCCGGTGGTCCGGCCCGCAGCCGCGGGGCCCGCTTGCGGCAGGGCAAGCCGCCTCCGAAATTTCCCTCGGCGAACACGGCGGGGCATCCACGGCAAAGGCATTGCCGCCCTGCGCAACGCGCCGTCGCGCGTTCCGCCGGCTTCGCACGAACCGCGAAAGTCCTGACAGATCCTTAAAGCGTCTCTGCAAGCCATTGAATTCCTTACGGCGCCTGCATGTCCCACCGTGTGACACGCAGCCGCGGCGTCGCAGCGATGCGCGCAAAGGTCCGCCACCGCGACCTCGGCTGTCCGAACCGCCCGCGGGCGGCCGGTCCGGCATCGCATCCTCACGCATCGGCCGCGGGGGGAACAAGTTTCACGCTCGACCGTTTCGGCAGGACACCACCGGATCGACGGAGATCCCCGACGCGGCCGCGTCCCGCGCCGCCCACGTGTACTGGAGACCCGACCATGATCGACACCAAGACCCACGGAATCATCGACTACGTCACCGGCGCGCTGCTGCTGGTCGCGCCCTACCTGTTCAATTTCGCGACCGGCGGGATCGAGCAATGGCTGCCGCAGCTGCTGGGCGTGCTGATCATCGTCATGAGCCTGCTCACGCGCTACGAGTTGAGCGTCGCCAAGGTGATCCCGCTGAAGGTCCATCTGGGTGTGGACATGGCCGGTGGTGCTCTGCTTGCCGTCTCGCCCTGGCTGTTCGGCTTCGCCGACATCATCTGGTGGCCGCACCTGCTGGTCGGCCTGCTCGAGATCGTCGTGCCGCTGATGACCGACCGGACGGCCCGCGCAAGCACCTGAACCGGCAGGTTCCCGGGACCACATCGTCGGTCCCGGTGGGGCCGGGCCTCATGGCTTTCTTAGGAGGCCTCGAGGCGGCGCCGCGCACCACCGGCCGCGCCGGGACGCCACGGTTGTCCGGTGCGCCCTCCGGGAGCCTCTGCCAAGCGCGGATTTGAAAAGGCTGACGAACAAAGGTCCGGCAAGCATGGCAAAGCAACGAACCAATGCCCTGAGCGACGTCCTCGATCAACTGGAAGCCGCCACTCATTCGGGCAGCATCGAGGTGCAGGAGGTGATCGAGAAGCTCGGTCACCGGTCGTTCGCGTCCCTGATGCTGGTCTTCTCGCTGATCTCGACCTCTCCGGCGAGCGCCATCCCCGGCATAACGACGATCGTGGCGGCGATCGTCTTCATCCTGGTCGTGCAGATGATACTGGGGCGCGATTGCGTCTGGCTGCCCCGCTTCATCACCCGCCGCCGGATGTCGAGCGCCAAGCTTTGCAAGGGCATCGGATGGCTCCGCAAACCCGTCCACTTCGTCGAGCGGTTCCTGGATGTGCGGCTTACGTTCCTGTTTCACCGCCCCTGGCTGTGGCTTCCCCTCGTCGCGATCATGGCGCTGACGCTGTTCATGCCGTTCATGGAAATCATTCCCACCTCTGGCTCCATCGCTTCGGCGGTCATCGCGCTTTTCGCGGCAGGCTTGCTGACCCGCGACGGTCGCGTCGTCCTGCTGTCGCTGGTCCTGCTGCTCGCGGTTCCCGTTTCCGTCTGGTATTTCGGCTTTCAAGGATAAGGTCGGCCGCGCGACGGCGCTTGGTGCCGTTCACGCCCGTGGCGGCAGGGAAGGGGATCCCTGCCACCTAGTGCTGCGCCTTTGGAGCCGTGCTGTTCAGACCCTTTGCTAGATGAACGGTCGGCCGCCGGTTACGGGAATGGTTGCGCCGATGATGTAGCTCGACTCGTCGCTGGCCAGCATGACGTAGGGCGGCGCCAGTTCCTTCGGTTGCGCGGCACGGCCGATCGGCGTGTTGCTTCCGAAACTCTTCACCTTCTCGGGCGGCATCGTTGACGGAATGAGGGGCGTCCAGACCGGCCCCGGCGCCACGCCGTTCACCCGGATGCCCCGCTCGGCCAGCATGGCGCCGAGCCCGGCGATGAAGTCGCGGATGGTGCCCTTGGTGGTGGCGTAGGGCAGCAGCGACGGGCTGGGCTGGTCCGCGTTGATCGAGTTGGTGCCGATGATCGAGCCGCCGGGCCCCATATGCGGCAGCGCCGCCTTCACCAGGTAAAAGAAGGGGTCGACGTTGTTGGCGAAGGTCTTGCGCCATTCCTCGTCGGTGATGTCCTCGAACTTCCCGAAGCTCGCCTGATAAGCGGCGTTGCTGACCAGCACGTCGACGCGTCCGAAGGCGGACACGGCCTCGTCGATCACCTTGCGGCAATGCGCGGGATCGCTGAGATCGCCGCGCACCAGTACGGCCTTGCGGCCCGCTTCCTCGACCAGCCGCGCGGTCTCGCGGGCATCCTCGTCCTCCTCGAGATAGGAGATCAGCACGTCGGCGCCCTCGCGGGCGAAGGCGATGGCGGCGGCGCGGCCGATGCCGCTGTCGGCGCCGGTGATGACGGTCTTCTTGTCCTTCAGCCGCTCGTGGCCGACATAGCTGTCCTCGCCGTGGTCGGGGCGCGGGTCCATCGCGTCGGTGGTGCCGGGCATCGGCTGCTGTTGTTCGGGCTGCGGCGGAGTGGGTTCGTCTGCCATGGCGTCCTCCTTGGTGGGATGATTTCGGCGACGCGGCTTCCGGCACTGGCAGGACGTCCGGCCTGCCGCCGGCTTCGCGTCGGGTGTGTCGAAGGGCAAACGACCGGCGCGCGCCTCTGTTCCGTGGCCGGCAACGGCCTGCCGGCCTACCGAGCGGTGGTCGACTCGTCGCGGCCGGCGGTCCCTCAGGCAGAAGCAGAAGATGACGCTCCTCAGCCGTTTGCGCTGATCCGGGCGACCGCGAGGGCGCGCAGCACGGGGTCCAGCCCCTGACATCCGCGCGGGCGCCAGCCGAGCGCTGCGATCCGGTCGGTGCGCATCGCGTTGGGCACCGATGCGGCGGCCGGCGGCAGAGGCCGGCGCAGCCCCGCGATGCGGGCGTAGTGCGCCAGCAGGTCGCGGCGGTCGAGGAGGATGTCGGACAGACAGACCACCGCCGGCATCCGGCCGGGCGGCAGGGTCAGGAGAAGCGCGACCGCCGCCGCCAGGTCGTCGGCGTGCAGCTCGGTCCCCGCCCTCGGCGCGACGCGCGCGCCGGCATGGAAGGCGTCCAGCAGCCCGTCCCACTTGTGGGGCATCCCAGCGACCGGAGGGCCGTAGACACCGGTGGCGCGCAGGCTGGTTCCCTCGATCCCGGGAAGCGCGGCAAGCGCCTCTTCCGCGTCCAGCTTCACCTGGCCGTAAAGCGCGTCCGGCCTCGGCGGCAACGCCTCGTTCAGCGGCGTGCCCGGCGGCCACCCGCCATAGACGGCGCGCGAGGACAGGAACAGCACGCGCCGCACTCCCTGCGTTCGTGCCGCCTCGAAGAGGCGCAGCGTGCCCTCGCGGTTCAGCCGGACGAAGCGGTCGGGATCATCGCCCTCGCCGCCACGATAGCGGCCCGGCACGTGCGAGAAGGCCGCGTGCACCAGAGCGTCGATGCCAGAGAGATCGGGCGGCGGGCCGTCGAGCGCGAAGGTGCGATGCGGCGCCGACAGCCGCGACGGATTGCGCCCCAGCGTCACCACGGCATGGCCACGGTCAAGAAGATGCGCCGCGATCCAGTGCCCGACCTGACCGGTCGCGCCGGTGATGCCGATCCTCATCCCCCTGTCGCGGACAGGCCGACCGTATCGCCGGGCGCCGGCAGATCGGACAGGGCGGGCACCGGGCCGTCGCCTTCGAAGGCGTGCCAGAGAGCGATCAGCGGCGCCAGCGCGCGCGCCTTGGGATGTGGATCCTGCCAAGGCTTTTCGTACTGGAAATGAAGCACCCGGACCTGACCCCAACTCCACAATTCGGGCAGGTTCAGCCAGACATATTGCAGCAGGTTGTCGAAGACCGGCAGCCCGTGCCAGTCGGGAAAGAAGTCCTGCAGGAAGGTCTGGTCGGTCCGCCGCCAGAACGCACCGGGCCGGTCGAGCCGCTCCAGCATCGCCGCGAAGGTTGCCTCGTCGGGGCGGGCCGTAAAGACGCCCGAGTTCAGGCGGTGGAAATCGGCGGGGCCTTCGTAGACGTTCGGCGCGGCCGAAAATTCTGGATAGTCGAACAGCCGGTCGATCGGTCGCAGGACCAGCGTGTCGGCATCGAGAAACACGACCCGCCGGTAGTCGAGCCGCCACAGCCGGAGCTTGGCGAAGTTGTCGAGCGGCGTGTGGAAGGTCGGTTTGCCCCCCTTGGTGAACGGCGCTGCGCGGTGCAGCGCGTCGCGGGCATGAGCCTCGGCGAACGCCTGCGAGGTCGGCAGCAGGTCGACCTCGACCAGCCGCGCCCCGCGCGCGCGAAGTCGCGCAAGCGCCGCCTCGGGCACGGCCTGCGTGTGCAGCACCACGCGGTCGGCCTTCGTGCCGGTCAATGCCAGCGAGCGCAGCAGCGCAGCTGCCCCGCGCGCGAAATCGGCATTGGTGACCAGCGTGACGAAGGCGCGGTCGCTATCCGCCGGGCGCTCGGGGCGCAGGCCCTCGCTCATGACACTGATTTCAGCCGCTTGCCCTCCGGGTCACGCTCGACCGAGGCGGCGAGATCGCGGGTCCAGCCCGACACCGCCGGCACGCGCGACCGGTCGATGCGGTGCTTGTACTTGCGCGCGATCTCGACCACCTCCTCGAGCAGCCCGGCCTGCAGCGTCGTCGGCTCCAGCCCCAGCGACAGGAACTTGGCGTTCTCGACGATCAGGTCGTTCTCGGGCGCTTCCTTGCGCGGGTTCGGCAGGTACGCGACCTTTGCCCCGGTCAACCCGGCAATCATCTCGGCAAGGTCGCGCACCCGGTGCGTCTCGGTCATCTGGTTGAAGATCTCGACCCGGTCGCCGGCCGCGGGAGGGCTGGCCAGCGCCAGTTCGATGCAGCGCACGCTGTCGCGGATGTGGATGAATGCCCGCGTCTGCCCGCCGGTGCCGTGCACGGTCAGCGGATAGCCGATCGCCGCCTGGATCAGGAAGCGGTTCAGCACCGTGCCGTAATCGCCGTCGTAGTCGAAGCGGTTGATCAGCTGGTCGTGCATCCGGGTCTGTTCGGTATGGGTACCCCAGACGATGCCCTGGTGCAGGTCGGTGATCCGCAGCCCGTCGTTCTGGGCGTAGAACTGGAACAGGATCTGATCGAGGCTCTTGGTCATGTGATAGATCGAGCCGGGCCGCGTCGGGTACAGGATCTCCTGCGCCTTCTTGCCGTCCGGCGTGTCGATCTCGACGTCCAGATAGCCTTCGGGGATCGGCGCGCCGACGCTGGAATACCCGTAGACCCCCATCGTGCCCAGATGCACCACGTGCGCGTCGATTCCGGATTCCACCAGCGCGGCCAGCAGGTTGTGCGTCGCGCTGACGTTGTTGTCGACTGTGTAGACCTTGTGCCGGTCCGATTTCATCGAATAGGGCGCGGCGCGCTGCTCGGCGAAGTGGATCACCGCGTCGGGGCGGTGCTCGACCAGCCAGGCCTTCAGTCGCTCGAACTCCTTGGCGAGATCGAGCAGATGGAAATGCAGCCGGCGGCCGGTCAGTTCGTGCCAGATGCGGCAACGCTCCTGGATCGAGTCCATCGGCGTCAGCGACTGCACGCCGAGTTCCGTGTCGATCCACCGGCGCGAGAGATTGTCGAGGATGTGCACCTCGTGGCCCAGATCCGACAGGTGGAGCGTCGTCGGCCAGCCGACGAAGCCGTCACCCCCGAGAACCGCGATCTTCATGGCGTCATCCCCTCGTTCGCTGCGATTACAATCCGCGCGAGTCTAGCAGCAACACGTCCGCCTAGACCAGATCCCGGCCCCGCAATCCGCGTGAAAGAATTGCGACGCAGCCGCGGCGTGCTCGCGTTCCGACGCTGCCATCACACCTCGGCCGGGGGCTCGGGCGGCGGCCGGCGCACGAAGAAGGCCGCGACGATCATCAGGGACGCGATCGCCGCGCCGCACAGGAAGCCGGCGCGAATTCCGGCGGCCGTTGCGGCGACCATGTCCGCACCGCGCGACAGTTCAGCCCCGACCCGAAGCGACATGACCGAAACGAACAGCGCGATGCCTGCGGCGCCCGAAACCTGCTGGATCGTGCCGAGGATCGCACTGCCATGCGAATAGAGGGTCATGGGCAGGGATCCGAGGCTGGACGTGAAGAGGGGCGTGAACAGAAGCGCCAGCCCGACGCTCAGCACCACGTGGCTGAACAGCACCGTCACGATGCGGCTGTCCTGTCCCAGCGAGGCCATCACCCACAGCGCGGCGCTGACGGTGATCGCGCCCGGGATCACCAGCTTGCGCGCGCCGCGCCGGTCGAACAGGTGCCCGACGCCGGGCGCGAGCAATCCCATGATCAGGCCACCGGGCAACAGCAGAAGCCCCGCCTGAAGCGGGTTCATCCCCAGCACGTTCTGCATGTAGATCGGCAGCAGGATGATCATGCCGAACAGCGACATCATCGCCAGGCCCATCATTACGACGGAGACGGTGAAGACCTGCACCCGGAACGTCCGCAGGTCCAGCAACGCGCAACCGCGCCGCGCCAGGGCGATTTGACGCCGGACGAACAGTGCCAGCACCACGCCCCCGACGGCGAGCGGGGCCCAGACCGGAACCGGGCCGCCCTCGCCGTGTCCCTCGCCTATGGTCGAGAGACCGTAGACTACGCCGCCGAAGCCGATCGCGGACATCACCACCGACGCGAGGTCGAGCGGCACTTTCCGCGGGACCGTCACGTTGACCAGCCGCGCGTGGCCAAGGGCAAGCGCGCCCAGCCCGACCGGCAGGACGAGCCAGAACATCCAGCGCCAGCTCAGCAGGCTGAGGATGATGCCGGATATGGTCGGCCCGATGGCCGGCGCCACCGAGATCACGATCGAGATGTTTCCCATCGTCCTGCCGCGCGTCTCGGGCGGCACCAGCGTCATCACCGTCGTCATCAGAAGCGGCATCATGATCGCGGTGCCTATCGCCTGGACCACACGGCCGACGACCAGAAGGCCCAGACCCGGCGCGATGGCGCAGATGAAGGTGCCGAGGCTGAAGAACGACATCGCGGACAGGAAGACGGTCCGCGTATGGTACCGCTGCAGCAGGAAGCCCGTGACCGGAATCACGACGGCCATGGTCAGCAGGAATGCAGTGGTCAGCCACTGGGCGGCATTGGCGGTCACGTCCAGCTCGTCCATCAGGCGCGGCAGCGCCACGCTCATGATGGTCTCGTTCAGGATGACCGTGAACGCCGACACCAGAAGCAGGTTGATGACCAGCCGGTCTCGCGCGGAATTGTCCGGAACCGTCTCGTCGGAAGGCGGGGTCTGGTTGTGCATGTCGTGTCCTTGCACCATGTAAGACCGGCCCCTCGGGAACAAGTGTCCGACACCCGAGGGCCGTGGCGTAACGGATGCGCGGCAAGACGGAGTTCCGCGCGTCGTCGTTCTTGCACAGCTTCGGTCGGTTGGCGACCTGCGGCAGCAAGGGCAGCGCTAAAGGGCCGGAGCCCGGATCGGCGGCCCGCCCGGCACGACCGCCGGGAGGGCACGGCGCAGTGTTCGATGCACATGGACGTGCCGGCCTTCGCGGAGCCGAAAATCCCGAGATGAAGGTACGACGAGCCCGAGATGGTTGACCAGAAGACCCGACTGCACCGTCAGCTCGAAGCGATCGGCCGGAAGGTGCCCGCGACGCGCCGGGTCATCGACCCGCTGGTGCACGGACGCCTTCGCAGGATCCGTTTCCCGATTGCCTGTATCCTCATCTTCGGCAGTTTTCTGTCGATCCTGCCGGTCTTCGGCCTGTGGATGCTGCCTATCGGCCTGCTGCTGCTGGCCCTGGATGTTCCGCGCCTGCAGCCCTTCGTTGCGCGCAACCTGATACGCGCCCGCCGGCGCACCGATGTCTGGCGGCGCCGGCACCGCAGGCCTCCAAGGCGCTGACGAGGCGGTGTTCCTTGTCTGAATGTTCGACGCATGGGTCGGCGCGACAGCGTGCGCCCTTCGGCTTTCTTGATCCAGCCTCCGGGGACGCCTGCGCGGACCCCCGGAAGAGTTGACAAGGGCCTCGGCCACGGCGAGCAAGTTCGTGGTGACATCGGCCGCCTGATCGGCGAGGTGCGACCGGCCAAACATCGAGCCACGCGAATGGAGACAACAATGCCCCGCATCGTCACGCCATGGCGCAGCGTCGCCGCCGCCTTCGCCCTGAACGGCGTGTTGCTGGGCTGCTGGGCCTCGCGCGTGCCGGCCATCGCCGCGGGTTTCGGGCTGGACGAAGGAGCGCTTGGGCTGCTGCTTCTGGTGATGGGCGTCGGGGCGCTGGTGTCCTTCCCGATCGCCGGCACGCTGGCCGACCGCTTCGGCGCGGTGCGGGTGACCCGCTGGATCGCGTCTATCTACCTCGTGTCGATCGCCTTGGTCGGCCTTGCGCCGGTGGTGCCGGCACTGGGACTGGCGCTGTTCCTGTTCGGCATGTGCCACGGTGCGATGGACGTCGCGATGAACTCGTGGGCCGCCGAGGTGGAACGGCACATGGGGCGGTCCGTCATGTCCTCGTTCCACGCGATGTGGAGCTTGGGTGCCGGGCTTGGGGCCGCGGGAGGCTTCGCCGCCACGAGCCTGTCCCTGCCGGTCTCGCTGCATTTCGTGCTGGCCGCGGCGCTGACCGCGCTGCTGTTCGGTCCATTCCTGCGGATCGACTGGACGTCGCGCATCGCGGCGGGTGGCGCGGGCGACCCCGTCTTCGCCTTCCCGCGCGGGGCGCTGGTCTTCGTCGGCCTGATCGCGCTGGGCGCGGGGCTTGGCGAAGGCGCCGCGGTGGATTGGAGCGCGGTCTTTCTTGCCGACGTGCTGGGAGCGGCCGAGACGCAAGCGACGCTGGGATACGCCGTCTTCTCGGTCACGATGGTCGCCATGCGGCTTTGCGTCGATCGGCTGATCACGCGGCACGGACCGCGGCGGGTGGCGCTGGTCAGCGGGCTGCTGGCGGCGTCGGGCTACGTCCTTTGCGCAGTGTCGACCGCGCTGCCCTTGGCGCTTGCGAGTTTCGTGCTGATGGGCATGGGCTATGCGGCGGTGATCCCGCTGGCGTTCAGCCGCGCGGCCGCCGATCCCGACATTCCGGCGGGCCAGGCCATCGCCTCGGTCGCCACGCTGGGCTACGGCGCGATGCTGATGGGGCCGCCGGCGATCGGCTTCATCGCCGATGTCAGTTCGCTGCGGGTGTCATTCGTGCTGGTCGGCCTCTTCGCGCTGCTGATCGCGGTGCTGTCGCCGGTGCTTGGGCGCGCTCGTCCGACCTCGACCACGGCCTGAGGCGGGATCGCCCGACAATGCGGGCAGTCCAGGGGACCCATGCCCACCGGCCGGAGCGATGCGGTGGCGAAAAGGGAAATGCCCGCCATAGGCATGGCGGGCATTCGTTTCACGTGCAGGAATGTCGGCTCAGCCGGCGCATTCGCGCAGGGCTTCGACGTCCGGGCCGTTGGGCGTGCGCCCGAGGTTGTACGGCGCCGAGGCGTCGCGCCACTTGGCGTAGTCGTTGAGGTACTCGACCATGCTCAGGTAGACCTTCGCCGAGTTCGGGTTCTCGCATGCGGTCTCGACGATGACCTCATTGGCCATCTGCTGGATCTGCTCGAGCGTCTCGTCGTCGTAGCGGTTGATCTCGACCTCTTCCTGGAACTGCGCGTAGGCCTCGGTCGCGCGCTTTTCCGTGAAGGCCAGCGACCACAGCAGCGTGGCCTCGGCTGCGATCTCCAGCTTGCGCTGGGTCTCTTCGGACAGGGCGTCCCACGCCTGCTGGTTGATCATCACGCCGAAGACCGACGCCGACTGGTGCCAGCCCGGCGTCGCCCAGTAGTCGGTGACCTGCTGGAAGCCGGCCGACCAATCGACGTTCGGGGTCGAGAACTCTGCCCCGTCGATCACGCCGCGCTCCAGCGCCTGGTAGATCTCGCCACCGGCCATCGAGACCTGATTGCCGCCGAGACGCTCCAGCAGCCGGCCCTGTTCTAGACCCGACAGGCGCAGGCGCTTGCCTTCCAGATCGTCGAGGTTGCGGATCGGCTCCGAGGTGCGGAAGCCGGATTCGTTGTTGGTCACGCCATAGGGTAGGTAGACCATGCCGAACTGGCCGTAGATCTCGTCATAGAGTTCGGCCCCACCCCATTGTTGGATCCAGTTGACGTAGTCGACGGCGTTGAACAGCGCCGGCGTCGTCGCCAGCGGCGAGAACGCCGAGTCGCGACCCGCCCAGTAGCCCGGCCAGTCTGCGCCGGCCTGTATCGTCCCCGATTCCACAGCGCCGAAGACCTCGCCGGCGGGGACAAGCGCGCCGCCTTCGTAGAATTCGATCTGCAGGTCGTCACCGGTCAGCGCGTTGGCCAGCTCGACGAAGTGGCGGTCCGTCTCGATCAGCTCGAGCGAGGACGGCCACGTGGACGTCATGGTCCAGCTTTCCTGGGCCAGGGCGGGCATGGCGGTCGCGGCCGCCAGGGCCGTGCCCAGTGCAAGTGCCTTGGTCGTCATTGTCAGTCTCCTCCTTGAAGAACAGTCTTGAGTCGTACTGATGCCCCGGCCTGTTCGGCCGGAACACCGAAGGCTGCCTCAACCGTAAAGCGCGGACGGCAGCCAGGTTACCAGCGGCGGGAACAGGGCCACCAGAATGCACATCAGGACGATGATCGCGATGAACGGCAGCACGCCCCGGATGATGTGGCCGGTCCTTACCTCCTTGGGCGCGATCGACCTGAGGTAGAACAGCGCGTATCCGAATGGTGGTGTCAGGAACGAGGTCTGCAGCACCACCGCCATCAGGACGACGAACCACAGCAGGCTGACTTCCATTTCCTCCACGATGGGCAGGAAGATGGGGAAGGACAGCAGCACGATCCCCGTCCAGTCCAGGAACGCGCCCAGGATGAACACGATGACCATCATCATGGTCAGCAGCATCCAGGGCTCCATCTCAAGGCTGCGGATGATCTCCTGCGTGGCGCGCAGGCCGCCGGTGATGTTGAACACGCCCGTGAAGGCGGTGGCGCCCAGCACGATGAACAGGATCATCGCTGACGTGCGCCCGGTCTCGATCATCGCCCCGTAGAAGGTCGACAGCTTGAACCGCCCGCGCATGATCACAATCAGAAGGGCCAGCGCAGCCCCGATGGCCGATGCCTCGGTCGCCGTGGCGATGCCGGCAAGAAGCGAGCCCAGGATGCCGAAGATCAGCACCAGCGGCGGCACGGCCTCGAAGGCGAGCATCCGCAGCAGGGGACCGCGGCCGATGTGCTCGTCGGGCTCGACTGCCGGCGCCAGGTCGGGGCGCAGCACCGAGATTACGTAGACGTAGAGCGCGTAGGCCAGCCCCAGCAACACGCCCGGGATCATCGAACCGGCGAAGAGTTCGCCCACCGAAAGCGGCGAATAGCTGGCCATCAGGATCAGCATGATCGAGGGCGGGATGAGGATGCCCAGGCACCCCGAGGCGGCGATCACCCCCGTCGTCAGCGTCGGCGCGTAGCCGTATTTCAGCATCGGGCGCAGGGCCATCACGCCCATCACCGTGATCGAGGCGCCGATGATGCCGGTCGTCGCGGCCAGCAGGATTGAAATGAAGACCACCGCCAGCGCAAGGCCGCCGCGCACCCGGCTGAGCAGCAGGCGCAGCGCCTCGAACATCCGGTCGGTGACGCCGGAATCCGACAGGAAGCGCGCCATCAGCACGAAGAGCGGGATCGCGATAAGCGTGTAATTGTCCAGCACGTCGCCGAAGACGCGGTTGATCACGATGCCCAGCACCATGGTCTTGCCGGCCAGCACGGCGCCCAGAACGGCGGTCCCGCCCAGCACGAAGGCCAGCGGATGCCCCATGAACAGGCCCAGCAACAGCAGGCCGAACATGGAAAGGGCAAGAGGTTCGGGGCTCATGCCAGCTCCTCGCGGCGATTCAGAATGATTTTCAGCACTTCGGATATCCCCTGGAGAAGCAGCAACCCGGCTGCGAGGCACATCGCCATCTTGAGCGGATAGACCGGCATCTGGATCGCGCCGTAGGTCGTCTCGCCCTGGTTCCACGACCGCAGCGCGAAATCCCACGATTGGGTCATGAAGACCCAGGTGAAGGGAAAGAAGAAGATGACGTAGCCGGCGATCTGGACGATCTTGAGCGTGCGCGGTCCCAGCCGTTCGGTGACGAGGTCGACGCTGACATGCGCGCGGTGGCGCAGGGCATAGCCGCCCAGCATGATGAAATAGAAGCCGTAGAGCTGCTTGGAGACGTCGAAGGCCCAGCGGGTCGGTTCGTTGAACGCGTAGCGCATAACGACGTCGTAGATGATGATCGCGGCGAAAACGACCGCCACGACCGAGACGATCCTGCCTATGATCTCGTTCAATCCGTCGATGGCGCGGATGATCATGCGAACCCCTCCCAAAAGCCGCCGTGCCGCCCGGCGCGATGCGTCGGGCGTGCCGGATGCACACTGTCCGGCTTCAGAGGGGAGTTCAACCGGCTAGCGACGCGCGCGGACGCGAGGGAAGAGGGCCGGCAGGCCCGCTTCCCCGCGGCGCCCCGTCATCTACCGCCGGTCTTGCCGTCCTTCGGACGGGTATCCAGAGCGGATTCGAGGTCCATGCCGATGGTCTCGCCCAGCCGTTTCATCGCCGGCAGGCTGACCGCCATCTCGAGGATCGAATCCACCGTCTGGTTGATCGGTGATACCGGACCCGCGCTCGCAGCGTTGCTGCCGCCCAGCCCGGTGACGTGGTTGATGTTGATGCCGCGGATCTTCTCGGCGGGCTTCACCATCTCGGCAACGATCTTCGGCATGGCGTCCAGCCGTGCCTTCTCCAGTTCCAGCGCCACGGTCTCGGACGAGCGGGTATTCTCGGCCTCGATATGCGCGGCGACGCCCTTGGCGTCCGCCTCGGCGCGGATCCGCCGGGTCTCGGCCTCGAGCCTGCCGATCTCGCCCTTGGCGGCGGCGGCAACCTTATCGGCCTCGGACGTTATGCGCACGCGCGCGGCGTTGGCCTCGGCCTCCTGCTCGGCGGCCATCAGCGCCAGCTTGCGGCGCCGCTCGGCCTCGGCCATCTGCTGCAGGGTCTTGAGGTTCTCTTCGGCCTCGATCACGGCCTCGCGCGCCTTGCGGGCGGCGGCCTCTGCGGCGCTGCCCTCGCGGCTTTTCGCGGCCGTGACGATCGCGCGGTCCTGCTCGGCCAGGTCGAGTGCGCGGGACTGCGCGATTTCGGCCTCACGGATCGCCTGTTCGCGAGCGATGGCGGCGGATTGAACGTCCTGCTCCATCCGGATGCGGGCATGGGCGGCCTCGCGCTCGGCCTGCGCCTTGTGGCGGGCGACTTCGGTCAGCTGTGCCGCCAGCAGCATTTCGATCTCCTGCGTCTGCGCGATCTCGGCGCGGCGCTGCTCCAGCTCGATCTCGAGCTTGCGGCGGTTCGCTTCCACCTCGGCCTCGCGGACGGCGACGGCGCTGTCGCCCTCGATCCGGGCGCGGGTCTTCTTGCTGTCGGCGATGATCTCGGCCAGCCGGCGCATGCCCACGGCGTTGAAGGCGTTGTTCTCGTCCAGCGACGAAAACGGTGTCTGGTCCAGGTCGGTCAGCGACACGCTGTCCAACTGCAGGCCGTAGCGCGCCATCGTGTCCTTGAGCGCACCGTGCACCTCGGCGGCGAAGGCGCCGCGGTTCTCGTGCAACTCGTCCATGGTCATGCGTGCGGCAACGGCGCGCAGGGCATCGACCATCATGCCGTCGACCAGCGATTTCAGCTGATCGGCATGAAAGGTGCGGTTGCCCAGCGTCTGCGCCGCCCGCGCGATCGAGTCGTCGTCGGGGATGACGCTGGCGTAGAACTCGGCGCCGACGTCGACACGCATCCTGTCCTTGGTGATCAGCGAGGCCTCGCCCGTGCGATGCACCTCCATGCGGATGGTCTGCATGTTCACCCGGCTGACCTGGTGGAAATACGGGATGGCAAGCGTGCCGCCCTCGATCACCACCTTGCGCCCGCCGATGCCGGTGCGGACCAGCGACAACTCGTTGGTGGCGCGCTCGAAGAACCACGCGGCCAGCACGACCAGCGCGGCCGCGACGACGACTGCAAGGATGATCCAGGCTGTGACGGTCATAGTCTTTCCTCCCCTCGGGCCGCGATCAGAACGCTGGCGGGAAATGGCGCCCGCCGCGGTCCAGCGTGATCCAGCGCAGTTCCGTGAACGCATCGAGCGACCAGCGCCCGCCGTATCGGCCCACCCCGCTGGCCTTCATACCGCCGAAGGGCACGTGCGGTTCGTCGTTGATGTTCTGGCAGTTGACGTGCGCGATCCCGGTTTCCAGGTGCTGCGCCATCGCCAGCGCGCGCGCCTCGTTGCGCGAGAAGACCGCCGAGGTCAGGCCGTATTCCGTGTCGTTGTTCAGCGCGATCGCCTCATCGTCGGTGCGGAAGGGGCTGACGATCACCACGGGGCCGAAGGTCTCGTCGTGCCAGATGTCCATGCTGGTATCGACGTTCGTCAGCACCGTGGGCTCGACGAAGTTGTCCCAGGCGTTTCCGCCCAGTTCCACCTTGGCGCCCTTGGACACCGCGTCGTCGATCAGCGCCTTGACGCGCAGTGCCTGGCGCGTGTTGACCAGCGGGCCGATCACGTTGTCGCGGTCGTTGGTGTGCCCGGTCTTCAGCCGCGCGGCGCGCGCCAGGAAGCGGGACATGAACTCGTCGTAGACCTTGTCCTGCACGAGGATCTTTTCGGTCGACATGCAGACCTGGCCCTGGTGCATGAAACTGCCGAAGTTCGCGGCCTTGGCGGCATGGTCCAGGTCGGCGTCGTCGAGCACGATCAGGCTGTCCTTGCCGCCCAGTTCCACGCAGGCCTTCTTGAGGTGCGCGCCGGCCTTGGCGGCGATGTGGCGGCCCACCGCGGTCGAGCCGGTGAACGAGATCGCCTTGACGCGGCTGTTCTCGATCATCTCGTCGCCCACCTCGGTCACGCTGTCGCGCGAGCAGGTGACGACGTTGAACACGCCCGCGGGGATGCCCGCCTCTTCGAGGATTTCGGCGAAATACAGCCCGCCGGCATAGGGCGTGTCCTCGGACGGTTTTAGCACCACGGTGTTGCCCGCGGCCAGCGCGGCCGCAAAGCCGCGCGCGGTCAGGATGCCCGGCATGTTCCACGGAGAGATCACGCTGACCACGCCTAAGGGCACGCGCACGGCGGTCATGAACTTGCCGTGTTCCGAGGGCAGCACCTCGCCGATGTTCTGGTAGCAAAGCGCCGCGGCGGACCGGAACACCTCGGCCACGTAGCCGGCCTCGAACATGCCCTTGCCGAACCAGCCGCCGCCCTCGGCCACGGCGGCGGCGACGAAGCGCTCCTTGTTGCGGTCCCAGGTCTCGGCGATCTTCAGCAGCGCGTGGGCGCGGTGGTGGAACGGTTGCTGCGACCACGCGGGAAAGGCCGCCTGTGCCGCGTCGACGGCGCGGCGCACGTCTTGCCGCGTACCGTCGGGAATGCGGGCGTACAGGCTGTTGTCCGAGGGGTTCAGGTCCTCGAAAGTGGTGGCGGCGGGGACCCATTCGCCGGCTATGTACATGCCTTTGACGACGGGTCCGGATTGGGCGGTATCGAGCATCTTTCTGGCTCCTGTGGCTGGATCAGTTGCGACGGGAGGGCCGCCACGCCTCGGCGCGGGCGGCGGCCTCCTCGATCTCGGTGAGGATTTGCGACAGCCGGTCGCGGCTGTCGGTGTCGAGGCGGGGCAGGTCGCGCGGCGGTGGGGCCGCGTGTCCGGCACGTATCACCGGCTCGGGCGCCTCAACGGCGCGGACCGAACGGGCGGCCGTGCGAGACGTTTCCGAGGCGCGCGCGACAAGATCGCCGATCGCGATGCCGTGCACCTGGCCCGAGACCGGCGCAGAGCGCTGCGCACCGGACGGCCGAGCGGGCCTGGCTGGTGGAGTCACTGCCGGTTTCGGGGCAGCAGCCTGTTTCGGGCGTGCGGGCTTCTCCAGCGCATCCGACGCCGGGCGCGGCGCCGATCGCACGCTGGCCACCGCCGCGGCGGCGATGTCCGACGGGGATGGCCCGGCCGCGGGCCGCGGGGCGGGCTGCGCGGATGCCGCCGTGGCAGGGCGGGCGGCGATGCCCTTGGCCTTGCCGCCCAGGTAGGCCGCCTGCACCGCCGGGTCGCCGGCCAGGCTTTTCGCCGAGGCGCCGTGCACGATGTGCCCGTTCTCCAGCAGGTATCCGCGATCCGCGACCGCAAGACTGGCCTTGGCGTTCTGTTCGACCA
This sequence comes from Citreimonas salinaria, assembly GCF_900107235.1. Taxonomy (GTDB): domain Bacteria; phylum Pseudomonadota; class Alphaproteobacteria; order Rhodobacterales; family Rhodobacteraceae; genus Citreimonas; species Citreimonas salinaria. The sequence continues at coordinate 79,520 of NZ_FNPF01000012.1, forward strand.
GCAGGATACCGATGCCTGCGTCGCGCACGGTCTTGAGGCTGGCGAACAGGTCCTTCGACAGCAGCGGCGACAGGCCGAGACTGGGCTCGTCCAGCATCAGTATTTCGGGCGAGGACATCATCGCGCGGCCGATGGCGACCATCTGCTGCTCGCCGCCGGACATGGTGCGCACCTGCTGGCGGCGTCGTTCGTCCAGCCGGGGAAACAGCGTCATCACCCGGTCGAGATTCGCCTGCTGGTCGTCCTGCGCGCGCGTCGCGTAGGCGCCCAGCAGCAGGTTCTCGATCACGTCCAACTCGCCGAAGACGCCGCGCCCTTCGGGAACCAGTGCCACGCCGGCCTCGACGATGCGGTGCGCTGGCAGGCCGGTCAGGTGTTCGCCGCCCAGAGAAACGGACCCGGTGACGCGGCCCTCGCTGATCCCGCTGATCGCCTTCAGCAGCGTCGACTTGCCCGCCCCGTTGGCGCCCAGGATCACCACGATCTCGCTCTTGCCGACCTTCAGCGCGGCGTTCTCCAGCGCAAGGTGCTTGCCGTAGCTGACCGATACGTCGCGCAGTTCAAGCATCGTCGTCCCCCAGATAGGCGCGGATCACCTCGCGGTCGGACAGCACGGCCTCGGGCGTGCCCTCGGCGATCTTGGTGCCTTGCGCCATGACGACGCAGGTGTCGCAGAGCGAGCGGATCGCATCCATCACGTGTTCGACCAGCACGATCGTCCGGCCGTCGTCGCGCAAGCTGCGGATCAGCGCCACGCCTTCCTCGAGCTCGGTCGGGTTCAGCCCGGCCAGCCATTCGTCCAGCAGCAGCACGCGGGGCTCACCGGCCAGGGCGCGCGCCAGTTCGACGCGCTTGGTGTCGATGTAGGTCAGCTGGCCGATCCCGAGATGCAGCTTGCGGCCCATCCCGACGCGGTCGAGCATCTTGCGGGCATGCGTCTCGGCCGCGCGGCCCCACCTGCGCCGGTGGCCGAAGACGGCGCCGGCCATGACGTTTTCCAGCACGCTCATCGACGGCAGCAGGCGCACCAGCTGGAAGGTCCGCGCCACGCCCAGACGCGCAATGGCCTGCGGCGGCAGGCGCGTGATATCGCGGTCGCGCAGCACGATCTCGCCGTCGGTGGCGGGCAGCGCGCCCGAGATCAGGTTCAGCGTCGTCGACTTGCCCGATCCGTTCGGCCCGATCAGGCCAAGCACCTGGTTCTCGTGCACGTCGAAATCGAGGGCATTGACCGCGACGAGGCCGCCGAACCGCTTAGTCGCGCCGCGCAGGGAAAGGACGGTCGGGTGCATGGTCATGCCCCGGCCCGACGGAAGGTGCCGCCGCCGTGCTGTCGCAGGTCCAGGAACAGGCCGACGAAACCGCGCGGCAGCAGGTAGACGATCAGCAGGAAGGTCAGGCCCAGCAGCAGTGTCGTCTGGTTCGGGAAGCTGCTCGAGATCGCCTCCCACAGGAAGGTGAAGGGGATGACGCCGACCAGCGGCCCCCACAATCGCCCGGTGCCGCCCAGCAGCGCCATGATGACGACCTGGAAGGACAGCATCGGGCTGAACGCCACCGCGGGCTCGATGTAGACGAAGCGGGGCGCGAGGATCGCGCCGGTCATCGCCGCCGCGGCGCCGGGGATCATGAACAGCAGCACCTTCGCCATCGCGGTGTCGATGCCGGAATGGCGCGCCACCTCCTCGTCGTCGCCGATGATGCGAAGCGCAAAGCCCAGTCGCGAGCGTCCGATCAGCCAGCCCGCCAGCCACACGAGCGCGGCAAGACCAACCAGCTGCCAGTAGATCTGGGCCTCGGTGATCTGGGTCAGGACGTAGATGCCCTTCTGCCCGGTGAGGTTCTGGACCCAAGTCAGCACCTGACGCACGAACTCGGCCAGGCCCAGCGTGAAGATCACGAAATAGACCCCGGACAGCCGCAGCGTCGCCAGCCCGACCAGCGCGGCGCCCGCCGCCCCGATCAGGCCCGCGATGGCCAGGATCGACCAGTAGGGCATGGTCTCGATCAGCAGGCCGGTGGTGTAGGTGCCGACGCCGTAAAAGGCCGCCGTCGCCAGCGAAATGTAATGCGTTGGCCCCGAGAAGATCGCCCAGGACGTGGCCAGCACGGTGAACGTGGCGATCGTCACGCCTAGGGCCAGATAATACGAGCTGCCGATCCACGGCAGGGTCGCGGCGGCGGCAAGGGCCAGAACGACCCAGCCGATACGGGCCGCCTCGGATCGCGAAGGGGTCATGCCTTTCTCCCGAACAGGCCCTGCGGGCGGAACAGCAGGATGAGGACGAACAGCAGGTAGGCCGCAGCCAACGTTAGGCCGGGGTCGATCCAGGCCGCCACGAAGGTTTCGAGCAGGCCCAGAAGCAGCGCCGCGACGATGGTGCCACGCAGGTCGCCCACGCCGCCCATGATGACGATCACCAGCGCCTTGAGCGTGAACAGCACGCCCGTTGAGGCATCGAGCGTCAGGTAGGTGGACAGCAGCGCGCCCCCCATCGCGGTGATCGTGCCGCCCAGCGCGAAGGCCAGCGCGGACATGCGCGGCACGTCAATCCCCACCAGCCGAGCGCTTTTCGGGTCGACCGCAATGGCACGCATCGCGCGGCCCGGCCGCGTCCGTTCGAGCCACAGGTATAGCAGCCCGCCGATCACCACCGCGCCCAGGAACGCGACGATGCGATTGAGCCCGTAGGTCTCGCCCATGATCCGGACGGGGCGCGCCAGGTAGGAATAGCTGAAATAGTCGCCGCCGAAGAAGGCCAGCATCAGGCCCACGCCAACGAAGGACAGCCCGAAGGTCACCAGGATCGAGTCGACCTCGAGCTGACCTTGGCTTTTGGCGCGGCGCACCAGCGGCAGCAGCATGAAGCGGTAGATCAGCCAGTTCAGCGCGAAGGCCAGCGGCGCCACGACGAACAGCGTCAGCAGCGGGCTGACCTGCCCGGCGGTGTACAGCCAGAAGGCGACGAAGGCGCCGACGACCAGCACTTCGCCGTTGGCCAGGTTCATGATCCGCGCCATGCCGTATTGCAGGTTCAGCCCCATGGCGATCAGCGCATACGTGCCGCCCAGCACCAGCCCGGTAATGATGATGTCCATCCCGCCCCCGTCGGTCATGCAGCGCCCGGGAACCCTGCGGCCCCCGGGCGTATTCAGGCTCAGTTCGCGTCGCGGGCCCGGACCTCGGCGGCGCCTTCGCGGCCGGTCGAGGCGACGCCGTGGAACAACCCGTCCTGCCATTGGCCGACGGTCCAGAACGCGGGGTTGTTGTTGTTCTCGTCGAAGTCCAGCGTGCCGATCACCGTGTCGAAGCTGTTGTCCTTGATGTGCTGGATGATCGCCTCGTTATCCATCGTGCCCACGGCCTCTATCGCCTGCTCCAGCGCCTGGAAGCTGGAATAGACCATGGCCGAGGCCCAGAAGTCGGGCTTCTCGCCGGTCACGTCCTCGTGCCGGGCGGCATATTCCTGGAAGGCCTCGCCGTCGGCATCCACGCCGCCGATGCCCAGCACGCCGTCGACGCTGTCGCCGAAGCGGGCCTGATAGGACGGGAAGGCGGTGGCGACGGCGGTGAAGAACGCGCCGGGGTTCAATCCCTCGATCTGGGCCTGTTCGGTCAGGCCGAACGTGTCGGGCGGATAGGACCAGGCCACGAAGGCGTCGGGGTTTGTGCCGGCGGCGCCCTTGATGACGGTCGACAGGTCCTGAGTGCCAAGCGGATAGGACGTGTCGTAGACGATCTCGAAGCCGGCCGCTTCGAGCGCAGGACGCGCGTTCTGCGACAGCTCGATCCCGAAGGCGTCGGCCACGTTGACCATCGCGACGCGGTTGCCGATGTCGCCGCGGTCGCGCAGGTCGCTCAGCACTTGGGCCACACCTTCGGTGATGGGCTTGGCGCCGCCGAGCGAGATGAACACGTTGGGGAACTGGCTGACCAGCGCCTTTGTGTCGTCGACGGTCGCGGTTGCCGTGATCATCGGATAGCCGAAGCGGTTGAAGATCGGTGCCGCGGCTAGGTTCAGGCCGGTCGAGTAGGGCGGCAGGATGATGTCGGCCTCGTCCTGGGTGGCCAGGCGCTGCACGGCCTTGATTGTCTCGCCCGGGTTGGTCTGGTCGTCATACTCGATCAGTTCCAGCATGTGCTGCGTGCCGTCGACCATCAGGCCGCCGCGGCTGTTCACGTCGTCGATCCACAGCCGCACGTTGGGCCAGTAGCTGACCGCCGCGCCGCCGGCCAGCGGGCCGGTCTTGGGCGCGACCGCACCGACCGTCAGCGTCGGCGCGTGGTTCTCGGCGAATGCGGTGCTGGCCAGCAGCATCGCGGCAAGGCCGATGGCTCCGAAAGTCCTGCGTTTCATGGTGGGTCCTCCTCTGTTGTGGCGCTGTGCGCCTAGTTGCCCGCCGTCGCGCGGGGCTGGGTGACGAAAGTGGTCTCGGTGAACTCGGCCACGACGCTGTCGCCGCCGAAGCGGCCGTAGCCCGACGCCTTCAGGCCGCCGAAGGGCAGGGCGGGGTCGTCATAGACGGTCGAGCCGTTGACGTGGACGATCCCGGCCTCGATCCGGTGCGCGACCCCGGCGGCGGCGGCGATATCCTCCGACCAGACCGCCGCGGCCAAGGCGAAATCGCTGTCGTTGGCGACGCTGACCGCCTCGTCGGCATCGGCGACGCGGATGATCCCCAGCGCCGGGCCGAAGGTCTCTTCCGCGTAGATCCGCATCCCGAACGTGACGTGATCGAGCACGGTGGGCTGCATCAGTCGGTTGAAGGATTCGCCGCCGGTGACCAGCGTGGCGCCCTTGCGTAGTGCGTCTTCGATCAGGCCCTTGACGCGCAGTGCCGCGTCGGCGGTGATCAGTTGGCCCGTTGAATCCGAGGCCGCGGTAAGATCGGGAAGCCGAAGTGCCTCGGTCTCGGCACGAAGGGCGGCGACGAAAGGCTCGGCAATCGTGTCCTCGACGATGACGCGGTCGGTGGACATGCAGATCTGGCCCTGGTTGAAGAAAGCACCCTGCGCCACGGCGCGCGCCGCGGCTGCGACGTCGGCGTCGGCGAGGATGATCGCCGGCGCCTTGCCGCTGAGTTCCAGAAGGCACCGCTTGAGGTGCCGCGCGGCGATCAGCGCCACTTCGCGTCCGACGCGGGTCGAGCCGGTGAAGTTCACCCGCCGCACCGCCGGATGCGCGATCAGCGCTTCGACCACGGCGTGGGCGTCGTCGGGGGCGTTGACAACGTAGTTGATCGCGCCATCGGGCAGACCCGCATCCAGCAGCGCCTGGGCGACAAGCTCGTGCGTGCGCGGGCACAGTTCCGAGCCCTTGAGCACCACCGTGTTGCCCAGCGCCAGGGGCGCCGCGATGGCGCGCACCGCCAGCGTGACCGGGGCGTTCCAGGGCGCGATGCCCAGCACCACGCCCACCGGCCGGGTGATGCGCGTATAGGCGATGCCCGGCCTGCCGGTCTCGTAGGGGGTTTCGCCGATGCGGTCGGTCAGCGTCGCGCAATGGCGCAACGTGTCCGCGGCGACGGCGATGTTGAAGTGGATCCAGTCCGGCGTCGCGCCGACCTCGCGATGGGCGACCTCGACGAATTCGGCCTTGCGCGCCTCCAGCAGGTCGGCCGCGCGCAGCAGCACCTGCGACCGCGCCACCGGATCGGTGGCTGCCCAGGCGGGATAAGCGGCGGCGGACGCGCCGGCGGCATCCGCCGCCGCCGCCTCGGTGCAGGCAGCGGCGCGCGTGATGACCTCGGACGTCAACGGATCGGTCCGGTCGAACGTCGCGCTGGGCGCACGCGCGGGATCTCTCCCGCCGATGATGGCGCGGGCTTCGAACATGATCCTCCCAAACCTTGTTCGACGATTCTGGCCGGATCTCTCCCCCCGGATCACCGCAGGATGAGTTGCAATTCACGCAGGGTAAATGTCACTTTGTGGGCCACAATTGTCGATTTCCGGCATTCGCGCGAAAGTCATCGATGAACGACACGGCCCGCCTCGCACCGACCGAGACGCCCTTGCGCGCAGAACCGCTGCGCGCGGGGCTGCAATCGCTGGTCTTCGGACGGTCCGGCCTGATGGGCGTGCACAACGTCCGCGCCTTGCTGCTGACGTCCGGACAGGCGTCGCTGCAGATCGACGAGACGGCGGAGCGGCTGCAGGGGCCCAGCCTGCTGTGGGCGCCGTGGAGCCCGCAGGGCCGGCTGGTGGTGGCACCGGGGAGCCGCGGCCATCACCTTGTCCTCGGGCCGTCGCTGCTGTCGGTCGCGCTGCGCCATTCGCCCCACGCGGCCGAACTTGGCTACATGGCCGAGCGGCGCTATGTCGTCTCGCTGGATGAGGACGACGGCGACGCCGCGACCCTTCAGGCCTGTTTCGAAGGATTGGCCATCGAGACGCGGCAGGATCGCCCCATGTCGGCCAGCCTTGTCGAGGCGCATCTGTCGATCCTGTTGGTGACGCTGTACCGCGCGCTGAAGGCCGGACCCCACGGTATGCGCGCGGGTTTCGCGGGCTCGCCGCTGGGCAGCCGTTTCATCGCGCTGATCGAGGCGCATCTGGGCGAACGTTGGCCGGTGGCGGGCTTCTGCGACGCGCTGGGCGTCAGCCGCGACCGGCTGCATTCCGCCTGCCTGCGCGATTTCGGCCGCCCGCCGGGCCTGATCATCCGCCAGCGTACGATGCTCGAGGCGCGGCGCCTGCTGGAGCAATCAACCCTTTCCGTCGACCAGATCGCGCAGCGCCTGGGCTTCGGCAGCGGTTCGCAATTCAACCATTTCTTCAAGGGAATCGAGGGCATCCCCCCAGGGACCTGGCGCCGCCGGCTCCGGTCCAGCGACCGGCCGCGCCCGCCGCCCACGGACCTGTCCGCCTGGCCTTGAGCGGGCGCACGGGCAACCGCGGGCCGTGCCGGGACCACGGTGGTGGCGGGGCGGCATACGGGCTACCTTGGGACCACGCTGTCCGTGACAAGAAAGTGCAGGTAGAAAAGTGACACCCCAGACCGTTCCCGCCATCACCTTCCACACCCGCGTGAGAAATCCCGAGCTGGAGGGGGACAACCCGTTCGAGTGGCGGGACATCACCACCGACGAGATCTTCGCGGGCAAGCGCGTGGTCGTCTTCGGCCTGCCGGGCGCCTTCACGCCGGCCTGCACCGACAGTCATCTGCCGGGATACGAGCGGCTGCACGACGATTTCATCGCCGAGGGCATCGACCGGGTGGTCTGCACCGCGGTCAACGACGCCTTCGTCATGTACCAGTGGGCCAAGGCATTGGGCGTCGAGAAGGTGATGATGCTGCCCGACGGCAACGGCGAATTCGCGCGCCGGATGGGCATGCTGGTCGACCGCTCGAACCAGGGCATGGGGATGCGCAGCTGGCGTTATTCGATGCTGGTCGAGGACCGCGCCATCAAGCAGCTTTTCGCCGAGCCGGACATCTGCGACGTGCCGTCCAGCATCCCGATGGACGCCTCGGCCGCCGAAGTGATGCTGGAACATATCCGGCGCGGCGCCTGACGCGGGCGGGATGCGGCGCGTCAGCGTTCGCAACCGCATCCACCTGGATCGCGCTTCGCTTCGGCGGCCGGAGCAGTTCCACGCCAGGCATTCCCTTCAAATGCCTTGGGTCTTGTCCGCCCTCCGACAGGTCCAGCGCGTCGATGTTTCGCTTGGTCTCCTCGAACACGTGCCCGGGGCCGACACCGTTGACCCCGCTTGCCATTTCCGAGGCGAGCAGGATGTCGTGGACCTCGATCAACTCGAAGAAGCATTCGATGCCGGCGCAGGTGTCGAAGTAGACGTTGCGCAGAAGTAGACGTTGCGCACTTGGGCGCGGTTCGATGACGAGCACGTGCCTGACTGGCCGAAGCCCGCCAATGTCGAGGTGCTTGGCGGGGAAGGCACGCTCAAGACTCAGCTTCGCCGCGACGACCTTCCCGCCGCCGTGGGGTGCGCGATCAGGTTCGGTGCGGTCCGTCCCTCGGTCAGCGGGATCGTCCGGAAATCGTGCGAAAACTGGCACGGCAATTCGCCCGGACGCCCTCGCGATCCGGGTCATGGTTGCGTTTCCGAACCACGCGGGCTAGGCCGCCGAGCAGCAGACTGGACCCGGCCGCAATGCCGGGTGGCTCTTCCGGCCGCCGATCCGCCGGACAACGACAGACAACGGTGCATGTGCACGACCGAACGCACGGGCTGCGTTCGGTATCGGATATTTCCTTCATGTTTTCACTCGACGCTTATCGCGCGCAGTGGCTCGGCAACGTTCGCGGCGATCTGCTCGCCGGCCTCGTCGTCGCGCTCGCGCTCATCCCCGAAGCCATCGCTTTTTCCATCATCGCAGGCGTGGACCCGAAGGTCGGCCTCTATGCGAGTTTCTCGATCGCGGTGATTACCGCCATCGCCGGCGGGCGGCCCGGCATGATCTCGGCCGCCACGGCGGCGACGGCCGTCCTTATGGTCACGCTGGTGCGCGACTACGGGCTGGAATACCTGCTGGCCGCGACGGTGCTGGCAGGCCTCCTGCAGATCGGCGCGGGCGCGCTGAGGCTCGGCTTCGTCATGCGCTACGTCTCGAAATCGGTGATGACCGGCTTCGTGAACGCTCTGGCCATCCTGATCTTCATGGCGCAGCTGCCCGAGCTCGACCCCCGCTACGTCTCCTGGGTCACCTACGCGATGGTCGCGGCGGGCCTTGCGATCATCTACGGCTTTCCGCTTCTGACCACGGCGATCCCGTCGCCGCTGGTGACGATCATCGTGCTGACCGGCCTGGCCTTCGCGCTGGGTCTCGACGTGCGCACGGTGGGCGACATGGGCGCGCTGCCTGACACGCTGCCGGTGTTCCTGATCCCGCAGATCCCGCTGAACCTCGACACGCTGATGATCATCCTGCCGTACTCGGTCGCCGTGGCGGTCGTGGGCCTGCTGGAAAGCCTGATGACGCAGAACATCGTCGACGATCTGACCGACACCAAGTCGAACCGGAACCAGGAATGCGTGGGGCAGGGCATCGCCAACACCGCCACCGGCTTCATCGGAGGCATGGCGGGCTGCGCGATGATCGGCCAGTCGATCATCAACGTGAAGTCGGGCGGCCGCGGGCGTCTGTCGTGTTTCGTGGCGGGCGTGTTCCTGCTGATCCTCGTCGTCGGCCTCGGCGACCTCGTCAGCATCATCCCGATGCCGGCGCTGGTGGCGATCATGATCATGGTCTCGATCGGCACGTTCTCGTGGTCGTCGATCAAGAACCTGACGGTGCACCCGCGATCGTCCTCGATCGTGATGATCGCGACGGTCGTGACCGTGGTCTACACCCACAACCTCGCCATCGGCGTTCTGGTGGGCGTGCTGCTGTCGGGCATCTTCTTTGCCGGCAAGATCGCGCAGCTGTTCGGCGTCCGCTCGGAGATGAGCGACGACGGCCGCGTGCGCACTTATCATGTCGAGGGCCAGCTGTTCTACGGCTCGGTCGAGGACTTCATGGATGCCTTCGACTTTCGCGAGGCGCCGGAACGCGTCATCATCGACGTCAGCCGCGCGCATATCTGGGACATCAGTTCCGTGCAGGCCTTGGACATGGCAATCCTCAAGTTCCGCCGCGACGGGGCCGAGGTCGAGGTGGTCGGCATGAACCGGGCGACCGAGACGCTGGTCGACCGGCTTGCCATCCACGACAAGCCCGGCGCCATGGACAAGTTGATGGGACATTGAGGGAGGGAAGACCATGACACAGAAGATCATCGCGCTCGTCGACGGCTCGCTCTACTCCGAAAGCGTCTGTGACCACGCTGCTTGGATTTCCGAGCGGACCAAGGCGCCGGTCGAGCTGCTCCACGTGCTTGGCCGCCGCGAGGCGCCGCAGAAGCAGGACCTGTCCGGCTCGATCCGGCTGGGCGCGCGGACGCAGCTGATGGAGGAACTGGCCGAGCTTGACGCGCAGCGCGCCAAGCTCGTCTCCCACCGCGGTCGTGCCATTCTCGAGGATGCCCGCGCCATCGTCGACCGCGACGGGGTGACCGACATCACCACCCGGCTGCGGCATGGCGACCTGGTCGAGGCGATCTCCGAGATCGAGGGAGAGGCCCGCGTCATCGTCATCGGCAAGCGCGGCGAGGCTGCGGATTTCGCCAAGGGGCATCTGGGGTCGAACCTCGAACGGGTCGTGCGCGCGTCGCACCGTCCGATCGTCGTGGCCTCGCGCGCCTTCAAGCCGATCGACAAGGTGCTGGTCGCCTATGACGGCGGCAGCTCGGCGATGAAGGCGGTCGACCACATCTCGCGCAGCACGCTGTTCGAGAAATTGCAGGTCGAGATTGTCACCGTGGGCGCCGACAACGCCGATCACCGCAAGGGTCTGGAGGACGCGAAGGCGCTGCTGAAGGCGGCCGGTCACGACGCAGCCACCCGCATCGTCGAGGGGCGGCCGGACGAGGTGCTGGGCAAGCTGGTCGAGGACGAGGGCTTTGGCATGGTGGTGATGGGGGCCTACGGCCACAGCCGCATCCGCAGCCTCGTCATCGGGTCGACCACGACCGAGATGGTGCGCTCCTGCAAGGTGCCTGTGCTTCTGATGCGCTGAGTGGCGGGTCCGCCTTCGGTTCGGAGGCCGGCGCGCGGCCCGCGCCTGACCGGGGCGGGTTCGCGCGGGAAATCGGCGTGTCCCACGGTGGGACACGCGGGCGCCCACCACAAATCAATGGGTTACAGGGACGGATTCATCTTCCGTTAGGATTTCGCCGTCGCCGTCGCCGTCGCCGTCGCCGTCGCTGGCGTGGTCCGCAGGCCCTTGCGCCGGTCCCGTCAGACCCGTTCGAACACCGCCATCTGGCTGGCGCCGCCAAGATCGGGGTGATGACCTGCGATGTCCCGGCACCGCACCCGGTAGCCCCAGGCGCCGGCCACGCGCGCGCTCCAGCGGCGGAAGCGGGCGCGATCCCATTCGAAGCGGTGGTCGGGATGCCGCATCCGGTGCGCCGGCACGCCGAGCAGCGGGTTGAACTCGGCGTTCGGCGTGGTGATGGCGACGGTGCCCGGGCGCATCTTCCGGAACAGCGCCTCTTCCAGCGTCGACAGGCGGTCGGGGTCGACATGCTCGATCGTCTCGAGCAGCACGGCACAGTCGTAGCCCGCGAGGTCGGGCGTCGGATCAGTCATCGACGCCTCGCGCAGCTCGACATGGGGCACGTGCGGCGGGGTCTTGGCCAGCCGCGCGCGCAGCCGGTCGAGCGAGGGCGCGTGGATGTCGAGGCCCGCCAGCCGCTCGATCCCCGGCTCGGCCGCCAGTTGCACGAACAGGTCGCCGTCGCCGCAGCCGAGGTCCAGGACCCGCTTCGCCTTGCTGTCGCGCACCACCGCGAGCACGGCGGCGAGCCGCTCCTCGTGGTGCCAGGTGGTCATGGCGCGCCCGGGCGCCGCGTCGGGGCGCCGCCCCGCGCCACGCGGCAGGCGCCTGCTTCGAAGGGCGCGAGGCAAATCTCGGCGCCGCGAACCGGGCGGGCGCGCATCGGAGGGGTCACGGCGATCAGCTTGGCCGCCTTTCCATCTGGTTACGGTCAGCTCGACCGTATCGGCCGGAACGGCCGGGAACTCAATCCGTGGCGACCGGCGGATTTCGGTCGGGCGTCGGCAATGGGGCGCCGCAGCGCCCGCCGGTGGTTGCGAGAGATCGGTCGCGCGGCTACCGTCGCGGGCGGCCCCTGGGCGCCACCATCGGGTTCCGGCATGTCCGGAGAAGTGGCGGTTCGGCGCGGGCCGCTTGGACAACGAAAAAGACAAAGACGGGCGGCGGATTGCGCATCAGATTGAGATACTGGACCGGCCTGTTCGTCGTCGTGGTCGTCGGGATCGGCGTGGCACGCTGGCAAGGTGACGACGTGCCGGTGGACGGGGCCGAAGATGGCGCCGCGTCCGTGGCGAGCGGCGTCGATCCGCATGACGCGCCGGGGCCGGTCCTGGATGCCGGGCCGGACATCGCCCCGGATGCAGTCGTCGCCCGGCCGGAAGCCGTCCCCGAAGCAACGCCGGAACCGGATGCGGACGGCGGGCCCGTGACCCGCTGGTCCCGCGTCGTCGGCCCGGGCGAAAGCCTTGCCGCGCTGCTGGCCGAGGCGGGGCTGGACCCGGTCACGCGGCGCCAGGTATCGCAGGCGCTGGGCGAGGAATTCGAGCTTAGGCGCCTGCAGCCGGGCCATGCCCTGGCGCTGGAGCTTGGCGCGGACGGATCGCCGCGCAGGGCCGAGCTGGAGATCGACGACGGCGTGCGCATCCGGGCGCTGTTCGGCGACGCGCCTTCGGTGCGGGTGGTGCCGCCCGACCTGGACTCGGTGCGTCTGGCGGGCGCGGCGGAAATCGGGTCCTCGATCTACGCGGCGCTGGAGACGGCGGGCATTCCCACGCGCTTTGCCACAGACCTGGAACTGGTCCTTGCCGGAACGCTGGACCTGCGCCGCGTGCTGGCGGGCGGCGAGCGCCTGCGCGTCGCGTGGCGCGAGAACCGGCTGGAGGACCGCGCGATCGGCGAGCCGCTGATCGACTTCGCGCAGCTGGATCTCGGCGGCGACCGCTACGAGGTGCTCTGGCCCGGCGCGCGGTCCCTGCGCACCCGGATCTACAAAAACGGCGTGCTGCTGCGGACATTCGACCAGCCGATCGCCGGCGCGCGGCTGAGCTCGGCCTTCGGGCCGCGCAAGCACCCGATCCACAACATCGTGCGGATGCACAGCGGCGTGGATTTCGAGGCGCCGCTGGGCGCGGACGTGCTGGCGACGCAGGCGGGCCGGATCGTCTACATGGGCAAGAAGAGCGGCTACGGCCTGATGGTCGAGATCGACCACGGCGGCGGCGTGCACACCCTCTACGCGCATCTGAGCGAGACGAACGACGCGCTGCGGGACGGGCAGCGCGTGGCCGCCGGCGACGCGGTCGGGCGCGTGGGCTCGACCGGGACGTCGACGGCGCCGCACCTGCATTACGAGATCGTCGTCGACGGGAAGCCCGTGCAGCCGCTGACCGACGAACGGCTGCTTGGCGCCGACGCGTCCGAGACCGCGTCGGCGCTGGCCGAACTCGAGCAGGCGCGGCAGGACGTCCGCCTGCTGGCCCGGGACGCCCCCGGAGCGGCCGGCAACGAAGGCTGACGCCCGCCGCCGCGCGCCGGGCCGCGGCCCGGCACATGCCTAGCCCGGCATGCCGTCGCGCCTTTCGACGCGGTTCAGGCAGTCGAGGAAGCTTGCGCCCCAGTCGAAGATGTCGGTGTCTTGGACGACCTGCAGCAGTGCCTCGTGGCGGGCGCGCCGCTCGTCGAGGGGCATCATGAAGGCCCGTTCGATCGCGTCCGCGACCTCTTCGGCGTCGTGGGGGTTCACGATCAGCGCCTCGGTCATCTGCTCGGCGGCGCCGGCGGATTGCGACAGGATCAGCACGCCGGGATCCTCGGGGTCCTGCGCCGCGACGAATTCCTTCGCCACCAGGTTCATCCCGTCGGCCAGCGGGGTCACCAGCGCGATGTCCGCCTGCCGGTAGAGGGGGGCCAGCGTCTCGCGCGGGACGGCGCGTTCGATCAGGCGGATCGGCGTCCAGTCCAGTTCCGAATACTGGCCGTTGAGACGCCCGACCAGGCTTTCCACCTCGTGCGCGATGGCTTGGTAGGCCGGCACCGTCTCTCGGGACGGGGGCGTGATCTGAAGCAGCGTCGCGCGCGGGGAATCGGGCTTGCGTTTTTCCAGCCACGTGCCGAACCCCCGCACCCGGTTGGGGATGCCCTTCGAGTAGTCCAGCCGGTCGACGCCGAGGATGAGCCGTGCGTCGGCGCGGATATGCGCCGGGTCGTGCGTGAGCGGCTTTTCGGCGAGGGCCTTGAAGGCCTTGCCGTCGATGCCGATCGGAAAGGACCGGACCTGGAAGGCGTCGCCGTCGAACTTCACGCGGCCGTTGAGCATCAGTTCGCCGGAGGGCTGCGTGCGGTAGCTTTCGAGGCACCGCGCCACGTCCGCCTGGGTCTGAAGCCCGACCAGATCGTAGGCCGCCAGCCAGAAGTAGAACTGGTCGCGTTCGGGCAGGGCCTCGATGTCGTGAAGGTTCGGGAAGGGGATGTGCAGGAACAGGCCGACCCGCGCCGTCACGCCCAGCTTGCGCAGCTCCAGGGCGATCGGCAGGAAATGGTAGTCGTGGACCCAGATCGTGTCCTCGGGTTCGACGATCTGCGCCAGCATCCGCGCGACGCGGGCGTTCACGCCGGCGTAGCTGTCGGCGTATTGACGGTCGAGCGCGAGGAGATCGGTGCGGTGGTGGCAAAGCGGCCAGAGGACCGAGTTGGCGTAGCCGAGGTAGAACTCCTCGTGCTCGGCCTCGGTCAGGTCGAAGACGGCCTTGTCGTATCCCTCGCCGCCCTCGATGGGCCGCAGCGTCTCGGACGGCACCTCGACGAATTCGTCGGCCGACCCGATCCAGAGACCGCCGCGCGCCGCCAGCAATTCATGGATCGCGACCACGAGCCCGCCCGAGGGCGGCCCGCCGGTCGGGATGCGGTTGGACAGAACGATCAAGCGGCCCGTCATGAAGTACCCTCCGTTTTCTCGACCCAGTTCCGCAGCAGCGCATGGACGTCCTCGACCCCGCCGAGACGGAACTTCGCGACGGTGTCGCCGTCGCCCACCTTGATCCCGTAGCCGCCGGCGGCACCCGCCGCGTGGAACATGTCCTCGTCCGTGCGGTCGTCTCCGATGGCGATCGGAGTCCGTTCGTGCCAGCCTTCCATCAGGTCCACAACCGCGCGCTTCTTCGACACGGTCTCGGGCATCAGCTCGAGCGCCATCTTCGACGGACGCACCACGAAACCCGGCATGACCTGCGACAGGGCGGCGAGGATGCCGGCACAGGCGTCCTCGTGCTCGGGCGCCTGGCGGTAATGCAGGACGAGCGAGACGGGCTTCTCCTCGAGCAGCACGCCGTCGTGGTGCCGGACCCATGCCCGAAGCATGTCGCGGCTGGCCTTGAAGGCGGTGGTATCGCCTTCGGCCGCGGTCGCGTAGGCTCCGTCCACCCGCGACTCGGCGCCGTGAGAGCCGACGAGGATGCCGGAATAGGTCGGCAGGAAGCCTTCGAGTTGCGCGATGCTGCGGCCGGACACGATGGCGGCACGGCCCTTCGTGCGGTCGTGGATTTCACTCAACACATCCTCGAGCCCCGGGGCGACCTTCACCGCGTCGGGGCGGGGCGCGATGCCGACGAGGGTGCCGTCGAAGTCGAGAAACAGCGCGGTCCGGCCTAGGTCGGGCAGGTCCGACGCGTCCGGGCCGCGGTTCATGTCGTTGTCGGGAATGGTCCTTCTCCTTCAAATGGTCGGCGTGGACGCCCCGGAAGCGCGCCGCGCCTCCGGGCGCTGCGCCTGCGGCATCCGCCTCATCTGCATGAATAAGCCGGCGACCCATCGTGCCGTTCCACGAAAAGCCCCCGCGCGTGCGCAGGCGACGGCCGCGCGCGTCGCGTCGCCGGCCGGGTTCGAAGGTCGTCCCGGCGCGGGCGCGCCGCCGCGAGGCGGAGGGAGCCGTTGCGATGTCCCATGCCCGCCTGCGGTCCTCGCGGAGCGCGGAGTCTCATGGCCCCTGGACCGGCGGGGGCGAGGCGCGGGCCCGGCCGGTCGGCCGGGGGAGGTCCGTCATGCAGCGGGGCGCGCCTGCGCCCGTGCCGTCCCCGGCTGGAAGGCTCAGTCGCGCCACGCCGGTTCTTTCTGCTGCTCGTGATCGCGGAAGGCCTTCTTCAGCGCGCCCAGCACCTCGGCGGCGGTTTCGAACACCGCCTTCAACGGGGTTCGTCCATCGCCCTCGCCGCGACGACTTTCTCGCGCGCGGAACGCAGCGTCAGGAGGGGGCGGCGCGATGACCGACATTGCCGCCCGGGTGCGGCGCCCCGAGGGCGGGGCCGCTTGATCTAGAGCAAGGCGCGCGCGGAAAGCCCGTCGTACATTGAAGCCAACTTTTGACCAGTAAAGGGCAAAAAGTATGGCAAACGGGAAATGCGACATCTGCGAACGCCCCGCCACGGCACGCGTGCGCGCCTCGATCAATGGCGAGGTGCGGGACATGGATCTGTGCGATCAGCACTACCGCGAGATGATGCGCCGCTCGGGGCGCAGCGCCTCGCCGCTGGAATCGCTGTTCGGGCGGCGCTCGCTCTTCGACGACTTCTTCGGCGACAGCGGCCTTGGCAGCCTGTTCGACGACAGCCCGCTTCGCGAGGGCGGGCTTGGCCGTGCAGGCGCCGGAGAAGCTGACGCGGGCGACGCACCGTTCGGCGCCGAATCCCCCCGCCGCGGAACGCGGCGCGGCTCGGGCGGCGCCAGTCTCGGCGACCGGCTGAGCGAACAGGGCAACAAGCTGTTGCAGGAGGCCGCCCAGAAGGCCGGCGAACTTGGCCGCAAGGAGGTGAACACGGAACACCTGCTGATGGCGCTTGCCGGTTCGGACGTGGTGCGCAAGATCCTCGAGCAGTTCAAGCTCGATGCCGACGACCTGCAGCGGCAGGTCGAGGCCGATGCGCCCCGCGGCGACCACCCGACCGAAGGCGAGATCGGCGTCAGCCCGCGGCTCAAGGATGCGCTCAACCGCGCCTTCATAGCCTCGAACGAGCTGGGGCATTCCTATGTCGGCCCGGAACACCTGCTGATCGGCCTGGCCGAGGAAGGCGAGGGACTGGCCGCCTCGATCCTGCGCAAGTATGGTCTGACGCCCCAGGCGCTGCGCCAGCAGGTGACGAAGGTGGTGGGCCGCGGCGCCGAGGAGGGCCGGGTGGACGCGCCTTCGGACACCCCCGATCTCGACGCATTCAGCCGCGACCTGACCAGGCTGGCCCGGGAAGGCAAGCTCGACCCCGTGATCGGCCGCGCCCGCGAGGTGGAGACCACGATCGAGGTGCTCGCGCGGCGCAAGAAGAACAACCCCGTGCTGATCGGCGAGCCCGGCGTCGGCAAGACCGCCATCGTAGAGGGGCTGGCGCAGCGCATCGTTGCGGGCGAGGTGCCGGAAGCCCTGCGTGACAAGCGCCTGGTCGAGCTCAACATCAACTCGATGGTGGCGGGGTCGAAGTACCGCGGCGAGTTCGAGGAACGGGTGCAGAAGATCCTCAAGGAGATCACCGAGCACAAGGACGAGATGGTGCTCTTCATCGACGAGG
Source organism: Citreimonas salinaria (assembly GCF_900107235.1). Taxonomy (GTDB): domain Bacteria; phylum Pseudomonadota; class Alphaproteobacteria; order Rhodobacterales; family Rhodobacteraceae; genus Citreimonas; species Citreimonas salinaria. The sequence continues at coordinate 96,693 of NZ_FNPF01000012.1, forward strand.
TGCACACCATCGTCGGCGCGGGCCAGGGCGGTGGCGAAGGCGGGCTCGACATCGCCAACACCTTCAAGCCGGCGCTGGCGCGGGGCGAACTGAACCTGATCGGCGCAACCACGCTGAACGAGTACCAGAAATACATCGAGAAGGACGCCGCGCTCGAACGTCGCTTCCAGCCGGTCTATGTCGACGAGCCGACCCTGGCGCAGGCCATCATGATCCTGCGCGGCCTGCGCGATACGCTCGAGGCGCACCACAAGGTCCAGATCACCGAAGAGGCGATCATGGCGGCGGTCGAGCTTTCCGACCGCTACGTTACGGGCCGCTTCCTGCCGGACAAGGCGATCGACCTGATCGACCAGGCGGCCGCGCGGGTGAAGATTTCCGCCACCGCACGCCCGGTGGACGTGCAGGAACTGGAGGTCGAGGTCCAGCAGATCAAGCGCGAGCAGGATTATGCCGCGGCGCGCAAGCAGTTCGACCGCGCCGCGGAACTGAAGAGGGAGCTGGAAACAAGGCAGCAGGAGCTGGACGAGCTGCTCGAGATCTGGAAGCGCGACCAGGCTTCGGCCACGGCAGAGGTGCGCGCGGATCACGTGGCGCAGATCGTGTCGAAGATCACGGGCGTGCCGGTGACCGAGCTGACGACCGAAGAGAAGGAAAAGCTGCTCAGGCTCGAAGATCGGCTGCACGAGCGCGTCATCGGCCAGGACGAGGCCATCAGCGCTGTGGCCGATGCGGTGCGCCTGGCGCGCGCCGGGCTGCGCGAAGGCGGTGGCCCGACCGCGACCTTCCTCTTCCTCGGCCCGACCGGCGTCGGCAAGACCGAGCTTGCCAAGACGCTCGCCGCGACGATCTTCGGTGAAGAGGACGCGATGGTCCGCATCGACATGTCCGAGTACGGCGAACGTCACGCCGTCGCGCGCCTGGTCGGCGCCCCCCCGGGCTATGTCGGCTATGACGAGGGTGGCCAATTGACCGAGAAGGTCCGCCGCCGGCCCTATTCGGTCGTGCTGCTGGACGAGATCGAGAAGGCCCACCCGGATGTTTACAACATCCTGCTTCAGGTCTTCGACGACGGCCGCCTGACCGACGGCAAGGGGCGCGTGGTGGATTTCAGCAACACCATCATCATCGCCACCTCGAACCTCGGTTCCGACATCATTCAGCGCAATCTCAAGAAGCGCGGGACCAAGGGGTTCGACGAGGCGAAGCAGAAATCCGACATGATGGAGGTGCTCAGGCAGCATTTCCGGCCCGAGTTCATCAACCGGATCGACGAGATCATCGTCTTCCATTCGCTGAACCGGTCGGAGATACGCCTCATCGTCGAGTTGCAACTCGGGCGCGTGAAACAGACCGCGATGGGGCAGGGCGTCGCGCTTGAATTCGACACCAGCGTGATCGACCACTTCGCCGCTGTCGGCTTCCAACCCGAATTCGGGGCGCGCGAACTGCGCCGCCTGATCCGGTCGGAGCTTGAAACCGGGCTGGCACGCGAGATGCTGTCGGGCCGGATCGAGGATGGCGACAGGGTGCGGGTGGCCTGGTCGGCGGACGATCACAAGATCGTCTTCGAGACGCTGGCAAAGGCACAGGCAGGGTCGGAGGCACAGGCAGCGGCCGTGGAATCGGAGGGCAAATCGGACGATGCTTCTGCCGCGAGTGGCAAGACGCCCGGCGCGCCAGCCGCTGACGACCCGGCCGAGAGCGCGGAAGCGTCTGACTGAACCATCACCATGGCCGGCCGCGCGCTTTGCGGCGCGGGGCCGGCCAGCAACGCAGAACAAAGCCAAAGATCAATCGCAACAGCTTTTTGGTAAATCCGATTCCGTTGGTCGACGCCGTGGCCCCGAGGTCATCGAGGAAGAAGCTCGTCCTGCCAAGGCGTCGTCGGGGCGTCGCACACCGCGCGGCAACCGGATCGACAAGAAGTATCTCGCACTGCCGCTCAAGCCTCGCCCATGCATGGTGGCGTGCGCGTGGACGCTGCCTCGGACCAAAGCGGGCCCCGAGGTTGTGGTGTTCAGGTCGGTCTCAATGCGCATGGGGATTCTTCCCCGTCGCCAGCGCGAGGTGATGCGTCTGATGATGCATGCCGACCGTCATCACGCCAATGAACCCGAGCGCCCTGATACGCTCAGGATCGGCGCCGGTCACGACCAGCGCGGCGCCGCCGGGGATACCGGCTGCCTGCATGGTCCAACCCTCGACACCGTCCATCGTCGCTGCGTGGGCCGGGACCATGGCGCGGATCGACCCGGTCACGGCGGCGTCTTCTGACGTCGCTTCGAAGCGGGCGCCGCCTTCGACCTCCTCGACGGCGACGCGGGCCCGGAGCGTCACGTTGTCCATTTCGATCAGGTGCTGACGCACCGCCTCGATGTCGACGCGGCTCCAGTCCGTCGCGGGATCCGCCATCAGTTGCGAGACGATCTCCTGTATCGCGGCGAAGGCGGATTGCCCGCCCTCCACGAGGTCGGCACGACCTGGCTCGGCGCGCGCCCCGTGATCCTGGTGGGACATGCCGGGCATGGTGTGCATCCCGTCGTGCTGGGCGTCCTGCGCCAGCACGAGGCCGGGCGACGCAAGAAGGGCCAAGGGAAACGCAAATCGGATCATGATACCTCCGGTAGAGTGCTGCCGCATTGTCGCACGCATCCGCCGTTCGCGCCAAGCGCGCGGGGCGTCACGCACGGGCGGGCTCGGGCGCCGGGGCCGGGTTGAGTCGCGGGTGCGTTTCCTCGGTCAGCCAGAACAACAGGCCGCCGGAGACGAACATGGAGATCGCGACGAACCAGAAGGCGGCCTCGGCCGCGCCCGTCAGCGTGGCCGCCAGCCCGAGGCCGAGCGCGCCGATCGCGTAGCCGAGGTCGCGCCAGAAGCGGTAGATGCCGATGGCCGAGCCGCGCCAGGCGGGCGGCGTGATGTCGGCGACCGCCGCCGAGAGGTTCGGATAGAGCAGCGCCATGCCGAAGCCCGCCACCCCGGCCGAGACCGACCACCAGAGCGCACCCGTACCCATGACCACCATCGCCACGCCCGCGCCGCAGATCCACATGCCCAGCACGTTGGGCCAGAAGCGGCCGACATGGTCCGACAGCCGCCCCGTAAAGAGCTGCGAGCCGCCCCAGACGAAACCATAGACGCCGACGATCCAGCCGACCTCGGTCAGGCTGGCGCCCCGGCTGACCAGGAAGACGGGGAACAGCGCCCAGACCAGCGCATCGACGAACTTCTCGACCAGCCCCGCCTGGGAGATCGCGAAGAGGCGCCGGTCGCGCCAGCTCATCAGCGCGAAGACCTCGCCCGTGGTGGGATGCTCGGAGACGCCCGGCGGGTAGCGCGGCAGGGTCTTCGGCGGTGCCGCCTTGTGCGCCGCCGTCTCGGCCCTGGCCCAGCGCAGCGTGTCCCTGACCCAGACCACGGTGAGCAACAGCGCCAGCAGGACCACGGCCATGCCGAAGACAAGAAGCCCCGTGCGCGCGCCCAGGGCTTCGGCGGCATAGGCGGTCAGGATGCCCGCGACCGCGACTCCCCCGTAGCCGGAGAACTCGTTGAGCCCCATCGTGAACCCGCGTTCCTCGGCCCGGGTGAGGTCGAGCTTCGCGGTCTGGGTCATCGACCAGCAGAGGCCCTGGTTGACGCCCAGCAGCACGGTCGCCGCCACGATCCAGTTCCAGTCCGGCGCGTACCAGATCATCACCGGGATCGGCAGTGCCACGACCCAGCCCCAGAAGAGCACCCGCTTGCGTCCGATGCGTTCCGACCAGCGCCCGGCGACGAAGTTCATCACCGCCTTCACCGCGCCAAAGGCCACCACGAACGAGGCGAGCAGGAGGAACGAGCCGCGCTCGAGCCCGAACTCGCTTTCGGCCAGCGCCGGGACCACCGTTCGGGTCATCCCGATGGCGAAGCCGACCAGCATCACCTGGATCAGCTGGTGCGAGACCTGTCCCAGGTTCTCGCGGATGCCGTGCTGAAGATTGCTGGCGGTCACTCGGCGGGCTCCTTCGTGCCGGCCCCGGGGCTTGAGGGAAGCGCTGGTCTCGCTCTCATTCAAGTTAACGCTTGAATGACCTCCGTCCGGAGAAGTCCAGCGTCAACCAGCCCGAAGGCCGCACTTATCGAGGAATACGCGCTCGTCGCGCGCGCCCTGTCGGCTCCGGCGCGGCTGTCGTTTCTCGAACAACTGGCGCAACGAGAGCGTGGCGTGGAGGTACTGGCGGAGAAGACCGGTCTGACGATCGCCAACTGCTGGCAGCATCTGTAGCAGCTTCGCCGCGCGGGCCTCGTCACCAGCCGCCGCGACGCCAAGGCGGTGATCTATGGCTGACGGACGCGAAGACGCTTCAGCTGATGGACCTTCTGCGTATCGACGCGGGCCGAAGTCCGCGGACTTGGAAGCCTTTCGGGCTAACCGCGCTTCAGGATCAAGAGCGCGATCATTGCGCCCAGTCCGGTACCTGCCGTCAGCCAGATCGCCGAGACGCCCCAGGCCGTCAGCGCGGCGCCGAAGACGAGTGGCGCCGCTGCCTGAAGGATGCGGGCGGGCGCATTGAGCCAGCCGATCCGCCGCCCGTAGCCTGCCGCGCCGAACAGCGCCAGCGGCAGCGTTCCCTTCGCGATCGTCAGGATCCCGTTGCCTGCTCCGTGCAGCAGGGCGAAGGCGTAGGCGGCGGGGCCCCCGACCGTCACCAGCGCCACGGCCGCGACCGGATGCGCGGCCGCCGCCACGCGGGTCGAGACGAGCGGGTGAAACCGGCGCAGTAGGCCGAATTCCAGCAACCGTGCCACGACCTGCGCCGGGCCGATCAGCGCGCCTGCCGCGATGGCGACGGCCGTGCTGGCCCCGGCGGCCTGGAGCAGCCCCGGCAGGTGCGCGGCCATCGCGGTCGAGTTGAACCAGCTCGCCGCGAAGACGAAGGCGAGCAGCCAGAGCGCGAGGCGCGATGGCGGCGGGCCGTCCTCGGGCACGGTGCCCGGCACGGTGATCGGTTTCGTGCCCCTGGGGAGGCAGGCGTTGAGCGGCAGGGCGAGGAAGAGGTGGATCAGCGCCCAGCAAAGGCACGCCTCGCGCCAGCCCCAGGTCGCCATCATCAGCCCGGAAAGCGGCCAGCCGACCGTGCTGGCGAACCCGGCGATCAGGGTGATGCCGGTGATGGGCCCGCGCGCGTCCTTGCCATAGATTCCCGCAAGCGTGGCGAAACCGGCCTCGTAAAGCCCGATCCCCATGCCGAGCCCGATCACTGCCCAGCCTGCGAACAGGACCCAGGGCGTCGTTGCCGCCGCCAGCAGGCCCAGGCCCGCCGCGAAGACGAGGTTGGACAGCATCAGCACGCCCCGCCCGCCAAACCCGTCGATCCGCGCCCCGGCCCAGGGGCCGACCATGGCCGAGACCACCATCGCCATGGAGAATGCGCCGAAGACCCAGACCGGTGACAGGCCGAGGGCCTCGGCCATGGGACCGGCCAGAACCGCGGGGATGTAGTAGCTGGAGGCCCAGCTGACGGTGAGGGATGAGCCGAGGGCGGCGACGATCAGGCCACGTCTCTCGGGAGGCAGTCTTGGGATCATGACGTGCGTTCGATCGGGAAAGGCGCGGCGAGACGACGGGCTTCACCGCGATCATTCATGCCATGGAAGTCCAGAGCTGGAACAGCAGCCCCGATGCGAAGGCGCCGGTCAGCGACAGGCCGATGTAGACCGCGAAGACCTGTGGCCGCGCCAGCGCCCAGACCGCCATGGCCGCCGGGATCGAGGTGACGCCACCGGCGACAAGGAAGGCCATCCCCGCGCCCGGCGCCATGCCCTGATCGAGCAGACCGCCGACCAGCGGCAGGGCCGCGTAGCCGTTGAGGTAGGCGGGAACCCCGACCAGCGTCGCGGTGAGGATGGGCAGCAGGCCCTCGCCGCCCAGCGTCGCGGTCACGGTCTCGGCCGGGATCCAGGCCAGCATCAGGCTTTCGAGGATGAAGGCGAGCGTCAGCCACTTGGCGAGGAACAGCGTGGTGCTCAGCGCCGTCTTGCCGAACTTCGCCCGCCGGTCGGCATCTGCCCAGAAGCGCCAGACCACGGGCTTCGGCGCGCGGATCTTGGCGCCGCCGCAACCGCCGTTGCCGATCCCGTCGCGCAGCGGATCGGCGAAGGCGCCGCCCTTCATCATCAGGTGCACCACGGTCCCGCCGAACACGCCCAGCCCGATGGCGGCGACCGTCTTGGCCACCGCGAATTCGAGATCGAGCACGCCCGTCGTCAGCACGAACATCGACGGGTCCATGATCGGCGAGGCCAGCCAGAAGGCCATCACCGCCGAGAGCGGCACCCCCATCGCCAGCAGCGCCGCGATCAGCGGGATCACCCCGCAGGAGCAGAAGGGCGAGAGGCCCCCCGCCAGCGCGCCCAGCCCGATCATCAGCAGCGGTGCGCCGGTGAAGGCCTTGGCGATCAGGTTGTCGGCCCCCGTCGCCCCCGCCCAGGCGGCGATGGCGATGGACAGGATCAGGAAGGGCGCGGTCTTGAGCAGCGCGTTGCCCGCGAAAAGCGCGCTTTCCGCGGCCTGGGGCGTGTCGAACACCGCCAGCGCCGCAAGGATCGCGGCGGAGGCGAGCCAGACCCGCTGGTCCCGCCACAGATGGCGCAGCGTCGCCCGGAGGCCCGGTGTCGCAAGGGCTGTGTCGGTCATCACCAAATCCCCGGAATTGCAGTTGTTTCGGGGCAAGAAAAACGTCGCGCGCGTGTCATGCGGCATCCTCCGAAGCTCGGACCGTGACACCGGCGCAGCATTCGGAGGTCAGGAAGCCGACGATCGCGCGCATCGCCGGAAAGTCCACCCGGTTGAACACCTCGCGGCCCTGCTTGTCCTGCAGCACGAGCCCGGCATCGACCAGCGTCGACAGATGATGCGCGAGCGTCGAGGGCGCGAGCCCCAGATGTTCGCCGATGTCGCTGACCCGCAACCCGTCTTCGCCGGCCTTCACCAACAGGCGAAAGATCGACAGGCGGGCGTCGTGGCCGAGGGCTGCGAGGGCGCGGGCGTTGGGGCTGGTCGTGGTCATGGCACTAAAGTAACCAATAAACCGGTTTTGTAAATGATTCTTCCCGCTGGATGTGAAGCCGGCCCGCGCCTCCATGTCCGGCGTCTCGTCATGGGGCACGTCTCAGCCCTTCCGCAGGATCGTGCCGCCCTGACAGTCCTGCATGTGATGGGGCCGGCCGGAGCAGACCTTCACGAAGGTTCTGCTCCGCAGCGCGCGATTGAAGATGTGGTTCCAAATCCCTTCGGCAATCGGATCCGCTTGTGCGAATCAGCGCGGGCCCGGGCGACGCGCGAGGGGCGCGAAGGGCCAGGGCCCGAGCGGCACGCCGCTTGCCTCAGACCAGCATTTCCTTCGTCGCCGACCGCGTAACCTCTGGGTAGTCGCGCTCGAACCGGTCGATGCCCCATCGCGGCCGCGTCAGGTAGACCACGTCGCCGTCGTTGTCGTGGCCGGTCAGACCGCGACGGCACGCGGCGCATCATGTACTGGGCATTCGGCGTGTCAGTGCTGTGCCGCGTCCTCCTCGCCTGGCCGCCCATCACCTACGTGATCGAGGTCATCAAAGGCACGATCACCTTCCGCGCCGCGATGAGAATTCAGGGTCGCGCGGCTCCACGAAAACGCTCTTGGGCCGGGCGCGACAGCCGTCACGCCGGCGCCAACCCGAGCCTGCGGTCACGCAGCCTCAGGAGGTGTATCGCCGGCAAGGCCAGGAGCAGGGCCCAGCCCTTCCCGATGACCTGGCCCCAGAGGAAATCGAGGCTTCCGAAGGCGAGCCACAGGAACAGCAGGCTGTCCGCCAGGATGCCCACGATACCACTTGCCGCAACCGCCAGAACGAGGCCCTTTCGTTGAAGAGGCGTGAACACGGCGAGGTCAGCTGATTCCGACAAGGCGAATGCGGCGACTGACGCAAGCACGAGGGCAGGCGGGGCCACCAGCCCCGACAGGACTGCTCCGATCACGATCGCTGCGAAGGCCCATCGCAGACCCAGCCGCCTCTGGACGAGATCGCGCAGCACCAGGGCGGCGCCGACGGCCAGCACCCCGCTTGGGGCGACGATGCCCGGCCAGACCGGGATCACGCATGGCCCCTCCGGCAGGCAGGTGGTGCCGACATTGCCGATCATCCAGTTGGCCAGCGGGATCGAACCCGCGAACAGGCAGAGGTAGAGCGCGCCCTCGGCCTTGCGCAGTAGATCGCGATTCATCGTCTCACCCTCGCCCGCGGTAGGCAGGGACGCCCTGGTCGGGTATCCAGACACCGGTTGGCGCGGGCCCCGTCTGGTAGAAGACGTCGATCGGGATGCCGCCGCGCGGATACCAGTATCCTCCGATGCGCAGCCACTCGGGCTCGAGAAACTCGGTCAGCCGTCGGCCGATCGATACGGTGCAGTCCTCGTGGAAAGCGCCATGATTGCGGAACGACGTCAGGTAGAGCTTCAGGGACTTGCTTTCGACCAGCCACTTCGAAGGGATGTAGTCGATCACGATGTGCGCGAAGTCGGGCTGTCCGGTCATCGGGCAGAGCGACGTGAATTCCGGTGCGGTGAAGCGGACGGCATAGCGAGCGTCATCCTGCGGATTGGGAACCCGCTCGAGTTCCGCTGCCTCGGGAGATTCGGGGATCTCCGACTTCTGGCCGAGCTGTTTCAGCCCCGAATAGATATGGTTGCTGGACATGAGGGACGCCTTTCTAGAAGGCCCCCGGGCGCTTCGCGCTCTGCGCGACAGTATGCGTTACCTTGTTTTGACCGGGTAGGCTGCGACCGGAGGCATTATTGCCAGGATGCGGCGCATACAGAAGTGACGGGCGTCCGTCCAGTGGCGTGACGCTACACCACCTCGTGAAACGGCTCTCTGGCGTCGGAGAGGGCGGCCGGCCCGGCAATATGTCGGCCAGACCGAGGCGTGCGTTTCCAGGAGCAAGCTACAGCTTCTGTTGAGCCTGCCGCGCGCGGTGTCTATATGCGCTCGCGCCACCCGCTCATGGCCCGACACCCGAGGAAGCCCGAGATGCTGCGTACCCCCTTCTACCTGATCGACAAGCAGGCACTGCTGCCCAACCTCGAGAAGATCGCCCGACTCCGCGACCTGTCTGGATGCAAGTGTCTGCTGGCGCTGAAATGTTTTGCCTCGTGGTCGGTCTTCGACCTGATGAGCGAGTACATGGACGGCACCACGTCCTCGTCGCCTTTCGAGGTGAAGCTTGGGCGCGAGCATTTTTCCGGCGAGACCCATGCCTACTCGGTGGCCTGGGACGAGGCCGACCTTCCTGAGGTCTTGGCCAATTCGGACAAGATCATCTTCAACACGATTGGCCAGCTGGAACGGTTCGGCGAGGCCGCCAGGGACCATGTGCGTGGCCTGCGGGTGAACCCGGGCATAAGCTCGTCGTCGTTCGACATCGCCGATCCTGCGCGCCCCTTTTCCCGTCTGGGCGAACACGATCCCGCGCGCATCGAGACGGTCTGCGACCGGGTGTCGGGCTTCATGTTCCACAACAACTGCGAGAACGACGATTTCGACCGCTTCGACGCGATGCTGGGCCGGATCGAAGAGCGCTTCGGCCACCTGATCTCGCGCATGGAGTGGGTCAGTCTCGGCGGCGGCATCCATTTCACCGGCGAGGGCTACCCGCTGGAAAAGCTCGCCGATCGTCTCAAGCGGTTCTCCGAGACACACGGCGTGCAGGTCTACCTGGAACCCGGCGAGGCGGCGATCACCAACTCCACCACGCTGGAGTTGACGGTGCTCGACACGCTCGACAACGGCAAGAAGCTAGCCATCGTCGACAGCTCGATCGAGGCGCACATGCTCGACCTGCTGATCTACCGCGAAAGCGCCAAGGTCGCACCGAACACCGGTGACCACGAATGGATGGTGTGCGGCAATTCCTGCCTTGCCGGGGACATCTTCGGCGAGTTCTGCTTCGAGCAGCCGCTGAAACCGGGCGACCGGGTTTCGATCCGCGACGCCGGCGGCTATACGATGGTCAAGAAGAACTGGTTCAACGGCGTGCGCATGCCCGCGATCGCGGTGCGCGAACTCGACGGCACCGTCAGAACCGTACGCGAATTCAGCTACGGCGACTTCGAAGCCGCCCTGTCCTGAGGCGGCCCGACACGAAAGGAGGCTCGAGGGTCTTGAAGAAGAACGTCCTCATCATCGGCGCCGGTGGCGTCGCCCAGGTCGTGGCGCACAAATGCGCCCAGAACGCCGACCTGCTCGGAGACATCCACATCGCCTCGCGCACGCAGGCGAAATGCGAGCAGATTCTCGCCAGCGTCAGTGAGAAGGGGAGCCACAACACCGACGGCATCCTCGCGGCCCATGCCGTGGATGCGATCGACAGCAAGGCGCTCGTCGCGCTGATCGAGCAGACCGGTTCTCAGATCGTGATCAACGTGGCCTCGTCCTTCGTGAACATGCATGTGCTCGAGGCCTGCATCGAGACCGGCGTCGCCTATATCGACACCGCGATTCACGAAGAGCCGGACAAGATCTGCGAAGCTCCGCCCTGGTACGCCAACTACGAATGGCAGCGGAAGGACCGATGCGCAGAGAAGGGCGTGACGGCGATCCTTGGCGCGGGCTTCGATCCGGGCGTCGTCAACGCCTATGCCCGCTTCGCCATCGACGAGTACATGGACGAGGTGAAGTCCATCGACATCGTCGACATCAACGCCGGCTCGCACGGCCGCTACTTCGCGACCAACTTCGACCCCGAGATCAACTTCCGCGAGTTTACCGGCACGGTCTATTCCTGGCAGGATGGCGCGTGGCAGGAGAACGAGATGTTCGAGGTGGGCCGCGACTGGGAACTGCCCGTGGTCGGCACCCAGCGCGCCTACCTGTCGGGCCATGACGAGGTGCATTCGCTCGCGACCCACTATCCCGACGCCGACGTGCGGTTCTGGATGGGCTTCGGCGAGCACTACATCAACGTCTTCACCGTGCTGAAGAACATCGGCCTGCTCTCCGAGCAGCCGGTGACGCTGGCCGAGGGCCAGGAAGTCGTGCCGCTGAAGGTGGTGAAAGCCTGTCTGCCCGACCCGTCCAGCCTCGCGCCCGACTATACCGGCAAGACCTGCATCGGCGATCTGGTGAAGGGCATCAGGAACGGCGAGGCGGCCGAGGTCTTCGTCTACAACGTGGCCGACCACGAGGAGGCCTACGAGGAAGTCGGCAGTCAGGGCATCTCCTACACCGCGGGTGTGCCGCCCGTCGCCGCGGCGATGCTGATCGCCACCGGCGAGTGGGATGCGCGCGAGATGCGCAACGTCGAGGAAATGGATCCCAAGCCCTTCCTCGAGGTGCTGGGCAAGATCGGGCTCGGCACTTGGGTTCGCCGCGACGGCACCGATGAGCGGCTTTACTAAGCGGCGCTGGCGCCGCCGATGACGCGGTCGACTCTGCGGCGAGCGCGCGGATGAATGCCTGCCACAGAGCGCGCAAGCGCCGCGTCCGGAAGAAACGGGACATCGGCCGTCGCGACGGCCGGTCGGGTCATGCCCTCCAGGACGGGATCTGACCTGTAGACAGCGGAAACCTGTCGCGGTCGGGACGCTGTTGTCCTAGAGCGGGAAAAGGCAGCGGTGGCTGCGGCCTCCTTCGGGGTACCGTTCTGGTACTCTCACGCTGCAGTCAGGGCGGGCCCATGGGCAGCGGGGGTGGAAATCGCAGCCAGACGGCCGGTTGACCGGGCTGGGCACCTCGCCGGCCAAGGTCACCCGGTCGCCCCGCGCATCCGGGTCGGGTTCCGGGTTCGCCGACAGCAGCGCCTCCGTGTAGGGATGGCGTGCGTGTTCGAAGATCCGTGCAGTCGGCCCCTCCTCCACGAAGCGGCCCAGGTACATGATCGCCATGCGGTCGGTCACGTGACGCACCAGGTTGAGGTTGTGCGTGATGACCAGCACCGCGACGCGGGTTCGCTTCTGCACGTCGTTCAGAAGGTTGAGAACCTCGCCTTGGACCGACATGTCGAGCCCGGCCGTGGGTTCGTCTGCGATCAGCAGTTTGGGATCCAGCGCGAGCGCACGAGCCACGCCGACCCGGCGCGCCTGTCCGCCCGAAAGCTGGTGCGGGTAGCGGGAGATGAACTCTGCAGGCAGACCGACAAGGCCCAGCAGCCGCTCGGCCTCTGCCCGGTCGCCCTTCCTGCCGTGGATGCGCAACGGCTCGGTCACCAGAGACCCCACCGTCAGCCGCGGCGACAGAGATCCGACCGGGTCCTGCCACATCATCGACATCTGGCGCCGCAGCCGCGACCACTCGCGGTTCGACGCGGCCGAGATCTCCTGCCCCTCGAACCGGATGCTGCCCGAGGTGGGCTTCTTCAGCCCGATCAGCGTGCGGGCGATGGTCGATTTCCCCGACCCGCTTTCGCCGACCAGACCCAGCGTCTGACCCGCATCGATTTGGAACGACACGCCGCTGACCGCTTCGAAATCGTGCGGTTCGCGGCGCAGGGTGGCGCGCAGGCGGCCCTGCCGGGCATAGCGGATGCGCAGGTCGGCGACTTCCAGCAGACTCATGCGGCGTCCTCGGCCGGATCGGACAGATGGCAGCGCACCCGCTGGCCGGCTGCGCCCGGATAAAGCGGCGGATGCTCGCGTTCGCACCGCCCCCAGGCGTGCGGGCAGCGCGCGCGAAACGCGCATCCGCGTGGCGGCTGACGCAGATCAGGCAGGGTGCCGGGAATGGTGGGCAGGGTGCGGGTGGCGATCTTGATCCGGGCCGGGTCGCAATCCAGCAGCGCCTGCGTGTAGGGATGCTGCGGATCGTGGAACAGGGAGCGTGCCGATCCGCGCTCCACCACTTCGCCGGCGTACATCACGGCGACATCGTCGCACAGTTCGGCCACGGTGCCGAGGTGATGCGATACGAAGACGACCGAGCAGCCGAACTTCTGCTGCAGTTCGCGCAACAGCGCGACGATCTGCATCTCCAGCGTCGCGTCGAGCGCCGTCGTCGGCTCATCCGCGATCAGCAGGTCGGGCTGCGTCAGCAGCGCCATCGCGATGCAGACCCGCTGACGCATCCCGCCCGACAGCTGGTGCGGATAGGCGTCCAGTTTCGACGCGGCATCGGGGATCTGCACCTGTTCCAGAAACTCGACGGCGCGGGCGCGCTTTTCGCTGCGGCTGATCCGGTCACGGTACTGGATGTCCAGCATCTGCTGGCCGATCGTCGTCACCGGGTTCAGTGCCGTCATCGGGTCCTGAAAGATCATCGCGACCCGCGTTCCGCGCAGGTCCCGCCAGCCCGCCGCCCCCAGTCGGGCGAGGTCATGTTCCCCCATCCGGATCGCGCCGCCCGCAACGCGCGCGTTCTCGGCCAGCAGCCCGATCAGCGAATAGGCCAGCGTGGATTTTCCGCAGCCGGATTCCCCCACGATCCCCAGCACCTTGCCCTTGGGTACCGTCAGGTCGATGTCGCGCAGGGCCTGGATCGTGCCGCGCGGCGTGTCGAAATCCACCGACAGCCCTTCGACGGCGACCAGCGGTTCCTCGGTCGCCGTGGCCGTTGCGTGCGTTGCCATCAGCCGCCCTTCCTCAGCTTGGGGTCGAAGATGTCGCGCAGCGCCTCGCCCATGAAGGTGAAGCCGAGCGTCACGAGGATGATCGGGACGGACCCGCCGATCACCGGCCAGGGCGAGTTGCGGATGAAGTTGTAGCCGTCGTTCAGGATCACGCCCCAGGACGGCGTCGGCGGCCGCACGCCCATCCCAAGGAAACTCAGCCCCGCTTCGGTCGCGATGACCAGCGGCACGTCCATCGAGGCGAGGATCAGCAGCGGCCCCAGCACGTTGGGCAGCACGTGGATAAACAGCAGGCGCGGCATGCCCACACCCATCGCGCGCTCGGCCAGGATGAACTCGGCGTTCTTCAGCGCCAGCGTCTGTGTCCGAACGATGCGCGCATAGATCGGGACCGACGTGATGGTGACCACCAGCACGACGGTGAACAGGCTGGGCCCCAGGATCGTCACGACGGCAAGGCCGAAGACGATGACGGGAAAGGACCGCAGCGCGTCGAGGATCAGCAGCAGCAGGTTGTCCAGCCACCGCGGCCCGAGCCCCGCCACGAGGCCAAGCGCCAGTCCCGCCGTCAGCGCCGCGGACAGCGAGGCCGCAGCCACGAGCATGGCGATCCGTCCGCCGGCGATGACCCGGCTGAAGATGTCGCGCCCGATATTGTCCGTGCCCAGCCAATGCTCGGCCGATGGCGGCGCCATGCGGGGACCAACCATGATGGCGGCCGGGTCGTAGGGCACGATCCACGGGGCGAGGATTGCCGACCCGACGATCAGCGCCACCAGCACGAAGCCGAGCGCGCCGGTGCGATTGCCCGAGAGTACGCGCAGGCTGCGCGCGAGCAGCGTGGGTTCGGGCAGAGCGGCGTCGGTCATGTCAGAACTCCTCCCGCTGGCGGGGATCGAGCAGGGCAACCACCAGATCCGAAATCAGCGTCGCCAGAACGATGATGCCGGTGGTGATCAGGACGGCGCCCAGCACGATGGGGTAGTTCCGTTCATTCACTGCGCCGACCAGCAGAGCGCCGATGCCGGGCCGGGCGAAGATCACCTCGACGAAGACCGCCGCCGAAAACAGATGCGCGACGCCGGTTCCGATCAGGGTCACGGCAGGCAGCACCGCGATCTTCAGGATGTGCGACCGCGTGATGCGGCGTTCCGGCAGGCCGAAGGCGCGTGCCATGCGGACATGGGGCTGCGTCATGACTTCGAGCATCGAGGCGCGGACGATCCGCGAGACGTAGCCGACCCAGGCGACGCCGATGGCAAAGGCGGGGAGGATCAGGTGGGTGATGCCGTCCCAGAACCCGTCGCCCGCCCCGATGGCCGGCAACCAGCCGAGCCAGACGGCGAAGATCAGCACGGAGTAGAGCGCCATCACGAAGGCCGGGATCGAGATCGTCCCGACGGAGACGACGCCCGACAGTGTGTCGAGCCACGTGTTTCGCCGCAGCGCCGAATAGGCGCCAAGTGCTATGCCGCAGGCCGCCGACCACAGGATCGCCACGGAAATGAGGATCATCGTGTAGGGCAGCTGTTCGAGCACGATCTGCGACACGGCCCGCCCGGTGAAGACATCCTGGCCAAGATCGCCGCGCAGGATGTTGGCGAAGAACATCGCGACCTGAACCGGCAGCGGCCGGTCCAGGCCCATCGCCTCGCGCGTGCGTTCGATCAGTTCGGGTGTCGCACGCGGCCCGAGGATCATGACTGCCGGATCCCCGGGCACCACGTGCAGCATCAGCGTCAGGATGGAGACCGCGACCATGACGATCACGACCGACAGGACCAGCCTTTGTGCGGTGTAGAATAGCACGGGTCGCGGTCTCCTCTGGGCTCAGACCTCGCCTTCGAAGTCGATGAACAGCGGGCGGCCGTCGGGACGCAGCGCCGGTTCCAGCCCTTCGCGGTACATCACCGGGGTGCCTTCGTGGGTGATGAACTTGTAGGCGCCGGTCGCCTCCATCAGGTCCTGCATCTTGCGATACATCTCGGCGCGCGTCTCGGTGTCCGTCTCGCTCAATGCCAGCTTGTGCAGCTCGTCGAACTCCTCGTTCGAGAACCGCTCCCAGTTCCAGATGCCGACCTGGTCGGACACGAACCAGCTGGTCGCGTAGTACGGGTCGGGTAGCATCGAGAACCGGTTGAGCACCAGCTGCATGTCCTTCCACCGCTCGCCTTCGCTTTCCATGCCAAGCGTCCAGAAGGACCCGGAATCCTGCACGTTGATCTGCGTCTGGATGCCGATCTGCGACAGTTGCGCCTGGATCACCTCGGCCATCGTCTTCCAGACGGTCGCGTTCAGCGCGTCGATCGTCAGCGGTTCGGACGGCGGCCCGCCGGCAGCCTCGAGATATTCGCGCGCCTTGTCCAGATCGCCGGCAACCGGCACGGACGGGTTTTCGCGGTGGCCCGGCAGGCCCGGCGCGATCAACCCCGTGGAAGGTGCCGCTTCGCCGAAATAGGCTGCGTCGATGATCTGCTCGGCGTTGATCGCGTGCTGGATCGCCTTGCGCAGGTTTTCATCCTGCAGCGCCGGGTTGTCCAAGTTCATGCCCAGCCAGACGTAGTAGAGCGACGGGTATTCCTCGATCACGGTGTTTTCCGGCTCGTTGCCGCGGTAATCGGCCAGCGAGGACAGCGTGATCTCGGTATAGTCCAGGTCGCCGGCCTCGTAGGCGCGCTCGGCAGTCTTGGTGTCGTCCATCGGCAGGATGCGGATCTCGTCGAAGCCGGGCGTCTCGCCTTTCCAGTCCGGGTTGCGGACAAGGTGGACGTACTGGTTCGGTTTCCATTCCTGCAGGACGTAGGGGCCGGAATAGGCGGGCGGTTCCATTCCGAAGTTGCCGCCGTTTTCGGTGGCCTCCATCACGGCCTTCTTCGACACGATATGGCCAGTGCCGTAGGGCAGGGTGATGGTCCAGAGCGGCTGGAAGGCCTCGCTCAGGACGATGACGCCTTCGTACTTGCCGGTGATTTCGACGTGGTCCAGCGGACCCCAGTCGCTTTTCACCGGGCTGTCATGTTCCAGCACGCGCTCGAACGAGAACTTGACGTCTTCGGCGGTCATCTCGCCGTAGCCGCCGGTGAACATCAGCCCTTCCTTAAGCTTGAAGCGGATGTGGGTGTCGTCGACCTGCTCGATCTCTTCGGCAGCTTCCAGTTCCCAGTCCCACTCGCGGCCGGGCTTGTAGCGCACCAGCTTGGAATAGATGCAGTTCATCACATCCACGTTGTAGCCGTTCTGGTAGAACCCGGGGTCGAGCGCATCGATGTCGGCGTAGGAGCTGACGCGCAGCACCTTCCCCGATTGCGCCCAGATGCGCGAACCGAGCGGCATCGTAGCGGCGGCAAGGCCGGTCGCCGCGGCGGTCTGGAGGAACGTCCGGCGGCCAAGCCCGGTGCGGTGTGCGGTATCGGTCATGGTTGTTATCTCCCTGCAAGGCCGTCACGCGGCCGTTGTCGTTCTGGGCGCTGCGCATCGGTGCGCGGCGCGTGGATCATGATCCGCTCAGGAGGCGATCCGCGCAACTTCGCAATGACCGCCAAAAGACGCAGATCCTGCGTCAGTTCGCGAATGCTCACCCCAGATCACGCGGGATCTCGCAATCCCAGCTCTCCTCATGGGCGATCTGGTCGCCCTCCTTGGCCACCATTCGGGCTTTCACGACGAAGTGCGTGGTCGTAGCGGTCATCTCGGTCTCGGTGCGGCTGGTCATCCGCCAGTCGCCGCGCGACATCTCGAGGTTCCAGACCACGTGTCCCCTGAATGACCGCCAATCGGTGCCGTTGAAGGAATAGGTCTCGACCCCGACCGCCCCTGAGGTCATGCCATTGTCCGCAATCCGGACGCGGCCCTCGTCGTCGGTGATCGTGATGCGGGTTTCGCCGGTGGCAAGGCTTTCGGACACCACCCAGTCGGCGTGGGCGGGCGAGAGCGTTTCCGCCTCCATCGGTGCGGCGCCTTTCGGCGTGCCTAGGTCGCGCGGCTGCGGATCGTCGGTCGCCCTTCGCACCGGCAGGACCAGCCGGGTCTTCGACGTGTCCACCGTCAACTCGACGGGTTCGGGCGCGGGCCAAGCAATGGGGAAGTAGCTGGTCGACAGGGCCAGCCGCACGCGGTGGCCGGCGCGGAAGGTCTGGGCGACATGCTTGAACGGCACCGTCGCGGTATAGAGTTCGCCCGGAACCAGCGCCTCGGGCGTCTCGTGGCTGTCGCGGTGCGTCAGGTTCAACAGCCCATAGCTGACGCGCGTTGCCGCTCCGTCCGGGGCCACGTCCACCAGGCGCGCGGCCACCTGCGCCACCGGCCGGTCGACGCTGAACGTCAGTTCGAGGTTCGCGTCGCCCGCGATGTCCAGCGGCGCTTCGAGCGGCGCGGTCTGGAACACCAGGCTGCCCGCATCGTCCCGGCGCTGGTCGACCGGCTGATCGCCGGGCTTGGCATAGGAGCACCATTTGCCCCCCGCGATCCCGGTGCCCAGCGGAGACTGGATACGTAGCTTGCCGTTCGGCCCGCCGTCGGTCCCTAGCGATCCATCAGCACCCAAGCCGAAGGCGACCCTGTCGACATTCGGCGACGGCCAGGACGGTTCCTCGATCCAGCGCCCGTCGCGGTGCGCATAATAGCTGGCGGGTTCCGCGTGGTCCTGCAGGTAGAGCCGCAGCTGCGGTTCATCCATGATGCCGGTGTCGATCCCCTTCAGCCACTGGTCCCACCAGCGCAGTTCCTCGGCCGCCCAGTCGATCGCGGGGCCGGGCACGCCGATATGCGGGTACTTGTGTGCCCACGGGCCGACGAGACCCTTTTTCGGCCCCTGCAGCGTTTCCATCAGGCGAAAGACGGAGCGGCAATAGCCGTCGGCCCAGCCGGACACCGCGTAGACCGGTACCTGGATGCGGCTGATGTCTTCGCACACCGAACCATGTTTCCAGAACGCGTCGCGTCGCTGGTGTTCCAGCCAGTTCTTCAGCCACAGGCCGGACCCCTGCAGGCGCTGCATCCACATCTCGCGCCACTTGCCGCCGACGAGGTCGGGGTCCGGCGGCAGGGTATTGATGGCGAACATGTTCGACGCCCACGAGATCTGGTCGACCACCATCGTCCCGCCCATGTAATGCACGTCGTCCGCATAGCGGTCGTCGGTCGAGGCGATGGACACCACGGCCTTCAGCGCCGGGGGCTGAAGCGCGGCGATCTGCAACCCGTTGAACCCGCCCCAGGAAATGCCGACCATGCCGACATTGCCGTCGCACCAGTCTTGGGCGGCGATCCAGGCAATGATGTCGCATCCGTCCTGAAGCTCCTGCGCGGTGTATTCGTCGACCATCAGCCCTTCGGATTCGCCGGTGCCGCGCAGGTCCACACGAACGTAGGCATAGCCACGCGCGGCGATGTAAGGCGCGCGCACGGCGTCGCGTGCAAGCGTGCCATCGCCCTTGCGGTAGGGCAGGTATTCCAGGATCCCCGGGACAGGCGCCGCATCCGCCGGCCGCCAGATGCGCGCTGCAAGAATGCAGCCGTCGGGCAGCGCGATCTCGACATGCCGCTCTTCGATGACATCGTGAAGGCTGGTTGAGCTCTGATCCATGCAGATGCATTCCCTATGACGGTATTCGCGCCAGCCTGTCATGGGCCGCCTTGCGTCACAACTTCGCGCCGTGCCGCAGGTTGACATACAAAGTGCGTCGGATAGCGTCAGCGAATGACATCTGATCCCCTACCAGCCAATCTCTCCTATACCTGCAGCCTGTTCCCCTCGATCGCGCATGTCTGTCGCCGGATCGGGATCAACCGGCAGCAATTCAACAAGTATCTCGCGGGCGCGGTGCGACCGTCGCGGCACAACATGCGCAAGATCTGCGATTTCTTCGGCGTCACCGAAGCCGAATTGCTGATGGAGACGCCCCGCTTCGTCGAGCTGATCTCGCTGCGGCGCCGCCCGGTGCCCGAGGTCGATGCTTCGCCGATCGGGCCCACCCTGAAGCGGCTGAACCAGTTTTCCGCCCCCCTGGACCGCTATTGCGGCGCCTACTTCCGGTACTTCTTTTCCTACAGCACGCCCGGGCAGGTCATCCGCTCCTTCGCGCTGCTGACCCGGCGCGACGGCTATTACCTGTGGAAGAACATCGAACGCGACAACGGCGGGCCGAACGGCGCGCGGGACGTCTACAAGTACGAAGGCTTGGCCTTCTACCTTGGCGAACGGATCAACGTGGTGGAAAACGAATGCCTGCTGTCGTCATCGGTGACGCAGATGATGCTCTACCCTTCGTATTCATCCGGAATCGATTACCTGTTGGGCATCCAGACGGGCGGCCCGTTGAAGCGCGGCCGCAAACCGGCGGCTTCGCGCGTTCTGCTCGACTATCTCGGTCAGAACGTCGACCCGAAGCGCGCCTTGGCGCAATGCGGAACCTTCGACCCGCAGGCGCTGGATCAACGGATCGTCGAACTTGTCCGGCACGACGCGCCTCTGCAGGATTCAATCTTGGAGGTAGAACAGCTTTGAAGCGCAGCTTGCGGAAACGATAACGCCGCTGCGCCTTGCGCTCTGCGTGAATCAGTCCGCGGGCTGGCGGTGCCCCGGCTGCCACGTAGGGTTCGGAACCAACACCCGATGTTCGTCACGGCCGTCGCAGCAGGTGCAAACTGGCGGAAAACCCGGGCCACATCGAGGAACGCGTCGAGCAGGGGCAGCGGTGTCAGACCTGCGTGGGCGAAGGCCCTGTCGACGACACGCTGCGTTGCCGACCGCCCGCGAGAGGAAGATCAGGGGCTCGCGCAGCAAGTCGGCGCAGCTGACCCGTTCGAACCGGCTGATCGGCAGGTTGAGATGCGCGATCGGCGTTGTTGCATTACCCTCGCCTGAGGCGTGACTGCCCCTTGCCCCACTGACGTTATACCACGCGAACGATCTCGGCGGTGCCGAGTGCGTTGAACCAGTTCATGAGGGCGATGCGGATGTGGATTTCGGCGGTCTGGCGGTCGGGGTCTCTCGCGGCGATGCGCTCGCCGAAGGCTTTCAGGCAGCGCATCCTCGCCTCGATCCGGCTGCGGGCCTGGTATCCGGACCAGCGTTTCCAGAACGCTCGTCCGTAGTGCCGGGTTGCGCGCAAGGTTTCGTTGCGAGCGCGTGCCGCCGGGCAGTTCTCCTTCCGGAGGCGTCCGTTCTTGCGGACCGGGATGATCGGGATGGCCTGCCGGGCGACGATGGCCTTGTGGCACCGGCGCGTGTGGTAGGCACCATCCGCCGTGACGGTGCCGATCTGTTCGTCTGCCGGGATCTGGCCAAGCAGGTCCGGTAACACGGGGCTGTCACCGTCGCAGCTGGGAGTGAATTCGACGGCGCGGATGTCGGACATGACCGGGTCCATCGCCAGATGCACCTTGCGCCATTGACGTCGGCCCTGCACCCCGTGCTTGCGGGCCTGCCATTCGCCGTCTCCGAGCAACTTGATGCCAGTGCTGTCGACCAGCAAGTTCGGCGGGCCATCGGCGCGGCGATAGGGAACCTGAACGGGCAAGGTCTTATGCCGCCGACAAAAGGTAGAGAAGTCTGGCACCGGCCAGTCCAACCCCGCCAGCCGCAGCAGGCTCGCCACCATCCCGGAGGTCTGTCGCAACGGCAACTTGAACAGGATCTTGATCGACAGACAGAATTGTATGGCTGCATCCGAAAATACCGCAGGCCGTCCGGGCCGACCCTCACGCGGCGCGAGCCAGGCCATCCCTTTGTCGACCCAAATCAGCAGCGATCCCCGCTTCCGTAGTGACGCGTTGTAGTCGGACCAGTTCGTGGTGCGATAGCGGGCGGGAGGTGGCTTGCTCATGCCATGTGTCTAACGCCATGGATTTGCAAAGCGAATCCTCCGCAAACCCAGTTTTGCATCAATGCCGTCTAGGCCTGTCCTTCCTTCTCATCAGCCACGACCTCGCCGTCGGCGAGCGCGTCAGCCACAGGATCGCGGTGATGCAGCGTGAGCCGCATCGTCGAGACCGGCCCCACGGGGCGCGTCATCTCGGTGCCGCAGTCGACCACACAAGGATGCTGCTTAGGTCGGTTCCCGGCCTCGCGGCGAAACCGGATTGCGTGTCGTGTGGTCGCCCCGCCAAGCATGCGATCGCCCACGATCATGAACTGGAAGTCGCGGTCACGCTACGCGCGGAGCCTGCGAAGAGTTTCTATGACCTGCGACACTTCAGGGCTTCCGACCGAGCGTGTCGGCCATCTGGGCGTCGCGTTCTCCCATCGGCCGGACCGGGCCGCGCGTGGTGTCACGCGCCGACTGGTGCTCCATCTCGGCATTGAGAAGCGCCCCGAGAAGCACCACGAACGCCGTCAGCCAGATGTAAAGCAGAAGGATCACGACGCCCGCGAGCGCGCCGTAAGTCGGCTGATAGCTGGCGATGTTCCGCACGAAGGCGAAGAACAGCCACGATCCGCCGAGCCAGAGGGCCGTCGCGACGATGGCGCCCGGCGTGACCCAACTCCATCTCGGGGGGCGGCGAGCCGGGGCGTGCCGGTAGATGAGCCCGAGCGCCACCATCGACA
Organism: Citreimonas salinaria; assembly: GCF_900107235.1. GTDB lineage: Bacteria > Pseudomonadota > Alphaproteobacteria > Rhodobacterales > Rhodobacteraceae > Citreimonas > Citreimonas salinaria. The sequence continues at coordinate 118,819 of NZ_FNPF01000012.1, forward strand.
GAAGCGCGAGGAGCGGCCAGCGGCTCACTGTAACGATGGTGTCGGTCCAGCCCGAAAGCCCGAGCGCCTCCGCTGCCGGCGGGATGACCAGCGCGACGGAGATCGCCGCGAGCGCCATCACGGCAAGCACCCCGGTCAGCCAGAGCGAGACGAAGTTCCGCACGATGATGTTGCGCGTCTCGGCCTCTGAATGCGCCATGTTCATGCCGCTCACGAGGTTGTCGATGCCCCGCGACGCCCAGAAGAGCGAGAACGCGAGGCTGAAAAGGGCGGTCGCCGTGGCCCTGCCCGTTGCCTGGCTGGCAAGCGCGACCGCCTGGTCGCGCACGACCGCAAGGGCCTCCGGCGGTACGACGCCTTCGAGGCTCTCGACCTGGCGAACGACCAGATCCGGCTCGAAGAACATGCCCGCCAGCGAGGCGAGCATCGCGATCGCGGGGAACAGCGCCAGCATTCCGAAGAAGGCGATGCCTGCCGCCACGAGCGGAAAAAGGTCCGGGCCGATGCGGCCACCCGCCCTGAGAGCGATGTCCCGCCAGCCCGCAAGCTCGATGCCGTAGGGCCGCCACGCATGCCGCCCGCGGCCGGCCTCGCGCAGCGCCTCGTCCTCTGCCGCCGGTGCCGCGGGGTGGCTGCCCTCCGGACGGGGCTCGCTGCCCTCGCCGGGCCCCGGTCCTTCGCCGGATCTGTCCTGCATCTCGTGCCTCGCTGCCTGAACCGCTCAAGGATGTAACGCGGCATGACAGGCAGCGATCCCACAGGATTGCTGGGGCGCAGAGCGAGTCCTAACTGTGTATAGATAGTGTACCAGGACAGTTTCGGAGAAACGTGATGCGCCCCAAGGGCCCCGTTGTCGTCTTGCTGATTCAGGGCTTCCTGATCATCGAGATCGTGACCGGTCTCGCCACGGCCCAGTGGATGCCGCTTTTCGTGGCTGCCACCACGTTGGCCCTGACGCTACTGCCCCACAGATTTGCGCGCTTTTTCGGTCTGGAACTGCCGCATTCGGTGCTGACGGCCATCGTGGCCTTCCTCTTCGCCACGCTGTTCCTGGGCGAGGTCGAGAATTTCTACGAACGGTTCTGGTGGTGGGACCTGTTGCTGCATTTCTTCTCGGCGCTGTCCATTGCGGCCATGGCGTTTCTGATGATCTTCATGCTGTTCGAGGGCGACCGCTACGCCGCTCCGCCCTCGGCCCTGGCCGTCCTCTCCGGCGCGGTGGCCTTGGCCATCGGTGCGCTGTGGGAGATCTTCGAATATGGAATGGACCAGCTCTTCGGCATGAACATGCAGAAGTCGGGACTGGACGACACCATGACCGACCTGATGATCGACTTGGCTGGCGCGGCCTTGGGCGCATTGTCGGGCTATCTGTTTCTGAAGGGACGCCAGTTTGGGGGAATGGGCGGGATCATGGCCGAGTTCGTCGCGTTGAACCGGAGCTGGTATCGGAAATTGAGGAAGCGGGTGGAGTAGGATGTGCGAGGCTATCCACATTCTTGGATGACGGCATTGAGGATCGATAAGCCGCAACCGACTTACCCCAACCGTATCGGAGGCATGTTCGGCAGGCTCAAGGACTGGCGGCGTGTTTCGACCCGCTACGGCCGGTGCCCAAAGGGTATTCCTCCCGGCCATCGCTCTCGCCGCTACCGTCATCTACTGGCTATGAGGCCTGAGCCTTGGTTTGGCGCGGCATTGTTGCGTAACTCACGCCTAAGGCGTGACTTCCCCTTTCCCCGCTGATGTCATGCCACGCGAACGATCTCGGCGGCGCCGAGGGCTGAGAAGCGGTTCATGAGTGCGACGCGGATGTGGATTTCGGCGGTTTGGCGGTCGGGATCTCTTGCGGCGATGCGCTCGCCGAATGCCTTGAGGCATCGCATCTTCGCCTCCACGCGGCTCCTGGCGTGGTATCCGGTCCAGTGCTTCCAGAACGCCCGGCCGTAGTGTTTCGTGGCGCGTAGCGTCTCGTTCCGAGCCTTCGCTGCAGGGCTGTCTTCCTTCCAGGGGCGCCCGTTCTTCCGGATCGGAATGATCGGCGTGGCTTGCCGGTCGATGATGGAGGCATGGCAGCGGCGGGTGTCGTAAG
>NZ_FNPF01000020.1 GCF_900107235.1 Citreimonas salinaria
AGGGCGGCCGAGCCGACCTTCATGCGGCGCCAGCCAGGCCATTTCCTTGTCTACCCAGATCAGCATCGAGCCGCGCTTGCGCAACGCGGCGTTATAGCTGGACCAGTTCGTCGTGCGGTAGCGGGCGGGAGGAGGCTTGCTCATGCGACCCGTCTAACCGCATGGATTCGCGATGTGAATCGCCCGCAGTCAGAGTTACGCAACAACGCCATCCTATTGGGGTGGAAGCCCACTCGACCTGCCGAATCGCCAGCGGCCCTTGCCGATGGTGCGTTTTGTTTGGGCAGCAGCGCATAATGTGCAAATATGGGCTGTCCAGGCGTTGTCTGCGGCGCCTGGCAGGTTGGCTCGGCTTCGATGCGGGCGTTTTTTATGCGAGAGATTGTCCTGTCGTTTAACGATTTGCAGCGGAACGGCGTCGATGATGTGCAGCGAGATGTCGCTGACGTGTGCCTCATTCTTGAAGGTTGCTATCCGTTCGTTTTCGGAGGCGTAAGCAGTTGGAGCCACTCGCTGATCAAGTCGCTCCCGGAGACGACATTCCATATCATCTCCATCCAGCCAGGCGGCGTGGAACTGAAATCGAGATACGATCCCTTGCCGAACATCACCGGATACACAACGGTGGTCTTGGCAGGAGAGAAACGTCTTCCGAAAGCGACCTTCCGGGGCGACAAGCGGCCGGCGGAATTGCTGCGCAAGTCCCTGTTTGATGCATCAAAGGAGGATTTCGACCATCTAGTCGAGCTGCTTTCGCCAAATGGTCGCAAGAGCGCGGCCAGCGAGAGGGACTACTGGAATCTTACGCGTGACATGTATACAAGTCTCGCGCCGGCGACCTCTTTCCAGCAATTCTTCTGGGTCTGGCACACGCTGCTGAACAGCGTCGCGGAGGTTCTCAGTTGTGAGGCCCCGCATGCACGCGTTTATCACGCAATCTCCACCGGATACGCGGGATTGCTCGGAGCTGCTGCCCAAAAGCGCACGGGACGGCCTCTGCTTTTGACCGAGCACGGCATCTACACGAACGAACGCACGGTCGAGCTTATGGCGGCCAGCGCCCTTCACGACAGCTTCGAGAACGATCCCTACCTCTCTGATCCGCGGGGCGATGCGCGGGATGTCTGGGTTCGGGCCTTTGAGTGCATGGGCATACTCTGCTATGAAAGGAGTGACCGTATCATCAGCCTTTCTTGCAGCGGACGAACAGCACAGATCCGCCTTGGGGCTCCCGCCGAGAAGACGCAGGTGATCGCAAACGGAATCGACCTGCACCGGTTCAAGCGCATAGAGCTGAAGCCACCCGACGACCGCCAGATTGTCGCCTTTATCGGCCGCGTGGTGGCCATCAAGGACGTCGAGACGTTCATCCGCGCGATGGACATCGTCCTCAAATCTGATCCTGACGTCAGCGGATGGATTGTGGGCCCAGAGGACGAGGAGCCGCATTATGCCGAAAAATGCCGCCAACTGGTGTCCTCGCTCGGAATCGGAGATCGGCTCAAGTTTCTCGGGATGCGCGATGTGGTGCAGATCATCGGGCAGGTCGACATGGTTGTTTTGACAAGCCTGAGCGAAGCGCAACCGCTCACTCTTCTTGAGGCGGGCGCGGCCGGATTGCCGTGCGTAGCCAGCGATGTCGGAAGCTGTCGGGAAATCCTCCATGGCGACGAGGGGGACCCACCGGGGGGCTACGTGACCGAACTGATGTCGCCCACGGAAACCGCGACGGCGATCAGGAAACTGCTCGCTGATCCCGCGGAGGCCCGCGCGATGGGTGCCACGCTTCAGGCCCGGATATGCGCGAACTACGGGCTTCACATGATGCGCGAAGCCTATTCCGGTCTTTACCGAGCCCATGCCAGCGCCTCGACCGCGCAAGACCCGTCGGAGGCTTGACATGGCGGGAATCGGATTCCGGCTTGAACGGCTGGCGGTCGAAGGCGGACTGGCGGGCGGCATCATTGCCGTCTTCACCGGCGCCCTCCTTGCGTCCGGGTACTACCTCCTGACCATCTTCGGCGTTGGCGTCAGCGGCGCGGTCTCGCGCGCCGTCGGAGACCCGGCCGTGGCGGAGGATTTCCGCCTCATGACGATCTACGCTTTCGCCATCGCATCAATCGCAAGCGCGGCCGCGCTTCTGCCCGCGACTCGGCAATTCGCGGACGCGCTCTATGAGCGGAAGCCCGGGGTTGCGCCAGCTCTTCTGTTCGCCAGCTTCGTGGTCACCGGTGCGGCTGCAGCGCTTCTGGCCGCCATCGTCTTCGGTGCAGTCCTTCGCCAGCCGCCGGAAGTCACGGTCACCGGAGCCCTCTACGCTGCGCTGATCGCGATGATCTGGGCGGTCTCGACCTATTGCAGCGCCGTGTTCGCAATCCGCGCTGTGCTCATGAGCTACTTCGTAGGAACGCTGGCAGGCGTGCTCGGAACCATCGTCGTCAGTCTTATGGAAGGTGGGGCTCCTGCCATGGCGCTGGCCTATGCCGCCGGGCTCTCGATTAGCCTCGGCGCGCTCGTCTCGGTCTTTCTCGGCGCCTTCCCGTTTCCGATCAAGTCGGTCAGGACAGCGGTCGCGACTCTGCTTGGTAGCGTGTCTCAATTCCGGTTCCTGTCCGTTGGAGCCTTCATGGGCACCCTCGCGATCTGGGCGAGCACGCTGATGATCTGGCTGTCGGAGGATGGCGAGACCAATGCTTCTGGATTCCGGGCCGCCGAACTCTACGACACGCCCCATTTCTTCGGTCTCCTGTCGCTGGTCCCGGGCTTCGCGCTTCTGCTCGTCTTCTTCGAGACCTCGGTGTTCCGGTCGCTGAGGCGCCATCACGACCTGATCGAGAGCCATGCTGCCCTTGAGGAACTGGAGACGTCGGCGGAAGAGCTGCATTCGACGACGTTGCGGGGCATCACGATACTGACCGCCATTCAGGTCGTGATCGCGATCGTGTTCGTTTTCGCGGCTCCGATCGCGGCAGAGGCAAACTTCATCCAGTTGCGCCAGGTCTCGGTCATGCAGATCACCGCGCTGGGATCGGTGATGCACCTGCTCATCATCCTGTCGTCCATGGTGCTCATCTATCTGGACGCAAGCCGGCTGTTCTGTTTCGTGCAGGCGGTGTTCCTGTTCGGGACGATCACTGCGTCAGGTCTCGCGTTGCCGCTGGGTGAGCGCTTTTTTGGCATCGGCTATCTCGCCGGCGCGTCGGCGGGAGCGTTGGCAGGGCTGCTGTCGGCCCAGCATGTCCTCGGCCAGCTCAACGCGCACATCTTCATGGGCGCCGCGCGGCGCGTTCACTCGGCCTTGGGAAGGCTGCGGAGCTGATTCACGGCATTGGCGTCCGCCAGCACCGGGAGCGTCAGGCTCGCCAGGTCGCTCCGGCCGAAGGTTCCCAGCATACGGTTCTCCCTCAAGCGCTGAACGACAAGGCTCCTCTGCCCGGGATCCGTGACGTATTCGATCACGAGCACCGGAAGGCCGTCGTTCGTCGCAAGCCTGAGTTGCCGGAGTGACCAGCTCACCATGCCGGGGTCGTTCGGCTGCCCCTCGCCGGGGACGCCGAAGAAGAGATCCTCCTTCACGATGGCGTCGATGGTCGAGCGGTATCTGGCGCTGTCGAGGAGGTTCTCGGCATTATTGGGAATGATCAGGAAGCCCGGCGTACGCGCCCGCGCGTAGCTCGCGATCCGTTCCACCAGCGCATACATGTCCGACTGCGCCCGGGCCCCACGGCCCGGCCAGTCCATGTACTTGTCGACGCCGTCCATGAACACGCCATCGAAACCTGCCGCAAGAATGCGGTCGAGTTTGGCGCGCGGCGTCCCGAACAGGATGGCCTGCCATTCGGATGTCCAATACGCCGTGTAGAAGTGGTTTGCCCAGTTTGGGTTCGCGGGGCCTACCCAGCTCGGGGGATTGCTATTCCATTCGCTACGCCAGTAGTCGCGATAGGTCTCGGCCTCGCCGATGTTGATGTAGGCCACCACCGCCCGGCGCGACCCGTCTGGCTGGGTCCTGAGGCGCTCGACGTCCCTCCGGTCGACCCCTGTCGGGTCGATGATGACCAGATCCGTGTCCGACCGATTAATCGCCGCTAGGTTGGTACTGGTCAACTTGACCGAGAACCGCTGGATCTGAAGGGTCATGCTTTCAGCGTCCGTCGAGACGGCTTCGGCCGTCGGCTGCGCCGCCTGATTTCCCGAGACCTCGGATGCGCCCGGTGCGCTGACGCAGCCCGCGACGACGGCGACGGCAACGGCGGCGGGCATGCATCCCACCGGGATGCGCCTCCTTGCCCAGATGCGCTGGACTGAACTAACGGCATGCTTGTTCCAAGGCACGGGCGTGGCTCCTCTCGTTGTGGTAAGCGCGCTGCCCGGCCAAGGCGTGTCATCACGTGAGGACACTCTACGCGGGGAACATACGGGTTGCAGGCGTTCGTGCCAACGCTGTTCCCGTCGCAGAGGTCATCACGGCGGCCAATTCCGCGGGGCGCGGCTTCGACCAATGAGCGGCTCAATCCGCCGCGAGGCTTGGCGCAAGGTCGTCTCGACGGGGCGCCGCGCGACCCTATACCTTGCCATCCTGTAGCCTATCGCCACTCTGCCACCCTTCTGGCGGCTTCCTCAGTATGGCCGGCCTGCTGAAGAAGTGTCTGGAATTGCAGCCGCGCGACCGGGTCGAGCAGTGCGCCGTTGCCATCCAGCGTCCGATAGACGCTCACGCTCGTGCTGCGATCTCCGCTTGCGGCAAGAAGCGCCGCGTAACGATGCGCGCCGGCGCTGTCGAGGCCACCCTCCCTCCACAACTCTGAGAGGAAACCGAGTTCGCCGGCCACGTCCCTGTTCGCACGCAGCCAGCCTGCGACATACAGTTGCTCGTCGGGCGACAGGCTTATCGCGGGCAGCGTCAGAAACAGCTCGATCGCCTCGCGGGGCCTTCCCATCGAAACATGGTGCCGTGCGAGCTCATGGATCGCCCCAGGCGCGCCGCCCGAAATCTCCACCCGTTCCCGCAATGTCGACCCGGCGGCATCCATGTCGCCCAGGTGCATCTGGATCAGCGCCAGCACCCGCGCCGCCCGCTCATCCGATGGCGCCTCGGCGCGTGCCGCCTCCGCCGCAGAAAGGGCAGCCATGGGGTTGACATCGCGCATCAGGAACCATGCCTGATCGCTGCGGCTCGGCACCAGCATTACGGCGGCCACCGCGAGCACCACCGCGAGAGCCGCAACCGGATATCCGCTGCCCAAGCGCATTTCCGCCTCTAGTCCCAGCAGCTTATGTCGAGCGTGGTCATCTGCCCGACAGCCGACGGCAGCCGGATATCCAGTCGTCCGTCCCGGGTGGTCAGGACCTCGTCCAGCAGGACGCCGCCGTCCCGTCTTGCGACCACGCCGACGGTGCGGGCGCCGATGTCGGCGATCTGAAGTTGGCCCTCGCCGAAGCCCTCAGCCGTGAGCGCGACGTTGCACCCGTCGGCGGTGAAGCGGGTGACTTCCCAGCTGGCTTCGACCAGATGAGGAAACGGCCTTCGTGCCGCAGAAAGCTTCAGTCGCGGGCTCTCCACTGTAGGGTCGAGGCTCACATACAAGGCATCGCCGACCATGCGTTGCCCGATCACGCCCGAACTGGCCATGAAATCGACCCGGAGCGCCCCTGGCCGGTCGATGCGCAGCGTCTGAAGATCCCCCCGGTCGCGGATCGTCCATTCGCGCTCGTCCGTTCTGGTAATCTCGGCGGAGAAGAACCCGATCACGGTGTCGATGTAGCGCGACGGGAATACATGAATGAACTCGTCCGAGGCGGCCAGTTTATGAAGATGGACAAGCGCCTCCAGGCTCGCATGCCGTTCGCCGGTGAAGGTGTGATAGTAGAGGTTGAACGGTTTCAGCCGCCTTGGGGCGCCGGTGCGCTCGACCGTTTCCTCGACAAGACGCATGGCGTGGTAATTCCGCATCCAGCCATCGGTGTAGGTGTTGTCGTTGGCGTTGCCGGTGTAGACCTGCCAGTGTGCGCCAACCTGCCGGCCGAGGGGCGACAGATAGGCCATCGAAGGATAGACGCTGTCGAACCGGCTGTCGCCTCCGTTGATATTACGCACCCCGGCAGAGACCGTCGCTTCCATCGCGGCCGGGAAAGGCCGCGTGTCGCCGGTCCAGTAGAAGGCCTGCGCGGTCTTTCCCTCGGGCGCGAGCGAATTGGCGATCGCGATGGCCTCGTCGATTTCCTCATCGAGCGAAAAGGGTCTTTCGAGATACGCGCGCGGAAGAAAGATGTCGTAGCCGAGGAGCACGGGAAGGCTCAGGAGGTCCTGCTCGGCCCGGAGCCATCCGGCGAGCACGTCGATCGGGGCGTCCTGCAACTCCGCAATCTGCTCGTTGATGAGGTCCAGTTCGGCCTCACGATCATAATCCTCGAAATACCACCAGAAGAACGGGTGCGTGTATCCGTGCGCTGCGACTTCAACGTTCTGTAGCGCGAACGCCTCCCGCGCGAGGCGGGCCGCATCTTCGCTCGCTCCGAAGTCCGGATCTACATCGCCGCCGATCAGGCCGACACCGACCGGAAACTCGGGAAACGCCCGCAGGATGTGCTCGTTGATGATCTCGGCCGACAGCGGTTGCGCGTTCCACGGCAGCGGGATCTCGGACCGATTGTTCCAGCCGTCGCCATCTATGTGGCTGAAATACAGCCTGCGCCCCGACAGCGTCGTCGTGTCAGGCACGGGCCGAACCTCGAGCCCGAAGGCCCTTTCGAAGAAGGCGAAAGGATCTATGAGCCATTGGATCCAGTCGATCTCGGGCAGTGTACAGAGGGCGTAGTGTGCGTGCGCGAAAGCGCCCGCGTCGCTGATGGTGACAAGGCTGCTGTCCATCTCGGCTCCATCCAGGCGAGCGCGGATCGCCAGGTGGGTCGTGACGTCGTCCCGCGTCGGCAGGAGAACGGGGAACGCCGGCAGCACCGCGTCAGGCTCGCACTCGAAACCCACCAGATCCCGGTCGAAGACGACGACGGAGGCGTCGAAGGTTACGGGCACGAAGGTGCGCTCCTCCAAACCGTGGATGGCGTAGAGATCATCCACGACCTCGCCGCCTGACACTGGAAGGCCGGATGTGCCGATGGTCGCAATGGGGATGCCCCGACGCTGCGCCTCGCGCATCCACGAAAGAAAGGCCTCCGGTTCTGCCACAGGTTCCCGAAACCACGAGACGATGAAGTCGGCGCGGACCTCCGACCAGTCGGGCATGCCTGCCGCCACGTCCCGGTACGACACCCTCAGTCCGAGGTGGTTGAGTGGAAACTCGGCAAAACGATGGATGTGCGAGTTGGCGACGCTTTCCTCCTCGCGGCTGTCGTAGAGGGCGAGAACGTCCCTGTTCACAGGCTGGGCCAAGGCCGGAACCGTGAAACAGATCGACAGGAAAAAGCCGATCTGCCGCGCAAAACGGGTGCCGAAGCAACCAATTGAGAGACTTCGGCCCGACGAAAGGCGGGTCGGATGCGGCCTTGCCATGATTCTCTTGAACCCGATCATGTCGCGGATCGGATCGGCTGCTTCGACGCCCCGACGCGCTCCGCTCGGCCCCCCTTGGCCTCCAGGGCGCTGAGGGATCGCTCAGCAGCGTAGAAATGGACGATCAGGGATGCCGCCTGACTGCGGATGATTGTGTCGTCGCATCGTACCGCATCGTCCAGAAGTGACCTCAACAAGGCGTCCTTGCGCCGCGCGATCCAAAGCAGCACCCGCTGGCGATCCTTGAATGTTCCTTCACGGAAGATCTCGACCGCTGAGCGCATGCTGGCACCAGCCTGTGGGTTTATTCGGCCGAGGGTGACGTCGTTTGCAAGAGTCCGGTGGCGCGACGCATCCGTGGCACCTCGAAGTTCCTCGTACCATGCCTGCAGTTGTTCATCCCCAATCCGGTGATGCGCGCGCGTGACGTATGTCGTGGCTGCTGCGATGACGCCGAGCGGCCCGATAAGGCAGACCGGCAGGAGATACCAGTCGATGCTTTCCGTCCCCGCCGCGCAAGAGCGGACAAGGGCCGCAAAAACGACGATGCTGGCGTGCACAAGGACGATCTGAGCCATACCCTCCGCAAGGGCGAGGGTCGCCGTCCAGAGTGCTCCGCTCGCAAGCAAGAAGACCGGAAGCAGCGCGATCATGCGACCTCCCGGCTTGGCCACTTCCGGGGCCTCTTCGGCACGAGCTTGCGCGCCGTCTGACCAATCGCATCCCCGACCTCCGGAAGATAGTCCGCGATTTCTTCGGTTTCGTGGCTGCTCGCGCAGGTCACGCATAGGACGAGCCCGGGTTCGCCGGTGACGCGGAGGGTCAAGATTTTCCTCGCATCGGAATCGAGCGCTTTCCGAACCGCCGGGCTTACCTTGCTGCCGTTTTCCAGCGCGCCGAGGATGCAGCGTCGCATCTGGTCGAGGGTGCTTGTCCGAATGCTCCCGGAGGCTGCGATGGCTTCACCGTCCTCCGACAGAAGCGCGAAGTCCGCGGCAGGTGCGATGAGCCGGAGGACGTGGGCGAGGTCCCGGGCGAAGCTGGCCGGTTGGGATTTTCCGAGGCGATTGAGCGCCTTTATGACCATGAGAGGCGTGATGTCTCGGCGCATCGCGATCTCCGCCTCGTTGCGCTTGAGCGCGTCGAGCGCCGCATCTGCTGCCTTCTGCACAATCGCAAGCTCATCGCGAAGCCGCACGATCATCTGCCGGGCGACAGAAAGTTCGCCCTCACGGAGGTCCCGGGCGCTTCCGAAAAGCGCTACGGCGACCGCCGAAAACGCCGGCCAGGAAAGAACTTGCAGCGAATGGAGATGAAGCATCTCGTCACCGCTCCGGAGCGGGATATCGAATGCGGCGTATGGCCCGAGCGCGAGCGCAAGCGTGGTCAATCCAGCGACTACCCCGTGGTATGCTGCGATGACGGCGCACAGAATGAGCATGGGATGGAGGGGCGCGTCCGAAAAGCCTGTCGCACCCGAAAGCAGCCAAGGTGATCCATAAAGAACAATGAGCGCCGGAACAGTGTATGTCACGGCGCGCGCGGCTTGTTGGTAGCCGCACGTTAACTGAGTCATAACACTTTCTCCCCAATGCGTGATACCTTTGAGCAATTCGTTGGTCGGACGAGAGAGCGGTCTGAAGTTTTCGGTGCAGCCACGTCGACGCCGGCTTCCTTGCTGTAGAAACGCCAGCTGCTGCGGCACATTTCCGAAAGCCCATGCTGCGCCTCGAACCCGAGAACACGTCTCGCTTGTCGCGTGTCGGCAAACGACACCGCCGCATCGCCGATCCGACGGTCGACGATGCGATAACGCAAGGAATGGCCGACGGCGCGGCTGTAGGCTCCCAACACCTCCAGCACGCTGTATCCGCGCCCGGTGCCGAGGTTCACGACATGGCTCGTCCGCTCGCGCAGAAGCGCCTTGAGCGACAAGACATGGCCCCGGGCCAAGTCCATCACGTGAATGTAGTCGCGGATCGCCGTTCCGTCCTTCGTGGGATAGTCTCCACCGAAGATCAGGAGTTCGTCCAGCTGACCGCTCGCGACTCTCGCGAGCACCGGAACGAGGTTGCCCGGAGGCTGTGACGGTGCCTCGCCGATGATCCCTGAGGGATGCGCACCCACGGGATTGAAGTAGCGCAGGACCCCGAACCGCATTTCCGGATGGGCACGCGCGACACAGCGAATGAAGTCCTCGCCGACGCGCTTGGTCTCGGCGTAGGCGTTCAGCGGCGCCGGCGGGTCGGCCTCGGAAATCGGCACGGTCGACGGGGCGCCATAGACGGCCGCGCTCGACGAGAATACGAGGTTTGTCACGTTGGCGCCTCGCATGGCCTCGACAAGATTCACGAGGCCAATGACGTTGCTGCGAAAATAATCTCCGGGATTGCTCTCGCTTTCAGGAACGCTTTTGCGCGCCGCGAAATGAACGACAGCATCGAAGCAGCCTGAGGCCATCACCGACCGGATGCTGTCAACATTGCGCAGGTCGCAATGAATGACGTGAACCTTTTCGCCGATTAGGGACTCGATCCGGTCAGGAACGTCAATGCTCGCGTTTTCGAAGTTGTCTAGGATCCAAACCTCATAACCAGCTTCCACGAACTCTACGTAGGTGTGGGACCCGATGAACCCCGCACCGCCGGTCAACAGAATACGCTCCCGCATGATCATTTTTCCACGCGGGACGCTATATTCGTAAAAATTAGAGGATAATTTGGGGAGCGCCGTTTCATATGAATCCTCATCTGCAATCGAGAATGTTTCAAAAAACACTGAAACAAGAACCCGCTCACGTGCCGCGCCGCGGAGAAATTACATCAGCCTCGAAGGTAACAGAGACTGGAACGAATTTCGTTCAAATAAGGGGGCGCTTGCATGGTTGACCAAGGCAGAACATGCGCGTCTGCTCGCCCGGTTCCGCAAAACTCATTAGTATGCAGAACATGTGAGGTACCGTTTGGTACATTCAACCATATACGTTCATAACGTGCTTCTCCGGAAAAGTATTCGGCGCAGCCAGGGTGACATAAATCGGTTATAGTATTTGACATGACTGTCCATTGCTTTTTTAGAAGTAAAGATTGGTGCTTCGGATAATAAGTTTGATAAAATTCGGGCTGATTTTTAGCGTCAAATCAGCCAGTATAGATCTGGCTGAACAGCCAAATAAATCACCTTCCCGCACCGCAGAAATGCCAATCGCGCCGCAACCGAGCCCGGCTCAGAAGGCGGAACTCGCGCGCATAGTGCGCGAGAGTCCCGACCCTGCCGTGGACGGGGTGGTGCGCTGGCGGCGCCTCGACCTTCAGCGCAAGATTCCTCGTGGGCATCGATCAGCTGGCGCGCCTCTGGACCGGGCGGAGTGGTTCGGCCGGGACTGTGGCGTGCCACGTCCCCTACCGCCCGTGCGAACGCTATGATGTGTGCTGTAGGCTCAAGGGTCGTTGCGACAGGGTCCGCTACCTCAGCGTCATCATCTCGTCTCTGAAGGCCTCGGCCGGTGTTCTCCAGCCGAGACATTTCCTTGGGGTTCCGTTCAGGCGGTCGCAAATCGCCTTCATATTGCGATTTGAGAGCGCCGCCACGGGCGTGTCCCGTGGCAGATAGCGTCGGGCCCGTTTGTTCAGGTTCTCGACCGATCCCTTCTGCCAGGACGCCTGCGGATCGCAGAACCAGACCTCGGTACCGATCCCGGGCTTCAGCTTTCGCCAACTGCGAAACTCGATCCCGCGGTCGAAGGTGATCGAACGACGGGCAGGCTGGGGCAGGGGTTCCATGACTGTCATGAGTCGGTTCATCAGATGCGTCGTACTCCGGTCGTTGTTCCGGAACAGGACGGCAAAGCGGGTTTTGCGCTCGACCAGAGAGGCGATGTTGGCATTGCCTTGCGCGCGTTCGAAGTTCATCAGGTCACCCTCCCATTCGCCGAAGGTCTCACGGGTCTTCACATGGTCCGGCCGCTGATGGATCGAGCGGTCAGGCGGGAAAACAAGGCCCCGCGGCTTGCGGCCATAACGCGGGCGGCGCTTCTTCCGACGGCTGGGCAGATGGCGGGCGAGCTCGCTCGACTGACCCTCCGGGCCGTAGACATAGGCGTAGATCGTCTCGTGGCTTACGCGCTGAGGCTGGCACTCGAACACAAGACAACCGGCAATCTGCTCCGGTGACCAGCCCGCCTTCAGCTGCGCGATCACCGCCTCGCGCAAGTCCGGCAGCCGCACCAGCTTGCAGCGCCTGGCCCGCCGGTTCGAAGCGGGCTTCTGCGCGACCATCCCATAGTAGCCGTTCAGATACGGCAGCTCTTCGTCGACAAAGCGGTTGCGCTTGATCTCCCGGTAGACGCTCGACCTGTGCCGACCAAGCTCCGTGGCGATCCTGCTGACCGGCGTCTTCGCATTCAGCATGTCCTCGATCAGGCGACGTTCACGCAGATCCAGTTCGGTGTGGGCCATCTTCCTTCTCCTTGCTTTCCAGCAAGATAGGGGATTTGTCGCAACCCAGGTTAGAATGTGCCCTCTTGGCCCGAAGCGCGCCCATAATGAGTCTTATGGTGACGTCGGCGCCAATGGCGGTTCAGAGGCCATGCCCGGGCGCCGGCGACACCGGCACGTCCCGACGCCGAGATTGCCCTTTACTGGGCGACTCGGCTGGGTGAAGAACGGCCGCATGACCGCCCGTATTCGCCCACCGCATGGCCGCCGATGAACCCTCCGCTGATCACGGTCATCGTGCCGGCGCATGACGTCGCCGGCCACCTGGGCGCCTGTCTCGACAGCATCGCGCGGCAGAGCCTGGCCGATTTCGAATGCCTCGTGATCGACGACGGCTCGACCGACGGCACCGGGGCGATCGCCCACGCCGCCGCGGCGGCCGATCCGCGGTTCCGCGTCGTCGCGCAGGACAATCGCGGGCTGTCGGCCGCGCGCAACGCGGGGCTGGCCCGGGCCCGCGGCGCCTTCGTCGCCTTCGTCGACGGCGACGACCGGGTGATGCCCGACTACCTCGGCCGGCTGCACCACGCGATCGAGGCCGAGGGCGCGGACTGGGTGGCCTGCGCGCTGGCCTCGGTCCATCCCGACGGGCGCGGCTTCGCCCATCCCGCCCGCCATGACCGCGCCCGGCTGGACGCGGCCGACGCGCCGCAGCGTTGCGCGATCACCGGCTGGGACGATGCGATCGCGCATTTCCCCTCGGCCTGGAACAAGCTCTACCGGCGCGCGCTGATCGACGGGCTGACCTTCGACGAGGGCACCTGGTTCGAGGATCACGCCTTCTTCCTGCAGGCGGCGGCGCGCACCGACCACATCCTGTGGCTGCCGCAGGCGCTCTACCTGCAGACCCGCGGCCGCGTGGGCCAGATCACCGGCGCCGACGACGACCGCGCGCTGCAGCAGTTTCCCGTGCTCGACCGGGTTGCACAGATTCTGCGCGCCGGGCCGCATGACGGCGCCGAGACCGCGCTGGCCCGGCTGGCCTGCCGGCTGATCCAGGAGCGTTGCACCGCGCTGCACGATCCGGCCCGCCGGGCACGGTTCCTGACCGCGGCGCGCGCCTGGCTCGAGGCGCGCGGGCTGGCCTTCGTGCCGCAGGACGATGCCGGCCGGGCCATCGCGCTGGAACTGGAGGGCCGCCTGCCGCTGACGGTGGCGATCCTGTGGGACGGCCGCGACCCGGCCGCGCCGGCCGCGACGCGCGCCGCGCTGCCGGTGCCTGGCATGCCCGGCCACGAGGTCCTCGTCGCGGGGCCAGCCCGCCCGCACGCCGAGGCGCCCGGCGGCGGCGCGCGACATTTGCCCGACACCGCTACGGCGGTGGCGCAGGCCCGCGGCGCCGTGGTCGTGGTCCTCGCGGCGGGCGACGTTCCGGCCCCCACCGGGATCGGGGCCTTGGTGGCCGCCATGCTGCGCCACGATGCCGTGCTGGGACTGACGGCCGACGATCCCGATCCGGCGTTCGATCCAGGCGCCGGGCCGGGTGCACCGCGCAGGATCGACCCGGCCCGGGCCGACGCGCTTGGCGCCGGGCTTGCGGGCCGGGCCTTCGCGCGCGCCTTTCTCGACCGGCACGCCGACGCGGTGACGCAGGGAACCGCCGCCCTGGCCCGGCGCGCCGCGGCCGAGGGCGCGACGGCGATCCGCCTCGACTGGCCGGCGCTGCCGCGCCGCGCGCGCCGCGCACGGCTGCTCCGGGGGCTGCGCGACCGCCTGCTGGCCGGCGCCGACAGCCGCGCCGGCGCGCTGGCGCTGCGCGCGGCCTGGACGGCGTGGCGCATCATGGACGCCCGCGGCCGGGCCCCGCAGGGCGGATCTCGTGGCGCGGCCGCGCGATCCTTCCCCGATGACGATACCGCCGCCGCGCATCTCGCGCTGGCGCGGTTCGCCGACAGCCAGCGCCATGCCCCCGCCCCGGACCCGGTCGCGGTGCTGGACGCCCTGCCCCTGCCCTCGGACGCGGCGCGGCGCGCGGTGCTGCTGGGCCTGTCCGAGATCTTCTGCCGCGCCGATCACGACACCGACGCCTTCGCCGCGCGCGGCGCGGGGCTGGGCCTTGCGGCACTGGGCAATTCCGGTGGCGACGACCCCTGGGCGCGATCGGCGGCGCTTCCGTTCCTCTATCGCCTGACCGGGCCGGGGGCGGCGCTGGCGGCGCTGAGGCGGCTGGCCCGGCCAGGGTCCGGCGGCCTGACGACGCCGCCGCTAGCCGACCTGATGCGCTGCGCCGCGCGCCCCGATCCGCGGCGGTCGCGCCGGGTCCGGGCGGCGCTGCTGCGCACCGCCTTCGCGATCCTGCGCGCCCGCGCCGCCCAGGGATGCGAACGCACCGCCTGCGCCGAGCTGACGGCGGCGGCGGCCGACCTGCTGGTGTCGCGAGCCCTGCCGAGCGCCCTGTCGGACACCGTGACCGACGGCGCGCTTGCCGTCTACGGCCTGTCGCGGCGGTTCTGGGACCGGGTCGGGGATGCGCCGCTGCCGCCGCGCGCGGCGCGCGCCCGCACGGCCTTCGCCACCCTGCGCGCGGCGCTTGGCGCGCCCGGGGACGCGGGGAGGACGGCGGCACAGGGGGAAGACGCCGATGCCGCGCTGCGCGTGCTGGAGGGGCTGGGTGTACTGGGAACCGCGCGCTTCCGCGACGCCCTTGCCGCCGCGCGCGCCGCAGGGGATGCCGCGGCCCCTGCCCCCGCGCTCCGCCCGCATGGCGGCGGCATGCTCGAACTGGTGTCCCCGGCCGCGCGGCTGGACGCGGCGCGGCGGGCGCCGGTCGCGGTGGTGTCGGTGATGCGCAACGAACGCCGGATGCTGCCGCATTTCCTGGCGCATTACCGCGCGCTGGGGGTCGAGGGCTTCCTCGTCGCCGACAACGGCTCGGACGACGGCACCGCCGAGTACCTGGCCGCGCAGCCAGACGTGGCGCTGTTCTCGGCGCCCGGCTCCTACCGCGCCGCGCGCTACGGCGTCGCCTGGCAAGAGACGCTGTTGGCCTGCCGTCTCGGCCGCTGGTCGCTGGTGGCCGACGCGGACGAGCTGCTGGTCTGGCAGCACCCGCAGCGCGACACCCTGCCCGCCCTGCTGGCGCGCCCCGCCTTCGCCCGGGCCGAGGGCGTGCGCGTCTTCCTGCTGGACATGTATCCAGACGGCCCGCTGCACGACGCCACCTTCGAGGCCGGCACCCCCTTCGACGAGGCCGGGTTCGCCGACCGCGTGCCGTTCCTGACCGCGTCGCCGACGCGGGGGCCGTTCTCGGACGGGCCGGCCTGGACCTCGGCGCTGCGCCACCGGCTGTGCCCCGGCGCGCATCCGAACCTGTTCGCCGCGCAGAAGATCGCCCTGCTGCGCCATCATCCCTTCATGCGCCTGTCCGAGGGGCTGCATTTCGCCGCCGACATGCGCCTGGCGGCCCCCGAGCTGATCTTCGGGCATTTCAAGTACAATGCCGATTTCCACGTCCGCGCCCGGGCCGAGGCCACCCGCGCCGAGCACTGGGACGGCGCGGCCGAATACCACCGCTACGCCGCACTGGATCCCGGCGCGGGCCTCTTCGACCCGGCGCGGTCGGTGCCGTGGCACGCCGCCCCCTTCGTCGCCGCCCGGCTGGAGGGCGCGCCATGAGCAGCGGCGGCGCGGGGCGCTTGGTGGCCGTGGTGGTCACCCATGACCGGCTGGCGGCGCTGCGCGTCACGCTGGCGCGGCTCCTGGCGGCGCCAGCGGACGCGCTGCACGCGGTGGTGGTGGTCGACAACGCCAGCACCGACGGCACGGCGGCCTGGCTGGCCGCGCAGGACGATCCCCGGCTGAGGGTGCACCGGCTGGCGGTCAACGGCGGCGGCGCGGGCGGTTTCGCGGCGGGCATGGCGCTGGCGCGCGAGGCCTTCGACCCCGACTGGATCGTGGTGATGGACGACGACGCCCGCCCCGAACCCGGCGCGCTGGAGGCGTTCCACGCCGCCAACCCTGGCCGCTGGGACGCGGTGGCCGCGGCGGTCTACTTTCCCGACGGCCGCATCTGCGAGATGAACCGCCCGTCGCGCAACCCGTTCTGGCACGGGCGCGCATTCGCCGCCACGGCGCTGCGCGGGCGCGGCGGCTTCCACCTGCCCCCCGGGGCCTACGCCGCCCCGGACCCGGTCGAGATCGACGTCACCTCGTTCGTCGGCTTCTTCGTCTCGCGCGCCGGCATGGACCGTGCCGGGCTGCCCGATCCGGGGCTGTTCCTCTATGGCGACGACGGCATCTACACGCTGGAGCTGCGCCGCGCGGGCGGGCGCATGGCGTTCCTGCCGCAGGTCCGGTTCGAACATGCCTGCGGCACCTTCGGATCGGCGCAGCGCGGGCGGTTCTTGCCGCTGTGGAAGGTCTACTACTACCACCGCAACCTGCTGCTGCTCTACCGGCTGGCGGCGGGCCCGGTGCTGTTCTGGCCGGCGGCGGCGCTGGTGCTGCCCAAGTGGTTCGCCAAGGCCCGCCACCACCCGGCCTCCGAGCGCCGCGCCTTCGCCCGGCTGATGGCGCGCGCGGTGGCCCACGGGCTGGCACGCCGCACCGGCACGGCGCACGGACGGGTGCTGGGCTGGGCCCGCACGCCCGAACCCGGCGACCGGAAGCGGCCCGGCGGCTGACGGCCCAGGGGTGGGCGCCCCGGGTCCCCTGCGGGGGTTCGCCTCAGCTCCCCTCGTTCAGGATGTGGCGGTGGAAGCGCGACATCAGCAGCACGCCGAAGAACAGGCAGACCAGCCCCACCCCCGCGGCATAGGCCGGCGACAGGTAATTGCCCGCATAGGTCGGGTAGACCCCCGTCCGCATCAGCCCCACCGCATGGATCAGCGGGTTGAACCACAGCACGTCCTGCACCGCGGGCGGCAGGTCGTCGTAGATGAAGAAGATCCCCGAGGCCAGGAACAGCGGCCGCGTCAGGATAGACCAGATCTGCATCCAGGCCGGGAACAGGCCGAACAGCGCGCAGTTCAGCACCCCGACCCCCAGCCCGGTCAGCGCCGCGATCGCCAGCGAGCCCAGCATCGGCCCCGGCACCAGCGTCACCCGTGCCTCGATCGCCAGCAGGATGCCCGCCCCCACCAGCACCGTGGCCAGAAGCTCGGTCAGCAGGTTCAGCGTGAACCGCGCCGCCACCGCGTCGACCCAAGTCACCGCCGGGTACATCAGCAGTGCGCGCGAGAAGTTCACGCTGCGCCCCACCGTCAGCGCCAGGCTCTGGTACAGCTGGAACGGCAGGAAGCCGGTGGCGTAGAACAGCAGGAAGGACTTGCCCACCGGCGGGTTGGCCATCAGCAGCGAAAAGCCCAGCGACAGGATCAGGATCGCGCCCACCGGCTCGAGCACCGCCCAGGCATAGCCGCCGGGCGAGCGGCCGTAGCGCGTCGCCATCTCGCGGATCATCAGCGCCGACACCGCGCGCAGCGTCGCGAAGCGGCGGTTCACGCCGTCCCGCGGGCCGGAGGCGGGGCGATCGTCGGGCAGGCCGGGCACGGGATGCGCCGCGGCGTCGGGCGGGGTCACGGCGGCGTGCTCCTTCGCTGGTCAAGACCTGCGCCAGTATGCTAGAGCGCAAGGAAAGTTGAAACGGGCTTTGCGGATCTGACATGAGCGAAGACGCGCAGGGCACGGCCGACCGGACGCAGCGAAACAGGCCCGCCGACGCGGCCGGCGAGGCGCCCCGGCGCACCCCGCGGACGCCTGTGCAACAGCCCGCCCCGAAGCCCGCCCAAGCACCCGCACAGGACCAGGCCCGCCAGCCCGCCCAGAAGCCTGCACAGGGGCCCGCGCAGGCGCCGGTCCCGGCCGGCCTTTCGCCCGCGAAACAGGATCCTGGCCCCGCTCCTGCCCCGCCCCCCGCCGCGAACCCCGCGCCGCCCCAGGATCCGGCCCCCGTGCGCCCCACCGCCCGCCCCGCCCGCATGCGGCGGCGGCACTGGCGGCTGGTCGCGTCTTTCCAGGCGCTGGTGGGGCTGCCGCTGGCGGTGGTGATCTTCTACCTCTGGGGCATGGCCAGCGACCAGTACGCCTCGGTCACCGGCTTCGCCATCCGGCAGGAGGAAGGCGGCAACCCGACGCAGTTCCTGGGCGGGCTGACGCAGCTGACCGGCGTGCAGACCGGCTCGGACGGCGAGATCCTGTACGAGTTCATCCTGTCGCAAAGCCTGGTGCGCGAGATCCAGCGCACCGTGGGTCTGGTCGACCATTACAGCGCCCGCTTTCCCGCGGACCCGGTCTTCGCGCTGTGGCCCGATCCCTCGATCGAGGACCTGGAACGCTACTGGCGGCGGATCGTGCGCGTGTCCTACGACCCCGGCACGGGCCTGACCGAACTGCGCGTGCTGGCCTTCGACCCCGAAAAGGCCCGGTCGATCGCGCAGGCCATCGTCGGCGAAAGCCAGGACATGATCAACGCGCTGAACGAACGCGCCCGCGAGGACGCGATGCGCTATGCGCGCGCCGACCTGGAACAGGCCGTCGAGCGGCTGAAATCGGCGCGCGAGGCGCTGACCGCGTTCCGCACCCGCACCCAGATCGTCGACCCCGAGGCCGACATCCAGGGCCGCATGGGGGTGATGAACAACCTGCAGCAAAGCCTGGCCGAGGCGCTGATCGAATACGACCTGATCCGCGAGACCACCAACGCCAGCGATCCGCGCGTCAGCCAGGCCCGCCGGCGCATCGACGTGATCCGCGAACGCATCGCCGAGGAACGCGACGCCTTCGCCTCGGTCCCCGAGACGGGCGCCGAGGGGCAGGATTATCCCAGCCTGATCGCCGAGTACGAGGGCCTGGTGGTCGACCGCGAATTCGCCGAGGAAAGCTATCGCGCGGCGCTGGCCGGACTGGACGTGGCGCGCGCGCAGGCGCAGCGGCAAAGCCGCTATCTCGCCACCTATGTCGAGCCGACGCTGGCCGAGGAAAGCGCCTTTCCCCGCCGCTTCACCCTGGCCGGGCTGACCGGACTGCTGCTGCTGCTGACTTGGGCGGTGCTGGCGCTGGTCTACTACGCGGTCCGCGACCGCGCCTGAGGCCCGAAGCGATGCGCCCGCTCGAATCCGCCCCCCCTGCCCCGCCGCTTCGCCCCGCCGGCGCGACGATCCGGTTCCAGAACCTCACCAAGAGCTTTCCCGTGCGCGGCGAGCGCAAGGTGGTGATCGACGACCTGACCATGACGCTGCCGGCGGGGCGGTCGCTGGGCCTGCTGGGGCGCAACGGCGCGGGCAAGTCGACGCTGCTGCAGCTGGTCGCGGGCACCCTGCGGCCCGATTCCGGCCGGGTGATGCTGCGGGGCTCGATCTCGTGGCCGGTGGGCTTCGGCGGCTCGTTCCATCCCGATCTCAGCGGCGCGCAGAACGTCCGCTTCGTGGCGCGGGTCTACGGCGTCGACACCGACGAGCTGGTGGCCTTCGTCGAGGATTTCGCCGAGATCGGCGCGCATTTCCACATGCCGGTGCGCAGCTACTCGGCGGGCATGCGCTCGCGCCTGGCCTTCGGGACCTCGATGGGCATCCGCTTCGACACCTATCTGGTCGACGAGGTCACGTCGGTGGGCGACGCGGTCTTCCGGGCCAAGTCGCGCACGGTGTTCCAGCGCCGGATGGAGCAGAGCAGCGCCATCCTGGTCAGCCACGACATGGCGCAGATGCGCGAGTTCTGCGACGCGGGCATCGTGCTGTCGGGCGGCCGGCTGGAATATTTCGACGACATCGAATCCGCCATCGCCCGGCATTACGAGCTGGTCGGCGGGCGCTGAACGGCCCCGCGCCG
This sequence comes from Citreimonas salinaria, assembly GCF_900107235.1. Classification (GTDB taxonomy): domain Bacteria; phylum Pseudomonadota; class Alphaproteobacteria; order Rhodobacterales; family Rhodobacteraceae; genus Citreimonas; species Citreimonas salinaria. Next base: position 19,774 of record NZ_FNPF01000020.1, read on the forward strand.
GGGGTTCCCCGGCGCGCAGCCCGGTCGCGCAGACGTGGGGGCGCGCCGGTTGCGCCGCCCTGCCCGGTCGCGGATAAGCGCACAGCCCGCCCGCCGCCACGCCGCCCTACGAGAGCCCGATGCCCAACCGCCGTTTCCTGATCCTCGGCCAGCCGCGCAGCGGCTCGACATACCTCATGACGCTGCTCGATTCGCATCGCGCGATCGCCTGTTCGGGCGAGCAGTTCAATCCCTACGCCATCGTCGGCACGACCGGGCGCAGCAGCCGCCCGGCCGACCTGCTGGAGCGCGACCGCGACCCGGTGGGCTTCCTGCGCCGCTTCTTCGACGAGGCCGAGGCCGCCGAGGTCGACCGCGTGGGCTTCAAGTTCATGATCGGCCACGACGCCCGCGTGCTGGCCGCCCTGCCCGAGATGACCGACCTGACCCTGATCCATGTCTGGCGCGAGAACCGGCTGGCGCAGGTCTCGTCGTTCCTCAAGGCGGTGGAAACCCGCCGCTGGACCCAGAACCGCGAGGACGGGGACCTGGCGCGCAAGGTCGCGGTCGGGCCGCGCCGGGTCTACCACCAGTGGCACGAATTCGAGACCCGCGAACTGCTGTTCCGGTCCTGGTTCGACGCCCTGCCCCATCGCCGGATCTCGCTGGAATACCGCGAACTCTTCGCCCCGGACTTCCCCGCGCGGATCTGCGACTTCCTGCAGGTGGCGCCCGATCCGGCCATGCGCAGCCCGCTGGTCAAGCAGGGCGCGAACCGCATCCTCGACCGGTTCGAGGAACCCGGCCCCGTCGTCGACTACATGCGCGCGCTGGGGTTCGAACGCTGGCTCGGTCCCGAACTCTGACATGCGGGTGCTGTTCTACAACTGGGTCGATTACCGCGACCCGCAGGGCCGCGGCGGCGGCGTGGCGGTCTACCAGCGCAACCTGATCGCCGCGCTTTCGCAGCGAAACGACGTCGAGACGGGGTTCTTCTGCGCTGGCCTCGCCCACGACCTCGCGCCGCGCGCGCCCCGCTGGGCCGCGATGGGGGCCGACCGGCCCCGCCACTGGGAGATCGTGAACTCGGCCGCGCTGGCGCCCGCGCAGCACGGCTTCGGGCAGGCCGCGCAGGTCTCGGACCCGGAGACCGAGGCGGCGGTCTGCGACCTGGTGGCGGCGACGGGGCCGTGGGACGTGCTGCATCTCGACAATCTCGAGGGCCTGCCGGCGGGCGTGCTGGCCGCGCTGAAGGCGCGCTTTCCCAGCCTGCGCATCGTCTACGTGATGCACAACTACTACCCGATCTGCCCGCAGGTGAACCTGTGGCACCGCGAGGCCCGGACCTGCCCCGGCTTCGACGCCGGGCGGGCCTGCGCGACCTGCCTGCCCGTGCGCCCCGAAACGCGGCTGCTGCGGCTGTCGCACGCGCTGTCCTGGCGGCTGGCCCGCGCCGGGCTGCGCCCCGGCGGACGGGCCTGGAAGGCGGGCTTCGGCACCCTGCGGCTGGGCGCCCGCAGGCTGCGGGCCCTGCGCGCACGGCGCGCGCCGGCGCAGGCCATCCCCGCCCCCGTCGACGGCGCCCCGTTCGCCGCGCGCCGCGCCGCCATGCTCGAGGCGGTGAACACGCAGTGCGACGCGGTGCTGTGCGTGTCCGACGCGGTGCGGCGGCTGGCGGTGGATTATGGCGTCGATCCCGCGCGCACCCACGTGGCCCGCATCGGCACCGCCGAGGCCGCCGCCTTCGCCCGGACCGCGCCGCGGCCGGTGCCGCGCAGCCCCGACGCCCCGCTGGTGCTGGGCTACCTCGGCTACATGCGCCGCGACAAGGGATTCTACTTCCTGCTCGACGCGCTCGAGGCGCTGCCAGACGCGCAGGCCGCCCGTATCGGGCTGATGGTGGCGGCAAAGGGCATCGATGCCGCCACCGCCGCCCGGCTGGACCGGCTGAAGGCGCGGCTGGCGGGGCTGACCCTGCACGACGGCTATCGCCACGCCGATCTCGACCGGCTGCTGGCGGACGTCGACGTGGGCGTGGTCCCGGTGCTGTGGCACGACAACCTGCCGCAGGTCGCGATCGAGATGCATGCCCGGCACGTCCCGCTGCTGTGCTCGGACCGGGGCGGCGCGCAGGAGCTGGGCAACGCCCCCACCATGGTCTTTCCCGCCGGCGACGCGGGCGCGTTCCACGACCGGCTGCGCGCCATCCTCGAGGGCCGGGTGGACTTTGCCCGTTACTGGCAAGGCGCCCGCCCGCCGATGGACATGGCCCGCCACGTGGAGACGCTGCTCGGGCATTACCGCCCGGGCTGAGCCCGTTTCGCGGCGAACGCCCCCCGCTCGGGGATCCCGCAGGCCGGCCCCTTCTGGTTGAAGACCGCCCGGGGAAACCCGCAGTCCCTACTGCCCCCGCAGCCAGGCCACCAGCCGGGCCTTGAGCGTGGCATCCACGCGGTTGCCTTCCAGCACCAGCCGTCCCTCGGAATCCTCGTGCAGCGCGATGCCGGTCACCACGTTGATCGCGCGCCGCGGCGTCGCCGCCGGTTCGGGGACGGGCTCGGGTGTCCGCTCCACCTTCGCGGCAGCCTTGGACGCGGGCGCAGCCGATGCGGCGCGCAGGGCGTTGTCCAGCACGGCGGTCTCGGCCTCGGGGGTGTCGGGCGCGGCCGTTCGCAGCGCGTCCCGCACGCGGTCGGCCAGCCCGTCATCCTCGGCCAGCGCGCGCGACAGGGCCAGCCCCTGCCGTTCGCTCAGAGCGTGGGGAAAGCGCAGCACGCCGTCGAAGGCGCGCACCAGCGGCAGGAACGAGCCGATCTTCGACCGTTTCGCCCGGCTGGCCGCGTCGAACAGCGTCTGCAGGCCCTCGCGGTCGCTGTCGAACACGCCCTGCTCGACCGCCTTGGCGACGATGCGCGCGCGCTCGAAATAGCTCAGGCCCACGCGGATCTCGTTTTCCTCGACCATCGCCACGTAGGCGTCGGCGCGCTCGGCCGGGCGGCGGATCAGGCCCAGCACCTGCGCGAAACGCTCCTCGCCGGTGCGGGCGTGCAGCGCCGCCAGCGCCTTGATGCGCCGCCAGCCCGAGATCAGCCCGTAGCGCCCGGCGCCGAGGTCGGCCAATTCCACCGGCGTCTGCTGGCCGCGCGCCGCGATCGAGCGTTCCAGCGCGGCCATGTCCTCGTCGTCGGCCACCACGCGGTCGCGCACCAGGTGGTCGAGCTGCACGGCGCCCAGCGGCACGCGCACCACCATGCGGCCTTCCTCGCGCGCCTCGGACAGGGTGCGGGCCATCTCCTCGACGGCGGCGGTGGCGGATGTCTCGCGCGCCACCTCGGCGATCGGGGCGCGCATCGGCGTGGGCGTGCGGGCGGGGTCGCCGCCCAGGAAGGCGGGGTTGGCGGGGGTCAGGCGGCGACGCTTGGCCATGGGGTACCTCCGGTTGCGGGTCTGGACGGGCGGCAGGAAAGGGCAGGGGGCCTGACAAAGGGTAAGCCCACCGCGCGGCGCCCCTGGCCGGCTTCGGGCCGCGCCCCGCGAACCGTTTCGCACGCGAAACAATGGGGCCGATCCGGACCTTTTTCGCGGCCCGCGGCGCCAGACGTTTCGCACGCGAAACATTGCGTCCGGATCGGATCTTTTTCGCAGGATCTCATTGCGCGGCAGCCCCGGGTGCCGCACCTTCCGCCTCGATCTCGGCCGCCTCGGCCTCGTCGCGGCGCCAGGCGCCCAGGATCAGCGATTTCACCGCGGCCCAGGTCTCGTCGAAGGTCTCGCGGCCGCGGGCATAGGTCTCGCGGTTGAAATCGCGGTAATCGGCCTCGTAGATGCCCTGCACCTGCTCGCCCGCCTGCCCGATCAACGCGGTGAAGCCCTGCCGGTGCGGCGACAGCGTGGGGCCGAGATAGGACTGCATCAGCGCCGCGAGCTCGGCCTGCTGGCCGCCGTCGTAGCGGGTGATCAGCGCGCGTACCGCGTCCCATTGAAAGGCTAGCCCCTCGCGGCCCAGGGCGCGCGCGGTCATGGTCTCGGCCTCCTCGATCGAGCCGAAGGTGGCGTGCAGCATGTCGAAGAACCGGCCCGTCGAGTCGAACTCGAGGAAGGACGCCCCCAGCGGCACCAGCAGGATGTCGGCCGCCGCCAGCCCGTTGATCGTGAGGTAGCCCAGGGCCGGGGGCGTATCGAGGAACACCAGGTCGTAGTCCCGCAGCACCCCGTCGGCCGACAGCGAGTCGGTCAGCGCGTCCCACAGCTTCCAGCCGCGGCCCTGCATCCGCCAGACCGGGATCTGGAATTCCGCCCAGTAGAGGTTCAGCTGCGCGCCGATCAGGTCGATGTTGGGCCAGTGCGTCTTCTGGATCAGCTGGTTGGCGGTGACGTCCAGCGCCTCGGACAGCGTGTCGTCGAGCGGCTGGGGATTTTCGCCGCGGTCCATCCGGCGCTGGTTCTCGGCCTGCAGGTGGCGGGCGTGGTGGCGCGCCAGCAACGGGAAGACCGTCTGCCATTCGTCCGCCACCTGCCCGCCGAAGATCGAGGTCATGGACCCTTGGGAATCCAGGTCGATCACTAGCACCTTGTAGCCGTCGAGCGCGGCCGACATCGCCAGGTGCGCGGCCGTGCTGGTCTTGCCCACGCCGCCCTTGAAGTTCGCCACCGCCACCATCTTGGCGGGCAGCCCCTTGGGCCGGTAGGGCAGGTAGCTTTTCGCCTTGGACCCTTCGGCGCCGAAATGCGCGCGCAGGCGCAGCACCTCGTCGAGCGTGAACCACTTGGCCCCGCCCTCGGTTTCGGACCGGCCCTGCGGCAGGTCGGGGTTCTGCTTCATCACGCGGCGGAAATGGCCCGGCGCGACCGGGATCAGGTAGCGCGTGATCTCCCAGGTCGAGAACATCCGCAGCCGCCGCCCACCGTCCTCGGCCATGCCGCGGCTGGCCAGGTCGTCGCGTCCCGCCGCGCAGGCCCGGGCGATCGCCGCGAAATCATCCGTGGCGCAGGGCTTGCCCAGGGCGCGCGCCGCCATGTCGGGGTCGAGCGCCAGGTAGGGCGGGGCGGCCTGATCGGACCTGCGCTCCGCTTTCTGTGCGATTTTCGGCACGGCTTTCGAGGCGGTCTTCTGCCCGGTCCTCGCACTGGCCTTCGCATGGCCCCGCGGGCCCGTTCCGGTGTCGGTCTTCATGCCAGCCCCTTTCGCAGCCTTGCGCCGCGCCATGCCCGATGTTGTGCGCTTCGTTCCGAAGGATGCATGGAATGTGCGCGTTTTTTTCCAGGGTAGCACGAAACCGCGAACATGGAAGCGTTTTGCGAACACTCCGGGTTTTTCCCTGCAGGATTCGGCCTCTGGCAGGGCCGGATCGCCTGCGGAATCGGGACCATCGGGGGCGGCCGGGGCGCATCCGGCCCCGCTGCATAGTTATTTGTTGTTAGATTTATAGTTACGGGGTCAGGGCGTTGCGGGTAAAGGGCTGATTGCGCTGCGACTTCAGCGCCCTGCCGGGATCCGGGCGACTCTGATCCCACGTTGCGGCGACTCCGATCCCACGGACAGGCGATTCCGATCCGCCGTTGCGGCATGGACGCGGGTTGTGGACAACTTTACGCTGGGCGTCACTGAAACCCCGAATCCGGAAACCGCCCCGCAGATGGGCGGAGGAACGCGGGGGCGGGCAGCAGGCGGGCAGGCCATGAACAGCATTGACGGCGCGGCGGGCTCACGCGGCGGAGTCCCGGGCGGGGCAGGGGGGCTGTCCGGCGGGCTCGGCCCCGACAGGCATCCCCAGGCCGACTTCTTCGTCTGCGACTTCTCCGGCGCCTCGCCCAAGGACGATCTGGGCAGCATGGAGCACCCGATCTTCTCGCTGTCGACCCGGCCCGACCGGCGCGTGCTGGACTACGAGCACAACGGCACGCGGATCACCGTCACCCCCAGCGTCAAGGGCCGCGCGACGATCCACGACAAGGACATCGTGATCTACTGCGTCAGCCAGCTGGTGGCCGCGCTCAATGCCGGCCGGGCGGTGTCGCGGCACCTGACGCTGACCGCGCACGACCTGCTGGTGGCCACCAACCGCGACACGTCCGGAGACGCCTATGCCCGCCTGCGCGAGGCGTTCGAGCGGCTGGCCGGCACGCGGATCACCACCAACATCGCGACGGGGGGCTACGAGACCACGCGCGGCTTCGGCCTGATCGAGGCCTGGGAGATCGTGCGCCGCACCCGCGGCGGGCGCATGGTGTCGGTCGCGGTCACGCTGCCCGACTGGCTGTTCCGCGCGGTGCTGGCGAAATCGGTCCTGACGCTGAGCCGCGACTATTTCCGCCTGCGCAAGCCGCTGGAGCGCCGGGTCTACGAGCTGGCGCGCAAGCATTGCGGCCGGCAGGCGGAATGGCAGGTGGGCATGGCCGTGCTGCACAAGAAGGCCGGCAGCGCCGCCCCCCTGCGCGTGTTCCGCGCCGCGATCCGCCGGATGATCGAGGCCGACGCGCTGCCCGGCTACGCGCTGGCCGAGCGCCCCGGCGACATCCTCGCGGTCACCCGCCGCGCGGGCGCGCGCGGCGCCGGAACCGCGCCCGCGCTGAGCGAGCGCGCGCTGGATGCCGCGCGGATCCTGCGGCCCGGCGCGGACGTGCACGCGCTGGCCGCCGCCTGGCGCGACCACTGGGAGACACGCGGCCGCGCGCGGCTGGACGATCCCGATGCCGTCTTCCTGGGCTGGCTGCGCAAGACCCCGGGATGAGGCGGCCTGCCGTCGCCCGTTCCGAGCCCCGTCCGCCTGCCTGGCCTCATTGCCCGCTTGATCGAAGCCGCCGGATTGCGGACAGTGCCGGTATCGGCAGCGGCCGACCTGGTCAGGAAGATCATCCCATGCAAGGTCCCATTCAGACGCGTCTCCCCGTCCTGACCCGCCGCGCGCTGCTGGCGCTGGCGGCGCTGGTTCCCGGCCTGCGGAGCGCGCGCGCGGGCACGCCCGCGAATGCGAAGGAGGACGCGCGCCGCCCGCGGCCCGTGATCCGCCTGTCCTGCCCCGACGATGCGCCCGACCCGCTCTGTCTCGAACTGGTCCAGGCGCTGGCGGGCCAGGCGCCGGGCCACGTGATCCGCCGGGTGGAGGCCGCCGGCCTGCGCCCGGCGCGGCCCGAGGACCTGGGCGTGGCGCTGGTGATGCTCGCTGCGGCCGGGAACGGGGTCCGGGCCCGGCTCGACCTGCAGCCCGCCGCGGGGTCGCGACGGACCGGGCCGGCGGTGACGGACCCGGCCCTGCCGGCCGCCGAACCGCCGGGCCAGCCGGCGGCCTGGCGCGGCTTCGCCCGCGCGCTGGCGCAGACCCTGGCGCCGGGCCTCGAGGACGCGCCGGATTCCGGTCCCGCCCCCGGCGCATCCAAACCCTGACGCGGCGGCAATTGGCGCCCCGATATAAGAAATTTTTGCTGATATCGGATCTAACTCGTTCTAGGGTCGCGGTATTCTGCCGGCCTGGATTGACGCGCAGCGGCGTCGGCACCAGCCATTTCCGCCAGTCGAGTTTTTCGGGAGTTCCCCCATGTGCATTGCCTGTTCCCTGACCCAGAGCTTCGATCCCGCGCGCCATGACGGCGTCACCTATGCCGCCCTGTCCGAGGGGGTCGATGCCGTCGCAGGCACCGGCACGCTGTATTCGATAGGCGTGGGCGACACGTTCGACGGCTCGCTGGGCAGCGGCGACAGCGCAGACTGGGTCGCGGTCACGCTGGAGGCGGGCACCACTTACCAGATCGACCTGAACGGCGCCGGCAGCGGCGTCGGCACGCTGAATGACCCGCTCGTCCGGCTGTATGATTCGACCGGCACGCAGATCGCCAGCGACGACGACGGCGGCCCCGCCCTCGATTCGAGTCTCGGCTTCACCGCGGCCACCACCGGGACCTATTACATCGCCGCCTCGTCCTTCGGCGGCACCGGTTCGGGCACCTACCGGATCACGCTCACCGAGCCGACCCCGCTTTCTGACGGCACGCTGGACGACATGGCGCTCTATCTGACCGAAGGCTACTGGGGCAGCGAGCGGTCCTGGAACACCAGCAGTTCGAACGTGATCACGGTCAACATCTCGGGGCTGACCGCCGAGGGCCAGCAGCTGGCCCTCTGGGCCTTCGAGGCCTGGGAGGCGGTCGCCGACATCGACTTCCAGGTCACCACCGGCAGCGCGAACATCACCTTCGACGACAACGACAGCGGCGCCTATGCCTCCTCGTACGTCTCCGGCAGCACGATCACCTCGTCGACTATCAACGTCGGCGCGGACTGGCTGACCGCCTACGGCACAACGATCGACAGCTACAGCTTCTCGACCTACGTCCACGAGATCGGCCATGCGCTGGGTCTGGGCCACCAGGGCAATTACAACGGATCGGGCAATTTCGACACCGAGGCGGTGTTCGGGAACGACAGCTGGCAGCTGTCGGTCATGTCGTATTTCAACCAGGTCGAGAACCCGAACTCCATCGCCTCCTATGCCGAACTGGTCACGCCGATGATGGTCGACATCCTGGCGATCCAGAACCTGTACGGCGCGCCCGACGCCGCCACCAGTGCCACCGCCGGGGCAACCATCTGGGGCAACGGCTCGAACCTGGGCACCTATCTCGACCTGCTGGCGCAGGGGCAGAACTACGGCGGCGCGCCCGTCGCCATGACGATCTACGACGTGGGCGGGATCGACACGCTGAACCTGACCCACCATGGCACCTACGGCAGCCGGGTCGACATGAACGACGAGACCTTCTCGGACGTGGGCGGGCTGATCGGCAACCTGGGCATCGCCCGCGGCACGGTGATCGAGAACCTGATCACCGGCAACGGCAACGACACCGTGACCGGCAACGCCGTGGCCAACGACATCAACGTGGGCGCGGGCGCGGATTCCGTCCATGGCGGGCTGGGCGCCGACACGATCGAGGGCGGCGCGGGCAACGACACCCTGAGCGGCGGCGACGACGCCGACGAGGTCTGGGGCGGGCTCGGCGCGGACGTGCTTTCGGGCGGTGCGGCGAACGACCTTCTCGGCGGCGGGTCCGAGGCCGACACCCTGACGGGCGACGGTGGCGCGGACACGCTCTACGGCGGGTCCGGGGCGGACATGATGGACGGCGGCATCGGTGACGACGTGCTGGGCGGTGGCCAGGGCGCGGACACGCTCTACGGGCGCGACGGCAACGACGTGCTCTGGGCCGGCACCGAGGACGACCTGATCTACGGCGCGGCGGGCACCGACCGCATGGGCGGCGGCGAGGGGGCCGACACGCTCTGGGGCGGGACCGAGAACGACACGCTCTACGGCGGCGAACTGGACGATTTCCTCTACGGCGAAGAGCACAACGACATCCTCGGGAGCGGGTCGGGCCATGACAGCCTCGATGGCGGTGCCGGGGCGGACAACCTGTGGGGCGCGGGCGGCAACGACACGCTGATCGGCGGCGACGGCGTCGACACGCTGGGCGGCGGCGCCGGGGCCGACCTGCTCGACGGCGGCACCGGCAGCGACACGCTGCGCGGCGGGGCGGGCAACGACACGCTCTATGCCGGCGGCGCCAACGACGTGCTGTTCGGCGAGGGGGACGACGACCTGCTGGCCGGCGGCTCGGGGGTCGACTGGCTCGACGGCGGGACGGGCAACGACACGCTGATCGGCGGGGCGGATGCGGACCGGTTCGTGTTCCGTGCGGGCGACGGGCTGGACACGGTGTCGGACCTGCTGATCGGTACCGACCGGCTGCTGCTGGACGACGCGCTGTGGACCGGCACGCTGAGCGCCACGCAGGTGCTGTCGACCTACGGTGCGGATGTGGGCGCGGATTTCGTGCTGAGCTTCGACGGTGGCGAGCAGATCGTGTTCACCGGTCTGGCCGGCAGCACCACGCTCGATACCGCGGTCGACATCTTCTGAGCCACCGCCGGCGTGCGCGGCCGCGCACGCCGGCCCGCGGCGTCCGCGGGACGCCGCGTGGACAAGCGCATCGGGATATGGCTTAACGGCCACGGCCGCCAGAATGGAGCCCGGATGCCCGACGACACCGCCGCCGATCTCGTGATCCTGACCGCCGCGCCCGGCGACGGGATGCCGGACGATCCGGCGCGCGTCGTGATCCTCGAGCCACGCGCCGCCTCTGCGCGCGCGCTGGTGCAGGCCCATCCCGACGCCACCGTGATCGCCGCCGCACTGGCCGGCCGGGTAGGGCGGGCGTCGTTGACCTCCTGGAACCTGCCGGGGCTGCGCAGCCTGCGCGCGCCGCTTGCCGCGCTGCACGCGTTGTTCCCCGGCCTGCGCGAGACCGCCCGCGAAGAGGTGGACTGCATCGACCTGCCCGGCCTGCTGGCGCGCACCGGGCCCTGGCCCGACCGCGTGGCGCTGCATCTCGACGCGCCGGGCGAAGAGGCCGCGATCCTCGAGGCGCTGGCCGCCTCGGACGCGCTGGACCGGCTGTGCGCGCTGACGTTGCGCTGCGGCGCCGAGCCGTTCTTCGAGGGCGGCGAGGGCGCGCAGGCGCTGGCCGACCGGCTGGACCGCGCTGGCCTGCGCGCGGTCGCGCGGGACGATTCCGATCCCGACTGGCCGGTGCTGCGCTTCGTGCGCGACCCGGCCCGCGCGGCGCTGCGCGCCCGTGCCGAGACCGCCGAGGCCCGCGCCGCCGATCTCGAGGACCGGCTGAAGGCGGCGCGGGACCACGCGGCAGCGCTGCAGGAGCGGATCGAGGCCGCCGAGGCCCGCACGGCCGAACTCGGGGACGGGCTGAAGGCGGCGCAGGACCGCGAAACGGCGCTGCAGGCCCGGCTCGAAGCGGCTGAGGCCCGCGCCGCGGATCTCGAGGCCGAACGGCTCGGCGCCGAGACCGCGGCCAATGCCGCCAAGACCAGGGCCGCCGGTCTGCAATCCCGCCTGGACGAGGTCGGCGGGCAACTGGCCGCGCTGCAGGCCGACGCCGCCGCCCGCGCCGAGGCCGAGGCCGCGCGCGCCCGGGCCGAGGCGGCGCTGGCGCAGGCGACCGGCACGGCCGAGCGCGCGCGCGAGGACCTGGGGCTCGCGCTGCGGATGCAGGACCTGCTGCAGGGCGATCTCGAGGCGATGCGCGCGCGCTACGCCGAGGCCGAGGCCGCCCGCGCGCGCCAGGCCGCCCTGCTGGCCGAGCTCGCCCCGCGGCTGCGCCAGGCCGCGCAGGAACTGGGCCTGACCGAGACCGCGCCTGCGCTGGCCGAGCCCCCGGCAGAGGCGGCGCCCGAGGCGCTGCCGGGAACGGCCGACGCGACACAGGCCCGGCTGACCGGCGCGCGCCGCAAGAGCGGCAAGAAGAAGGACAGGAAGGCCCGGAGGGAGGCCGCGCAATGAGCCGCGCGCTGCTCGACGCGCTGGCCCTGGTCGAGGCCGCCGGGACCGCCGCGCCCGATGCCCCGGCGCTGCCCGCGGCACCATTGCCCTCGCTGATGCGGCGCTGCGCCGACGAGGTCGCCGCCGCGCCGGCGCCCGAACCGGTGCGCCTGCTGCATCACCTGGCCTGCACCGGCGGCACGGTGATCGCCCGCGCGCTGGCGGTGATGCCCGGCGTCACCCTGCTGAGCGAGATCGACCCGCTGTCGCCGCTGGGCCTGCCCGCCCGCGACGAGACCCCGCCGTTCCGGCCGCACGACCTGATCTTTGCCGGCCGGGTGGCGGTGCGGCCGATCTCGGACCGGCAGGCCTCGGCGATCTTCACCGCCGGGCTGAAGGTCCTGCAGGCCGACATGGTGGCCGAGGGCCGCCACCTGGTGCTGCGCGACCATGCCCATTCGCGGTTCTGCACCGATGCCGCCCCGGCCGCCCGACCGGGCGTCGAGACGCTGGCCGCGCAGGTGGCCCCGGTGCGTCGCGCGGTCACCGTGCGGCATCCGATGGATTCCTTCCTGTCGCTGCAGGCCAATGGCTGGATGCATTTCGACCCGCCCACGCTCGACGCCTACGCGGCGCGATACCACGCGTTCCTCGATGCCCACGAAGGCGTGACGCGGCTGCGCTACGAGGATTTCGCCGCCGATCCCGAAGCGGTGCTGAAGCGGCTTTGTGCCACGCTGGAGCTGCCCTACCGCCCCGGCGCCGATGCGCGGCTGGCGCTGGCGCGGGTTTCGGGCGATAGCGGTCGCCGCGGCGACCGGATCGCGCCGCGCCCGCCCAAGCCGGTGCCCGACACGCTGGCCGAGGCGGCGCGCGACAGCGCCGGCTACGCCGCGCTGCTGGCGCGGCTGGGCTACGACGACGGGGATCGGGAGGGGGATCGACATGGATGACGGCGCAAGGCGGCTGTGGGTGATCGGCGGGGCCGGATTCGGAGCCGGGGCCGAGGCGCTGGCCGCCCGGATCGCCGCCGCGTCCGGCGGCACGATGCGGCCGGGCCCGGTCGAGGGGGCGCCGCCGCCCGGCGGGCTGTGCCTGCTGTGGGACCGCCCCGAACGCGCGGCCGAGGCGGCGCTGGCCGCCGACGGCGACCCGCAGGAGGCGCTGGCGCGCTGGTGCGACGCGGCCGAGGCGGCGCTGGCGGTGCAGGCCCGCGACCGCCGCGGCACACTGGTCTTCGAAGGCGGCGCCGCGGCCGCCGCCCTGCCGCTGGTCCTGGGCCGGCTGGGCCTGGATTCCGCGGCCGATACCGACCCTGCGGATCCGGACGGCGACGCGGGCCGCGACCCGATCCTGGCGCTGGTCGCCGCGCACGCGCTCGAGCGTCACCCCCGCGCCCGGCATCTGGCCGGCGCGCTGGAGGCCGCCAGCCAGCCGCTGGGCAACGGCGCCGCGCCCGAGGACACGCTGCCGCCGGCCGAGGTGGTCGCGGCGTTCCGCGGCAACCGTGCGGAACTGGCCCGGCTGCGCGCCGAGCGCGACGCGGCGCAGCAGGCGCGCGAGACGCTCGAGGCCTCGACCGCCGCGATGCTGGCCGAGATGGACCTCGTCGAGCGCGAGGCCCACGCCATCGCCGCCGAGCGCGACGCGGCACAGGTCCGTGCCCGCGCCGCGACCGACGAGGCCGCGCGGCTGATGGGCTCGCGCTCGATGCGGCTGACCGCGCCGCTGCGCGGCTTCGCGGCCCGGCTGAGGGGGCACTGATGCGCTACGCCGCGTTCTGGGCCGCGCTCGATGCCGGCCGCCGGGCGCTGGAGGCCGGCGACACGCACACCGCCGCGGCGCGGCTGGACGAGGCGCGCGGCTTCTCGGCGGGCCTGCCGGCGGAGATGCGCGCCGCACGCCGCGCGCTGGTCGACGGGCTGGCCGCCCGGCTGGAGGGGAGACAGCCTTCCGGAAAACCGGCCACCGGCGACCCGGCGCCCGAGGCGCACGAAATCGAGGCGCCCGCGGCCGACATGCCGGTCCCGGACCCCGCGCCCCCGGCGGCCCCGGATGCACCGCTGCTGGGGCCGATCGCGGCGCAGGGGGTGCCGGGCACCAGCCTGGTGACCTGCGCGATGAACCGCACCGACAACCTGAAACGCGCGCTGGCCTCGTGGATCGCCTGCGACGGCATCGACGAGATCGTCGTGATCGACTGGTCCTCGGACGAGCCGGTGGCGCCGGCGCTGGAAGCGGCCGGGCTGGACGATCCGCGCCTGCGCGTCGTCCGCGTCGAGGGCGAGCCGCGCTGGATCCTGTCCTACGCCTTCAACGCGGGTTTCCGGCTGGCGCGGCACGACCGCATCCTGAAGGCCGACGCCGACATCGTGCTCGCGCCCGATTTCCCGGCGCGCAACCCGCTGCCCGAGGGCACCTTCGTGGCCGGCAACTGGCGCACCGCCACGCCGGACCAGGCCTATGTCAACGGCTTCTTCCTGGCCCATCGCGCCGACCTGGCCGCGGTGGGGGGCTTCAACGAGTTCATCACCACCTACGGCTGGGACGACGACGACCTCTATCATCGGCTGGTGCTGAACGGGGTGCGGCGCATCGACGTCGCCCCGGGCAGCCTGCGCCATCTCGACCACGACAACGATGCGCGGCTCGGCCACGACGACGATGCGCGGTCGGGCCGGGTCCCGGCCCCGGTGCGCAGCGCCGCCGAGGAGATCCGCGCCACCACCCAGTGGCGCATCCGCCGCAACCACTACATCGCCGCGGTGATGCCGGTCTGGGATGCCGCCAAGATCCCGCTGCCGCTGGCCGTCGAGGCGCCGGACCGGCTGCGCCGCGCGGCGCCCCCGGTCCACGCCGTGCCCGCCCGCATCAAGGCCGCCGCCGACGCCCACGCCCTGGCCGAGATCGCGTCGTGGCATATCGGCCCCGAGGTACTGGCGCTCGAGCCCGCGCGGGTCGGGATGCTGCTCTCGGCGCCGCTGGCCGGGATCGGCCGCGCCGATCTGGACGCCGCGCTGGCGGTCCAGAAGGCGGCGCCGCGTCTCGCCGCGCCGCATCTCGCGCCGGCGCGGCCGCGGCTGTTCATCGACGCGCAGCACGGGCTGGGCAACCGGATGCGCGCCATCGGCTCGGCCGCCGCCATCGCCGAGGCCACCGGGCGCGAGCTGGTGATCGTCTGGGACCCCGACCACCATTGCCAGGCCCGCCTGGCCGACCTGTTCCACCACCTGGGCGCGATCGTCGAGGAAAGCTTCGTCGCCGAGGCCGCGGGCATGGGCTGCGCGGTCTACAACTACATGGAGATCGAGCCCGGCGCGCATAAGGACGCAGCCCTGGACCTGTCGCATGGCGGCGACATCTACGCCCGCTCTGCCTACGCGCTGAACGCCGCGCCGTCGCACTGGGCGGCCGAGAACCGCTTTCTGCACACGCTGCGCCCGACCGAGCCGGTGCAGGCGCTGGTGGACGGCGCGGGCGGGCCCTTCGACGTCAGCCTGCACGTGCGCATGGTGGGCGCGCCCGGCACCGACACCGCCAGCTACGACCGCGCCGAGAACTGGACCGGCGAGGGCCACGCCGCGATCAACCACTGGCGCGAACAGAGCCACTATTCGCGCTTCATGAAGCGGCTCGACGCGCTGATCGCCGCGGGCGCCGCGGACCGGGTGTTCCTGGCCGCCGACGCGCCCGAGACCTACGCCGCCTTCGCCGAGACCTACGGCGACCGGGTGCGTCGGCTGGAGCGGACGGCCTACGACCGCTCGACCGCGCAACTGGTCCACGCCCTGGCCGACGCGATCCTGCTGGGGCGCGCGCCGCTGCTTCTGGGGTCGACCTGGAGCTCGTTCTCGGAACTGGCGATGCGGCTGTCGCGGCAGGACATCAAGTCCGAGATGAGCGGGACGGATTTCTGAGCCATGAAATACGCCAACTTCATCCTCGAGCCGTCGCGCGGCTTCGTCTTCGCCTACGTTCCCAAGGTCGCCTGCACCAACTGGAAGGCGCTGATGCGCTACATGGCCGGGCACGAGGACTGGCTGGACAACCGCCTGGCGCATGACCGCGCCCGCGGCGGGCTGCGCTACCTCGACCCCGACGGCGCCGACGCGGCACTGCTGCGGCGCGACGACATCCCGAAATACGCCATGGTGCGCGACCCCTACGGGCGCACCCTGTCGGCCTATCTCAACAAGGTGGAAAAGCGCCTGCCCCCCGGTCCGCCCGAGACGGGCGAGGACCCGTTCCGCGCGGTGGTGCGCAACATCGAGGCCTTCCGCGCCGCGCGGCTGTCGGACACCCACCCCTCGATCGACTTCGAGGTCTTCCTGCACTGGCTGCGCGACAGCAAATCGCCCTTCACCGGCGACGAGCACTGGACGCCGCAATCTGTCCTGCTGCGCCAGCCCGACATGCACTTCGACATGATCGGCCGCTTCGAGGACCTGGAGCGCGACGCCCCGCGCCTGCTGCGCGCCATGGGCTGCGACCGCGGCTTTCCCACCCAGCGGGACGTGAACTTCGCCCCCTCGGGGGCGCAGTCGAAGCTGGCGCGCTACTACACCCCCGCCGCCCGCGCGCTGGTCGAAGAGCTGTTCGCCGCGGATTTCGACACGTTCGGCTATCCCCGCCGCGACCCGGCGGCGGAAGACCCCGCCGATGCGCCCGCGGATGCCCCTGCGGCCCGCCCCGGAAACGCCCCCGACATTGCCCATGACGGCCCCCGAAACAGCCCCGGCACGCCCGGCCCCGCCTCATCCACGAAAGCAGACATCATGACCGACCATTCCGACATCCTCTCCCGCAACTGGTACTACATCGCCGAGCTGTCGCCGGGGGTGTTCACGCCGGGCCGGGGCTTCAAGAACATCTCGGTCGCGCGCCGCGCGCTCGAGGCGATCACCGTCAAGGACGCCGGCTGCCTCGACATGAGCACGATGGAGGGGATGTTCTCGATCCTGCTGTCGCGCCGCGGCGCGCGGGTCACCGCCACCGACACGATCGACAACCGCGAGAAGCTGGAATACCTGCAGAAGATCTACGACGCGCCCTTCGACTACGTGCCGCACGCGCCGGTGGCGAACTACGTCGACTTCATGCTGAACATGCAGGCCTCGCGCAATTTCGCGCCCACCCGCGCGATCGAGCTGGGCGAGAACACCCCCTACGGCTACGACCTGGTGCTGTCCTCGGGGGTGATCTACCACGTCCACAACCCGATCGAGCACATCGTGAACTTCCGCCGGCTGTGCAAGACCGGCGGCCTGGTGGTGCTGGAAACCGCGGCGCTGATGTCGGACGAGATCGAGATGGTCCACGACTGGCGCGGCGAGCGGCAGATCTACGGCGGCAACGCCACCTGGTATCCCTCGACGCGGGCGCTCGAGATCTTCATGCGCGCGGCCTTCCTCGAACCGCTGGGCTTCACCTACATCAACTCGGCCGGGCAGACCGACCTGAAGCTCGCGCGCATCGCCATCGTCGCGCGCGCGGTGACCGAGCGGCCCTTCCTGCCCGAACACGAGGCGATCATCCGCGGCAGCGAGCTGTACAGGAACTACGATTTCAAGCCGATCTACCCCAGCGCGCGGCTGACCGGGCGCAGCCAGGTCGCGCCGGCGGTCGACACGTCGCGCCTGCTGCCGGCCGACGACCTGCGCGCCAGCGCGATCCGCGAACACCCGCCGCTGGAATACCCCGAGGATTACCTGACGCTGAAGCTGGACGACCGCTGAATGCTTTCGCTCGACGCCCACCGGATCGAGGGCCAATCCGATGCGGGCCTGATCAACCACTGGATCGCCCGGCTGGCCGAGGCGGGCGGCGGCGACATCGCGCTGGCGCCGCGGCGCCACGTCATCGACGAGACCGTGGTGCTGCGTTCGGGCGTGCGGCTGGTGGGGCAGGGCACGGCCACGGTGCTGGCCGCGGCACCGGGGCTGGCCGGCCCGGTCGTGGCCTCGGCCGACGCGCGGGCGCTCGAGGCGGCCGACGCGTGGTTCCACGAGGACGGCGTGCCGGTGCGCTTCGCGCTGCGCGACCTGATGATCGACGGCGCCGACGGCGCGGCCGAGGACGGCTGGGGCGCGGGCTGCGGGCTGATGCTCTACGGCAAGGGCTTCGAGATCGCCGGCGTCCAGATCAGCCACATGAAGGCGCACGGGATCGTCTCGACCGGCTCGGCCAAGGGCGGGCAGAAGACCTGGCAGGACGAACCCGAGGCGATGTTCGACCTGCGCGTGTCGCGCTGCGGCGGCGACGGGTTCGTGATGCGCGGGCCGCATGACAGCATCATCCGCCAGGCGATCATCGCGATCTGCAAGGGCCGCGGCCTGTCAGTGGAACAGAACGGCGTCTACAACGGCGCCTGCGACATCGAGTTCTGCCACGCCTACGCCACCGACGGCATCGCCATCGACCTGCAGGCCAAGGTCAAGGCGGGCTTCCTGCAGGGCGATACCGGGCGCGGGGCGGGGGTGCGCATCGGCGGGTCGAACAAAACCTACGTGGACCGGATCGAGTGCTTCAAGACGCGCGGCACCGCCGAGGATTACGCGCTCGAGATCGCGGCGCCCTTCACCCAGGTCGGGCTGGCGCGGGTGCGTGCCGACTGGGGCGCGGGCGGCGTGCACGTGCGCGCTCCGGGCTGCCAGATCGGCCTGCTGGACGTCGAGGGCACGCGCAACACCGGCGGGCCGCTGGCCGACACGCCCAACGCCACCACCGGGCTTTACGTCGAGGGGGCGCATACCCGCATCAACGCCGTCAACGTGCGCAACTTCGACGCCGGCACCGGCATCCGGATCGCGCCGGGGCGCGCCGGGATCGACATGGCCGCCACCACCGCGCGCTGCGCCACGCACCTGGTGGCGCGGGGCTTGAACGGCTGCGACCTGCGCGTGACCATGCAGATGGCCAGGGGCGAGACCCACGACGCGAAACCCGGCCGGCAGGACAACTTCGCCCTGCGCGTGCTGAAGGCGCCCTGAAGCCGCGCCCGCCGGCCGGGGCCGTCGCGGCACGCATCCCTCCGGTCCCCCGGCCGGGCGACGCTCAGGTGTAGACCCCGATCACCCGCACGATTCCGATCGCGATATCCGTGGCCGTGTTGGTCCGTTCCTCGACGAACAGCAGGTTCGAGTTCGAAACGGGCGACGGAACCGGGGTGGGGATCGGCGCGGCCATCGTCCCGGGATGGCCGCCGGAAGACGCGAAGGCATCCAGCAGCGTCCCGTCCCCCCCGGTGGGCGAGACCCCCACCTTGCACGGACCGTCCGTGGACGAGCAATAGGTGTAGAGCGAAAGCGCGGATTGCGGGAACACCACGCCGAACGTCGCCATCAGGAAGGGCGACACGTCCAGCGCGATCATGCCGCGCGTGCTGGCCCCGGTCGGGTTGGGGTCGCCCAGGCTCAGGATGTCGCCGGCGGCCCAGGCCGAAACCGACGCGGGGTCCAGGACCGACAGCGTCTGGTCCGAGACCGCCACGACCCAGGCGGATTCGGCCGGAACCCTGGACGTGTTCCAGACCCGGACCATCGAATTCCCCATCATCGGCCACACGAAGATCGTTTCCGCGCCGGACGAGACGGTCACGGTATCACCGGACACCGCCGCGATGGAATAGGCGCGGGGCGTGGACCCGCGGGACGTCAGGGAAAACCAGAGGTTCGACACCGGGGCCGGCACGTAGGAGGGGACGCGCCGGGACACCGTCGCGTCGTAGACGCCATTGGGAAAGCGGACCCGGCCGGTCGCGGCCTCGACCACGAAGCCCTGGTGAAAGGTCGAGCCGTCATCGGAAACCTTGATCGAGAAATCGTCGTCGCCCGTGGTGCCCATCTCGGCGCGACCGCTGAACCCGGTCTGGAACAGCAGGCTGGCGGTGTCGCCGGGGGCGGCCTTGTTGACCTTGACCTGGTGGCCGCTGCCCGCATGGCTCAGCAGAACCGCGTCCGAAGCCACGGACAGCCGGTTGGTGTCGTCCGAGGCCGCCCCGATGCCGACGCCCTCGAGGTTGTCGAGGTCCAGCACGGGCGCCACCCATGCGGCGCCGTCGAAGCGCAGCAGCCGGCCGGTGGCGATCTCCAGCGCGACCCAGCCCTGTTGCGGGGCGACGAAGAACCAAGCCACGCCGTCCCAGGCCGCCAGCTGCCCGGCCTGTCCGGCCCAGGCGCCCGAGGGCGCGTCCCCCAGCGCCCAGATCTGGCCCGCCGCGGGGGCGGGGGGCGGGATGTCCGCGCCGCTGGCCTGCAGTGCCAGCTGCACCAGCAGGTCGAGCCGGGCAAGCGCCTCGTTGTGGGTGACGTGCTTCTGCGCCTGCGAGGGGGCGAGGAAGGGCAGGCCAAGACGGGCCGAGAGGTCGGACATGGGGCGCGCTCCGGAAACCAGGGATCGATGCGATCCTTGGAACCGCAGGGTTGCGGAGGGATGAAGGCAGCGGGCGTTGCGCCGCAGGCGCAGGGCGAACGCCCAAGGGCAGCACACCGGGAGCTGCCGCGTCAGTCCATCGCGGAACAAGGCCGGGCGAACGCCGAAAGGCGGTCCCCGCGAATGGATCGCCTATCCCGCCAGCCGCGCGCCTGCGGCGTCCAGCGCCTCGCGGATGGTGACGTCCATGTCGAGGTAGCGGTAGGTGCCCAGCCTCCCGAGGAAGGTCACGCCGGTCTCGGCCGCGGCCAGCGCCTCGTATTCGGCCAGCAGCGCCTTCTCGCCGGCCAGCCGCACCGGGTAATAGGGGATGTCGTCCGGCCCGGCCTCGCGCGAGGTCTCGCGATAGAGGACCGAGCCCTCGTGGCTCTCCCAGGGGGCGAAGTGCTTGTGCTCGGTGATGCGGGTATGCGGCACCTCCGGGTCGGGATGGTTCATCACCGCGCAGCCCTGCCAGTCGCCCTGCGTGGTGAATCGCTCGAAATCCAGCGTGCGGTAACCCAGCCGCCCCAGCCGGTGGCCGAACCAGGCGTCCAGCGGCCCGGTCCAGACCAGGTGGTCGGCGCGCGGATCGTCGCCGGGCACGAAGGCCGCGTCGAGGTGCACGTCGATGCCGGGATGGTCCAGGATCGCCTCGACCATCGCGGTATAGCCGGCCTCGGGGATGCCCTGGAACCGGTGGAAGAAGTAGTTGTCGTCGTAGTTGAAGCGCAGCGGCAGGCGCTTGAGCAGCGCCGCCGGCAGGTCGCGAGGATCGCGGCCCCATTGCTTGCGGGTGTAGCCCTCGAAGAACGCCGCATAGAGCCGGCTTCCCACCATCGACAGCGCCTGTTCCTCGAAGTTCCGCGGCTCGGCGATCGTCTCGGCCTGGGAGGCCACGAAGGCACGGGCCTCGTCGGGGCGCATGGCGGTGCCGAAGAACTGGTTGATCGTCAGCAGCGTGACCGGCAGCGCGTAGACCCGGCCTTCATGGGTGGCGCGCACCTGGTGGCGGTAGGGGCGGAAGGTGGCGAAGCGGTTGACGTAGGCCCAGACCCCGGCATCGTCGGTGTGGAAGATGTGCGGGCCGTAACGGTGTTCCATCACGCCGGTCTGCGCGCAGCGCTCGGTGTGGCAGTTGCCCGCCACGTGGCCGCGCGCCTCGGTCACCGTGACGCGGTGGCCCGCCTGCGCCAGTTCGCGCGCCATCACCGCGCCGGACAGCCCGGCGCCAACGATCCTGACCTGCATCGCTCTGCCCCCGCCTGCTTCGCCCCGGTCTTGGCAGCCGCCCCGGCCTGCCGGCCCCGTCGGCCTGCCCCGCAAGCATCCTACGGATGCGGATCGCCGCGCACAACCAGAGGGCATTCTACTCGAATTGCAGGCGAACGGCGCCGTTTCGCCCGAATTGCGCGCCCGGCCCCGCCACGCCGCGGCGCCAGCATGCCCGGCGGTGAGCGACGAGCGGGGCGGTCATGCGACTGCGACTGGAAAGCCGGATCGCCACGGGCGACTGGACGCTGGATATCGGGATCGGCACGCTCGCCATCGGCGCGGCGTCCGGCGGCATGTCCGGCGACGGAGCCGTGCTCTATGCCTCGACCGGGGGCTCGGGCGGGATCACCGCCTGGCAGGTGGGCACAACCGGCGCCACGCTGCTCGACACGCAGTATTTTCCCGACGGGATGATGCATTCCGCCGCCGGATCGCTGGGTCTTGCGGACGGGATGGTGGTGATCGGCGGACAGGGTGGCTCGGACATGCTGGGCTACGCGCTCGGCGCGGATGGCGGCATCGGCGACATGGTCCGGCCCGGCACGCTGGCCTGGGGCACCGGGCAGATCTCGGACATCGTCGCGCTCGGGGGCAATCTCTACGTCGCCGATGCCGGCTCGGGGATGCTGACCGCCTATGCGTCCCTGGGGGGCGGCTACACCGTCCTGAACGGGGCGGCGGCGGTGGCCGGGCCGTCGGACCTGGCCACGCTGTCGCTGGGGTCGGCGCATTACGTGCTGGCCACCGACGCGGCCACCGACGGTGTCGCCGCCTTCCGCGTGATGGCCGGCGGCGGGCTGGAACTGACCGGGACGGCCGGCATGGCCGAGGGTCTGGGCATCGCCGCGCCCACGGCGCTGGAAACCGTCACCGCCTTCGGGCAGGGCTGGGCGATCGTCGCCGCCGCGGGCACCAATTCGCTCAGCGTGCTGCACGTGGACGGGCTGGGCGCGCTGACCCCCACCGACCACGTGCTCGACACCCGCGAAACGCGCTTCGGCGGGGTGCAGGCGCTGGCCGTGGCACAGGACGGCGACCGCGTCTTCGTGGTCGCCGGCGGCGCCGATGACGGGCTGAGCCTGTTCACCCTGCTGCCCGGCGGCCGCCTGCTGCACCTGCACAGCCTGGAACACGCGATCGGCGCGGGGCTGCAGGACGTCACCGCCCTGAGCGCCGTGATCGTCGGCGACACGCTGCAGGTCTTCGCCGCCTCCGAGGGCGACGGCGGGCTGACGCGGCTGACCGTCCCGCTGGACGGGCTGGGCCTGACGATGCTCGACGCCGGCCCCGGCGCGCAGTGGTTGACGGGCGGGGCCGGCGACGACCTGCTGGCGTCGCGGGCCGGATTCGACACGCTGGAGGGCGGCGCGGGCGACGACATCCTGGTGACCGGCGCCGATGGCGGCGTGATGACCGGCGGGGCGGGCGCCGACCGCTTCGTGGTGGACGGCGCGGCACTCCGCACCCGGATCGAGGATTTCGAGGCCGGGCAGGACGCGCTCGACCTGTCGACCTGGCGGATGCTGCGCAGCCCCGACCAGATCGAACTGACCACCACCGCCTGGGGGGCAGAACTGCGCTTCGGCGCCACGCTGCTCGAAATCGTCAGCGCGGATGGCGGCGGGCTGACCCTGGAGGATCTCTTCGGGCCGGCCTTCTCGTGGCCCGACCGGATCACGCTGACGGCCAGCGTCGGCGGCACCGCGATGCGCGGCAGCAGCGGCGACGACCGGCTCGACGGTACCGCCGAGAACGACACGCTGATCGGCGATGCGGGCGACGACGTCATCTACGGCGGGGACGGCGACGACCGGCTCGACGGCGGGACGGATCACGATGTCCTCGTGGGCGGGGCGGGCGCCGATACGCTGCTCGGCGGCGCGGGAAACGATACCCTGCACGGAAGCGACGGCGACGACAGCCTGGCGGGCGACGACGGCAACGACTCGCTCGAAGGCGGCCTCGGCGCCGACACGCTGGCCGGCGGCGGCGGCGCGGACACGCTGTGGGGCGGGGCCGACGCGGACCTTCTGGCGGGCGGGGGCGGCAACGACCTTCTGGGCGGCGGGCTGGGCGATGACAGCCTGACCGGGGACGACGGCCACGACACGCTGTATGGCGGGGCGGGGCGCGACACGCTGGATGGCGGGCTGGGCGACGACGTGCTGGGCTCGGGGACGGGGGATGACGTGCTGTATGGCGGCGCGGGCGGCGATACGCTGTGGTCGGGCACCGAGAACGACCTGCTCATGGGCGAAGCGGGCAACGACCGGATGGGCGGCGGCGCGGGCGCCGACACGCTGTGGGGCGGCACCGAGAACGACACGCTCTACGGCGGCGACCAGGCCGACCTGCTCTACGGGGAGGACGGCAACGACATCCTGGGCTCGGGGGCGGGCGACGACAGCCTCGACGGCGGGGCCGGCGCGGACAACCTGTGGGGCGCGGGCGGCGACGACACGCTGATCGGCGGCGACGGGGTCGACACGCTGGGCGGCGGCGACGGCGCCGACTGGCTGGACGGCGGCACCGGCAGCGACACGCTGCGCGGCGGGGCGGGCAACGACACGCTGCTGGCCGGCGGCGCCAACGACGCGCTCTACGGCGAGGCGGGCAACGATCTGCTGGCCGGCGGGTCGGGGGCGGACTGGCTGGACGGGGGGGCGGGCGACGACACGCTGGCCGGCGGGGCCGACGCCGATTCGCTGATCTTCCGGACGGGCTGCGGCATAGACACGGTGACCGATTTCGACACCGCCGCGGACCGGCTGCTGCTGGACGACGCGCTGTGGTCGGGCACGCTGAGCGCGACGCAGGTGCTGTCGACCTATGGCAGCGTCTCGGGCTCCGATTTCGTGCTGTCCTTCGACGGCGGAGAGCAGGTGATCCTGTCGGGCCTCGCCGGCGCGACCGATCTCGACCTGGCGCTGTTCATCGTCTGACGGCCCTGTAGGCTCAAGGGTCGTTGCGACAGGGTCCGCAGTCTCAAACAAAGCACTTAGCCTTGCCAGGCGGCGATAGTGCGATGATAGCTTTGAATTGAAGCCGTCATCCGGAAGTCGCTCTGATAGATACGCTGCATCCAGCGGCTGGAATGCCCCAGCATTTGCTGAGCCGCCCAGGCTGCATCTGGCCGCTCATTGCTGATCAGATCCGTGATCAATGTACGGATGAGATGGCCCGAAATCCCGAACTCTTCCTGAAGAACAGCCGTCGCGTAGTACGCGTGGAGCGGCTGCTGCGCGAGGCTGAGCAGGTTCCGTCCTCTCACCTTTTGGACGCAGTCCTCCAGCATGGGTAGCGGCCGACCGGCCAGAACATGGTCATCGATGAGCGCGCTGGTCAGTGGCCAGAGCGGCCCCAGTTCCTTTCGGCGTCCGGTCTTCGACTGGCGGATCTGGATTTCCCAGAGGCCACCCGGGAGGCGCTGGATCGTGTCTCCGATCACCAGCTGTGAGACGTCGGCCTGGCGGTCGGCAGTATTGAGCAGCAGCGCGAGGATCATCGCGGCGCGGCGCTTCCGCTCCGCCTCGAACGATCCATCCGGTGCATTCGCCGCCTGGTCGGCCAGCGCCAGCGCACGCTGCAGCACGTCCGCGAGCGTGAAGCTTTCTCTGAACGCGCGGAGCTTGGCGCGCTTCCCCGGCTCTTGGTCATTCGCATCGTCTCGCAGAGCGCCGACGAGGTCGCTCAGCACTGCCCGCCCGCTCTCTTCCAGAAGCAGCGCCCGCTGGGCGAACATCTGAACCCGCTCCAGGTAATCTGCGGTCGTGCGGGAACTGGCTTTCCGCTCAAGCAGCATGAACCGCGCGAACACATCCAGGAGATCTCCGGATATGGCGGTGCCTGCCGAGACACCCCGCGCCTCGGCCCAGAGCCGCGAGGCGGCCAACATGCCCATTGCCTGCACGACGTTGTCCCGGGTCTTGGGCCGAAGCCTTCGCAGACGCGAGCCGTCGACGCGCACGACGCGGTCGAGAAGGGGAACGCCTGCCTGCCATGCCGAAGGCCAGTCCTGGGGCAGCAGCGCCGTTCTTCGAGGACCTCGGCAAAGATCCGCGCCGCTGCGTGCCCGGCGCCGCGGGCATAGAAAGCCTCGACGGTTTCCGGACGGTCGCCGAGCAGATCAGCCACGGTCCCGTATTGCCCGGGATGGCGCGCGAGGAAGATCGTGGCGGCGACGTGCCGCATCATGTGCGGCGTCATCCCCGTAAGTCCCAGGCAGTCCATGCCGCGGTTCCAGGCCTTGATCTGGCGGCAGACCGTCCCGCCCCGGGTCCCCGGAAGCAGGTAATCGTTGTCGTGCGCACCGCGATCGGCGTGGAGCGCGATCCAGCGCGGGCGCCCTTCGTCGATCCAGATCCGCAGTGCGTCCCAGGCGCTGCGCGGCAGCGGGCTCTCGATACTCCGCCTGTTCTTGACGTGCCCGCGAGCAATGTCGATCCAGGCTTGGGAATCCGCGCCACGCGGCGAGTGGAGTTCCGGGAGCGTCCCGGCGATCGTCAGCTCATGCACGTTCTTCGTGCGGAGCGGCCGGCCGAGCTGTAACCCGAACATCGCGGTCGCCATGCAAAGGTGCAGACAGCGGTATCTGGCATGCGGAGACAGATCGTCCCAGCGCGCCAGATCCCGCTGCGCTTCGCGCATCAGGGTACGTGGAGCGCTCAGGATCACGTGCACGATACCCGGGTCGCGGTCGAGCTTCTTGATGAACGCCGCGCGGATCGACGACATCTCGTTCATCTGATGGGTGACATGCTCCCACCGCGTATCCTCGATCGCATCGAGCACCGCTGCATCAAGTTCATTGGTGCGGACAAGGCTCGACAGGGACGCAAGGTAGGTGCCGAGGGACGAGGTCTGCGGCACGTCGATCAGCGCAGGATCCTGCGCGGCGCGGGCGACGAAGTGCTGCACCGCGCGTTCGATGTTCTCCGCCGAAAGCAGGTGCCGGATGTCCGTGAGACCGTAGGCATCGTTGCAGTCAGGGTAGGTGTGGCGGACGAGCCAGGAGAGCGCCGAACGGTACCCCTTCTCGGCCATTACGGGGTTCCCGACGGGTTTGCGGCGGTGCCTGCGGGCGGCGCGGCGGGCGGCGAGGGGATCGTCTCCCAGTCTGCCGTCGAAGATGTCGCGGGTCGGCGCACGGCCCCTGATCCCCACAGCGATCAGACGATCCAGCGAGTTCTGGAACGACGGCAGGAACCGCTCCCAGTCCACCGGGGCGTCGCGCAAGGTTCGCAGCGGGCCGACGGCTGACGCCGGCAGCAGGGCTGTGATGGGCGGGTGACGGTCGCGTTGCGCGATCAGCTTGTCGAAGAACCGAATCGACCGCCTGAAGGTGGATGCCTTGTCGGCAGGCAACGCACGCAACGTGTCTTCGGCAATTTTTCGGGTGACTTCTGTCGGCCGCACGTGGCCGAGTCGCGCCCGCAGGTTGGAGACCGAGAGCGACGACATGTTCGGCAGGATCCGTGCGCCGGCGGCATCGTGGCTGTTCTCGGCCTCCTTGATGTAACGCAGGAGCAGCGCCCATGCGTCCGCCGCGCTGCTGTCGGTATCCTGCGGCACCGCCTGGTCCTGCGCGCGTCTGATCGCGGCGGAGATCTTGCCGCACCAGGTGTCGAAGGCTCGAGCGGCGGCCTGCTGTGTCCGCCCCTTGAAATGGCCCGCCCAGACGATCTGCCCGGCGAGTTCGGACCAGACCTTCGGGTCGGCGGGGATCGTCGCCAGCCGCTGCCCGGTCAGCTTCTCGACGCGATGGAAGGCCGCCTGGTAGGCTTTGGCGGAGCTGTCGGAATACAGGTGCGGCAGCAGCAGCAGGACGTCCTGCAGGGTGTTCACCCGCGGCATGGACTGATCATTCATGGAATCGTCTCCTCATCCGTGCCGGCGGCTGCGCATCCGCAGCGTCTGAACGAGACGGTCGCGCAGCCTTGGACCGTAAGGCTGCGTGGCCGTTCCGTTCACGGGAGGCTGTCCTCCCTCGAAATCCCAGACGTCGTGCCAGCGGTAGGCGGGCCGGCCGGCATTGCGGCGCGCGACGAGCAGGCCATCGGCCTCAGCACGCTGGAAGAAGGCATGGCTGCCGCAGCGCCAGCGCCGCAGGAGGTCGGCACGGGACAGAAGTGCTGCTGCCGTCATATGATGGATGGGTGCGGAACATTCCGCGCAGCTTTCGGAAATCAATGTGGTTTCTCTCAACGTGACGAAAGAAGTCCTAGGCCAGCGCAATTAAAACGGCGTTCATAGAAAATTAGGGACTTGCCGCGGCTCGCAAAGGCGGACGGATCGGGGGCAGACCTTCCGCCTCGAGCAGACAGCAGAAGGGGCGCCTTCGGCACGAGGAGGGACGGCGGATCGCGCGGTATGCACTCGTGCCGAGGATCTCGGGCCAACCCGCTGCACGATCGCCAGCAGCGCACCTCACGGTCGGGCACCGAGCGCTCGGAAAATGCCGGACCCGCGATCGGATCAAATCGGATTGGCTGACCGGACGTTATCTGAATGCGTGACCGGATGATCTTGGTGCGCGCAATCTTGTTCTGTCGGCGCTGGAGGACGATGAGCTCGAGACGGTCTTCGCACCTCTGGTCGTGTGTGCCACTGCGCCTCCGGTTCGTGATGTCGAAGGCACCCGCACATAGGCCCATGTAACCGCCGGACGTAATCTTCCCAAAACCGCCGTTTGAATTTTCCCCAGTCGCGGAACGCAGGCCTGATGCTCCGGACAGGAAGCGACAGGGGCAGGCAGGTGAAGGGACTGAGGGAGATCGTCTTGATCCAGGACTTGAAGAACCAGGGTCTCAGCATCACCGCGATCGCGCGGAAGGTTGGCTGTGATTGAAAGACGGTGCGGAAGTATCTTGATCTGGGGCTGGAAGTTCCGGTCTACGGTCCGCGCCAGCCGCGGGCGTGCCCTTCTCGGCGTCCCACACAGCCATGCTGTGGCTTTGCGGCTCATCGGGCGCGATCAGTGAGCACCGGAACCGCCTTCCGGCTTCGCCCTGTCCTGGCCTGGATGTACCCACCGCTTTTCAGCCGTGTCGCTCGCCTGAACGTCGCTGTTCTGAGAAGCGCGCTTCTGGGTGTTCGTCCCGGAGCTCCTCGCCAAGCCGAGAACTATGAGGCCGCAGAAAGTAGTAGTTTGCAACGCAAGCGAGATTAGAAGCGCTGCGCCAAGCGAAAAGCCGGCCAACAGCAAGGCGATCATCGCGATGATCAGGACCGGGATGCTGAAAATTCCGCCGGCAAGCGCCATGTTGGATGGAGTGGATTTCGTGGGAACTTGGCGAAACTGCCGTGCTTCCGCGACAGATGTATCCCTGCAATCCACGACCCAATCTTCAGGATTTTCACTCTTGGACACCCCCGGCGAATCGAAACACCTCCTCCAACTTGCCGCGGGGTCCGCAATTTCATCCTCATGCGGAGTTCGTTCATTTCTTCGCTGCACCGCACCGCTCCTGCTCATCACTCCCCGAGGCGATGAAGAAAGCAATGTCTTTCAGTCCGACTGAACGGTGACGGAAAGGTTCGAACCGCCATCCTGCATCACGCTGGAAACGTGCTTCCCTGAGCCGGTCTGAACGCTGACGATCCTGTTCTGACCGCCATCACTGCTCGAGTAGGACGTCATGGCCCCTCGGGCGGTCTGCTCGCTCGCGGCAAGTTCCCGTGCCTTCGCACGCGCCTCTGCCAAGGTTATGACCCCATCACCATTCAAATCCCATTCCAAGAACGTTTCGGCTGCGGCGGTATCCTGAAGAATCCTTGTCTCGAACAGTTCCCGATCTTCCAAGTTCGCTCGGCGCTCGGCCGCACGGATGCGTGCTTCATCGCGCGAGACATATCCATCTCCATCCAGGTCCATTTGGTTCAGATTGGAAGCCGCAGCATCTCCGAAAGCCGACGCGATTTCGGCCAACTCGAGAACACCGTCACCATTTAGATCAATGGAATCGAATGAGCGCGTATGACTGTCGGCTGATGCGGTGGAGCACGTCAGCAGTGCGGAAATCACGATCAGGGGGGGCCGAAGTTTCATTGGCGTCGTCCTTATCTAAAATGGTCGAAATCGGCCCATCGCCGAGTGCACGATCAGCACAAGCGGAGCAAATATTTCAGTCTCGAAGGTAACAGCGACTGGGAAGCATACTGTTGAAATAAGTGGCCGCCTGCATGGTTAGCCAAGGCAGAACATTGCACGTCTGCTCTCCCCGTTTCGCAAACCTCAGTATAATGCATGGCATGTGAGGTGCCTGTTTGGTACATTCAACCATATATTTTACAACGTGCTTCTCCGGAGAGAGCATCCGGCGCAGTCAGTGTGACATAAATCGGTTATGGGGGCTGAAATGACTGTCCATTGGTTTTAGAAGTGAAGATTGGTGGTTCGGATGATATATTTGAGAAAAGCGGGCTGGTTTGTAGCGTCAACTTAGCCAGTGCAGATCTGGCTGAACAGCTAACTTCCAGGAAGGAATTAGGAAATGAAAAGTATTCTTATCGCTGCCGTCGCCCTGCCGCTTTCCGTCAGCGGCGCCTTCGCCCAGAACCTCTCGGTTGTGGACCAGTTTGGTTACTGGAACGAACAGGTCACCGCTCAATCCGGTGCAAACACCTCAGTCACGTTTCAGGATGGGTGGCACAACGATGCCGCGACACTTCAGGTTGGCGAAAACACTTCAGTCACGACTCAGGTCGGGGCCTTCAACAACTCGCTCACCGAGCAGTATGGCGCGAACTTCTCTGCGACGGTTCAGGCTGGCGCTGCCGGTCATATTTCGGACACTCGACAGGTCGGAGGTGGGAATGCCTCGATGACGGTGCAGACGGACTGAGAAAAAGGGGAGGCGCAACTCTTCCCAGATGAGTTGACCTTCTCCCTTGTCCTCTGGCGACGGAAAATATTGTCGCCCCGGGCGCCCATATCCGCCGCCAGAGGAGTTTTTTTAACCCGCTTTCTCGAAAAGGTAGTTCAATGAAAATGCATATGCATATCGCGGCGGCGCTGGTCGCCATTGCGCCAGGCCTGTCTAACGCCCAGAACTATTCCGAAGTCATCCAGAGCGGATACGGCAACTCCCAGGCGACTGTTCAGGAGGGGAGTTCGCGTTCGATAACCATACAGATTGGGTCGGACAACTCTGCCAATACAACCCAGAGTGGAAAACAGAATCTATCGGCTATCGTTCAAGTTGGCGAAGGTCATGAACGTCAGCACAGCCAGAGCGGGAATTACAATTTCGATGTCAGCACACAAGTCAGCTCATCGATCGCACAAAGCTCCGCGCAGCGTGAGATCGGCGGGTCGCAGTGGCGGGGGAGCATCAACCTGGAGATCAAGTAGACGTGAGAAGCGCCACTCCAGAGAGCCTGAAACAGCCATGTTGAAGCTTGCTTCACGCGTTGGTGCCGTCCGGTTCCGCCCGATCGGCCCCGCTGCATTGTGCCTTCTTATAGGACTGATCGCAGGCGCGTCTGCAGCGAAAGAGACCAAAATGAACGGGCTGAAGTGCGAAATCAAGAGCCGGAGCGTCGGAAGCACCGTCGAATTGACGGGCGTGGTATGGGCGGATCAAAGCGCGCACGGCATCTACCGCATGACGGTAGACAAGAGCGGGCCAAGTGGGCGGTCGAGCGTCGCGCAACAAGGCAACTTTGACTTAGGTTCAGGCCGGCCCGAGATACTCGGGCTTGTTCGCGTGAATACGACTGAAGGCGACCGGTACGTGGCGCGCCTTGTAGTCCAAACGGAATCGGGCGAGGAGGTCTGCGCATTCGAATTTTGACCGTAACAACCTGATGATACTGAATGAATCGAATTTTCCTCGACATCGCCATCTTCAGGTAGGCGGCAGTAAAAGGGCTGACTCCCGCCCAGAGTGAACCGGGTAGGCGATGTGGCGAAGCGGCGGAAATATTATTGCCTGACCCGGCCGCTTGACGTAAAATGATTCTAGTTATCGTTGATTATCCGATTCTGGTGAGTCTGCCTCGGGCCAGGACCGCTTTCCTTGCTTGGCGAAAATTCTGACCCGGCGAGATGATCTCGGAGCGCGATTATGCTCTGGAGGTAATAATGCGCCATTCAAGTCACTGCGATGAAGTATCCAATTTAGACTTTGGCTTATTATACGAAGCAGCGGTCATGGGGGATTGTCATGAAGCCATTTTGGACATGGCGGAGGCGCTTTTTCCCAATGTGACGATTTTTCTATACGGTCAGGACGCGGACCGGATAAACGGAAATTTCTTATTGTACCGCGGCTTGAAAGAGGAAGCATCGCGAACATACGGAACAGGGGTTTCTGCCGCAAACGGCTGGTTCAAGAAGCACTGGCAGCAGGAGATTGGACGGGTCTGGCACGGCGACGAGCTTTTGAAAGCGGAAGACCTGAAAAAAACCAGGTTCTATCGCGACTGGCTGACGCAGTTTGGCGATCTCCAGTGCTCAACGGGGGTTGTCATACGTCGGCAGGGAAACCGACAAGTCGTGCTTGAGGTCCGTTATCCAAAATTCCTGGAGAACTCGCATTCGCCAATGGTGAAGATGAACCTCACCCGCCTCGCACCACACCTGTTGCGGGCGGAGCGTATCTCGGCTCATTACGCGCAGGCCCGCGAAGTCGAAGCTGAACGCGACAACATGCTCGAGTTAATCAGCTTCCCAGTCATGATTATCGATGACGACTGTCGTGTCTACAACATGAATGGGCATGCCCAAGCCCTTTGCGGCGAAATGAAGTCCATCTTTACCAGCGCAGATGGTTTTTTGCACGCCGTCGAACTGCAGTCGGAGGAAAACCTGCGTGGAGTTCTTCGGGATCTGAGCCGCGACCGGGCGCGCAGGAGCAGCTCGGTTGTCCTGCCTGCGAGCGAACGTCAGGAGAGGTTGTTCCTGACCATCGTCAAGGTGAGCTCGGAGCACAGATTTTGTAAAATCTTGCCGGAGCATG
This sequence comes from Citreimonas salinaria, assembly GCF_900107235.1. GTDB lineage: Bacteria > Pseudomonadota > Alphaproteobacteria > Rhodobacterales > Rhodobacteraceae > Citreimonas > Citreimonas salinaria. The sequence goes on from NZ_FNPF01000020.1 coordinate 51,731, forward strand.
CCGTTGCTGGACAGTGCAAGTTCGCAATCATCGCGCAAAGCGGCACCGAGAAATTCCGGCTTGGCCGGTTCCTGCTCTGGGAGGCCTACGGGCTGACTGCCAGTGAAGCCGAGGTGGCTTTGTGCCTGCTGGAAGGGCGCTCACTCGGCGAACTGGCGGCAAGGAAAAAGTTGTCCAAGCAAACGGTGCGTAACCAGATGGGGTCCGTCCTGCGCAAGACAGGAACCCGCCGGCAACCGCAGCTTGTGTCCTTGCTGACACGCCTAGCGATTACGGCATCGTCTTGAACTGGTTGGGTTTGGCATCCACCCTAGCCTGAGCGACCATCCCACATGCTGTCGAGACTGCATTTTTGAAGTCGGTCGGGTATGGAGATTAGGTTTTGAGGGCTGTCGCACTGTTTTCCGCGTCGATGTTGGCTTCATCTTGGGCTTGGGCTGGAGGTCTCGAATTTACAGACGGGATCCGGGGCCGTTCTATTCCCATGGAGTTTTCGCTTCCGCCGGCCGGGACCGGATGGACATTGATGGTCGGGAAGATCGGGTTTCCGCCCCCAGAAGCCGACAGTTTCACTCCGTCCGGCCGCAGCGCAAATTTTGACGACGCCCTGAGCGGGGGCAGGTTTACCCTCTCGCATGGTTGGCAGATCCGGGGGCCTTGGGACAGGCCGCTATTCTTGGCTCTGAATACTGGATTGAGCTTGGCTCAGTCCGAAGAAAAAGTCCTGAATTCGGTGTCCAGCGGGGTTTCGTCCATGCTGGTGACCAGCAGCGGCGACCCGGTGGGGCGCATCGATCTGGAGACGGCCTCGGACCTCAGCAGTTCTTCGGCATCGGGTACAGTAAGATTGGGCGACGCCGGCCCGACGATTTCAAGCACCGCGATCTCAACCGGCGGTTTGCCGGGCGGGATTTCTCAGTTTGCGGTAAGTTCGGGAGATGACGGTATGGCATTTCTCGCCCTCACCACAGAGGGCCAGAGCGGGGCTGCAGCGGCATATGGCGCGCTTGTCGATGACCGGGGGTTCACGTTTCTCGGCACCGGCGATACCCGTGGAACCAGCATCACCAGCCGTCGAAGCGCTCGGTTCCGCGCCTTTGAGCAGGACGCTATTTTTGCAACTAGAGTTTCGCTCGAGGGCGACTGGGGGATGACGGCCGGCGTGGGGCCGATGTACAGCCAGACTAAATATGCAGTCAGGCGGTCGATCTCTATCGACATTGACGAAGGCGCCGTCGATCGGGAAGTTCCCGATCTGGCCCTTCTCCATCACGACCGCATCGATACCCGATATGCCGGTCTCACCGGCGCGGCTTCGGTTTCGCGTTCGATCACCCGGAATTGGACCATGCGGCTCGGCGGCGGCCTCGGCGTCTCGCGGTACTGGAGCGAGTACACGGGTAGCTCCCAAGCGCTTGTCGAAGGATTCGGCCTCACCGATTTGGAGGCGCAGAGCGATACGCTTTCCGGGATATCCTTCAACACGCAAGCCTCGCTGGAGTTCGTGCGCCCCTTGTCCAAAGGCGCGAGTCTCTCCTTGGGCGTTTCGGCTCAGTATAGCGGGGCAGTCCCTACATTGGAGAACAGGCGCAGCCACGGGCGCCGGGACAATCTTGCCTCCAGCGGCACAAATAGCCGCTATGAGGCGCGTGGCGAGAGAAACTTTGCGCCCGAACTGACAACGCGCGACAGCTGGACCTACGGCCTTCAGCTGGGCCTGACGCAGGTTTTTTGAAATTGATTCGGAAAACCTCCATCGTCGGTCCCGGCGATTGGTAAGCGCCGTCTGGAATCCGCCTTCCAGGCGCTCTGAAAAGTTGCTGATCTGCCATTAAAGTTTCACCCAGCCGCGACTGGAGCCAATCGGTGTTTACGCCGTTTGGCGCACCCAAGTTCACCACCTAATCGCGTAAGTTATTGATCCTATTTGGCATTGTTGCGTAACTCACGCCTAAGGCGTGACTTCCCCTTTCCCCGCTGATGTCATGCCACGCGAACGATCTCGGCGGTGCCGAGGGCTGAGAAGC
>NZ_FNPF01000016.1 GCF_900107235.1 Citreimonas salinaria
CGAAGCCCTACCAGCGCGACATACAGACGTCGATCCATCGAATGAACCAAACCGCCCGCATATCTCTTCAGATACCATCAATGTCAAAAAACGTGCTGACACGAACACACGAACTGCGCCACTAGGAGATGCCGCACCCCGCCTTCCATGCCAACTGGTGTGAACCGCGACCGCCAGGGCCGCTGCCCGTCCCGCGGTGCCTCAGCGCCGCCGGTGAACGCTTATCTACGGATGGGTCCGCCGAGTCGCAAGCACAAAAATCCGCCCCCGGGCGATTTTTTTCGCAAGCCGTCCTAGGCCCCTCGTGCACACCCATATCTTGCGCGTGTGACAGTGCTTTGACACTACCGGCCGGGACCACCCCGTCAAGCGTGTCGAGCGTGCCCGGATTCCCGCACCGCGCCATATCCGCCGTTCCGCCGCATTTTCCGTCACATGGCGCGTCCGCGCCCGCGTCGCATGGCGGGAACACGATCCCCCGTTCCCGTGTTCTCCTTGCATGGAACGCTTGTTGAACATGCGCAGCGCCCGCGTAGACCGAGGCATGCGATGACGTGGTCTTCGGAGGATTTCGCCGGTCTTGCGGAGCGTGCCGCGAAGGGCGCCGGCTTTCCGGAGGAGAGTGCCCGTACCTTCGGACGCGCCGCCGCCGTGCATCTGGCGCGCGGCGGCCGGCCCGACGCCATCGCCGAGGCGCTGCGCGATCCGGCCGACAGCCCGATCCTGCGGCTGCCCCTGCTGATGCGGGACGTCATGCGCGCGGCGAAGATCGCCGGGCCCAGCGTCGCGCTGTCCGTGCTGCCGGCCGATCGCGCGCTGGCGCCCGATTATGCGGAATTGCTGCCCGTGGCGCTGCGGGACGTGACCGTCATGGACGCGTCCGCGGGCGGTCCCGCGCGCCTCAGCGCGATCGTCACGGAAGAGCCGCCCACGGATTCGGCCGCCCTGCCCGCGCTCGAGGTGCCCGAGTCGCTGGTCGAAACGCTCGACCGGCTGGCGAACCGGGCGCTCCCGGCCGCGGAAGCCGCGCGGGACGCGGCCCCCTGATCAGCCTTCGAGCCTGCGCGCCTCGTCGACCAGCATGACGGGGATCCCGTCGCGGATCGGGAAGGCCAGGCCGGCGCGCTGGCTGACCAGCTCCTGCAATTCGGCGTCGTAGCGCAGACCTTCATGCGTCACCGGGCAGATCAGCGCCTCGAGCATCCTGCGGTCGAAGGTCGTGGTCATTGCATGCGATCCTCTTCGCCGCCACGCATGGCGTATTCCATCAAGGTCACCAGCGTCTCGCGCCGCGTCGAAAGCGACGGCGCCTCGAGCAGGGCCTGCTTGTCCTCGGGAGAGAAGTCCAGAAGCATCGACAGCGAGTTGATCAGCAGCTCGTCGTCGGCATCGCGCAGCGTGTCCCAGTCGGCCGAGAGGTCGCGCGACGTGAAGTAGCGGTCGAGCCGGCGCAGGAACCACTCGCGGTCGAAGCTCCGGTCGTGCTCGGCCGGGTCGAGGTCGCGCTCGAACCCGTCCCAGGCGACGGCGCAGCGGCGATACGGGGTGAAGCCGTCGATCTCGTTGAGCACGCGGAACCGCGACATGCCCGACAGGGTGATCATGTAGCGCCCGTCCTCGGTCTCCGAGAACTGGGTCAGCCGGCCGGCGCAGCCGATGCGCTGCAGGCCCTTGTCCGACCGGCCCGGCACGCTGACGGGCTGGACCATCCCGATCAGCCGCGTGTCGGTCTTCATGCAATCGTCCAGCATCGCCAGGTAGCGCGGCTCGAATATGTGCAGCGGAAGGCGGGCGCGCGGCAGAAGCAGCGCCCCCGGAAGCGGAAAGATCGGGATCGTGCCCGGCAGGTCGGTCATCCGTTTCATGACAGCCCAGCTAGCCCGCAGCGGGGCTCAGGCAAATATCATCGAGCTCAGGCGCCGGCGACCTTTCAGCGCGACCGGGTCGTTCGGCTTCAGCGCCTCGAAGATGGTCGTCAGCTGCGCCCGGGCGGCGCCTTCGTTCCACTCGCGGTCGCGGCGGAACAGCTCCAGCAGGTGGTCGACGGCCTCTTGAGCATGGCCCTTTGCGTAAAGCGCCTGCGCCAGGTCGTAGCGCGCCTGGTGGTCGTCGGGATCGGCCTCGACCTTCGCGGTCAGTTCGGCCACCGGGCCCACGCCCGCGGCCTGCTTGGCCAGCTCGATCTGGGCATGCACCGCCTCGAGCTCGGGCGCCTTGGCGATCTCGGCGGGCGCGCCGTTCAGGATCGCCTCGGCCTGTTCCATGTCGTCCATCGCCAGGTGCGCACGCACCAGCCCGGCATAGGCGCGGGCGTTCTTGTCGTCCTCGCCCAGGATCGCGGCGAAGACCTGCGCCGCATCCGCGGCCGCGCCTTGGTCGAGCATCTCGTCCGCGGTGGCCAGCGCCTCTTCGAGGCCGCCATCGTCGCCGGCGGCCCCACCCGCGGCCTGCACCACGCGGTCGATGAAGGCCTTCAGCTCGGACGGCGGAACCGCCCCTTGGAAGCCGTCGACCGGCTGGCCCTGCCAGAAGGCGTAGACCGTGGGAATCGACTGGATGCGCAGCTGGCTGGCGATCGTCTGGGCCTGGTCGACGTTGACCTTGACCATCTTCACCGCGCCCTTGGCGTCGCGCACCGCCTGTTCCAGCGCGGGGCCCAGCGTCTTGCACGGGCCGCACCAGGGCGCCCAGAAATCGACGATCACCGGCACCTCGTTCGAGGCGTCGACCACCGCGCTCATGAACTCCGCCTCGGTGATGTCCCGGATCAAATCGCCCGCATCGGCCTGCGTCTTGCCGCCGCCCAGTTCCAGCATGTCGTCCTCCGCCCTTTCGGTTCATGCGGGACGCCGCCCCGCCGCGGTAAATTCCGGTGTTAGATGGCGCAGCACGCCCTGCGATGCAAGGCCCGCCAGCGTCCTTCATTCTGGCCGAAATACTCCCGGGGGTCCGGGGTCGGCGCCCCCGGCGGCTGCCTCACAGGTCGAAAGTCGCGAAGACCGGCGCGTGGTCCGAGGGCTGCTCCCAGCCGCGCACCGTGCGCAGGATACGGCTGGAATGCGCGGCGCCGGCGATGTCGGGGCTGGCCCAGACGTGGTCCAGCCGGCGGCCCTTGTCGGCCGCGTCCCAGTCGGGCGACCGGTAGGACCACCACGAATAAAGCTGCCCCTCGGGGATGTCCGCGCGCGTCACGTCCACCCAGCCCCCGGCCTCCTGCGCAGCACCCAGGTGCTCGACCTCGATCGGCGTGTGGCTGACGACCCGCAGAAGCTGCTTGTGCGACCAGACGTCGTCCTCGCGCGGGGCGATGTTGAGGTCGCCCACCAGGATCGCCTTCTCGGGGCGGCTGTCGCGGAAATGGTCGCGCATCTCGGCCACGTAATCCAGCTTCTGGCCGAACTTCTCGTTGATCGCGCGGTCGGGCTTGTCGCCGCCGGCGGGGACGTAGAAATTGTGCACCGTCACGCCGTTCTCGAGCTCGGCCGCGACGTGGCGCGCGTGGCCAAGCCCGGCGAAGTCGAAGCTGCCGGTCTCGCGCAGCGGGATCTTCGACAGGATCGCCACGCCGTTATAGCCCTTCTGCCCGCGCGCCACGCAATGGCCGTAACCCAGCGCCTCGAACGCCTCGAGCGGCAGCTTGTCGACCGGGCTCTTGCATTCCTGCAGGCACAGCACGTCCGGCGCCTCGTCGCGCAGCAGCCGCTCGACCAGCCCAGCGCGCAGGCGGACCGAGTTGATGTTCCAGGTGGCAAGCGTGAAGGGCATCGGAATCCTCGTGCAGTCGGTTGCGCGGTGCGGTGGGCCCGGGTTTGGCCGCGACGACGCGCCCGGTCAACCCGTCCCGTCGGCGCGGCCGGTCAGGGCACGGCTGCGAAAGGGTCGTCGTCGTAGCCCACGCCAACCAGCGCCAGCCCGCCGGGCGGACAGACCGGCCCGCAGGCCGCGCGGTCGCGCGCCGCCAGCGCGGCGGCCACGTCCTCGGGCGCCCAGGCCCCCGCGCCCACGCGCTCCAGCGTGCCGACAATCGAACGCACCTGGTTGTGCAGGAACGACCGCGCGCGCAGGAACAAGCGCAATTCCGGCCCGGCCGGGCCCTCGACCCGGTCGACCGAGATCTCGTCCATCGTCTTCACCGGCGATTTCGCCTGGCAGATCGTCGACCGGAACGTGGTGAAGTCATGCGTCCCGATCAGGTGCGACGCGCCCTCGCGCACCGCGTCGAGGTCGAGCGCATGGTTCACCCGCCACACCTGCCCCGCCTCCAGCGTCGCCGGCGCCCGCCGCGTCAGCAGCCGGAAGGCATAGCGACGCTCGACCGCCGAGAACCGCGCGTGCCAGTCGTCGGCCACCAGCGCCGCCGCCCGGATCGCCACCGGCGCGGGCTTGAGGTGGTAGTTCAGCGCCTCGGACAGCCGGAACGGGTCCCAGCCCCTCTCCATGTCGCAATGCGCCACCTGCCCGCGCGCATGCACGCCCGCATCCGTGCGCCCGGCGGCCGCGATCGTGTGCGCGCGCTTCTCCAGCTGCGCCAGCGCGTCCTCGATCGCGCCCTGCACCGACGGGCGGTCGGCCTGTCGCTGCCAGCCCGAGAACGGCCGGCCGTCATATTCCACGAGAAGCGCGTAGCGGGGCATGGCCGCGCCTTACCCCGCCCCGCGCCGCCCGGCAATCCCACGCGCTCTGGCACAGCCCGCCGGGCTTGCCTATGTTGGCGCCAACCAGAGACAGGAGCCCGCCTTGGTCATAGGAACCATCGCCGACACGCTCACCCGCGGGGTCGAATCCGTGACCGGCACCGTCTCGGGCGCCTTTGCAGAACCGACGATCCGCCTCGGCGTCACGGGCCTGTCGGGCGCGGGCAAGACCGTCTTCATCACCGCGCTGGTGGCCAACCTGCTGGACCGCGGGCGGATGCCGCAGCTGGTCGCGCAGGCCGAGGGCCGCATCCTGTCGGCCTACCTCCAGCCCCAGCCCGACGACACGATCCCACGCTTCGACTATGAGACGCATCTCGCCCAGCTCACCTCCGACAGCCCCCGCTGGCCCGAGGGCACGCGCGCGGTCAGCCAGCTGCGCCTGTCGCTGCGCCTTCGCCCCGCGGGCCTGCTGGCCGGGCTGCAAGGGCCGCGCAAGGTGCACCTAGACATCGTGGATTACCCCGGCGAATGGCTGCTCGACCTCGGGCTGATGGACAAGACCTACGGACAGTGGTCCGACAGGATGCTGACCCGCCTGCCCCACCGCCCCGGCGGCGCGAAGGTCGCCGAGGCCCTGCGCGCCGAAGATGCCCGCGCCCCCTTCGACGAATCCCGCGCCCGCACCCTGGCCCAGACCTACACCACCGCCCTGCACCAGGCGCGCCGCGCCGGCTTCTCCGACTGCTCGCCCGGCCGCTTCCTGCTGCCCGGCGAGATGGAGGGCTCCCCCGCGCTGACCTTTGCACCCCTGCCGCCCGATCCGTCCGCGCCGCGCAACTCGCTCTGGCGCGAGATGGAGCGCCGCTTCGAGGCCTACAAGCGCCGCATCGTCAAGCCGTTCTTCCGCGACCACTTCGCCCGGATCGACCGGCAGGTGGTGCTGGTCGACGCGCTCGGCGCGATCCACGCGGGCCCCCAGGCGCTCGAGGATCTGCGCGCCACGATGGCCGACATCCTCACCGCCTTCCGCCCCGGCGCCAACGCCTTCCTGTCCCAGATCTTTCGCGGCAAGCGCGTCGAGCGCATCCTCTTCGCCGCCACCAAGGCCGACCACCTGCACCATTCCCAGCACGCCCGCCTGACCGCCATCATGGAGGCGCTGACCCGCGACGCCCGCGACCGCGCGCGCTTTTCCGGCGCCGAGACGCAGGCCATGGCCATCGCGTCCCTGCGCGCCACGACCGAGGCGACCCTGCCCCACAAGGGCGAGACGCTGGACGTGGTGCAGGGCACGCTTCTGGACGCCGACAACACCCGCGGAAAGCAGGCCGCCTTCCACCCCGGCGCGCTGCCCGACGACCCCGCGCGCCTGCTCGCCCCCGCCCGCGAGGGGGCCGAAACCTGGCTGGACGAGGATTACGCCATCATGCGCTTCGCCCCCGCGCGCCTGTCGCTGAAACCCGGCGAAGGCCCGCCGCACATCCGGCTCGACCGCGCCGCGCAGTTCCTGTTCGGAGACCGGCTGTGACCGCCGCCTGCGCCGCGCATGCGCCGCTCCTGCGCCCCGCTTTGCCCACCGATGCCGGCGCCGTGGGCGACATCCTGTCGGACTTCATCGACTCCACGCCCTGGATGCCACGCATCGACACCCGGGCCGAGGATCTGGCCCATGCAGCGATGCTGGTCGATCGCGGCTGGGTCACGCTGGCCGAGACGCCGCAGGCAGACCCCGGGCCGCGCGTTCTGGGCTTCCTCGCCCGCCAGGGCTGCGCCATCCACGCGCTCTACCTCGCCCGCCCGGCCCGCGGCCGCGGCATCGGCAGGGTCCTTCTGGCCGACGCGCAGGCCCGCGCCGACAGGCTGTCGCTCTGGACTTTCGCGGCCAACGCGCCCGCGCAGCGGTTCTACGAACGCGCGGGTTTCGCCCCCGTCGAACGCACCGACGGCGAGAACGAGGAAGGCCTGCCCGACATCCGCTACCTGTGGGAAAGGCCCGCACCATGATCGACGACCCGCGCAAAACACGCCGGCCCGGCCCCGTCCTGATCGACCTCGACTCCGAGGCCCCCTCGCCCGCGACCGCGCCGCCGGTGCCCGATCCCGACGGCACCGACACGCCGAAGGGCACCGCGATGACGACCGCCGCGGCGCTGGCCGCGCGCCGTCCCTCGCGGCTGGCGCGCTGGTTCTGGCGGCTGGCGGGCGCGCTGGTCGCCACGATCGTCTCGATCGCCGCGTGGGAATTCGCCACCGGCCTGATCGCGCGCACGCCGCTGCTGGGCTGGGCGGTCACCGCGCTGATCGGCGCCTTCGCGTTCGTCTGCCTTGCGCTCGCGATCAAGGAGATCGCCGCGATTGCCCGGCTGGGCAAGGTCGACGCGCTGCACCACGCGGCGCTGACCGCGCGCAGCGACGACGACGCCGACGACGCGCGCCGCGTCTCGCGCGATCTCGCCCGGCTCTACGCCGCGCGCGAGGATACCAGCTGGGGCCGCCAGCGCCTGGCCGAGCGCGAGGCCGAGCAGTTCGACGCCTCCGCCGTGCTGGACCTTGCAGAACGCGAATTGCTGACCCCGCTGGATGCCGCCGCGCGGGCCGAGGTCGAGGCCGCCGCGCGCCAGGTCGCCGCCGTGACGGCGCTGGTCCCGCTGGCCTTCGCCGACGTGGCCGCGGCCCTGTCGGCCAACCTGCGCATGATCCGCCGCATCGCGGAGATCTACGGCGGCCGGTCCGGCACGCTGGGCGCGTGGCGGCTGACCCGTGCCGTCATGGCGCACCTCGTGGCCACCGGCGCCGTCGCGGCCGGTGACGACCTGCTGGAGCCGGTGCTGGGCGGCTCGGTCCTCGCCCGCCTGTCGCGCCGCTTCGGCGAGGGGCTGGTCAACGGCGCGCTCACCGCCCGCGTCGGCGTCGCCGCGATCGAGGTCTGCCGCCCGCTGCCCTTCCACGCCCTGCCTGCGCCCTCGGTGCGCGGCATCATCCGCCGCGCCCTGACCGGGTTGATGGGATCGCGCTGATCGCCTAAGCCCCGACGAAGCACGCCAGCGCGCGCCGGCCCGGCATCGGTGCCTGCCCGCAAGCCAGGAGCCTCTGCCATGCGTCTCACCGAACACGGCCACAGCCAGGACGAGATCGAGGAGCGCCTCGCCAACCCGCCCGGCCGCGGCTACCTGCGCGACGCGGTCTACGGCGCGATCGACGGCGGCGTGACCACCTTCGCCATCGTCGCGGGCGTCGCGGGCGCCGGGCTGTCGCCCTTCGTGATCGTGGCGCTCGGCCTCGCCAACGTGCTGGCCGACGGCTTTTCCATGGCCGCCGGCAACTATTCCGGCACAAAGGCCGAGCGCGACCAGGTCCACCGCCTGCGCAGTTTCGAGGCCCGCCACATCGCCCACAACCCCGAGGGCGAGCGGCGCGAACTGCGCGCCATCCTCGCCGCCAAGGGCCTGTCCGGAGAGACGCTGGACTCGGCCGTGCAGCAGATCTCGGCCAACCACGACACCTGGATCGACACGATGCTCGAAGGCGAATACGGCGTCGGCAGCGCCGACTCGCACCCGATCAGGGCCGCATCGGTGACCTTCGGCGCGTTCCTCGTGGCGGGCATGGTGCCGCTGACGCCCTTCCTGCTGGGGATCGGCGACGCCTTCACCCTCTCGATCTGGCTGACGCTGGCCACCTTCTTCTGCATCGGCGCGGTCAAGTCCCGCTGGTCGCTCGCGGCGTGGTGGCGCTCGGGGCTGGAAACGCTGGCGATCGGCGGCGTTGCGGCCGGCATCGCCTACGCGGTGGGAACGCTTTTCAACGCCTGAAATGCGCCGGTGTTCTAACGAAAGGTTAAAACGCCGCTGCAAGCCATTGATTTTGCTGGTGCGCCCTGATGTCCCATCGTGGGACACGCCCGCGCCGCCCCCTATGGACCCGTGACGCCGCCGGCCCTATAACGCCGGCAGCATGAAGCGGGCTTCGATCACCATCCTCCGAATTACCGGCCCGGCGCTCTGATCCCCAGAGCCGCCGGGACAAGGCGTCTGGACAGCCGCGCCGCCTGACCGCCCCGCCCAAGACCTGACCCCGAGGACCTCCCCGATGTGCGCCGAAACGCCCGATTACAAAGACACGCTCAACCTGCCGAAGACCGACTTCCCGATGCGCGCCGGCCTGCCCAAGCGCGAGCCCGGCTGGCTGGCCCGCTGGGACGAGATCGGCGTCTACGAGCGCCTGCGCGACAAGGCGGCCGAGGCCGAGGCCGCGGGCAATCCGCGCCCGCCCTTTACCCTGCATGACGGCCCCCCCTACGCGAACGGCCACCTCCATATCGGGCATGCACTGAACAAGACGATCAAGGACATGATCGTCCGCTCGCACCAGATGATGGGCCACGACAGCCGCTACATCCCAGGCTGGGATTGCCACGGCCTGCCAATCGAGTGGAAGATCGAGCAGCAGTACCGCGAGAAGGGCCAGGACAAGGATCAGGTCGACATCGTCGACTTCCGCCAGGAATGCCGCCGCTTCGCCGAGCACTGGATCGAAATCCAGCGCGACGAGTTCAAGCGCCTCGGCATCACCGGCACCTGGGACAACCCCTACCTCACGATGGACTTCCGGGCCGAGCGCATCATCGCCGAGGATTTCCAGAAGTTCCTCATGTCCGGCGTCGTCTACCAGGGCTCGAAGCCGGTGATGTGGTCGCCCGTCGAGAAGACCGCCCTGGCCGAGGCCGAGGTCGAGTACCACGACCACAAGAGCCACACGATCTGGGTGCCTTTCCCCGTCGTGTCGGGCGGCGACGCCCCCATCGCGGACGGCGAGGATGACGACTGGGCCGGCGCCGACCAGAGCCTCGCCGCCGCCGACCTGGAGGGCGCCAAGGTGGTAATCTGGACCACCACGCCCTGGACCATCCCGTCGAACCGCGCCGTCGCCTATCATCCCGAAATCGCATACGGCCTCTACGAGGTCACCGGCCGCCCCGAGGAATGCTGGGCCCAGGTCGGCGACCGCTACGTGATCGCGGACAAGCTCGCCGCCGAGGTGCTGGGCAAGGCACGGCTGGAGGACAGCATGTGGCGCCGCCTGCGCGCGGTGACCGCGGTCGAGCTGTCGACGATGACCCTCGCCCACCCGCTGCGCGGTGCCGAAGGCGCCGGCGGCTTCTGGGACTACGACGTGCCGATGATCGACGGCGACCACGTCACCGACGACGCGGGCACCGGCTTCGTCCACACCGCACCCAGCCACGGGCAGGAGGACTACGACTGCTTCCTTCAGCGCGGGTGGCTGGACCGGATGACCCACAACGTGGGCGAGGAATCGGAATTCCTGCCCCACGTGCCGCTGTTCGCCGGGCTGCGCGTATTCGATCACAAGGGCAAGGAGGGCAAGGCCAACACCGCCGTGATCGACGCGCTGGTCGCCAATGGCGGCCTGCTGGCGCGCGGCCGGATGACGCATTCCTATCCGCATTCGTGGCGCTCGAAGGCGCCGGTGATCTACCGCAACACGCCTCAATGGTTCGCCGCCATCGACAAGCCCGTGGGCGACGGCCAGGACACCTATGGCCAGACGATCCGCGAGCGTGCCCTGCGCTCGATCGACGAACTGGTGACCTGGACGCCCCGCACGGGCCGCAATCGCCTGCACTCGATGATCGAGAACCGCCCCGACTGGGTGCTGTCGCGCCAGCGCGCATGGGGCGTGCCGCTGACCTGCTTCACCCGCAAGGGTGCGCTGCCCACGGACGACGATTTCCTGCTGCGCGATCCGGCCGTGAACCAGCGCATCCTCGACGCGTTCGAAGCCGAGGGCGCCGACGCCTGGTACAAGCCCGGCGCCAAGGAACGCTTCCTCGGCACCGATCACGACCCCGAGCAGTGGGAGCAGGTCTTCGACATCCTCGACGTGTGGTTCGATTCAGGCTCGACCCACGCCTTCGTCCTGCGCGACCGCGAGGACGGCACCAAGGATGGCATCGCGGACGTCTACATGGAGGGCACCGACCAGCACCGCGGCTGGTTCCATTCCTCGATGCTGCAGGCCTGCGGCACGATCGGCCGCGCGCCCTATCGCAACGTGGTGACGCACGGCTTCACGCTCGACGAGAAGGGCAACAAGATGTCCAAGTCGCTGGGCAACATCACCGCCCCCGAGGAGGTGATCAAGCAGTACGGCGCGGACATCTTGCGGCTCTGGGTTGCGCAGGCGGACTACACCGCCGACCAGCGCATCGGTCCCGAGATCCTGAAGGGCACCGCCGACGGCTACCGCCGCCTGCGCAACACGCTGCGCTTCATGCTCGGCGCGCTGGGGCACTTTCAGGAGTCGGATCGCGTCGACGCCGCCGACATGCCCGAACTGGAACGCTGGGTGCTCCACCGGCTGGCCGAGCTGGATTCGGTGGTGCGCAAGGGTTACGCGACCTTCGACTTCCAAGGCGTGTTCCAGCAGCTGTTCAACTTCTGCACGGTCGAGATGTCGGCCTTCTACTTCGACATCCGCAAGGACGCCCTTTACTGTGACGGCGACACGCAGCGCCGCCGCGCCGCGCGCACGGTGATGGACCTGCTGTTCCACCGCCTGACCACGTGGCTGGCGCCGATCCTGGTCTTCACCACCGAAGAGGTCTGGCTCGAACGCTTCGGAGACGGTGCGGGCTCGATCCACCTGCAGGACATGCCCGCCACGCCCGCCGACTGGCGCGACGAGCCGCTGGCGGCCAAGTGGGCGATGGTGCGCCGCGCCCGCCGCGTGGTCACCGCCGCGCTCGAAGTGCAGCGGACCGACAAGGTGATCGGCGCCTCGCTCGAGGCGGCGCCGGTGGTGCATGTTCGCGAGCCCGAGATGCTCGAGGCGCTGCGTTCGGTCGCGTTCGAGGACGTGTGCATCACCTCGGACATCCAGTTGACCGGCGACCCGATGCCGGCCGAGGCCTTCCGCCTGCCGGAAACCGAAGGCGTCGGCGTGGTTTTCGAACATGCCGAGGGTGAGAAGTGCCAGCGTTGCTGGAAGATCCTGCCCGACGTGGGTCGGCACGCCCACCTCGGGACCTGCGCACGCTGCGACGCAGCCTTGGCCGCGACCGAGGCCGCCCCCGCCGAATGACCGAACGGGGGCCGCTGGGCCCCCGTCTCGCCCCGGTGCGGGGCCACAACGAAAAACGCCCGCCAATGGCGGGCGTTCTGGTCTTCGCGTCTCGGCAGGCTTAGCGGCGGATGCCCAGGCGCTGGATCAGCTCGCGATAGCGGCTTTCTTCCTTCGCCTTGAGGTAGTCCAGCAGCTTGCGGCGCTGCGCGACCAGCTTCAGCAGGCCCCGGCGCGAGTGGTTGTCCTTCTTGTGCGTCTTGAAGTGCTCGGTCAACGTCGCGATGCGGTTGGTCAGGATCGCGACCTGCACCTCGGGGGAACCGGTATCGCCCTCTTTCGTGGCGAAGTCCTTCATGACGCGCTGTTTTTCTTCGGCGGTGATCGACATCGGAAATCTCCTTTTCAGGTTCGAGTGACGGCACGAGCCGGGATGTCGTCCAGCAAGGCCCGGGTGCGCCTCACCGCCGCCAGAAGCGGCCGCAACGACGCGGATGCGTGCAGTTAGACGATTCTGCCGCGCGGCGAAAGGGTTTTCGCGCGTGCGATCACCCGGCCAGCAGCAGGCCGGCCTCGGCCTCGCCGATCAGGACAAGGTCGGCCAGGGCCGGCGCGTCGGCGGTGGCCAGCACCGACACCACCGCGCCATCGATCAGTATCTCGGTGCGCGTGGGGTCCTCGTCATTCGGGCGCATGTCGACCTGCGGCGCGCCCGCGTCGCTGTCGTCGTAGAGAATGACGATCTGATCCTCGGCCGGGTCGAAATCCATCAGTTGCGCGGCACCGGGGTCTTCCACGCCGCCATTGGGCGGCTGCAGCCATTCGCCCAGCATGATCAGGTCGGCCCCCGCCCCGCCGGTGACGACGTCGCCGCGTCCCGCAACGAGCGTGTCGTCGCCGTCATGGCCATTGAGATAATCAACCGCCGGCGCCTCGCCTTCGTCCAGGCCCGACAGCAAATCGTCGCCGTTGCCGCCCATCAGCGTATCGCTGCCCTGCCCGCCCATCAGCGTGTCGTCGCCTTCGCGCCCGTGGATGGCGTCGTTGCCGGCGCCCCCCGCCAACCAATCGTAGCCAAGGCCGCCCTGAAGTTCGTCTTCGCCCGCACCGCCGCGCAGCGCGTCGTCGCCGTGGTGGCCGAACAGGGCGTCGTCGCCCTCGCCTCCATCCAGCCTGTCGTCACCGGCCTGTCCGTGCAGCGTGTCGTCGTCCGCGCCGCCGTCGAGCCAGTCCGCCCCGTCGCCGCCGACAAGGGAATCGTCCCCTTGGAGACCGGCAAGCACGTCGTCGCCGTCATGGCCGCCGAGCACGTCGTGCCCACCGCCGCCGGCCATCGAGTCGTCGCCATTTTCCCCTTCGAGGATCAGGGGTACGGTTCCGGTCGGATCGTCCGGCAGGTCGTCGGCGCCGCCCTCGCCCGCTTCGTCGGTGACGGATGCAAGCCAGCCCTCTCCGGTGACGGACCAGGCGGCATCAGCCGCCTCTTCGGGCCACGCTTCGCCCGTTCCGTCGCCGGGCGAGTCTTCGTCGTCCGAAACGTCATCCAACGTGCCGTCACCCTCGCCGGCCCGGTCCATGAAATCTAGAATTCCAAGCTGGTCGAGAAGCGAGGTATTGCCGGCCGCCCCGCCGGGGTTTTCACCGTCTTCCGTATCGACATCCGCACGGGTGTCGAACTCGTCTTCCTCTTCCGCGCCCGCGACCGAAATCGCCACGAATGACCCGGCGGCCAGCGCACCCAACAAACCGGCTAGCAAAAGCATCGGCACACACCCTAAACAAATAAGGAATGGTCCCAGAACTTCCGCGAAAAATCAACGCGTTTCGCGCGTGAGGGTTAATCACGCCCGGACGCCCGCATTGTCGCTCAGTCCGGGCGAACCGACTGGATCTCGGTGATGACCTGCGTCGCGAAGGCGCCGAGGATCGGGATGAATTCGACCTGCGACAGGGCCACCACCAGCACCGATACCAGCGCCGAGGCGCCGAGCACGGTGCCCAGACCAAAGGCCAGCCCGCGCAGGAACTGGAACAGCAGCAGCCGCCACGTCGAGTTGTGGATGCGCACGAACCGGTGGCTGTTGAGCCGCGCGAACTCGGCCCGAAGCGCGCGGATGTCACGCGCCAGATCGAGTTCCGCCTGCTTTTCCGGCTCAGGCATCTGCGGTCTCGGACGAGGATTCCTGTGGCAGGACGAAACGCAGCAGCGGCGCGTCGTTGCGCACGTAAAGCGGGTGGCGCGGATGGCCGTCGCGGGTCAGTCCCAGGTGGCGCACGTCGCCGCGCAGCAGCGGCGCGACCTGGCTTGCGCGGTCGCGCAGGGTGCCGTGCACCCCCCATGCGGCAATGGTCACCGCCACGCCGTCCGACCAGTCGCGCAGCAGCGCGTCGGTCTCGGAGCCCACGGGATCGGCGGCTCGACGCAGGTCGGCCGGACGCGTCGCGCGCCAGGCGAACAGGTTCGCGATCCGCACCCCGCCGAACCCAAGCCGCACAGCACGGCGCTGGCAGCGCTCGATCGTCGGATCGTTGCGCTCTTCGGTGGCGGTCGAAGGGTTGAGCATCACGAACAGAATCTCGGGCGCGGTCGGATCCCATATGCGTCGAAGGCCGTAGCGGTAGCGCAGGCAGGGCGAGTACAAGGCGAGGCTTTCCTGCCCGTCACGGGCGACGTTTCGTTCGATCATGACGCAAGGTTGGGGCAACCGGTACCGGTTGACAAGACGCGGCCTCGCTTGCCCTATCGCCACGCCCGGAACCGCAGCAGGAACGCCCCGATGGACATCGCGATGATCGACGCCGCAGCAACCCGCCTTGCCGGCCACGCCCTGCGCACGCCGCTGCTGCACGCGCCGGGGCTTGACGCGATCGCCGGGCGGCGCGTGCTGGTCAAGGCGGAATGCCTGCAGCACACCGGCAGCTTCAAGTTCCGGGGCGGCTGGTCCGCGATCTCGGCGCTGGCGCCAGAGGCGCGGGCGCGCGGCGTGCTGGCCTATTCGTCGGGCAACCACGCGCAGGGCGTGGCGCGCGCGGCGCTGGCGCATGGCGTGCCGGCGGTGATCCTGATGCCGTCCGACGCGCCCCGCGCCAAGATCGACGGCACCCGCGCGCTGGAGGCCGAGGTCATCCTCTACGATCGCGCCACGCAGGACCGCGACGCGCTGGGTGATGCGCTGGCCGCCGATCGTGGCCTGACGCTGGTCCGGCCGTTCGACGAACCGCAGGTGATCGCGGGCCAAGGCACCACCGGCCTCGAGATCGCGGAACAGGCGGCGCAGGCCGGCGTGACCGAGGCCGAGGTGCTGGTCTGCTGCGGTGGCGGCGGGCTGACCTCGGGGATCGCGCTGGCACTCGAGGCGCGTGCGCCCGCCTTCACCGTCCGCCCAGTGGAACCCGAGGGCTTCGACGACACCGCGCGCTCTCTCGCCTCGGGGCGGATCGAGCGCAACGCCGCCGGGTCCGGCGGGCTGTGTGACGCGATCCTGACGCCTGCGCCCGGCGACATAACCTTCCCGATCATGCGGCGGCTGTGCGGCCCGGGGATCGTCGTCAGCGACGAAGACGCTCTGCGTGCGATGGCCGCGGCGTTCCGGCACCTGCGGATCGTGGCCGAGCCGGGCGGCGCGGTCGCACTGGCCGCCGCGCTGTTTCATGGCGCAGCGCTGAACGCGGACGCGGTGATCGTCACCGTCTCGGGCGGCAACGTCGACCCCGAGGTGTTCTCGCGGGCGCTGGACCGGGGCATCTAGCGCGGCACAAGCCGCACGACTCAGATGATCTCGTCCTCGTCGAACAGCGGTTCCGCCTTGCGGTGGGCGGCGACGTGGTGCGCGGCGGCGTCCGACCGCGCCGGCTGGGCCACGTGGAACAGCGCGTCGCCCTCGTTCACCACCGGCAGCTTGGTGCGGCCGACGATCACGCCGGCCTCGTCGGCGCGCACCTCGGTCTCGGCTTCGCCGAACGGGTCTGAGATCAGCCCCAGCACCTCGTCCTCGTCGACGAACTCGCCGGTGCCCTTCAGCGTGCGCAACAGCCCGCCCGACGGCGCCCTCACCCAGCGAGAGCCTTCGCACAGCACCGACGGCCCGCGCGCCTTCGGCACACCACGGCCCGAGATCATGCCAAGCCGCTCCATCACGCGCAGCACGCCGGCGACGCCCGCGCGGGCGGCGAACTCGTCGAAGCGCAGCCCCTCGCCCGCCTCGTAGAGCAGCACCGGCACGCCGGCCTTCTCGGCCTCGAGCCGCAGCGAGCCTTCTCGCGTTTTAGACACCAGCGTGACCGGCGCGGCAAACGCTCCGCCTAGGTCGCGCAGGCGGGCGTTGTCGGGCGTCAGGCGGATCTGCGGCAGGTTCGTGCGGCCGACGGCGGCGGAATGCAGGTCGATGCCCACGTCGCAGCGCGTCACGATCTGAGACATGAACAGGTCCGCCAGCCGCGCGGCGAGCGAGCCGTGCGGATAGCCCGGGAACACCCGGTTCAGGTCGCGGCGGTCGGGAAGATAGCGTTCCTGGTTGAGAAACCCGAAGGCGTTGACGATCGGCACCGCAATCAGAGTGCCCGAAAGGCGCGCCACCGGGGCGGCGCGCAGCATCCGGCGCACGATCTCGACCCCGATCACCTCATCGCCGTGGATGGCCGCCGAGACGAACATCACCGGGCCGGGCTTGCGCCCGTGCACGACATGGGCCGACATCACCGCAGGCGTGTGATCCGACAGAACCGAGACCGGCAGGTCCACGGTGCGGCGCTGGCCGGGCTGAATCCTTTCGGTGCCTAGGTCGAAGGGCTCTCGCATCGGGTCTCCTTTCCGCGGCGGATTAGGGGCGATGAAGGGGCGGCGCGCAACCATCTAGAACGGCGCGGGCGCGCGGAACGTCATCCCGTGCCCCGAAATCGGGTGGTTGAGGCGCAGTTCCAGCGCGTGCAGCATCAGGCGCGGATACTCGGCGCAGCTTTCGGGCGCATAGAACGGATCGCCGAGGATCGGGTGGCCAAGCGACAGCATGTGGACCCGCAGCTGATGGCTGCGGCCGGTCAGGGGATACAGCTCGACCCGGGTTTCAGTGTCATCCGCGCGCTTGACGCGCCAGTCGGTGCGCGCGGGCTTGCCGGTGTCAAAGCACACCTTCTGCAGCGGACGGTTCGGCCAGTCGACGATCAGCGGCAGGTCGACCGTGCCGCGCGCAGGCTCGAGTCGTCCCGCAAGGCGCGCCAGGTAGATCTTGCGGACCTTGCGCGCCTCGAAGGCCTGGTTCACCCGCTTCTGCGCGGTTTCCGTCAGCGCGAAGATCATCACGCCCGACGTGTCGCGGTCCAGCCGGTGGACCAGCCGCACGGTCGGGAAAGCCTTCTCCAGCCGCGTCAGAAGGCAATCCGCCAGATGGTCGCCCTTGCCCGGCACCGACAGCAGCCCGGCGGGCTTGTCGACGACCAGAATGTCGGTGTCCTCGTGCAGGACGGGAATGCTGCCGCGGGGCGGATCGTAGATGGTGTTCATGCGCCCCATGTGGCAGGCGCGCGGGGGATGGGCAAGCGGGGCTAGTCCCAGACCAGCCGCAGCGCCAGCCCGGCGAACACCAATGCCGATACCCGGTTGAGCAGTTGCCCGTGCCGGTGCAGTGCGCCCGCCGCCGCGCCGGCGGCGGCGCCGTAGATCGCGGTGACGACGAAGCCGCTTGCCGCGAGCGCGACTCCCAGCGCGGCCAGTTGTGGCGCGACGGGTCCGGCCGAGGCATCGGCGAACTGCGGCAGCAGCGCCGCCACGAACAGCCCGACCTTGGAGTTCAGCGCATTGGTCAGCACGCCGCGCCAGAAGACGCGGGCCGTGCCCTCGGGCGCGCGCTGCGGATCGGCGGGCGGTGTGCGCCACGCGTGGAAGGCCAGCCACAGAAGATAGGCCGCGCCGGCCCAGCGGATCACGTCCAGCGCGCCGGGATTCGCGGCGAGGATCGCGGCCAGCCCGACCACCGCCAGCGTGACGTGGCCTAATATCCCCAGCGCCACCCCGCCGGCCGCCGCGATACCCGCGCGCCAGCCGCCGCGCGCGCCGCAGGCGATGGCGAAAAGTACGTCCGCCCCCGGAGTCAGGTTCAGCACCAGCGCCGCGGCCATGAAGGCCGCCCAAGTGCCCGGATCGATCCCCGCGATCACGGCAGCCCCCGCAGCGCCGCTGCCGCCAGAGCGGCTCCGTACAGGATGAAGCACGCCGCCAGACCCTTGCGCACCGCGACATTGGCCACCGCCGACAGAGCCGCGCGGCCCAGACCTGCGCCCAGCGCCGTATAGCCCGCGTAGCTGGCGAAGGTGATGCCCAGTGCGGTTGGCACGATCGCCCACATCTGCTGGCCGATCGACACATTCGGCGACACGAACTGAGAGAAGGCGGCCAGGTAACCTGCCACCGATTTCGGGTTGATCGTGGCCACCAGGAAAGCATGGCCGTAGATCCGCGCGGGCGCCGCCGCCTCGGCCGTCAGCGGGCGGCCGGCGCGCCGCCAGGTGCGCACGCCCAGCCACAGAAGCACCGCGGCGCCCGCAATCTGTGCCGCCAGGAACGCAGCCGGAGACGCCTTGATAAGCGCGGTCACCCCGATCGCGGACAGGAACAGGAACAGCGCCGCCTGCGTCAGGATCGCCGCGACGCCCCACAGCGCGCGAGTAAAGCCGAAGGTCATTCCGTTGCGGATGCAGTTCACCGCGTTCGGTCCCGGAGAGGTGACGAACACGACCCAGAACCCGGCAAAGGTGGCCCAGGCCTCGACGCTCATCTAGTGCAGGCGCTTCTGCGTCGCGTCCGACGCGCGCCACACGATGACCGACGCTCCGCCGGGTGCGTTGAGGCTGCGCAGCATGTGCTCGGTCCGCATCCCGGGCAGGCTGGCGAAGGCGTCGAACAGCGCGTCGGCGCCCTGCGCCGTGACCGGAATCGCCAGCGGCGGCTGGTCGGGACGGTCGAGGATCCAGTGCGCGGGCAGACCTGTCGGGTCCAGCCGCAATGCGCGCAGCGTCTCCAGATCGGCGGTGCCGCCATCGAGCGGGCCCATGTAGGCGATGCGACCCTCGAGCACGCGCACCACGCCCGGACCGTCTTCGGCGGCGCGAAAACGCGCGCGCTGGATTCCCGCCACCGCCAGCGCCACCCCCGCCGTGGCGACGATCCAGCCGATCCAGACCATCAGCCCGAAGGAAAACACCACCCAGTAGAGCCCCAGCGCGATGACCGCGCCGCCGATCAGCGTCTCGCGCCAGCGCCGCAGCAGGGCCGTGGCCTCGGGACGCAGCGCCGGGCGCATCGACTGGCGTCGCTGGGTCATCGCCAATCGCCCAGCGCGGCCTGCCACAGCGTCATCGCCGCGACGGCCGCGGTGTCCGCACGCAGCACCCGCGGGCCCAGCGAGACCGGACGCGCCAGCGCCATGCCCGCCAGGCGCGCCCGCTCGGCAGCGGAAAAACCACCCTCGGGGCCGATCAGGATGGCCCAAGGGCCCTCGGGCGCGCCAGACAGCGCGGTGGCGGGCCCGGCGCGCGTCTCGTCGCAGAACATCAGGTGGCGGTCCGCGGGCCAGTCGGCCAGCAGCCGGTCGAGACGGACCAGATCGGCGACCTCGGGCACGAAGGTGGCGCCGCACTGCTCGGCCGCCTCGACGGCGTTGGCCTGGTGGCGGTCCTGCCGGAAGCGCTCGGAATTGGTGAACTCGGTCGCCACGGGCTGGATGCGGCGCACGCCCAACTCGACCGCCTTCTCGACGATGAAATCGGTGCGCGCCTTCTTCACCGGGGCGAAGCACAGCCACAGGTCGGGCGGTTCGCCTTGCGCGACGGCCTGCGTCATGCAGTTCAGCAGGCCGCCCTTCTTGCCCGTCTCGGCCACCACGGCGCGCCATTCGCCGTCGGCGCCGTTGAACAGCGCGACCTCGGCGCCCGGCTCCAGCCGCATCACCCCGAACAGGTAATGCGCCTGCTCGCGCGTCAGCGGCACCGGTTGTCCCTGCCCCAGCGGGTGGGTTACGAAAAGGCGAACCAGACTCATGAGGCGCAGCATATGGGCGGCACGGGCCAGAGACCAGAGGCCGGCGGAACGGTCGCCGACGCGGTGCGGGGCAACTGGGTGGACGCCTGGGCGCCGGAGGCGCTGCGCCCCTACCTGCGGCTGAGCCGCCTCGACCGGCCGATCGGCACTTGGCTGCTGCTGCTGCCGTGCTGGTGGGGCCTGCTACTGGCGATGCTGGCGTCCGGACAGGCGCGGTGGTTCGATCTCTGGATCTTCGCCGGCTGCGGGATGGGCGCGATCCTGATGCGCGGCGCGGGCTGTACCTGGAACGACATCACCGACCGTCACATCGACGGCAGCGTGGCGCGCACCGCATCGCGCCCCATCCCGTCGGGACGGGTCAGCGCGAAGCAAGCGCTGGCCTGGGCGGTGTTCCAGTGCCTCGTGGCTTTCCTGATCCTGATCACCTTCCCGCCCGCGGCGATCGCGCTGGGCATCCTCGCGCTGGTGCCTGTGGCGACCTATCCCTTCGCCAAGCGCTTCACCTGGTGGCCGCAGATCTTCCTTGGCCTCGCCTTCAACTGGGGCGCGCTGCTGGCCTGGACCGCGCATACCGGCAGCCTCGGCTGGCCGGCCGTGGTCCTGTACGTGGCCGGCATGGCCTGGACGCTGTTCTACGACACGATCTACGCCCACCAGGACAAGGAGGACGACGCCCTGATCGGCGTGAAATCCACCGCCCGCCTGTTCGGAGAGGACACGCCCGAGTGGCTGGCACGATTCCTTGTCGCCTCGGTCGCGCTGATGGCGCTGGCGGTGATCCTGGCCGTGCCCGCGCCCGAGCTTCTGGCGATGGTGATCGCGCTGGCCGCGCCCTGGGCTATGGGCTGGCACATGCTGTGGCAACTGCGGCGCCTGAAGATGGACGACCACGACCGGCTGCTGTCGCTGTTCCGGTCCAACCGCGATGCGGGCCTGCTGCCTGTGCTGATTTTCGCCGGTGCCCTGCTGGCCTGATTGCGCCACGGGCGGCAGGGCATTATCTGTCGGCCCATCCGGGACAATCTGACGGGACTACGATGCGCCTCTCCTCCATCGCGATCACGGCCGCGATTTTCGCCGCGGCTGGCGGTTTGTCCTACGTGTCGGCCCACCTTTCCGTGGCCCAGATCGAGGCGCACACCCGCACCACGCTGCAGCAGACCTTCCGCACCGAGGGGCTGACCTGGGCCGAGATCGACACGGATGGGCTGCAGGTCCACCTGTTTGGCACCGCCCCGGACGAGGCGACGCGCTTCGCAGCACTCGCCAGCGCCGGGCGCGTGGTCGACACCGCACGGCTGATCGACCAGATGCTGATCGCCGATTCCACCGCGGACGAGGCGCCGGATTTTTCCGTAGACATCCTGCGCAACGAGGCCGGCCTGTCCGTGATCGGGCTGATCCCCACCGTGACCGACCGCAACGCGTTGATCGCGCGCCTGACCAAGGCGGCCGGCGACGCGGCGGCCGGCGGCATGGTGACCGACCTTCTGGAAAGCGCCGATTTCCCCGCCCCGGCGGGCTGGGACTCGGCGCTGCGGTTCGCGACGCAGGCGCTCGACGACCTTCCGCGCTCGCAGATCTCTGTCACGCCCGAGAGGGTCACGATCAAGGCGATCGCTGAAAGCGAACAGGCGCGCCGCGCGCTCGAAGCCGAGCTGGAGCGCCAGGTGCCCGAGGGACTGGAGCTTGCGCTTGACGTGACCGCGCCGCGGCCGGTGATCTCGCCGTTCGTGCTTCGCTTCGCGCTGGACGATACCGGCGCGCGGATGCCCGCCTGCTCGGCCGACACCGAAGCTGCCCGCGACCGGATCCTGCGCGCCGCCGAGGCCGTGGGCCTCGAGGGTGACGCCGAGTGCCCGTTGGGTCTGGGCGTGCCCACCAGCGACTGGAGCGACGCGGCCGTGGCCGGCATCCAGGCGGTCGGCGCGCTCGGCGGCGGGCAGGTTGCCATCTCGAACGCCGACATCCGCCTTGTCGCCCCCCAAGGCACCCCGCGCGACAAGTTCGACCGCGCGGTGGGCGTGCTGGAATCCGGCCTGCCCGAGATCTTCGTGCTGCAGACCGACCTGCCCGAGCCGCCGGAGGCACTTAACGAGGGTCCTGTCGCGGCGCCCGATTTCGTCGCCACGCGCAGTCCCGAGGGCGCGGTGCAGCTGCGCGGCCGGTTGGCCGACGCGCGCGCCCGCCAGACCGTGGAAAGCTTCGCCAAGGCGCAGTTCGGCTCGACCAGCGTTCACATGGCCGCGCGCGAGGATGAGTCCGTGCCCGAGGACTGGTCGGTGCGCGCGCTGGCGGCTATCGAGGCGCTGGCCATGCTTTCCAACGGCTCGGCCACCGTGACGCCGGACAGCGTCTCCGTGTCGGGTCGCACCGGCCGCCCCGAGGCCAGCACCGACATCGCGGCGCTGCTGGCCGACAAGCTGGGCGACGGGACCGAACTCGAGATCGAGGTGACCTATGTCGAGCAGCTCGATCCCGCGCGCGGCCTGCCCTCGCCCGAGGAGTGCCAGAGCCTGATCGGCGAGATCATCGGCGACCGCAAGATCACGTTCGAGCCGGGCTCGGCGCGGCTGGACGCCTCGGCCGAGGACATCCTGGACGAGCTGGCCGAGCTGCTGAAGCAATGCGGCGACATCCCGCTGGAGATCGCCGGGCACACCGACAGCCAGGGCCGCGAGGAGATGAACCAGGAGCTGTCCCGCGACCGCGCGCAATCGGTCCGCGACGGTCTGCGCGAGCGGCTGGTCCCGGTGCGCGCCTACACCGCCGTCGGCTACGGCGAGACGCGCCCCATCGCCGACAACGACACCGAGGAAGGCCGCGAGGCCAACCGCCGGATCGAATTCACCCTGATCCCGTCCGACGCGATCGCCGACGAGGCCGAGACGGAGGAACAATCAGAACGGGCGCTTGACGCTGAGCCTTCTGCCGACGAGAAACCGACCCAGGACGAGTCGGCGGGGGCAGAAGGCGCAGAAGATGAATAGAACCGAGTTCATAGCCGCAACGGCCGCCATTCTGTTCGTGTCGTTCTGCCTGGGCTGGTTCGCCCATTGGTTGATTCATCGCTTCGGCAAGGTCCGTCATGGCGACGTCGACGAACTCGAGCGTATGGGCCGTGAATTGCACGAGGCCGAAGAGACGCGCGACCAGGCGATCACCTACCTGCAGCAGCGCGAGGCCGAGCTGACCAACCAGCTGGCCCAGACCGAGGCCGAGCTGTCGGCCGCGATGGAAGGCCTGCGCGAGGCTCGCGCCGAGGCCGAGCACATGCGTGATTATATCGAGAGGCAGCGCGAGGCCTGACCATCGCGCCCCACGGCGTCCCGACCAGGCCGATCCGCCACCCGATAGGCAACGCCCTTCATGGATTTATGACAGCAAGCCTGGCGTCCGGCGTTCCTTTCGCCGCGCCGGCGCGCTATGAGCGCCGGGAACAGCGAGGTGGTCGATGGCATTCGTTACTCTGGTGCGGCACGGACAGGCCAACGGCGCGGCGCGCGACGAGTTGGGTTACGACCGGCTCAGCGAACTGGGCTGGCAACAGGCGCGCTGGCTGGGCGCGCATTTCCGCGATGCCGGAGAGGTCTTCGCCCGCGTCTATTCCGGCACCCTGCGCCGCCATGTCGAAACCGCGCAGGCGATCGACGCCGATTGCGGCGCGCCCGTGATGCAGGACGAACGCCTGAACGAGCTGGAATATTTCGCCATGGCGCAGGCCTTTGAGGACCAGCACGGCGTGCCCATGCCCGGTGACCGCGAAGCATTCGTGGCCCACCTGCCGCAGCTCTTCACCGCCTGGCGCGAGGGCCGCATCGAAGGCGTGAGCGAGACCTTCCATGCGTTCGAGACGCGCGTGGGCGACGCGCTGCGCGAGATCGCCGAAGGCCAGGGGCGTGCGCTGGTGGTGACCTCGGGCGGCTTGATCGGGATGGCGATGCGCATCGTTCTGGGCCTCGACATGCGGGCGCTGGCGCATATGTGCCTCGCGATCGAGAACACCTCGGTCCACCGCCTGCAGCCGCTGCCAACCGGGCTCGCGATGACGCAGTTCAACGCGCTCCCGCATCTCGACATGCCGGCGCGCGCCCGCATGCGCAGCCACCTGTGAGAGGGCGTTCATGACGCATCTTTGGATCCGTGCTGAAAGCCGCGCCGACGAGCGCCGGGTCGGGATCATGCCTGACGGCGTGGCGCGTCTTCTCGCGAAGGGCATCGCCGTGACGGTCGAGGAAAGCGCGACCCGCGTCATCCCGGCCGACGCCTTCAGACGGGCCGGCGCCACCGTCGCGCCGCAGGGATCATGGCCGCAGGCCCCCGACGACGCGATAATCTTCGGCCTGAAGGAGTTGCCCGATGACGGAACGCCCCTGCGCCACCGGCACGTGATGTTCGGCCACGCCTTCAAGGGCCAAGGCGCGGGCCGCCGCCTGCTGGCGCGGTTCCGCGCGGGTGGCGGCGCGCTCTACGATCTGGAATACCTAGTGGACGAGACCGGCCGCCGCGTCGCCGCCTTCGGCTACTGGGCGGGCTACGCGGGCGCGGCCGTCTCGGCGCTGGCCTGGGCGGCGCAGACGAAGGGGCGGATCTGCCCGCCGGTGACCACCTGGCCCAGCGCCGACGCGATGCTGTCGGAATGCCGCGTTGCCTTGTCCGAGGCGCCACGCCCCGAGGCGCTGGTGATCGGTGCGCTCGGCCGCGTCGGCACCGGCGCCCGCGAGCTGTGCGGCGCGCTCGACATCCCCGTAACCGGATGGGACATCGCCGAAACCGCGCATGGCGGGCCTTTCCCCGAGGGGCTGGACCACGGTCTGTTCCTCAACTGCATCCTGGCCGCTCCCGGCGTGCCAGCATTCGTGCCGCGCGACGCCGGCACCCGTGAGCGCGCCCTTCGGGTGATCGGCGACATCGCCTGCGACCCCGACAGCGCGTACAACCCCGTTCCGGTCTACGACCACGCCACCAGCTGGGCGGCGCCGGTGGTGCGGGTTCACGACGCGCCGCCGCTCGACGTGATGGCGATCGACAACCTGCCCTCGCTGCTGCCGCGCGAAAGCTCGGAGGATTTCGCGGCGCAGCTGCTGCCGCACCTGTCGGATCTGGACCGGATCGACGCCGGTGTCTGGGGCCGGGCGCGCGAGACGTTCGAGAAACACAAGGCGCAAGGGGCCGCGGACTGACGCCGCGACCGCGGTTCCCGTCAGGCGATCGTGGTGGTCAGGCTTCCCAGCCCCTCGATCTCGACGATGCAGGTCTGGCCGGCCACCATCGGGCCGACGCCGGCGGGCGTGCCCGTCATGATCAGGTCGCCCGGCCGGATCTCCATTGATGCAGACAGGAAGGCGATGATCGACGGCACCGGCCAGATCATCTCGGACAGGTCGCCCTGCTGGCGTAGTTCACCATCCACGCGCGCGGTTATCGCCCCCTTCGCCGGATGGCCGACCTGCGTCACCGGGTGCAGCGGCGCGATGGGCGCCGAGGCATCGAACGCCTTCGCCCAGTCCCACGGCCGGCCCATCTTCTTCGCCTGCGCCTGCAGGTCGCGCCGGGTCAGGTCGTTGCCCACGCCGTAGCCCCAGACGTGATCCAGCGCTGCATCCTCGGCGATGTCGCGCCCGCCCTTGCCGATGGCGACCACCAGTTCCGCCTCGTGGTGCAGGTCGGCGGTCTGCGGCGGATAGGGGATCGTCGCGCCATCCTCGACCACCACGTCGGCGGGTTTGGTGAAGAAGAACGGCGGGTCGCGCTCGTCGTTGCCCATCTCGCGCACGTGAGCGAGGTAATTGCGCCCGACGCAGAAGATCCGCCGCACCGGGAACCGGTCGGCGCTGCCGGCGATGGCGACGCTGGCGGCGGGAATATCGAAGATGAGAGCCATGGCCGATCCTTCCTGTTGTTCTTCGTGCCAGACATAGCGGCATGGGAGAGGGAAAGACCAGATGCCGCGAGATCGTCACCGCGATGGCGCGGCCTCAGCGCGGCGGGATCAGCTTGCCGGGATTGAGCAGATCGTCGGGGTCGAGCGCCGCCTTGATCGCACGCATGACGTCCAGCGCGACCGGGTCCTTGCGGCGGCGCATCGAGTCCAGCTTGGCCGTGCCGATGCCGTGCTCGGCCGAGAACGAGCCGCGCAGGGCCAGAACCTCGTCCTCGACCGCTTCGGTGATCGCGTCCTTCAGCGCGGCATCCGAGGGCCAGACGGCATAGTGGATGTTGCCGTCGCCCAGATGCGCGACCGCGACCGGCACCGCTCCGCCGTCGATCCGCAGCAAGCGCGCGGCCATGCAATCCAGGAACGTCGCGACCCCGTCGAGCGGCACGGCGATGTCGGTGATCACCACCGGCTTGCGCGTCGTGATCACCTCGGCCGCGGCTTCGCGGCGCTGCCACATCGCACCACGCTGCGCCTCGGACTGCGCGACCACGGCGTCGCGCATCAGCCCTTGCTCCAGCATCTCGCCCAGCACCGTTTCCAGATGCCCGGCCAGCGGCACCTGCCCGTCCAGGCCGGGCGTGGCATCGCGCGGCGCGGTGCTGGCCAGTTCGATCAGGATGGTCACGTCGTGGTCGTCGATGAAGGGGCGGGCCGCGTCGGGGAAATGCGCCGCGTGGGCGCGCATGAAGGTGCGGTCCATGTACTCGCAGGCCTCGACCGCGCCGCCCGACGCCGCTTGCAGTCGGTTGAGCAGCGCCAGCCCCGCATCCAGATCCCGTACCGCCACCATCGCGGTCGCGCGCGCCAGTGGCAGCGGCGCCAGCTTGACCACCGCGGCGGTGATCACCCCCAGCGTTCCCTCGGCGCCGATCAGCAGGTGGCGCAGGTCCAGCCCGGAATTGTCCTTGTGCAGCGCCGTCATCGCGTCAAGCACCCGCCCGTCCGGCAGCACCGCCTCGAGCCCCAGCACGAGGTCGCGCGTATTGCCGTGCCGCAGCACGCCCGACCCGCCCGCGTTGGTCGACAGCATCCCTCCCAGCATGGCCGAACCCTTGGCGCCGAAGCTTATCGGGAAGGTCAGGCCATGCGGCGCGGTCGCCTCGTGCAGGTGCGACAGGATCACGCCGGCCTCTACCGTGGCGGTGCGCGCCTTGGCGTTGATGTCGCGCACGCGGTTCATCCGGTCGAGCGACAGCATCACGGCCCCCTCGGCGACCGTACCGCCGGCAAGGCCGGTGTTGCCCGAAACAGGCACCACCGCGACGCCCGCCTCCCGCGCCGCGGCCAGCACCGAAGCCACGCCCGCCGTGTCCGCGGGCCGCGCGACGCACAGCGGCGTCCATTCGTGCTGCCCCGTCCAGTCGTTCGACCAGCGCGCCGCGTCCGGGCCGGTCGCGACGGCGCCCTCTCCCAACGTTGCCCGCAGCGTGTCCATCAGATTCCCCGACGTCGCACCGTCAGCGGGCATTGTTGACCCGTGCCTCGATCTCGGCGGCGGCGGCCGCCATGCGGCCGCCCAGCCGGCTTTCGATCTTGCCGCGCGCCAGTTTCAGCGACTGCACCACCAGCCGCGCCGACAGGGTCTGCGGCATCAAGTCGGTCTTCAGCGTAACCTGCGTGCCGGTTTCAGCGAGCGCCGACAGGCCGACCTCGCTGCGTCCGTGCAGCCCGCTGCTCTGCCATTCGAAGACCATTCGGTTCGGCGGCTCGATGGCCGCCAGCCGGACCACCGCCTCGCGCGGCTTCCCGCGCAGGTCGAAGGAAGCGCGCCAGCTGCGCAGCGCCCCCGCGCCCGGAGGCGACACGGGCTCGATGTCGACCCCGCGCGCGACCAGCCGCGCCTGAAGCGTATCGAAGTCCGAGATCAGGTCGAACACCGCCTGGCGCGGCGCGGCGATGTCCTGGGTGGCGGTCAGCTGCATGGGTCCATCCTGTGCGGAAATCCTTTCCGCGCACGCTAGCCCGCCTTCGCGGCCTAGTCCAACCGGTCCGCCAGCCAATTGCGCAGCAGGAAATGCGCGATCGCGCCCTCGCGCGCAGGCACGATGTCGCTGCGCGTTCCGGCGAAGACATCGGCCAGTTCCTCGCGGCTGACCCAGCGCGCGTCTTCCAGCTCGACCGGATCGAGGCTGATCGCGTCGTCCAGCGCCTCGCCGTGGCAGCCGATCATCAGCGACGCCGGGAACGGCCAGGGCTGGCTGGCGAGATAGCGCACCCGACCGACGGCGATGCCCGATTCCTCGAACACCTCGCGGCGCACCGCGGCCTCGATCGTCTCGCCCGGCTCGACAAAACCCGCGAGGCAGGAATAGAGCCCGCCGGGCCAGCCGTGCGATCGCCCCAGAAGCGTGGAATTGCCGCGCGTGATCAGCATGATGACCACCGGATCGGTGCGCGGGAAATGACGCGCGCCGCAGGCGGGACAGACCCGCTGCCACCCACCCTGCGCAAGCTCCGAGGCCGCACCGCAGCGTGCGCAGAACCCGTGCGTGGCGTGCCAGCCGAACAGCGCCCGCGCGGTCGCCGCCAGTTCGGCATCGCGCGGGTTCAGCCGCGTCATCACCCGCCGCAACTCGGCGAAACGCTGCGAAGCGTCGAGCGCCGGATGGCGCTGTTCGCGGGGGTCGAAGAAGCCGCCCAGCTGCGTCTCGTCGAAATCCTCGGGGTGCCACTCGGTCATGTCGCGGGCGAAGACCGGCGCGCCGGCCTCGCGGCCCAGGAAAAGCGGCGCCCCGGGCGCGTCCTTCAGCACCGGGTGATCAGCCGGCAGGCGTGGCAGGTTCAGCGCATCCTCGCCCGTCACCAGCGGCTTGCCGCGCCACAACAGCACGCTGTGCGCCTTTGGATCGCGCGCCGCCTCGGCCAGCGCCGCCGGGTCGCCGCGCAACTCCGCCGCACGATCCAGCGCCGAGCCGCCGAAGGTCACCGTTTCCGCGTGGCGCATGCCGTCTCCTGCCGTGATCCCGTACCGTCGCGCGCACAGTGGCGGCGCGGCGCGTCGAATGCAATTCGCTCTCCGGATCATGGCATCGCTGCAACGGTAGCGCGCACCGATCGCGTTGTGGTTGAACCCCGTCCGCAACCGCCGCATCATCCCCGAGGGCTCCGACGCCCTGCAACATGCGAGATTCGCAGGCAAACATGACCGTGGCACCATGAGAAAGCGACCTTCTGCCAGTGCGGCGGACGATCGCCGAAAACCCGGCCGATGACGGTCGGGATGCGCGCTGTCCGCAAGGCCCGGCCGGGCGCGCGTGTCGCGCTGCGCATCATGGCGACGACGGATCTGCACGCGCATCTGCGCGCCTACGACTACTACCGCGACCGCGACATCGACACCGCCGGCCTGACGCGGACCGCGTCGCTGATCCGCGCGGCGCGGGCCGAGGTCGCCGATGCAGTGCTGCTGGACAACGGCGACTTCCTTCAGGGTACGCCGCTGGGCGATGTCCATGCAAGCGGCCGCGCGGGCGAAGCGGGGGCGCAGGAGGCCGAGCCTCACCCGGTGATCGCCGCGATGAACGCGATCGGCTACGACGCAGTCACGCTGGGCAACCACGAATTCGACTACGGGCTGGATTTCCTGACGCGGACGCTGACGGGCGCGCGCTTTCCGGCGGTGGTGGCCAACGTGGCGCGCCGACTGGGGCCGAGCGCCGCGGCAGACGACCTGATGTTCCCGCCCTACGTCCTGATCCCGCGCCGCCTGCACGACGCCGAAGGACGGCCCCACGACCTGACGATCGGGGTGATCGGCTTTACCCCGCCGCAGGTCATGATGTGGAATCGCGACAAGCTTCACGGCCGCTGTGCGGTGCGCCATCCGGTCGAGGCCGCCCAAGCCTGGGTTCCCGCAATGCGCGCCGCGGGCGCGGACGTGGTGATCGCGCTGTCGCATGGCGGGTTCGGACCCGATCCGGGCGACGGGCACGAGCGCGCCGGCGAGAATGCCTCGGCCGATCTGGCCGCGCTCGACGGCATCGACGCGGTGATCGCCGGCCACGTGCACGAGGTCTTTCCCTCGGCCGGGGCCGAGCCGCATCCCGCCGCCGATTCCCGCAGCGGCACGGTCCACGGCAAGCCCGCGGTCATGGCAGGGCTGTGGGGCTCGCACCTTGGGCTGATCGACCTCGACCTGCACCACGACGACACGCGGTGGTCGGTCGCGAGCAGCCGAAGCGAGGCGCGCGCCATCGCCATGCGCGCCGGCTGCGGCGCGCTGACCGCGCTGGCGCGCGACGATCCCGCGCTTGCCGATCTGGTCGCGCCGGCGCATGCGCGCACGCTTTCCTTCACCCGACGCACCGCCGGCCGCTCGCCGGTTGCCCTGCATTCGTACTTCGCCGCGATCGGCGTCGACACGGCGGCGCGCGCGGTGATGCGGGCGCAGGCCTGGGCGGTGCGCAAGCACCTGGCGAGCACGCCCTATGCGAACCTTCCGGTGCTGTCGGCGGCCTCGGCCTTCAAGGCGGGCGGGCGCGGCGGGCCGGATTACTACACCGACATCGCGCCGGGGCCGATGACCCTGCGCGACCTGTCCGACCTCTACGTCTTCTCGAACACCGTTCTGGCCCTGCGCGTCACGGGGGCCGAGCTGCGCGGCTGGCTGGAGCGCGCCGCCAGCGTCTACAACACCATTTCCAAAGGCACGCGCGACGCGCCGCTGCTGAACCCCGAGCACCCGCTCTACATGCTCGACGCGATCGATGGGCTGGACTACCGGATCGATCTGTCCGCGCCGCCGCGCTACGACGTCAAGGGCTGTGTCACCGACCCGACGCATGGGCGCATCCATGACCTGACGCATCGCGGTGCGCCGGTGTACGACGACGAGTCGTTCGTCCTGGCCTGCAACAGCCATCGCGGCCTTGGCGGCGGGCAGTTCCCGGGCAGCGGCGCCGACCGGGTGCTTCTGCACACGCAGGAGGCCATGCGCGACATGATCCTGCGCCACGTGGCGGTGGGTGGTCTGGACGCCCTGCCCGCCGCGCCGCTGTTCCGCTTCGCGCCGATGCCGGGCACCTCGGTGCTGTTCGCCACCGGCCCCGGCGCGCTGGCCCATGCTCCGGACGTGCCGGTGCCGGGCTTGACGCACACGGGCTGCGACGGCGCGGGCTTCGTCCGTTTCCGGCTGGCGCTCTAGAGCGCGTCGGTGCGGTGCAGCCGCACGGTCAGGCCGCCATGCGACACCTTCACCGGGTCCGGCAGGAACGGCAACTCGGTCGACTTCGCAAGCCCGGGATCGGACGTGACCAGCCCGACGCGCCAGCCGCGGAAGCGCTCGCGCAGGACCTGCCCCAGCGTGCCGTAGAGCGCGAACAGCAGCTTGCGGTTGCCGATGCGCGCGCCGTAAGGCGGGTTGACCATCACCAGCCCCGGCGCGCCCGCGGGGCGTTCCAGCGCCGCGATCGGCTGGCGCGTGAAGCTGCACAGCCCGTCCACCCCCGCGCGCGCGGCGTTCGCCGCGGCCGAGCGGATGGCCCCGTCGTCGCGGTCGAAGCCGGCGAAACGCAGGTCCGTGTCCCGCGACACGGCCTGCGCCTTCATCGCGGCCCAGGCGCCCGCGTCGAAACTGGCGAAGTCCTCGAAGGCGAAGCGGCGCGTCCGGCCGGGCGCCAGCCCCGCCGCAATCTCGGCCGCTTCCAACACGAAGGTGCCCGAGCCGCACATCGGGTCGATCACCGGCTCGGTCCCGTCATAACCCGCCACGCGCAGGAACGACGCGGCCAGCGTCTCGCGCAGGGGCGCCTTGCCGACGGCCTCCTTGTGGCCGCGACGGTGCAGCGGCTCACCCGAGGCGTCGAGGCTGATCGTCACCAGGTCGTCCTCGATCCGGACCATGACGCGCAGGCCGGCCTCGGGGTCGTGCGGCGCGCCCAGCGTCTCGGCTATCGCGCGCTCGACCCGCTCGCGCGCGGCGCGGTCGTGGTAAATGCGCGAGCGGCGGCAAGTCGCCTCGACGCGGAAGGGCACGTCCGCGTGCAGGATGTCCGTCCAGTCGACCTTGCGCGCGCGCTTGTCGAGCTGCGCGAGATGCGCCGCGCGGAACTCGGCCACGCGCACCAGCACGTGGCCCGCGCCGCGCAGCCACAGGTTGGCGCGCCAGACCTCGGACCAGTCGCCCCGTGCGGCGACACCGCCGGGCTGCGCCTCGGCCCCCTCAAAGCCCAAGGCGCGCGCCTCGTCCAAAAGAACCGGTTCCAGCCCCGGCGCGGCGGTGAAGAAAAGCGACATCTGCGACATGGCGCAGCGATAGACCGGCGCGCGCCGGGATGCCAATCGTTTCGCATGATGCGTCGCGCGGTTGCATCGCGCGCGCGCCTCGCTTATGTCCCCGGTCGAGAGGTTGGCGCGGGCAGGCAACTCGCCAACCCGGTCAGGTCCGGAAGGAAGCAGCCGCAACGAGTCCCGCCTGGGTCGCTGTCCAGCCTCTCACCTTCTCAGCCCCTCCCTGCGCCACACCTCTAGGGCCCTCGGCTTGACCCGAGCGGGCCGTCCGCTAGGCTGCGCGCGCACTTGGCGGCCCCCTTCCCTCCGGATACGCGCATGACCCTGCCTCTTCCCGAATCCCGCTTCACGCCCGGCCGCGCCGCACCATGAGCGCACGCGGCCTGAACCTGCGGGCCTACCTGGCATTGACGCGCGGCGGCACCGCGCCGGCCGGCGGCTTGCCGCCCCGGCCCGAGGGGCCGCTGATCTGGGTGCATGCCGACAACGACGAACAGGGCCGGGCCCTTGCGCGCCTGTGCGGCCGGCTGTGCCTGCAGCGCCCCGAGATCGCCGTCATGGCCACCGGCGCCGTGCCCGACCAGCCCTGCCTGATCCGCCACCCCCTGCCCGAGGATCGCCCCGCCGCGGCCGAGGCCTTCGCCGCCGCGCTGCGCCCCGATTGCGCTCTGTGGGCGGGCCAGACCCTGCGGCCTGCGCTGATCGACGCGATGGCGCGGCAGGGAACGCACCTGACGCTGCTGGGCGCGACGGATGCGCCCTGGACCAGCCCCGCCGCGCGCTGGATGCCCGACCCGGCCGCCGCGACGCTGGCGCTGTTCGACCGGGTGCACGCGACCGATGGCGACGCGATGCGCGCCCTGCGCCGCATCGGCATAGAGCCCGAGCGCCTGCGCCTGTCCGGCATCCTGCGCGACGGCGGTCTGCCGCTGGATTGCGACATGGCGCAGCACGGCAAGCTTGCGGCGCACCTGGCGGGCCGGCCGCTGTGGCTGGCCGCGCACCTGCGCGCCGCCGAGGCCGACCTCGTGCTGCGCGCCCACCGCCACGCGCTGCGCCTGGCCCACCGCCTGCTGCTGGTCACCGTGCCGCATAACGAGGACGACACCGCCACCATCGCCCGCGCCGCCGCCGACAGCGGGCTGCGCATCTGCCACTGGGATGCCGGAGAGCTGCCGGACGAGAACACCCAGGTCATGCTGGTCGACGGCCCCGAAGAGCTGGGCCTGTGGTACCGGCTGGCGCCGCTCGCGTTCATCGGCGGCTCGCTCGCGCCCGGGCATGGCGGACAGGATCCGTTCGAGGCCGCCGCCCTGGGCTGCGCGTTGCTGTACGGGCCGAACGTGGGCCAGCACCTGACCGCCTACACCCAGCTGGTCGAGGCCGGCGCCGCGCGCATCGTGCGCGACGCCGATTCGCTGGCCGCGGCGGTGTCGCACCTGGTGGCGCCGGACAAGGCCGCGGCGATGGCCCACGCCGGCTGGCGGGTGATCTCCGAGGGCGCCGCGCTGGTCGATACGGTGATCGCCGAGGTGCTCGATCAGCTAGACCTGCGCGCGAAAGCGAGCGCCTGATGCGACCGCCGGGGTTCTGGGATCGCCCGCCCGACCGGCCGGGCCTGCGCGCGCGCCTGCTGGCACCGCTGGGCCGGCTGAGCGCGGCGGCGACCGCCCGGCGCGTGGCGCGACCGCTCGCGCACCGCGCCGGCGTCCCGGTGATCTGCGTCGGAAACCTGAACGCCGGGGGCACCGGCAAGACGCCCACGGTGATCGCGCTGCTGATGGCGCTGTCGGCGCGCGGGATCACCGCGCACGTGATCTCGCGCGGCTATGGCGGGCGGCTGACGGGTCCGGTGCGCGTGGAAGAACGCCGCCACACCGCCACCGATACCGGGGACGAGCCGCTGCTGATCGCCGCCTTCGCGCCCACATGGCTCGCGCGCGACCGCGCCGCCGGCGCCCGCGCGGCCGAGGCGGCCGGCGCGCAGGCGCTGATCCTCGACGACGGCTTCCAGAACCCCGCGCTGGACAAGGACCTTTCGATCGTCGTGGTGGATGCCGCGCGCGGCTTCGGCAACGGCCGATGCCTGCCGGCCGGCCCGCTGCGCGAACCCGTCGACGCCGGCCTGGCCCGCGCCGACCTGCTGCTGTCGATCGGCGACGCGCCGGCGCAGGACCGCTTCACCTCCACCTGGGGCAACGCCGTGGCGGTGCCGCGCATCACCGGCCACCTTGCGCCGCTGCAGACCGGCATGGAATGGGAGGGCCTGCCCGTGCTGGCCTTCGCCGGCATCGGCCACCCCGACAAGTTCTTCGCCACCCTGCGCGCGCTCGGCGCGGACCTGCGCCACGGCGAGGCGCTGGACGATCACCAGACCTTCAGCACCGCGCTCCTGAGCCGGCTCGAGGCCGACGCCACCCGGCTTGGCGCGCAACTGGTGACGACGGAAAAGGACGCCGTCCGCCTGCCGCGCGCCTTCCGGCAAAAGGTGCTGACGCTGCCGGTGCGGCTAAACCTCGACCACGCCGCGCCGCTCGAGGCGGCGTTGGACCGGCTGTTCCCGCGCGGTTGAGCGCGCCCGCGCCTATTCGGCGGCCAGCGGCATCTCGTGCTGCCCGAGCGAGGCGATCTCGGCGATCACGCCGCGCAAGGCGGCGCGCAGCGGCTCGAACCCATCATGCGGGCGGATCGTCGCCTCGTCCATGTAGAGCGCGCGGTCGATCTCGACCTGCACGGCGTGCCGGGCGCGCCCCGGGCGGCCATATTGCTGCGTCGTGTAGGCGCCCGCGAAAGGGGCATTGCGCGCCACGACGAAGCCCTGCGCGACGAACGCCGCCTCGATGCGGTCGACGATGCCCGCGCCCGCCGAGGCGCCGAAGCGATCGCCGATCACCACCTCGGCCCGGCGCCCGCCGCGCGCAAGGCTCGCCACCGCCTCGTGCGGCATCGAGTGGCAATCGATCAGGATCGCCTCGCCATGCGCGTCATGCGCGTCGTCCAACAATTGTTGCAGGCGGGCGTGGTAAGGGGCCCAGACGCGCTCCAGCCGGTCCATCGCCTCGGCCTCCGGGATCTTGCCGCAATAGATCGCGCGGCCATTGGCGACGACGCGGGGAATCACGCCCAGTCCGCTGGCCACGCGCGGGTTGTGCGGCCCGCGGCGGATGCCCTCGATCAGCGCGGGGTCAAGCTCGTTCGCGGCGCGGTTCAGGTCGACGTAGGCGCGCGGCGCTGCGGCGGCCAGAAGCGGCGCGCCGAACTCGGGCGCGCAGTCGAACAGCCGGTCGACGAAGGCGTCCTCGGACGACCGGATCGCGTGCCGGTCCAGCACCGAATCCCGCAAGAGAGCCTCTGGATAGTCGTTCCCGCTATGCGGCGAGGCGAAGACGACTCGCGATGTCAGGCGGTCGGGCCTGTGAAGGGCAAAGGCGGCCATCGGCACTCCGTGCTCAGCTGCGGTCCGATGAAGATAGTCCGATTTCAGACTTTGCCAAAAGCCCTTGATCCCGGTTTCCAGACCTTTTATAGACCGCCCACCGGCGCGGATCAGCGCGCCCCGAACAGGACGGGGCAAGCAGAATCGCAAAGGCCATACGGGCGGTTAGCTCAGCGGTAGAGCACTACGTTGACATCGTAGGGGTCACTGGTTCGATCCCAGTACCGCCCACCATGGAATTTTCGCCCCGGCACATGGGGTGTCGCGCCCGCGACGGCGCGCTTTCACGTGCCGGTAAACGCAACGCAGGCGCTCGCGCGCCGAGACC
Organism: Citreimonas salinaria; assembly: GCF_900107235.1. Lineage (GTDB taxonomy): Bacteria > Pseudomonadota > Alphaproteobacteria > Rhodobacterales > Rhodobacteraceae > Citreimonas > Citreimonas salinaria. The sequence continues at coordinate 35,689 of NZ_FNPF01000016.1, forward strand.
AGAGGAGAGACCGATGAAGGTCGCAAACTCGCTCCGCTCGCTCAAGAAGCGCCATCGCGATTGCCGCGTCGTGCGCCGCAAGGGCCGGGTCTACGTCATCAACAAGACCCAGCGCCGGTTCAAGGCCCGCCAGGGCTGAACCCGGACACCGTTTTCGGACTACGCGAAGGCCGCCCCTCGGGGCGGCCTTTGTCGTTTCGGCGGTGTTGCTTCCGTTGTGTGGCTTCGGGGCTGTCGCAGGGCGCGCTGACGCGGGCTCCGGTGGCAACGCGCCTCAGCGCGAGAACAGCCCTTCCAGCCCGCCTGCCAGCAGGCGGACCACCGTCGCCTGGTCGAGGTAGCCGGTCACGGTCAGGTCGCGGTCGCGCTGGTAGCTTCGGATCGCGCGGCGGGTCTGGCCGTCGAAGGCGCCGTCGATCTGGCCGGGATCCAGTCCAAGCTGCGACAGCCGCACCTCGGCCAGCCGCCGGCCGACCGCGCCAAGTCCCAGCGCTTCTTCCTCGGCCCGCGCGGCGGCATCGTCGCCGGCGCTCTGAAGCGCCGCGATGCGCGCCTGCGCCTCGCCTCTGAAGGCGCCGTCCGGTCGCTGTTCGAGATACCGGCGATAGGCCGCGACATTGTCCTCGTCGCGCGCGGACTGCCATGCCTGCCGATCCTGCGCGGCAGCCTGGTCGGCGCGCTGCTCCTCGATATCGGACAGCAACGCCCGCGCGCGGTCGGAATACATCCCGTCGGGGAAATCCTGCAGGTAGCGGCGCAGGTCCTCCTCGCGGCCCTGGCCGGACACACGATCCCACAGCCGCTGGTCGGCCGCTTCGCGCGCCGCGGCCCGGGCCTGCGCCTCGCGCTCGATCTCGGCGGCGCGGGTCTCGGCCGAATTGCGCAGCCGCGTGACCTGCTGCGCGGTCAGCAGGCCGGTCGCGGGATAGCCCTCGGCGCGCTGCCAAGCCTCGATCGCGCTGCGGGTACCGGGGCCGAAGATGCCGTCGATGCCGCGGGTGTCGTAGCCCAGGATCGACAGGTTCTGCTGCACCTCGCGACGCTCTTCGCGGGTCAACTCCATCGCCTCTTCGGCTCGGCGCTCGGCATAGAAGGGGTCTTCGTCGATGGCGCGCAGCCGCTGCCGCGCCGCGGCGGCGTTCTGTCCCTCGGGAAACGCCTCGAGGTAGATGCGGTACCCTTCGGCACTGTCCATCTGCTCGGCCCGGCGCCACGCCGAATCGTCGCGCGAGGCGCGCGCGGCGGCCGGTTCGTCCGGGCGCGTAGCGGGCACGGGCTGCGTGGTCGCGTCCTGTGCGCGCAGCACCACCAGCCCCTCCGGCGCGTAGCCGTCGACGTCAAGCGACAGCTCCGCCGCCGCCGGCGCCAGCGCGACCTCCGGGCGCGGCATGACCCGCGTGGCGAAGCGGGCCACCTCGGGCGCGGGACCGCGGATCACCGTGACGCCCTGCGGCACCTCCAGGTGGCCGGGCCCGGCGGACAGGAACGGCGCCGCCCCTGCCCCCGCCGGGCTTTCGCCCAGCACCAGGAAGGCGCGACCCGGTCGCGCGGCCAGCACCGAAAGCACCGCGTCCAGCGGCAGGCCCTGCGTCAGCGCCGCGGCGGCGTCGCCGGCCGCCGCCCCGGCGGGCAGCAGCCACGCGCCCGACGGGCCGTGCACGAAGGCGCCCGACAGGACGATCACCAGCGGCTCCTCGCTCTCCTCGATGCCGGCGACGAAGCGCGCCAGCGCGCCGCGCATGGCGCTGGCGTCGGCATTCGCCGCTTCGGTGACGCTCAGCCCGCGGTCGCGCAAGGCCTGCGCCGCGGCGCCGACGCGTTCGGCGCCGAACACGGTGTCGAAGGTCGAGTAGCGGGCATTCCCGATCACCAGCGCCTCGCCCGCGGCTACGGTTTGCGCGGCAACGCTCAGGAAAGCGACAAGGATGGTCTTCTTCATGGCGTCCTCCCGCAGAACATACGCGCCTGCGCGTCCCCGGGTTCCCGCCGCGCGCCGGCCGGCTCAATCGTAGCTGCGCGCATCCTCGATGACCAACCCGTCACGCGGCAATCCGCCGATCGGCACGATCTCGACCGTTCCGCGCAGCTTGAGCACGTCGGCGACCGAGCTTTCGAACGCGGCCGGATCGGTGGCCTCGGTCTCGAGCCGCACGGTCATCACGTCACGCTCGCCCTCGCGGCTTGCCACGACGCGGGCGCGCGCGATCTCGGGGTGCTTGGCGACCAGCGCGGCCACCTGCTCGGGGCGCACGAACATGCCCTTGATCTTTGTCGTCTGGTCGGCGCGACCCATCCAGCCCTTGATGCGGGTGTTGGTGCGGCCGCAGGGGCTCTCGCCCGGAAGGATCGCCGACAGGTCGCCGGTGGCGAAGCGGACCAGCGGGTAATCGGGATTGAGCGTGGTGACCACGATCTCGCCCACCTCGCCGGGCTCGACCGGATCGCCGGTGCCGGGGGTGACGATCTCGACGATGACGTGCTCGTCGAGGATCATCCCCTCCATCGCCGAGGATTCATACGCGACGTTTCCCAGATCGGCGGTTGCGTAGCATTGCAGGCAGGCGATGCCGCGGTCGGCGTAGTACTGACGCAGCGACGGGAACAATGCGCCGCCGCCCACGCCGGCCTTGGTGATGCCAAGCTCGACGCCCATCTCGTCGGCCTTTTCCAGGATCACCTTCAGGTAATCCGGCGTGCCGGCATAGGCGGTCACCTTCACGTCGCGCGCGGCACGGACCTGAAGCTCGGTCTGGCCGACGCCCGCGGGCAGCACGGTGGCGCCCACGGCGCGCGCGCCGCTCTCGAAGATGTGGCCGGCGGGCGTCAGGTGGTAGCCGAAGCAGTTCTGCACGATGTCGCCCGGCCCCACGCGTGCCGCGTGCAGGAAGCGGCCCATGCGCCACCAGTCGTGGGTGATGCCGCCGGGCTCGTAGATCGGGCCGGGGCTCTGGAAGACATGCGCAACGTTGGCCACCGGCAGTCCGCCGAAGGGCGGATTGGCCGCCTGCCGCTCGACAAGGTCGGCCTTGCGCAGCACCGGCAGGGTGGCGAGGTCGGAAAGGCTTTCCAGCGGGTCGAGCTTGTGCCGGCCCAGCAGGTCGTTAAGCGCGGACAGCTGTGCTGCCTCGCGCGCGTCCTGGCTACGGGTTTCGAGGTCGTCGTAATAGGTGCTCATGCCGCTTCCTTCGTTATCGGTGCGGGTTGCATGCTGTCCGGGTGTCGCACTGGACCGCTCGGCTAGGCGTCACGCCAGCCAGCGCTTGCGCCGCCGGTACGACCGCACGTCGCGGAACGACTTGCGGCCCTCGTCGGACACGCCCAGGTAGAATTCCTTGACGTCCGCGTTCTCGCGCAGTTCGGAGGCGGTGCCCTCCATCACGATGCGGCCGTTTTCCAGGATATAGCCCTGGTGCGCGTAGCGCAGCGCCACGTTGGTGTTCTGCTCGGCCAGCAGGAAGGACACGCCCTCGTTCTCGTTGATGGATTTCACGATCTCGAAGATCTGCTCCACCAACTGCGGGGCCAGGCCCATGCTGGGTTCGTCCAGCAGGATCATCTCGGGGCGCGACATCAGCGCGCGGCCCACCGCCGTCATCTGCTGTTCACCGCCCGAGGTGTAGCCCGCCTGGCTGCGGCGACGCTCCTTCAGGCGGGGGAAATAGGTGTAGACCATCTCGAGGTCCGCATCGACCGCGCCCCTGCCGTCGCGGCGGGTATAGGCGCCGGTCATCAGGTTCTCCTCGACCGTGAGGTGCTGGAAGCAGTGGCGCCCCTCCATCACCTGGATCACGCCGCGCTTCACCAGCGCCGAAGGGTCGAGATCCTGCACCCGCTCGCCCTTGTAGACGATGCTGCCCTTGGTGACCTCGCCGCGCTCGGAATGCAGCAGGTTCGAGATCGCCTTCAGCGTAGTGGTCTTGCCCGCGCCGTTGCCGCCAAGCAGCGCGGTGATGCCGCCCTTGCGGACATTCAGGCTGACGCCCTTCAGCACGAGGATCACGTGATTGTAGATCACCTCGACGTTGTTGACCTCGAGCAGCGCCTCGTCGGTCCGTGCGGCATCGAGCATGGCAGGATTCCTTCGGTTCGGGCCGTGGCCCCGGTCGGTCTGAAAGTCGGTCGGTGCGCCGGCGACCCTGAGGCCGCCGGCGGGGTCCGCATCAGTTGGTTGCGGCGCACTCTTCGTTGTTCGGCCACGGCGCGTTGCTTTCCGCGTACTCGGCCGCGCTCGAGTCGATCAGGTCGCTATAGCTCTCGACATTCGGCCGCAGCAGATCCGACGCCTTCACGAACTGCTCGCCGTCCCATTCCAGCATCCAGCCGCCGGAATGGCCGGTGTGGTTCTCGCAGGACGTCTGGAACGGCGGCACCATGCCGTCGAGGCCCAGCTCCGCGATGCGCTCCTCGGAGAAGTCGAGGTTCTCGAAGCCCCAGCGCAGCTGCGCCGGGGTGATCTCGGCCGTGTCGTATTCATCCTGCGCGACGCGGATCGCCTCGCCCAGGATTGCAGAGATCACGACGCCGCGGCCGTAGAACACGCCTTCCATCTCTTCGGGGTTGGTCTGCGACAGGCCCTCGTCGACGACATATTCCTTGATGTCCTGCATCACCGGTGCGTCCATGTTCGGGAACGACCAGCTGATCGACTTGTAGCCCGCGCCTTCCTCGCCCACGAGGTTGAGGTCGGCGTCATGCCCGGCCCACCACACGCCGATGAAATTCTCCATCGGGAACTTGGTCTTGACCGCCTCGGTGATGGCGCCGGCGTTCATCGCGCCCCAGCCCCACATGATCACGTAGTCGGGACGCTCGCGGCGGATCTGCAGCCACTGGGCCGACTGGTTCTGCATCTCGTTGAGACCGACCGGGATCGGCACCAGCTCGAAGCCCTTCTCCTCGGCCAGCTGCTCGAGCACCGGCAGCGGCTCCTTGCCGAACGGGTGGTCGAGATGCAGGAACGCGAACTTCTTGCCCTCGAGATCGCCTTCCTGACCCTCAATGTACTGCACGATCATGTCGGCCGCGTCCCAGTAGCCCGACGGCGTGTTGTAGGCCCACTTGAAGGTCGTGCCGTCCGCCATCGGCGAAAAGCCGTAGCCGGGTCCGTAGATCGGGATCTCGTCCACGTTGGTCTTGGGCAGGACCTGCAGCGTGATGCCGGTGGACCAGGGCTGGGTCACCAGCGCCTCGCCCTTGAGCTTCTCGTAGCATTCCACGCCCTTCTCGGTGGAATAGCCGGTCTCGCATTCCTCGGCGTTGACGGGCACGCCGCCGATGCCGCCGTCACGCTGGTTGAGCATGGTGAAGTAGTCCGCCTGCCCGTTCATGATCGGGATACCGGTCGCCGCGAAGGGCCCGGTCCGGTAGGCGAGGTTCGGGACGAACAGTTCCTGTGCGACGGCGGCGCCGCCGGTCGCGCCGGCAAGAACCGCGGCGGCGACAAGCTTGGTGAAGTGGTTCATGGTTATCCTCCCATGGGTTGAAAAGGCCCCGGTTTTGCCCGGGATCGTGTCCGGCCGGCCCGCCTAGTGCGGGAACGGCCAGATGATGAGTTTCTCGCGGATCAGCGCCCAGAGCCGCGCCAGCCCGTGCGGCTCGACGATCAGGAAGAAGACGATCAGCGCGCCGATGATCATGGTGTTCAGGTGCTCGACCATGGCCGAGCTGATGGGGATTCCCAGCGCGCCGGGCACGAGGTTCAGCACCACCGGCAGCCCGACGATCAGGATCGCGCCCAGGAAGTTGCCCAGGATCGAGCCAAGCCCGCCGATGATGGCGATGAACAGCACCTGGAACGACAGCTGGATGTAGAACACGTTGGGCTCGGCCGCGCCCTTCCACATGAAGACGTACAGCGCGCCCGCCACGCCCACGACGTAGCTGGAGATCGCGAAGGCGGTCAGCTTCGAGGTCATCAGGTTGATGCCGATCAGCTCGGCCGCGATGTCCATGTCGCGGGTGGCCTTCCACGTCCGGCCCAGCGTGCCGCGCGTGAGGTTGATGCACAGCAGCGTCATCACCGTGACGATCCCCAGCACCAGGAAATACTGCACGATCGAATCCGCCTGCGGGCCGGTCACGTAGATGCCGAACATCTGGATATTCGGCACCTGGATCGCGCCGCTGGCGTTGTAGTTGTAAAGCCAGGCCCATTTCTCGAACAGCCAGGTCAGGAAGAACTGCGCGGCCAACGTGGCGATGGCCAGGTAGAACCCCTTGATGCGCAAGGAGGGGATGCCGAACGCCACGCCCACACCGGCGCTGAAGAAGCCCGACAGCAGGATCGCCACGACCGGGTTCATCCACGGGAACAGCGTGACCATCTTATAGCAGGCATAGGCGCCCACGCCCATGAACGCGCCGGTGCCCAGCGAAAGCTGCCCGGCATAGCCCGTCAGGATGTTCAGCCCCAGCGCCGCCAGCGCGTAGATCAGCACCGGGATCAGCATCGTCTGGAAGGCGAACTCGGACGCGGTGAAGGGGAAGATCACCCAGGCGAAGGCCAGGATGACCCCCAGCAGGATCGCGTCCTGCCGGACCGGGAACAGTGCCTGGTCGGCCTTGTAGCTGGTCTTGAACTGTCCTGCGGTGCGGTAAAGCATGCCCGTCTCTCTTCCCTGTCACCCCGGCTGTCGTCCCGGGTCCGGGCGTGACGCCCGGCTGTCTCTTCTCAAGTCGCCGCCGCGCGGCTTTCCTGCCCGTCCGGATCCCCGCCGAGGGCCTGAGCCCCCGGCGGGCCGCCTAGACCCGTTCGATGATCCTTTCCCCGAACAGTCCCTGCGGCCGGAACAGCAGCACGATCAGCGCCAGCACGAAGGCGAACCAGGCCTCGGTGTTGCCGCCCAGCAGCGGCTGGCCCCAGTAGATCTCGAAGATCTTCTCGAGCACGCCGATCATCAGCCCGCCGACGATGGCGCCGGTGATCGATTCCAGCCCGCCCAGCATCAGCACCGGCAGCGCCTTGTAGGCGATGACTTCCAGCGCGAAGGAAACCCCTGCCCGCGCACCCCAGGCGATGCCCGTGACCAGCGCGATGATGCCCGCGATGAACCAGACCAGCACCCAGATCGTCTGAAGCGAGATCCCCACCGACAGCGCCGCCTGGTGATCGTCGCCAAGTGCGCGGATCGCTCGGCCCATGCGCGTGTAGTTCAGGAAGGCCAGCAATGCGCCGACCAATGCCACCGCGACCAGCACCACGGTAATGTCCAGGTGCTGCAGGATCAGCAGGCCGCCGAAGGGCTCCAGCACGGTGTCGCCTGTGGGAATGCCCAGTTCGCCGGTGATCATCACCTTGTTCTCGCCGCCGAAGATCGTCTCGCCGAGGCCGATCAGGAACAGCGTGATGCCGATCGTGGCCATGAACAGGATGATGTCGGGCTGGCCCACCAGCGGACGCAGCACGACGCGCTCGATCGTCACCGCAAGCACGAACATCACCGCCAGCGTCGCCGCCACCGCGATCCAGGCCGGCAGGCCCATCGCGTGCAGCCCGACCAGCGTCAGCGCCGCGAAGACCACCATGATGCCCTGCGCGAAGTTCAGGATCCGGCTCGATCGGAAGATCAGCACGAAGCCCAGCGCGATCAGCGCATAGAGCACGCCCGAGACCAGCCCCTCCCACAGCACCTGCATCAGGAAATCCGGCGCCTCGACCATGTCCACGAAGGGGGTGATGAAGATGTCTCTCAGCATGTCCGTCCTCTCGGGCAGCCGCGCGTTTGCGCGCGGTCGGTATGGCGCATGAAAACACCCCGGCGCCGCGGCGTGCCGGGGTGTGCGTGTGCTGTAATGTATGGGGGGCGACTCAGCCGCGTGCGCCGGGCTCCGGGCAATGGCAATCCGCCAGCAGCGCGTTGGCCTTCTCCGACCGGGTGCCGGCAGGGACCATTTCCAGCGCCGCGCGCGCCGCGGACAGGCCGCGCTCCAGGTCCTTTGCCACGAAGGTCGGCCGCGAACCGCCCTCGGCCGCGCCCGGGCCGCGCGCATCGCGCGACGCCCGCGCCGCCTGCGAGAACGCCTGCAGCGCCGCCTCGCGCTCCATCTTCAGCATCTCGTCCAGATCGTCCGGCCCGAACATCGCCACCGCCGACGCGGTATAGTCGTCCAGCCCCCGGTCCTCGCCGAGAACCTCCGCGAGACGCTTCTTGGTCCAGGTCATGTCGCTCATGTCTGCCATGGTCGGTCTCCTTGCTGTGCAGGCGACCAACGCACACGGCGCGGCAGGGTTCGACGCGGTCGAGGCGCATCAGTGCGGCACCCCCAGATAGGCGTCGATGACGTCCTGGTTGCTGCGCACCTCGTCGGGCGAGCCGTCGCCGATCTTGCGCCCGTAATCCATCACCACCACCCGGTCGGACAGGTCCATGACCACGCCCATGTCGTGCTCGATCAGGCAGATCGTCGTGCCGAACTCGTCGTTCACGTCCAGGATGAAGCGGCTCATGTCCTCCTTCTCCTCGACGTTCATGCCGGCCATCGGCTCGTCGAGCAGCAGGATCGACGGCTCGGCCGCCAGCGCGCGGGCCAGTTCGACCCGCTTCTTGAGGCCGTAGGGCAGACGGCCCACCGGCGTCTTGCGGATGTTCTGGATCTCGAGGAAGTCGATCACCCGCTCGACCTTCTCGCGGTTCTCCATCTCCTCGTCGCGCGCGCTTCCCCACCAGATCGCCTGGCTGAGGATGCCCGCGTTCATGTGCGTCAGCCGCCCGGTCATGACGTTGTCGAGCACCGTCATTCCCTCGAACAGCGCGATGTTCTGGAACGTGCGCGCCACGCCCATGCGGGCGACCTCGTAGGGCTTCATCTTCGGGCGCTGCTCGCCCTTGTACCACACGGAACCCTCGGTCGGCGTATAGAAGCCGCTGATGACGTTGAGCATCGACGACTTGCCCGCCCCGTTCGGCCCGATGATGGCGCGGATCTCGCCCTCGCGGATGTCGAAGCTGATGTCGTTGATCGCCGTCACCCCGCCGAACTTGAGCGTGATGTTGCGCAGCTCCATCAGCACCCCGCCGATCTGCCGGCCGTCCGCGGTGACGTATCCTTCGGTGTCTTTCATGCGATCCTCTCTGCGGGATGGCGGGCGGGGCGATGCGCGTCAGCGCGAGCGGCGAACGTCATTCCGCCGCCACCTGCGGCTGCGCCACCGGGAAGACGCGCGCGTCGCGGATCTCCAGCGTCGCCTTGATCTTGCCCTTGCGGCCGTCCTCGTAGGTCACTTCCGTCTCGGTGTAGACGCTGTCCGACCCGTCGTAGAGCGCGTTCACCAGGTCCTCGAACTTCTCGCCGATCACCTTGCGGCGCACCTTGCGGGTGCGCGTCAGTTCGCCGTCGTCGGCGTCCAGTTCCTTGTGCAGCACCAGGAAGCGATGCACCTGGCAGCCCGAGAGCATCTCGTCGCGCGCGATGCTCTCGTTGGTCTCCTCGACGTGGCGCTGGATCATGTCCAGCACCTGGGGGTGCCCGGCCAGTTCCTGGTAGGACGAATAGGCGATATTGTGGCGCTCGGCCCAGTTGCCCACCGCCGACAGGTCGATGTTGATGAAGGCGCAGCACTTCTCGCGGCTGGCGCCGAACACCACCACCTCGAGGATGTTGGGATAGAACTTCAGCTTGTTCTCGACGTACTTGGGCGCGAACATGCCGCCATCGGCCATTTTTCCGACGTCCTTGGCGCGGTCGATGATCCGCAGATGGCCGCTGCTTTCCTCGATGAAGCCCGCATCGCCGGTGGCGACCCAGCCCTCGGGGTCCTTGGTCTCGGCGGTGCTTTCGGGGTTCTTGTAGTATTCCACGAAGGTGCCGGGGCTGCGGTAGTAGACCTCGCCGTTGTCGCCGATGCGCAGCTCGACGCCCGGCGCCGGCACGCCCACCGTGTCGCTACGCACCTCGCCGTCGGGCTGGATCGTGATGAACACGGTCGCCTCGGTCTGGCCGTAGAGCTGCTTGAGGTTGATCCCCAGCGCGCGGAAGAAATCGAAGATCTCGGGGCCGATCGCCTCGCCTGCGGTATAGCCGACGCGGATCCGGGAAAAGCCCATCGCGTTCTTCAGCGGCCCGTAGACCAGCACCTCGCCCAGGCGGTACTTCACCCGGTCCCAGGTGCCGACGGGCTTGCCGTCCAGGATGCGCGGGCCGACGCGGCGGGCATGGTCCATGAAGTAATGGAACATCCGCCGCTTGAGCGGGCTGGCATCCTCCATCCGGATCATGATCTGCGTGAGCTGCGTCTCGAAAACCCTTGGCGGGGCAAAATAATATGTCGGTGCGATCTCGCGAAGGTCGGTCAGCAGCGTCTCGGCGGATTCGGGGCAGTTGACGCAGAACCCGGTCCAGTAGGCCTGCCCGATCGAGAAGATGAAGTCGCCGACCCAAGCCATTGGAAGATAGGCAAGAACCTCGTCGTCGCGCCGCAGGTTGTCGAACTCGGACGACGCCTTGCCCGACTCGATGATGTTGCGGTTCGACAGCACCACGCCCTTGGGCTTGCCCGTGGTGCCGCTGGTGTACAGCATCACGCAGGTATCGTCGTAGCCCAGGCCCCCGCGCCGGCGCTCGAGCTCGGGCAGCAGCCTGTCGCGCGCCGCGCGCCCCTCGCCCTGCACGGACGAGAAGAGGTGCAGCTTGCTGTGGTCGTATTTCCGCAGGCCGCGCGGATCGACATAGATCATCTGCTCGAACCGGCTCAGCCGGTCCTGCACCTCGATCACCTTGTCGACCTGCTCCTGGTCGGCCACCACGGCGAAACGCGCGCCGCAATGATCCAGCACATAGGCCATCTCCTCGGCGTTGGCGTCCTGGTACAGCGGCACCGGAATCGCGCCGCACATCTGTGCCGCGACCATCGCCCAGTAGAGCGTGGGCCGGTTGCGCCCGATCACCGCGACCGAGTCGCCCTCGGCCACGCCCAGGGTCAGCAGACCCAGGGCGAACGCCTCGATCTCCTCCTCGGTCTCGGCCCAGCTCCAGGTCTGCCAGATGCCGAATTCCTTTTCCCGGTAGGCCGGGCTGTCGCCGAATTCGCGCGCATTGCGCGCCAGCAGCGCGGGGATCGAACGCGATCCCTCCGCGCCCTCGGTGAGATGCGCCAAGTCTTCTCCTCCCATCATGCCGGTTTGCCCGGCACAGTCCGGTCCCCTCCGAACCGGCGGCCGCTTGTGACGCGGCCTTGGTCGTCCATTCAGACAGGGGTCACGCTGCCGGTCAACTTTTTCCTGATGTTTGCGGAATCCTTGCGAATTGTAACAGGCGTGCTGCCCCGGCGGCAGCTTCCCGGCGACCGAAGCGCGGCGCTTGGCGCGGCCCCGCACCCGGTGTAGCCACACGGTATGGCATCGGGGCGGGGAGGATCGCGCATGGCCAGCACGCACGCGCTCATGCAGGCCGGGCTGAACCTGATCCAGCAGGCCATCTCGATCTACGACAGCGATCTGCGGCTGGCGGCCTGCAACGCCCGCTTCGCCGAGCTGTTCGACCTGCCCGCGGCCCTCACCCGCCCCGGCGCGCGCTTCCGCGACACGGTGCGCCACCTGGCCGAGCGCGGCGAATACGGCCCCGTCGACGACCTCGAGTCGTTCGTCGACACCCGCGTCGAACAGGCCCGCGCGTTCGAACCGCATTACATGGAGCGTCCCCGCGCCAACGGCCGCTTCATCAGCGTCGAGGGCGCGCCGCTGCCGCAGGGCGGTTGGGTCACCGTCTACACCGACATCACCGCCGTGAAGGCGCAGGAAAGCCTGCTGCGCACGCGCTCGGAACTGCTGTCGGAAGAGGTGCTGAAACGCTCCGAGCAGCTCTCGCAGACCAACCGCGAACTGGCCGCCACGATCACCGCGCTGGAGGAGGCCCGCCGCGAGCTGACCGAGATGGAGGCCCGCACCCGCACCACGACCGAGATGATGCCCGCCCACATCGCCCGCCTCGACGCGGCCGGGCGCTACACTTTTTCCAACAAGCGGCTGTCGGCGGTCCTGCCCGGCCGGCCCTCGGACATCCTCGGGATGACGATGGAAGAGGCGCTCGGCCCGCAGGCCTTCGCCCGGGTCGAGCCGCATCTGCGCGCCGCCTACGAGGGACGGCAAAGCATCTTCGAATTCACCGACGCGCTCTCCTCGCGCCGCATCCGGGGCGCCTTCACCCCCGACCCGCTGGAACGCGGCGTCTACATCCTGTCGCAGGACGTGACCGAGGAAACCCAGGCCCGCGCCGCGCTGCAACAGACACGGCGGCGCGAACTCGCCGCCCAGCTGACCAGCGGCCTTGCGCACGATTTCTCGAACCTGCTGACGATCATCATGGGCATGCAGTCCAAGCTCGCCCGCCTCGATCTGCCGCCCGAGGCCGATCCGCTGGTCGCCGCCACCATGCAGGCGGCGCGGCGCGGCGGCACGCTTCTGTCGCGCATCGCGGGCGTCACCAGCCACCGCGCCTGGCGCCCCGAGCCCGTCGTCCCGGCCGAGCTTCTGGACGAGCTCGCCACGCTGGCGCGCCCCTCGCTGCCCGGCACGATCACGCTCGACGTGACCTGCACGCTCGAGGGCGCTCTGATGCTCGACGCGGGGATGTTGCAGGATTCGCTGCTCAACCTCGTGCTCAACGCCCGCGACGCCTGCGGCGCCCAGGGCGACACCGACGGCCACGGCGAGAACAGCGCCGGGGGCCGCATCACGATCGAGGCCGGCGAGCGGCAGGGCATCTGGTTCGAGATCATCGTCTCCGACACCGGCCCCGGCTTCACCGACGAGGCGCTGGCCCGCGGGCGCGACCCGTTCTTCACCACCAAGGGGGGCGAAGGCTCGGGGCTCGGGCTGGCGATGGTCTACGACATGACCAAGCTCGCCGGCGGCGACCTGCGGCTGGCCAACACCGACGCGGGCGCGCAAGTCACGCTGCGCCTGCCCCTGCGCCGGGCCGAGACGGTGGCACGCGCCGGCCTCGTCCTGCTGGTCGAGGACGCGCCGGAACTGCGCGAAAGTGTGCGCGAGATGCTGACAGGCATGGGCTTTTCCGTGGTCGAGGCCGCATCCGTAGCCGAGGCGATCCTGCTGGCCGAGGGCCTGCCCGACATCGCGCTGGTGCTGTCCGACATCGCCCTCGAAGGCGACCGGCCCGGTGCCGCCCTGCCCGACCTGCTGCCCGGCCACGACGTGCGGCTGATGACCTCGCTGCCGCCCGGCGACTCGCTGCGCAGGCGCGCGCAGGCCCGCGCGCCGGTCATCGCCAAGCCGTTCACGGCCGCCGACCTCGCGCGCTTTCTCGGCGTCCCCGCGTCGGGCGCGGAGGACGCCTGACTGCGCGGCCGCTTTCCCGCGCCCCGCGCTTGCGCTAAGTCCGTCGCATGAGCGCCCTGGTCTCCATCCTCGACGACGAACCGGCGATCCGGTCCATGCTGGCCGACGCCCTGGCCGAGGCCGGCTTCCGCACCATGACCTTCGGCCGCGCGACCGAATTCGAGGCCGCCTTGCGCCGCACGGTTCCCGACGTCTGCCTCGTCGACCTGGGCCTGCCCGACCGCGACGGCCTCAGCCTCGTGCACCGGCTCGCGCTGGAAAAGGGCGCGACGGTCATCATCATCTCGGGGCGCGCGCAGGTGCAGGACCGCGTGACCGGGCTGGAACTGGGCGCCGACGACTACATCATCAAGCCCTTCGATCCCGCCGAGGTTGTCGCCCGCATCCGCGCCCGCCTGCGCACCCAGGCGCGCCCGCAAAGCCACGGAGACCTCGCGCGCTTCAACGGCTGGACCGCGCATTTCGACCGCTACGCCCTGGTCGACGAACAAGGCGCCGAGACGCCCTTCAGCCATGCCGAGGGCGCTGTGCTGCGGCTGTTCCTCGAAAGCCCGAAACGCCTGATCAGCCGCGCGCACATGCAGGAATCCCTGGGCGGCGGCGCGGGCGAAAGCTTCGACCGGGCGATGGACGTGCGGATCTCGCGCCTGCGCACGAAGCTTCGCGAGGACCCGAAGAACCCGCGCCTGATCAAGACGATCTACGGCGCCGGCTACATCTTCCTGGGCGACGTCACCTGGGAGTGAGCGAGCCGCGGGCTCTGCCCGCGTCCGCGCAGCGGATTCCCCCGGCATACTTTTCGGACGAAAGAAGCCGCGGCTGGCGTCAGGGCGCGGCGGCGGCCGCGGCGTGGGCCAGCGCGCGCAACCCGGTGACCAGGTCCGCCTCGGCGGTGTCTTCCTCGAAGGCGTGGCTGATGCCGCCGATCGAGGGCACGAACAGCATCGCCGACGGCATCAGCCGCGCCACGTTGCTGGCATCGTGCAGCGCGCCAGACGGCATCTCGCGCCAGCGTCCCGGCGCCATGGCCTCGGCCGCGTCGCGCAGCGCCGCGCGCAGGCCCGCATCCATCGCCACCGGCTCGATCCCCAGCATCGGCCCGAAGCCGACCTCCAGCCCGCGCGCCTCGGCGACCTCGGCGGCGGTGTCGCGGATGATCGTCTCCATCCGCTTCAGCCGGTCGGGATCGCCGTCGCGCCACTGCATCGAGAACCGCGCGCGGCCCGGCACGATGCTGGAGGCGTCGGGGTGCAGCGCCACGTGGCCGATCGTCCAGACCGTCGCCGGGGTGACCACGTTGGCGAAGCGCTCGTTCAGCGTGGCGTTGAACGCCGACAGCGCCTGGAACGCGTCGCGGCGCAAGTGCATGGGCGTGGTGCCCGCGTGGTTCTGCTGGCCGTCGAAGGTGATGACCATGTCGCGGATGCCGACGATCGCCTCGACCACGCCCAGCGCCTCGGTCGTGCCGTCCAGCACCGGGCCCTGCTCGATATGCATCTCCAGGAACCCGGTGAAGCGGCCCGGATCGACCGGAGCGCCCAGCCGGTCGCCCATCACGGCGCGGGCGTCGCCCAGTGTGACGCCCGAATGGTCGGTCAGCGCATCGGCCTCGGCCTGCGCCAGCAGCCCGGCCCAGGCCGCACTGCCCGTCGTGACGCCAAAGCGCCCCTCCTCGTCCTGAAACGAGACGCAGGACACCGCCGGGCCTCCCGCCTCGCGCGCGGCGCGAGCGATCTCCAGCCCCGCGACCGCGCCCAGCGCGCCGTCCAGCCAGCCGCCTTCGGGCTGCGTGTCGGTGTGCGACCCCACCAGCAAGGATTGCCCCTCGGCCAGCCCGAACAGGTTGCCCATCGGATCGAACCGCGGCTCCAGCCCCGCGTTGCGGATGCGGGCGGCGAACCAGTCGCGCGCCTCGATGTCGGCGGGGGAATAGGCGGGGCGTACGACGCCCTTGCCCACGCCCGACGCACCGATGGCGCGCAGCGCGTGCAGGTCTGCCAGGAAGCGGTCGGGGTTCACGGGGATGTCGTTCGTCATGTCTGGACCTTCGCGCATCACCGGGCGTCCCGCAAGCGCCGCCCGGTCTGGACCTTCGCCGCGCACCCGCCTAGCGTGCGCCGCGACACGAGAAGGGGAAGACATGGCCACCGGACGCAACATCCGCACCTATTTCGACGGCACCTGGCACGACGGCGACGCGATGGTCATGCGCGCCAGCGACCACGGCGCCTGGCTGGGGTCGAGCGTCTTCGACGGCGCCCGCCACGTGGACGGAATGGCCCCCGACCTGCGCGCCCATTGCGACCGGGTGAACCGTTCGGCCCGCGCGCTGATGCTGAAGCCGACGGTAGATACGGACGCGATGGTCGAGATCGTGCGCGAGGGACTGGCCGCCTACCCGAAGGAGACGCCGCTCTACATCCGGCCCATGTACTGGGCGCTGGACGGCGATGCCGCCGTCATCGCCCCCTCGCCCGAGCGCACGGGATTCGCCGTCGCGCTCGAGGAAATCCCCATGCCCGCGCCCGACGCCACGGTCACGCTGGGGCGCACCCGCTTCCGCCGCCCCGTGCTTGAAGACGCGGTGGTCGACGCCAAGGCGGGCTGCCTCTACCCCAACAACGCGCGGATGCTGGCCGACGTGCGGTCGCGCGGCTTCGGCAACGCGCTGGTGGCCGACGCGATGGGCAACGTCGCCGAATCCGCCACGTCGAACGTGTTCATGGTCAAGGACGGCACGGTCTTCACGCCGATCCCCAACGGCACGTTCCTCGCCGGCATCACCCGCGCGCGCCACATCGCCAACCTGCGCGCCGACGGCATGGAGGTGGTCGAGACCGTGCTGTCCTTCGCCGATTTCGACGACGCCGACGAGGTCTTCCTGTCCGGCAACCTGGCCAAGGTCACGCCCGTCACGGGGTTCGAGGACATCCCGTACCAGGTCGGCCCGGTGACGCGCCGCGCGCGCGAGCTTTACTGGGACTGGGCCCGCTCGGGCACCGCCTGATCGCGTTCGCCCCATCGGCGCGCGCTTGCCAGCGCGCGGCCCGCGCGCCATGCTGCGCGACGGGAGCGGGGAGACCGTAACGATGCGCAAGTTTCTGGTGGTGCTGGACGACAGCCGCGAATGCCTCAACGCGATGCGCTTCGCGGCGATGCGCGCGAACAAGACCGGCGGCGGCGTCGCCGTGCTGTCGGTGATCGCGCCGGAAGATTTCAACCACTGGATCGGCGTCGGCGAGGTCATGCGCGAAGAGGCCCGCGAGCGCATCCAGGCGCATTTCGAGGTCTATGCCAAGTGGATGCGCGACCGCCAGAACGTCGACCCCGAGCTGGTCATCCGCGAGGGCGAGCAGGTGCCCCAGATCATCGCGCAGGTGCGCGAGGACCCCGAGATCGGCGTGCTGGTGCTCGGCGCCGCCTCCGAGGGCAAGGGCCCCGGCCCGCTGGTGTCGCAACTGACCAAGACCGCCGGGACGCTGCCCATCCCGATCACCATCGTGCCCGGCGACTTGTCGAAGGAGCGGCTCGAGGCCATTACCTGAGCGACCACCGGACCGGCGCGCATGTCCGCCGCGCCCTTGGCGGGCCTGCCCGGGAACCGCTCGCCATCCGCCGGGCCCTGCCGGAATCGCCGCCGGCTTGATCTGGCGCAAGGTGTCTTCGCGCGGCTCCGCCTAGCCTGGACCGCGAAAGGAACCCCGCCATGCCCGCCGCAACGAGCAAATCCGATCTGCGCGACACAATCGCGCGCGAGTTCGACAAGCTCGACGCGCTGCTCGACCGGGTGCCGGCAGAGGCGCGGCTCGCCCCCGATCCCGAGGCGGACGGCATGACGCCGAAGGATGTCGTCGGACACCGCGCCGCCTGGATCGACCTTTTTCTCGGCTGGTACGCGCAGGGCCAGGCCGGCGCGAAGGTGGCGATTCCCGCACCCGGCTACAAGTGGAACGAACTGAAACGATTCAACGCGGATCTGCGCGCGGCGCAGGCGGACATGACCTGGGACGAGGCGCGCGCGCTTCTGCGTGACAACCACGCGCGGCTCATGGCCTTCATCGACGCGCACGACGACGCGACCCTCTACGGCGGCCCCATGCAGGGCGGCGGGAACGACTGGACCCCGGGGCGCTGGGCCGAGGCGGCGGGGCCATCCCATTACCGCTCGGCGGCGAAGTACATCCGCGCGCGGCTCCGGGCGCCCGCGTGAAACTTTAGAATCGTTCCAAACCTTGACGCGGGCCGGCGCCGGGCGCATATAGGGCGCAGCCAAAAGGAACGTCCGCCATGTTCATCCAGACCGAATCCACGCCGAACCCGGCGACACTGAAATTCCTGCCCGGCCAGACCGTGCTGGAGATGGGCACCGCCGATTTCCCCGCGCCCGAAGCGGCCGAAGCCTCGCCGCTGGCGCAGCGACTCTTCGGGGTCGAGGGCGTGACCGGCGTGTTCTTCGGCACCGACTTCGTGACCGTGACCAAGGCCGACGGCACCGATTGGGATCACGTCAAGCCGGCGATCCTCGGCGCCATCATGGAGCATTTCCAGTCCGGCCAGCCGGTGATGAGCGACGGCGCCACCCAAGGCGGCGGCCATGCCGAGCACACCGGCGAGGACGGCGAGATCGTCGGCCAGATCAAGGAACTGCTCGACAGTCGGGTCCGTCCGGCAGTGGCGCAGGACGGCGGCGACATTACCTTCCACGGCTTCGACCGCGGGGTCGTCTACCTGCACATGCAGGGCGCCTGCGCGGGATGCCCGTCCTCGACCCTGACGCTGAAGATGGGCATCGAGAACCTGCTGCGCCACTACATTCCCGAAGTGACCGAGGTCCGGCCCGTCGCCGTCTGAGCGACGCGCGGGGCATGACCTCAGATCCGCTGATCCTTGGCTTCGACACGTCGGCGGCGCATTGCGCCGCCGCGTTGCTTCGGGGCGACACGCTTCTTGCAAGGACGCACGAATCGATGGCGCGCGGCCAGGCCGAGCGTCTGATGCCGATGCTGCAGGACCTGCTGGACGCGCAGGGCGTGGCCTGGGCCGATCTGGCCGCGCTGGCGGTGGGCACCGGCCCCGGCAACTTCACCGGCATCCGCATCGCCGTCTCGGCCGCGCGCGGGCTGGCGCTGGGGCTGGGTATTCCCGCGATCGGCGTCTCGGGGTTCGAGGCGCTGGCGGGACCGGACGGGCCTGCGGGCGGTGACGCGATCGTCAGCCTGCCCAGCACCCGGCGCGGCAGCGACGTCGTCCTCATGGCCTTCCGCGACGGCCGGCCCGCCGGCGCGCCCGTGGAACTGGCACTGGATGCCCCCCCGCCCGACACCCTGCCCCGCCACCTGCCCGTGATCGGCGCCGAGGCCACCGCGCTGACGGAACGCTTTGGCGGCGCCGAAGCCCAGCCCCGCGACCTCGACGCGAGGGGCGGCATCGCCGAGGCGCTGAGCCGCGTGGCGCTGCACCGCCTGCGCGCCGGGGAATCCTTCGACCGGCCCGCGCCGCTCTACATCCGGCCCGCGGACGCGGCGCCCGCGCGCGACGCGCCCCCGCGCATCCTCGATGACGCCTGACGCGCTGGCCGCAATGTCGGCGCGCGCCTACCGCCACATGCGCCCGTGGTCCGCGCGGGATTTCCGCGACGCGTTGGCAGCGCCCGGCGCACTGCTGACCACGGCGCCCGGTGCCTTCGTGCTGGGCCGCGCGATCGCGGACGAGGCCGAGATCCTTGCGCTGGCCGCGGACCCCGCGACGCAGCGCACCGGTCAGGCCAGCGCCGCCCTGGCCGCCTTCGAGACCGCGGCGCGCGCCCGTGGCGCCACGCGCCTGTTCCTCGAGGTCGCTGCCCGGAACGCGCCCGCCCGTGCCTTCTACGCCGCGCGCGGCTTCGCCGAGGCCGGGCGCCGCCGCGCCTATTACCGGCTGCCGGACGGCATGACCGACGATGCGCTGATCCTGACCAGGGACCTGGCCTGAGGCAGGCAGCCCGGCACCGCGGCCCGAACGCTGCGTCCGCCGAAAAAGCGGTTGACCACCCCTTGCACCCAAGGCCTAAATTGGCGCCACCTCACGAGGCGGGCCAACCCCGCCCGGTCCACCCCAGGGAGCTACCAAATGTCCTTCGTTCGCAAGACCCTCGGCTCGGTCGCCGCACTGGCGCTGAGCGCCGGCGCCGCACTGGCCGACCCCGCGCTGATCTACGATCTGGGCGGCAAGTTCGACAAGTCGTTCAACGAGGCCGCCTTCAACGGCGCCCAGCGCTGGGCCGAGGAAACCGGCGGCGAGTTCCGCGACATCGAGATCCAGTCCGAGGCCCAGCGCGAGCAGGCCCTGCGCCGCTTCGCCGAGAACGGCTTCAACCCGGTCGTGACCACCGGCTTCAGCTATTCGACGATCATCGCCAACGTCGCCCCCGATTATCCCGACACCAAGTTCGTCACCATCGACGGCTACGTCGACCCTGAGGCGCACCCCAACGTCCTGTCGATCCTGTTCTCCGAGCACGAAGGCAGCTTCCTCGTCGGCATGCTGGCGGCGATGGCCTCCGAATCCGGCACGGTGGGCTTCGTCGGCGGCATGGACATCCCGCTGATCCGCAAGTTCGCCTGCGGCTACGCCCAGGGCGTCAAGGCCGTGAACGCGGACGCGACGATCATCTCGAACATGACCGGCACCACACCCGCCGCCTGGAACGACCCGGTCAAGGGCTCGGAACTGGCCAAGGCGCAGATCAGCCAGGGCGCCGACGTGATCTTCGCCGCCGCCGGCGGCACCGGCCTGGGCGTTCTGCAGACCGCCGCGGACGAGGGCATCCTGTCCATCGGCGTGGACAGCAACCAGAACTACCTGCACCCCGGCTCGGTCCTGACCTCGATGCTCAAGCGCGTCGACGTCGCCGTCTACGAGGCGATGAGCGCGGGCGAGGAACTGGAAACCGGCGTCCAGGTGTTGGGCCTGGCCGAGGAAGGCGTGGGTTACGCGCTGGACGAGAACAACGCCGAACTGATCGGCGACGAGATGCAGGCCGCCGTCAACGAGGCGCAGGCCAAGATCATCGACGGCGAGATCACGGTGCACGACTACACCAGCGACGACAGCTGCCCGGCGCTGACGTTCTGATCGCGCGACGCGATGGCCCGCCACGCGGCGGGCCCGATGCAGGGGCCGCGGCGACGCGGCCCCTGCACCATTGCACGACCACCAGCACGACCTGCCGAAAAGGCCGACAGCAATGACCGACACCCCCGCGATCGAGCTCAAGGGCATCTCGAAGGCCTTCGGGCCCGTGCAGGCCAACAAGGACATCTCGATCCGCGTCATGCCGGGCACGATCCACGGCATCATCGGCGAGAACGGCGCCGGCAAGTCGACGCTGATGTCGATCCTCTACGGTTTCTACAAGGCCGACGCGGGCGAGATCTTCATCGGCGGCAGGAAGACCGAGATCCCCGACAGCCAGGCCGCGATCCGCGCCGGCATCGGCATGGTGTTCCAGCACTTCAAGCTGGTGCAGAACTTCACCGTGCTGGAAAACGTCATCCTCGGCGCCGAGGAGGGCGGCCTGCTCAGACCCTCGCTGTCGAAGGCCCGCGGCGTGCTGAAGAAGCTGGCCGACGATTACGAGCTGCGCGTCGACCCCAACGCCCTGATCGAGGACCTCAGCGTCGGCCACCAGCAGCGCGTGGAAATCCTCAAGGCGCTCTACCGCGAGGCCGACATCCTCATCCTGGACGAGCCCACCGGCGTGCTCACCCCGGCCGAGGCCGACCACCTGTTCCGCATCCTGCGCGGCCTGCGGGACGAGGGGAAGACCATCGTCCTGATCACCCACAAGCTGCGCGAGATCATGGAGATCACCGACACGGTCAGCGTCATGCGCCGGGGCGAGATGGTCGCCACCGTCGAGACCGCCCGAAGCAATCCGTCCGAGCTGGCCGAGCTGATGGTCGGCCGCAAGGTGCTGCTGCGCGTCGACAAGGCGCCGGCGCAGCCCGGCCGCCCGATCCTCGAGATCGAGAATCTCAGCCACACCGATGCCAGCGGCGTGCAGCGTCTGCGCGACGTCTCGCTGACCGTCCGCGCCGGCGAAATCGTCGGCATCGCCGGCGTATCGGGCAACGGCCAGTCCGAGCTGCTCGAGGTGCTGGGCGGCATGGCCACGGCCACCGGCAGCGTGCGGCTGAACGGCCACGAGATCCCGCTGACCGGGCGCAAGGCCGACGGCAAGACACGCCGCGCGCAGGGCATCGCCCACGTGCCCGAGGACCGCCAGCACGAAGGGCTGATCATGCGATTCCACGCATGGGAGAACATCGCCTTCGGCTATCACCACGACGACCGCTACGGGCGCGGCACACTGATGGACAACGTCGCCCTGCGCCGCGATGCCGAGGACAAGATGAAGCGCTACGACGTGCGCCCGCCCGACCCCTGGCTCGAGGCGCGGAACTTCTCGGGCGGGAACCAGCAGAAGATCGTCCTTGCCCGCGAGATCGAGCGCGACCCCGAGGTGCTGCTGGTCGGCCAGCCCACCCGCGGCGTCGACATCGGCGCGATCGAGTTCATCCACCAGGAAATCGTGCGCCTGCGCGACAAGGGCAAGGCGATCCTGCTCGTCTCGGTCGAGCTGGACGAGATCCTGGGCCTCGCGGACCGCATCGCGGTGATGTTCGACGGCCGCATCATGGGCGAACGCCTGCCGTCCGAGACCGACCAGCGCGAGCTTGGCCTGCTGATGGCCGGCGTGACCGAGGCGCCCGCCGGGTCCGGTCTCGACGCGGTCGAAGAGTCGCTGCGCGACAAGGAAAGGCGCGAGGCTGCCCGCCATGACTGACGATCCGCAACCGGTGGGAGGGCGCGGCGGCCTTGCCTCCGCGTTCCGCCGCGCCGGACCCGCCCTTCCACCAAGCGCGCAGGCGGACGGCTTCATGCAGGTCGGCGGCTTCTTTCTGGCACGAATACTCCCGCCGGAGGCCGCCGCAGGCTGCACGCGCACCGCGCACGCGGCACGCGCGCACGCCACCCAGACAACAGCCGATGCCCGCGTCCCGGGCACGACGGCCCGAACCACCGGACCCTGCCCATGAACCGAATGCCTGCCTGGGCCGACGCGGTGCTCGTGCCGCTGATCTCGATCCTGCTGGCCGCGATCCTGTCGGCGCTGGTGATCCTCGCCATCGGCGAGAACCCGGTCGCCGCGTTCTCGCTGATGGTCGAGGGCGCGCTGATGCGCTCGACCGGCTGGGGCTACACGCTCTATTACGCCACGAACTTCACCTTCACCGGCCTGGCCGTGGCGGTCGCCTTCCACGCGCGCATGTTCAACATCGGCGGCGAGGGGCAGGCCATGATCGGCGGCCTCGGCGTGGCGCTGGTGGCGCTCTACATCCCTTGGCCGCACTGGACGCTGGCGCTGGCCGGCGCAACGCTCGCGGGCGGGCTGTTTGGCGCGGCCTGGGCCTTCATCCCGGCCTGGCTTCAGGCGACGCGCGGCAGCCACATCGTGATCACCACGATCATGTTCAACTTCATCGCCGCGGCGCTGCTGAACTACGTGCTGGTCAACCTGATGCGCCCCGTGGGCGCGATGGAGCCGGCCTCCGCAACCTTCCCGCCCGCGACCCACCTGCCCACCTTCCAGGACATGTTCGCCTTCGGCGGCACGCTGTTCCGCGGCTCGCCCGCGAACGTGACCTTCTTCCTCGCGGTGCTGGCCTGCATCGCCGTCTGGCTGCTGATCTGGCGCACGCGGCTGGGCTACGAGATCCGCGCCTTCGGCCATTCCGACACCGCCGCGCGCTACGCCGGCATCTCGACCGTGCGGATCACCGTGCTGGCGATGCTGATCTCGGGCGCGCTGGCGGGCCTCATGGGCCTCAATACCACCATGGGCGAGGCCGAGCGCCTGGTGCTGAACGCGACCGAGGGCGCGGGCTTCATCGGCATCGCCGTGGCGCTGATGGGCCGCTCGCATCCCGTGGGCGTGTTCCTGGCGGCGCTGCTCTTCGGCTTCCTCTACCAGGGCGGCGCCGAGCTTGCCCTCTGGACCGACATCCCGCGCGAGCTGATCACCGTGATCCAGGCGCTGGTGATCCTGTTCACCGGCGCGCTCGACAACATGGTCCGCATGCCGCTCGAGGCGATGTTCGGCGCGTTGCGCGCCCGCCGCGGCCCGAAACCCAAGCCCACCAGCCCGAGGGACTAGACCAATGGATCTCGCGACTATCCTGCAGGTGCTCGATTCGACCGTCCGGCTGGCGATCCCACTGCTGCTGGCCTGTCTGGCGGGTTTGTTTTCCGAACGCTCGGGCATCATCGACATCGGCCTCGAGGGCAAGATGCTCATCGCCGCCTTCTTCTCGGCCGCGGTGGCCTTCGCCACCGGCTCGGTCTGGCTCGGCATGCTGGCGGGGATCGCGGCGTCGATGGTGCTGTCGGCGATCCACGGCCTCGCGTCGATCACCTTCCGCGGCAACCAGCTGATCTCGGGCGTGGCGCTGAACTTTCTCGCCTCGGGCCTCACGGTGATGATCGCCCAGGTCTGGTTCTCCGAAGGCGGCCGCACGCCGTCGCTGATGACCGGCGGGCGCTTTTCCGACATCGCCCTGCCCTTCGCCGAAACCCTCCGCCCCATCCCCGTCCTCGGCCCGATCTACGCCGAGCTCATCTCGGGGCACTCGATCCTGGTCTACGTGGGCTTTCTGATGGTGCCGCTGACATGGTGGGTGCTGCAGCGCACCCGCTTCGGCCTGCGCCTGCGCGCCGTGGGCGAGGCCCCCGAGGCTGTCGACACCGCCGGCGTCTCGGTCGCCGGCCTGCGCTTCGCCGCGCTGGCCATCGCGGGCCTTCTGTGCGGCCTTGCCGGCGCCTACCTCGCCACCGGCCTGCAGGCCGGCTTCGTGCGCGAGATGACCGCCGGGCGCGGCTACATCGCGCTCGCCGCGCTGATCTTCGCCAAGTGGCGGCCGTGGTACGCGCTGGGGGCGTGCCTTCTGTTCGGCTTCCTGCAGGCCATCGCGCTGCGCTACCAGAACATCGACCTCGGCGCCTTTACCGTGCCGGTGCAGGTGATGGACGCGCTGCCCTACATCCTGACGGTGGTGATCCTTGCGGGCTTCGTCGGCAAGGCCATCCCGCCCCGCGCCGGCGGCCAGCCTTACGTGAAGGAGCGCTGACGCCGCCCCGTTGCCAAGCCTGCACCGCGCGCGCTAACAATCCCCATGATGATCTACCTCCCCATCGCCGAGGTCTCGGTCAACGCGTTCCTGCTGCTGGGACTGGGCGGGCTGGTGGGCATCCTGTCGGGCATGTTCGGCGTCGGCGGAGGATTCCTGATCACGCCGCTGCTGTTCTTCATCGGCATCCCCCCGGCGGTCGCGGTGGCCACCTCGGCCAACCAGATCGTCGCGGCGTCCTTCTCGGCGGTGCTGGCGCATTTCCGGCGCCGCACGGTCGATCTGCGCATGGGCTTCGTGCTGCTGGCCGGCGGCCTTGTCGGATCAGGCCTCGGGATCGTCGTGTTCAACATCCTGCGCGAGATGGGCCAGGTCGACCTGCTGGTGCGGCTCTGCTACGTCGTCTTCCTCGGGATCATCGGCGCGCTGATGTTCGTCGAATCCCTGCGCGCCCTGCGCAAGACCCGCGGCGGCAAGATCGCCCCGCGCAAGAAGCACACCTGGATCCACGGCCTGCCGCTCAAGATGCGGTTCCGCACGTCCGGCCTCTACATCTCGGTCATCCCCCCGGTCCTGGTGGGCGTCGCCGTGGGCATGCTGGCCGCGATCATGGGCGTGGGCGGCGGCTTCATCATGGTGCCGGCGATGATCTACCTGCTGGGGATGCCCACCAAGGTGGTGATCGGCACCTCGCTGTTCCAGATCATCTTCGTCGCCGCCTTCACCACGCTGCTGCACGCGGTCACGAACCAGACGGTCGACGTGGTGCTGGCGGTGCTGCTGCTGGTGGGCGGCGTGCTGGGCGCGCAGTTCGGCGCGGTCTTCGGCGCGCGCATGCGGGCCGAGCAGCTGCGCATCCTGCTGGCGACGCTGGTGCTGCTGGTCTGCGGCAAGCTCGCGCTCGACCTGCTGCTGCGCCCCGAGGAACTCTACACCCTCAGCACGGGGGCTGTGTGATGCGCCTCTGGCTCGCCCTACTGCTGCTGCTCGCCGCCGGGCCCGCCCGCACCGCCGAAGAGGTCGTGCTCGGCCTCAGCCAGGACCAGGTGTCGATCTCCACCAGCTTCTCCGGCTCGGAAATCCTGATCTTCGGCGCCGTCAAGCGCGAAACCGCGATTCCCGAAGGCCCGCCGCTCGAGGTGGTCGTGACCGTCCAGGGGCCCGACCGCCCCGTGACCGTGCGCCGCAAGGAACGCCGCGCCGGCATCTGGGTCAACGTCGACGCGGTCGAGGTCGATTCCGCCCCCAGCTTCTACGCCGTCGCCACGTCCGGCCCGTGGGAGGAGGTCATCAGCCACACCGAGGACCTGCGCCACGCGGTCTCGATCCCGCGCGCGATCCGCTCGGTGGGCGCGCCCTCTGGCGTGCTGGAGCCACAGGCCTTCACCGACGCGGTGATCCGGATCCGGCGGGCGAACGGCCTCTACATCCACAAGGAAGGCGCCGTCGACCTTCGCGAACAGACCCTGTTCGACACCGCGATCGCCCTGCCCGCGAACCTGACCGAGGGGCTTTACACGACGCGCGTCTTCCTGACCCGCGACCGGGCCGTGGTGGCGCGGTTCGACACGACGATCCCCGTGCGCAAGGTCGGGCTGGAGCGCTGGCTGTTCACCCTGTCGCACCAGCAGCCGCTGCTCTACGGGCTGATGTCGCTGGCCATCGCCATCGCCGCCGGCTGGGCCGCCTCGGCCGCCTTCCGCCTGATGCGCCCGCAATGACCCGCCAGCCCCCGGCCGGCCGCGACGCCTACACCGCCTTCCGCGCGATGCCCACGCGCTGGAACGACAACGACGAGTACGGGCACATGAACAACGCGACCTATCTCGAGATATTCGACACCGCGGTCAGCCTGTGGCAGATGGAAAACGGCCTCGTCCTGCGGGGCCCCGGGGCCACCCGAATGCTGGTGGTGGAATCCGGCATCCGCTACCATGCCGAGGCCGGGTTTCCCGACACGCTGCATGCCGGCCTGCGCGTCGGCCACCTGGGCAAAAGTTCGGTCCGGTTCGAGATCGGCCTCTTCCGCAACGACGACCGAACCGCCTGCACCGAGGGCTTCTTCACCGAGGTCCACACCAGCCCCGCCGGCCGCCCCGCGCCGCTGCCGGACGCGCTGCGCCGCACCTTCCAGACCCTCGTCCTTCCCGCGTGATCCGCGCCGCCCGACCGGGCGCGATCGGCACGGCCGCGCGCGGCCCGGGGTGAATGGCGCCGCAGGCGCCAGAGGGGCGCAGCCCCTCGCCCCGAGGCCCGCGCCCAAGCGCGGGCCGAGAGCCATGCGCGCGCCGCAGGCGCGCCCCGCCCGCCAACCGGCAACACGCCCGCCGGCACCTTGCGCGATGCCCCCTCCGCACCCCGAGCGTTAACGGATCCTGAATCCGTCTCTGCAAGCCCTTGATTTCCTTACGGCGCATTCCTGTCCCACCGTGGGACACCGGATCACCCCTTCTCGTGGAAGAAGGCGTAGATCCGTTCCGCCAGCGCCTCGCTGACCCCGTCCACGGCCCGCAGGTCCGCCAGGTTCGCCCGGCTCACCGCCTTGGCCGAGCCGAAATGCGCCAGCAGCGCCCGCTTGCGCGACGCCCCCACCCCGGGCACCTCGTCCAGCGGGTTGGCCATCTGCGCCTTGGCCCGCTTGGCCCTGTGGGTCCCGATCGCGAAGCGGTGCGCCTCGTCCCGCAGCCGCTGGACGAAGTACAGCACCGGGTCGTTCCTCCGCAGCGCGAAGGGCCGCTGCCCGGGGCGGTGGAACTCCTCCTTGCCGTGGTCGCGGTCCACGCCCTTGGCCACGCCCACGAACGGCACGTCCTCGACCCCGTGCTCGGCCATGATCTCGGCCACGGCGCTGACCTGTCCCGCGCCGCCGTCGATCAGCATGAGGTCGGGCCACAGCCCCTTGTCGCGGTCCGGGTCGTCCTTCAGCAGGCGTTTCAGCCGCCGGCCCAGCACCTCCTTCATCATCCCGAAATCGTCACCCGGCACCAGCTCCTCGCCGCGGATGTTGAATTTCCGGTACTGGTTCTTCATGTACCCGTCCGGCCCCGCGACGATCATCGCGCCCACCGCGTTCGTCCCCTGGATGTGGGAGTTGTCGTAGACCTCGACCCGCGCCGGCGGCGCCTCCAGCCCGAACGCCTCGGCCAGCCCGCGCAGCAGCTTCCCCTGCGCGGCACTCTCGGCCATCTTCCGGCCCAGACTTTCGCGGGCGTTGCGCAGCGCGCCGTCCACCAGTTCAGCCTTCTCGCCGCGCCGGGGCACGGCGATCTCGACCTTGCGGCCCAGCTTCTCGCTCAGCGCGGCCGCCATCAGGTCGCGGTTCTCCAGTTCGTGGCTCAGCAGGATGCGGCGCGCGGGGTCCTTCTGGTCGTAGAACTGGCCCAGGAACGCCTCGAGCACCTCGGCATGATCCACGTCCTCGCCCACCCGGGGATAGAAGTCCTGGTTGCCCCAGTTCTGGTTCGCCCGGATGAAGAAGACCTGCACGCAGGCCTGCCCGTGTTCGAGATGCAGCGCGATCACGTCGGCCTCGGACACGCCCTGCGGGTTGATGCCCTGCGCCGATTGCACGTTCGTCAGCGCGCGGATCCGGTCGCGCAGGGCTGCGGCGCGCTCGAACTCCATTGCCTCGGACGCCTCCTCCATCTGCGCGGCCAGCTGTTCCTGGATGCGGGTCGACTTGCCCGACAGGAAGCGTTCCGCGTCGCGCACGCTCTGCGCGTACTCGGCCTCGGAGATCTTGCCGACGCAGGGCGCGCTGCACCGCTTGATCTGGTGCAGAAGGCAGGGCCGCGTGCGCCCTTCGAACATCGAATCCGTGCAGTTGCGCAGCAGGAACGCCTTCTGCAGCTGGTTGAGCGTGCGGTTCACCGCACCCGCGCTGGCGAAGGGGCCGAAATAGCTGCCCTCGTCGCGCTTCGAGCCGCGGTGCTTGCGGATCTGGGGATAGG
Organism: Citreimonas salinaria; assembly: GCF_900107235.1. GTDB lineage: Bacteria > Pseudomonadota > Alphaproteobacteria > Rhodobacterales > Rhodobacteraceae > Citreimonas > Citreimonas salinaria. Next base: position 64,099 of record NZ_FNPF01000016.1, read on the forward strand.
CGTGCTTCGAGATCAGGATGTTCGGAAACGACTTGTCGTCGCGCAGCAGCACGTTGAACTTCGGCTTGAGCTGCTTGATCAGGTTCTGCTCGAGCAGCAGCGCCTCGGTCTCGGTCCGCGTGGTCAGGAACATCATCGACGCGGTTTCCGAGATCATCCGCGCGATGCGCCGCGAATGACCCGCGGGCCGGGCATAGTTGGACACCCGCGCCCGCAGGTTGCGCGCCTTGCCGACATAGAGAACCCGGCTTTGCGCATCCAGCATCCGGTAGACGCCGGGCGAATTGTCGAGCGTCCGCAGGTAGTCCTGGATGACCGCGTGGCCCGTCGGGACGGGCTGCGCCGGTGCCCCCTGCCCGCCTTCGGTGGTCTGCGTTTCGTTCTCTGCCATGTCAGGCCCGATTCCCGTTCTCCGCCGCCGGACGCCGCCGGTTTGCAAGCGTTAAGGCATCCACGCAATCTGTGGACAAGTCTGTAGGCAAATTCGGGTGTTTCTCGAATTTGCCTTGTTCCACATGCCTTTCACCGGGTTGCCCAAAAATTAAGCATTGCCATAAAGCCCTGTAAAAGCGTCAATTTCTCGCTCCCCCGCCGCAAACCTTTGAAAGCATTAAGCGATTTGTAACGCTTTCGCGACGGCTCGACCAAGGGTGCAAAAGTGTCGCAGCGCGGGTCACTCGATGCCAAGAACGTCCGGCGTCTGCCAGGCAAGGTGCTGCCCGCCATCGATGCACAGGAGCTGCCCGGTGACCGCCGGCGCGTCGAGGAAATAACCCAGCGCGGCGGTGATGTCGTCCGGGTTCGCGCCCCGTCCCAACACCGTCGCGGCGCGCTGCGCGGCGAAATGGCGGTCGGACTGGCGTGCGCCCTGCAGCGTCGGGCCCGGGCCGATCGCGTTGACCCGCACCCGCGGGGCCAGCGCCTGTGCGGCCGTTTGCGTCAGCGTCCACAGCCCCGCCTTGGCCAGCGTATAGGTCATGAACTCGGGCGTCAGCTTGCGCACGCGCTGGTCGATCATGTTGACCACCAGCCCCCGCGCCAGCGGCTCTCCGGCGTCATCCCGCGCGGGCTCGGGCATCTGCGCGGCCAGCGCCTGAATCAGCACGAAGGGCGCGCGCAGGTTACTTTCCATGTGCCGGTCCCAGCTTTCGCGGGTGGCGCTGTCGATCCTGTCGTATTCGAAGATCGAGGCGTTGTTGACCAGCACCGAGACAGGCCCGCCCAGCGCCTCGGCGGCACGCGGCAGCAGGCGGTGCATCGCGTCCTCGTCCAGCAGGTCGGCCTGCAGCGTCACCGCCCGTCGGCCCATGGCCTCGATCTCGGCGCGGGTGTCCTCGGCGGCGTCGGCCGAGCCTGCGTAATGCACGGCCACGTCGTGGCCCCGTCGCGCCAGGTACAGCGCCATCTCGCGGCCCAGCCGCTTGCCCGCGCCGGTCACCAGCGCGCGTGGAGTGTCTGGCATCGTCGTCGTCCCTCTCAGGCGGTCAGCACGATGGCCACATAGCCCACGTAGAGCGCCGACAAGGCCACGCCCCAGACCCGGCCGATGTCGCGGCGCAGGTAGACGAACGGGATCAGCAGCAGCGACGCGCCCAGCATCACCCACAGGTCGAAGCGCAGGAACGCCGGATCGACCGGGATCGGCGCCACCAGCGCGGCGATGCCGATGATGCCCAGCAGGTTGAACATGTTCGACCCGATCACGTTGCCAAGCGCCACGTCCGCCTGCCGGCGGATCGCGGCCATGACGGTCGTCGCCAGTTCCGGCATCGACGTGCCCACCGCCACCAGCGTCAGCCCGATCACCGACTCGGACAGGCCGAACATGCGGGCGATCTCGGTGGCGCTGTCGATCAGCAGGTCCGCGCCGATCGGCAGGCCGATAAGGCCCACGATCAGGTAGACGATGATCTTCCACCACGGCATGTCCGGGTCCGCACCCTCCACCTGCTCGGGCTTCGGCGACGACTTGCGGTGCGCGCGCGCGTCGCGAAACGCCACGAACAGCATGACGGCCAGCCCGGCCAGAAGGCCGAGCCCCGCGATCCAGTCGAACACGCCGCGGAACGCCAGCGCGATGAACAGCACCGACGCGGCCAGCATCTGCACATAGCTGGTGCGGGTATCGTGCTCGGACGTGTGCATGACCGCGATCAGCGCCGGGATGCCCAGCACCAGCAGCACGTTGGCGGTGTTCGATCCCACCACGTTGCCCAGCGCGATCCCCGGCACTCCCGCCAGCGCGGCCTGGACCGAGATCAGAAGTTCGGGGGCCGAAGTGCCGAAGGCGACGATGGTCAGGCTAACGATCAGCGCGGGCACGCCCAGCCGCAGGCTCACGTTCACGGCCCCCTTCACAAGCGCGTCGCCGGCAAGCAGAAGGATGATCAGCCCGAGGGCCGCGTAGACGAAAACCATGAAAAGCCTATCCTTTGGTGCAGGGACACTGGCCCTTGCCGATGCGGAACCGGCCGCACCGGGTGCAGCGCGCGTCGCGCAGGCGCTTGGCGCCCGGCATGCGCAGCCGGCCGAACATGGCCAGCACGGCCATGAAGACAAGGAACAGGGCGACGATCTTGACGAGCATCTAAAGCCCGAACCGCGCGAACTGGGCGCGTTCCTCTATGTCGCCGATCACGCCGCCTGCCAGCGCCATGCCGAGGCGCGGCAGCAGCGGCCGTCTCTGTTCGTAACGGCGCAGGCGCACCTTGTCGCCGAAGCGCGCCTTCATCTGCGGCGCCAGGTGGCCCACCGCGTCGGCCAGACCCTTCTCGACCGCGGCGCGGCCGACCCAGATCTCGCCGGTGAACAGGTCGGGATCGTCGGCCAGCTTCGGCCCGCGGCGGGCGCGCACGTGGTCGATGAAATTGCCGTGGATCTGCTTGAGCAGGCGCTTGAGCCGGGCGACATCCTCTTCCTTCTCGGGGCGAAACGGGTCCATCATGCTCTTGGACTTGCCGGCGGTGTGCACCCTCCGCTCGATCCCGTGGCGGTCGAGGAAGCCATGCGCGCCGAAGCCCGCCGAAATGACGCCGATCGACCCCACGACCGAGCTGTCGTCGACCCAGATCTCGTCAGCCGCCGCCGCCAGCCAGTACCCGCCCGAGGCCGCCACATCCTCGACGAAGGCGAAGACGGGCACCTTGTGCTCGTCCGCCAGCCGCCGGATGCGCGCACCGATCAGCGCCGATTGCACCGGCGATCCGCCGGGCGAGTTGATCTCGAGCGCGACCGCCGCGGGCTTGCCGCGCTTGAACGCCTTTTCCAGCAGCGACGCCGTCGACCGGTCGGACATGGTGGTTCGGCCGGCCATGCCGATCGCGCCCTGCAGCCGCACCACGGCGACCAAGGGGCGCTTTCTGTTGAAGAGGTTCCATCCTGCCATGGTCAGCGATGTAGAGGGGTGCGCGGGATGAAACAAGCCGCGCGGCGCAAAGAAGCAAGCCGCGCCGCCGGGTCATGTGTCTCATTGCGCCTCGAAAATCTTCGGGAAGGAATTTGCGAGGGCAAGCGATCCTGCCGACGACTGTGTCGCGGAAGGGCGGGGTGTCCATTCCCGCCCCGTCAGAAGAAGCTTTGCGGGTCGATGTCGATGGCCAGCCGAAGGTCGCCCTTCAGCCTGACGGGCGCCACCCATTCTGCCAGCGCCGATTGCAACGCCACGCCTTTTGGCGCCTTGACCAGCAGCCGCACCCGGTGGCGGCCGCGCACCCGCGCGATGGGCGCGGGCGCCGGGCCGAAGACTTGCGCGCCGACCCGCCGCAGGGGCGCGTCGTTGCGCGCCAGCGCCATGCCGAGGTCGAAGACCGGACCCGCCTCCGGCCCCGAAAGGATGATCCCCGCGAGGCGCCCATAGGGCGGCATTCCGGTCGCCCGGCGCTCGGCCGCCTCGGCGCGCCAGAAGGCTTCCTCGTCGCCGCCTAGGATCGCGCGGATCACCGGGTGCTCGGGCTGGAAGGTCTGCAGCAGCGCCAGTCCCGGCCTTTCCGCCCGCCCCGCGCGGCCCGCGACCTGCCGCATCAGTTGAAACGTCCGTTCCGCAGCCCTCAGGTCCGACCCCTGCAGGCCGAGGTCGGCGTCGATCACCCCCACCAGCGTCAGCAGCGGAAAGTTGTGCCCCTTGGCGACCAGCTGCGTGCCGATGATGATGTCGGCCGCGCCCGCGGCTATGGCCTCGATCTGCGCCTTCAACTCGCGCGCCGTACCGAACAGGTCCGAGGACAGCACCGCCACCCGCGCGTCGGGAAACAGCGCCGCGGCCTCCTCGGCCATGCGCTCGACGCCGGGGCCCACGGCGGCCAGCTTGCCCTCGACCTCGCAGGACGGACAGGCGGTGGGGATGGGTCGGCTTTCGCCGCATTGGTGGCAGACCAGGCGCTTGAGAAACCGGTGCTCGACCATGCGCGCGTCGCAGTGCTCGCAGGCGATCTGCTGGCCGCAGGCCCGGCACAGCGTCACCGGCGCATAGCCGCGGCGGTTGAGGAACAGCATCGCCTGCTCGCCCTTGGCCAGCCGGTCCCTGACCGCGCGCGCCAGCGCGGGCGACACCCAGCGGTTCGACGGCAGGTCCTGGTCGCGCATGTCGATGGTGCGCATCTCGGGCAGGATCGCCGGACCGAAGCGCGAGGTCAGGTCCAGCCGCTCGTACTTGCCCGCGTCGGCGTTGGCCCAGGATTCCAGGCTGGGCGTGGCCGAGGCCAGCACCACCCGCGCATCGAGGATCGAGGCCCGCAGCACCGCCATGTCGCGCGCGTTGTAAAGCACCCCGTCCTCCTGCTTGTAGGACGTGTCGTGTTCCTCGTCGACGACCACCAGCCCGAGGTCCTGGAACGGCAGGAACAGCGCCGAGCGCGCCCCGATCATCATCTGCGCGCGCCCCTCGGCCGCCATGCGCCAGACGCGGCGGCGCTCGGTCATCGTGACGCCCGAATGCCACTCGGCCGGTTTCGCGCCGAACCGCGCCTCGACGCGCGTCAAGAATTCCGCCGTCAGCGCGATCTCGGGCAGCAGGACCAGCGCCTGCCGTCCCTGCCGCAGACATTCGGCCACGGCCTCGAGATAGACCTCGGTCTTGCCCGACCCGGTAACGCCCTTCAGCAGCGTGGTGCCGTAGCGCCCCGAGCGCTGGCCCGCCCGCAGGGTTTCCGTCGCGCGGGCCTGGTCGTCGGTCAGCGGCTTGCCGGGCAGGTCGGGGTCGAGCCGGGGGAACGGCGTGTCGCGTGGGCTTTCCTCTTCGAGGATGGCGCCGGTCTTCACCAGCCCCTTGACCACCTGCGGGGTCACACCCGCCGCGTCGGCAAGCTCCTTCAGCGTCAGGGCGAGGCCGCCGATCTCCTCGGCCGCGTCCAGCACGCGGGCGCGGGCATCGGTCATGCGCTCAGGCTCGCCCTCGCCCCGGCGGTAGACCTTGCGCATCGACGGCGGGTCGCCCAGCCCCGGCGCGCGCGTCGCCAGCCGCAGCATCGCCGGCAGCGGCGTCAGCGTGTAGGCTGCAGCCTTCTCGATGAATATCCGCAGTTCGTCCCGCATCGGCGGCGCGTCCAGCACGCGGATGACCGAGCGCACCTTGGACATGTCGTAGTCGCCCTGCCCCGCCCCCCAGACCACGCCCGCCACCTTGCGCGGGCCCAGCGGCACCTCGACAAAGGCGCCGGCCCACGCGCCGCCCTCGGGCGCGCGGTAATCCAGCGGCTTGCCCAGCGGCTGCGTGGTCAGAACGCCAACCAGCGCGCCCTCGTCGTAGAAGGCGGGCGGTTCGGGAATGATGTCCGGGGTTTCGGGTGGCATGAAACCGGGTTAAAGCGCTGGGTGTCAGAGGCCAAGCCATCAACGGAGCCCCCAATGAAATTCTTCGTCGACACCGCCGACATCGACGCCATCCGCGAGTTGCACGCGCTTGGCATGGTGGACGGGGTGACCACCAACCCGTCGCTGATCCTGAAATCGGGCCGCGACATCCACGAGGTGACCAAGGAGATCTGCGACCTGGTCGACGGGCCCGTCTCGGCCGAGGTGATCGCGCTCGATTACGACTCGATGGTCCGCGAAGGCAGCAAGCTGGCCGAGATCGCCGACAACATCGCGATCAAGGTGCCGCTGACCTGGGACGGCCTGAAGGCGTGCAAGCACTTCACCGACCACGGCCAGATGGTGAACGTCACGCTGTGCTTCTCGGCAAACCAGGCGCTGCTGGCGGCCAAGGCGGGGGCGACGTTCATCTCTCCCTTCATCGGCCGGCTGGACGACCTGAACCTGGATGGGATGGAGCTGATCGCCGATATCCGCCAGATCTACGACAATTACGGGTTCGAGACGCAGATCCTCGCCGCGTCGATCCGCAACGCCAACCACATGAGCGACGCCGCCAAGATCGGCGCCGACGTGGCCACCGCGCCGCCGGCGGTGATCCACGCGATGGCGAACCACGTGCTGACCGACAAGGGTCTGGACGCGTTCGTCGCGGACGCGAAGAAGGCCGGCATCAAGATCGTCTGAGCGTGGCGGGGGCGCTGCCCCTTCCGCCTGGCGGATAAAATTCAGGATCGGGGGCGCTGCCCCCGTCCCTTCGGGACTTCTCCGGGATATTTCTGGACCAAAGAAGACGGGAACGGGCAGCTCGCGGGCAGTTCGGCGGTCAGACGTTCGGTTCGCCCTGCAGGCCCAGCAGCTTGCGAAAGCCGGTCCAGTAGCCCGGCAGGCGCGGCGGTTCGCGAAGGCCGGCCAGCGCCTCGTCCGCCCACGGCGCCATCTCTGCGGTGGCGAAACCGCGGCCCCATTCCAGGTAGTCCTGCGCGAATTCCGGCCGCAGCCGACAGGCCGAGCCGACGAGGCCAACCAGCGTTTCGGGCGGCGAGTACCATTCCTCCTGGATGCCCGTGACGCGGGCCTGCATCAGCGGGCCGACCAGGCGCATCAGCCGCTTGTCCGAGAATTGCAGCAGCATCCGGCCCATTTCCTCGCGCGAGTAGTGGATCAGCGGCGGGAACGTGTCGAAGAACACCGCCTCCTCGCCACGGATCGCAAAGTTGCGGATCGACGGGTGGAAGCCGACGCGCTCGTCGCGCCCTGCGGCCCAGTGCCAGAACCGCGCGATCACCAGCCCCGCCGCCTGCATCATCGCCAGCGTCTCGTCGCGCGTGCCGGTCTGCATCAGCGGGCGCATCAGGCTGTCGGCCGGCAGCGCCTGCTGCACGATCACCGGCACGCGGCGGCCGGAGATGTCGAGCAGGTGGAACTCGGTCCCCGGCATCGGCACGTCGGCGGACAGAAGGGCCGCGACGTAATCGTCGTGACACCGCGCCAGCCGGTCCAGCGCCGCGTCGTCGTCCAGCCCGCGATAGACCTTGATCACCTTGTCCGCGAAAGGCCCCTCGGAGGGGCGGAACGGCGCGCAGAAATAGCCCAGCTTCGACACGGTCTGCCCGCGGCTTGCGGCGTCGCGGCGGATGAGGTCGGTCAGCGCGGAAAGGTCGGTCATGGCGGGCTCCCTGGGCGCCTTGATGTGTCGCCGCTTCCCTAGCGCGGCGGCAGCGCCTTGGCCACCTCTGCGGCCAGCGCGGCCACTTCCTCGCGCGCCGGACCCTTGGGCATCTCGCCGACGCCGCGGCCAAGGCCCAGCGCCTCGGCGTAGACGACCCGTGCCGCCAGCGACGACTTGGCCACGGTGGCCTCCAGCTTGCCCGCCGCCTCGGCCACCTGCGCGCCCAGCCGCGTGCCGGGCCGGCCGCGGTTCAGCACCACGAGCGCCGGCTTGCCCTCGCGCGCGGCGAGGTCGAGCACCGACTCGGTCGCCCACAGATCGACATGGCTGACCGCGACCGGCACGATCACCAGGTCCGCCACCCGCAGCGCCGGGCGCAGGTCGCTGTCGGCCTTGGGCGGCGTGTCGATGATGACGATGTCGTGGCTGCCGGCCAGCTTACGGCATTCGTAGCTGACCCCCCAGGCCGAGGACGTGGCGAATTCCAGCCCCTCGCACAGGGCAGGGTCGCTTTCGAGCCGCGTCATGAACCAGCGCCCCAGGCTGCCCTGCGGGTCGAGATCGACCAGCGCCACGCGCTTGCCCTGCGCGCGCAGCGCGGTCGCCAGATTCGCGGCCAGCGTGGTCTTGCCGCTGCCGCCCTTCTGCTGCGCGATGGTGATCACCTGCCCGCTCATCGCGTGCTCCTGTCCCTCTTCGGTCCGACCTTGCACGTGCGGCATGGCGAAATCCAGCCCGCCCCGCCGTTAACCCGCCATTAACCATGAAAGGCACAAGCTTTGCCGCGAAAGGGTCTGCGATGCGCCTGAGGATCTTGCTGACATGGGCGATGCTGGCGGGTTTGTACGCGAGCATCGCGCAGGCCGGGGCCTGGCCGCGCGACAAGGGCAGCCTGTTTGCCGCCGCGACGGTCCGGCTGGCCTGGCCGCAGGACATCGCCACCTGGACCAGCACAGACCCCACGCAGGTCTACCGGACGATCTACGTCGAATACGGGCTGACGTCCGAAGTGACCGTCGGGCTCGACCTGGGGCGGGCGGTGTCGGGCGCCGGCAAGACGGTGGCCTTCGTGCAGTACCCGCTGCGCCAGCGGGACACCGGGCCCGCCATTGCCGCGCAGATGGGGTTCGGCCGGATCGCCGAAACGCAGATCGTCCGGCCCGGCCTGTCGGTCGGCTGGAGCCTGCCGCACGGCTGGTTGTCCTTTGACGGCGTGGCCGAGATCGGGCTGGAGGACGGCGCCATCGACTACAAGCTCGACATCACCTGGGGCCGGAACCTGCGCCGCGACGCCAAGCTGATCGTCCAGCTTCAGACCGGCGACACGCAGACCGACGAGCCATTCGCGCGGCTCGCCCCGTCCTTCGTCATCCCGATCAACAGTCGGCTGCGGCTGGAAAGCGGCGTCGCCTGGGGGGTGGCCGGCGACACGTCTATGGGCGTCACCGCCGGGCTTTGGTCCGAGTTCTGAACCCGCCCCCGCCCAGCTACGCGAAGGCCCCCGGAAACTCCCCGGGGGCCCACCGGACGGATGACCTCAGACGTCCATCCGCACCCGCAGCGTGACCGCGCCCTGCATCGCCTCGGGCCAGGTCAGCTGGACCGCGTTCTGCGACGCGCCGGCGCGGACGCTGGCATAGGGCATGTGGTGACGCACCGCGTTGGACCCGGTGCGCGAAGGACCGCGCGTCACGACGCTCTCGACCTCCATCGCGTAGCCGTCGAAGGGCAGCGCGGCGCCCGTCTCGACCTGCCAGACCGACGCGGCGCTGTTCTGCGCGTGCTGGACCAACAGCGGATTGGCCGAGGCAAGATGCACGTTGTGATACGTGTTGCCGCTGAAATGCACGCTGCGCATGCTGGCAAGGTCCAGCGGCGCGAACGACGTGTCCACCCGCTCGGCCCGGTCGATCACGATCCCGGTGGACCGGAACGTGTTGCCCGTCACATTCATGCCGTAGATCCGGTGGCCCGAGCCGTAGGGCTTGACCACGATGAACGAGAACCAGGTCGGCACGTTCGAGCACAGCATCACGTTGTTCGTGATCGACAGGCCGGCAAAGCCCCAGCCGCCGGTGAAGTCCGGGTCGGGCTCGCGCTCGTTCGTCCACTCGATGAAGCAGTTGTCGACGTAGTTGCCGGTGATCTGCGTGTTGCAGGCGCGCAGGCACAGCACGATCCCCGCGCTGCGCAACCCGCTCGATGCCGGGTCGCCCTGGAAGAAGTGGTTGCCCGAGATGATGTTGTGCGCGCCGCTGATCACCGCGAAATGGCGGAACTGGCTGGCGCGGTTGTTGCGGATCTTCACGTCGTTGGCGTTGACGTTGAACCCGATCGTGTAGCGGTCCTGCGTCAGCTTGTCGGGCTCCCAGCTGATGAACTGGTTGTGGTCGATCAGAAGCCCCTGGCACCCTTCCCCGTGCGAGCTGATGCCGCGATGGCCGGGACGGTTGAACACGCAGTTGCGGATCACGTTCACCACCCCCGACGGCGGCAGCAGCACGCCCGAGGCCACCTCCGAGCACTGGAACTCGACGTCGTCGATCTCGAACTTGTCCAGCCGGTCGAACCCGCTCAGGTCCAGCAGGTACTTGAACCGGGTGAAGGTGTAGGTCTGGGTGCCCTGCGCGTCCGACAGCGGCTGCGACAGGCCGACCTCGCGGGCGCCCACGTTGACCGAGCGCACGTAGACCTCGCGGCCTACGCCCGCGCCTTCCACAAGGCTGCCCACGGGGATGTTGGCGATGTTGGCCACGTTGGTCAGCCGCCAGCGGTTCGAGGCGGCATAGCTGGCCTGGCTGGTGACCACCGTCGGGTTCCAGGCCGCGCTGGTTTCCGCCCGGATCTGGCCGTTGCGCAGCACCCGGCGCTGCGCGTAGCTCGACCGGTTGGGCACGGCGGCGCGCAAGTCGATCGGCTCGAACACCGACACGCGGCGCCCGCCCATGTCCAGGCTCTCGTGGTCGGAATTGTTCATCAGCGCCTGCAGCGCCTTCTTCAGCGCCAGCGCCTCGTCGCCGCCGAAGGCGTCGATGTATTTCGGCAGGTCGTAGTCCTTGGTCAGCGACAGGATCGCCGCGTCGGGCATGGTCACGCGGCCTTCGAACTGTACGCGGCTGTCGAGCGTGACCGATTGCGCCAGGCGGTAGGTGCCCTTCGACACCAGCACCCGGCGCCCGCGCGCGGCCTGGTCGGCTGCCTCGAAGGCTGCGCTGTCGTCGGTGGAGCCGTCGCCGATGGCGCCGAAGTCGCGCACGTCGACCCAGTCCATCATCTCGCGGTGGAAGACCGAGGTCACGTCCTCGATCCGGATGTCGTCGACGCGGACGACGCCGCCGTTCGGTCCCGTCAGGTCGAACCCGAAATGGCCGAACGCCGCCTGCGGCCCCCAGACCAGGTCGACGCCTCGCCGCGCGCCCGCGCCGACGATGGCGCTGACCTCGTAGATCTGCCCGTAGCGCGCGATCGTCACCGGCTGCGCCCTCGTGGCGACGCCGGTGACCGTGCTGTCGTTCGCCTGCACCGGACGACCGGCGATCGCGATGGTCGGAAGCGCGCCGGCGATCGCCTTGATCCGCACCGTCACCCGCAGATAGCAACCCGCCGGGATCGGCGTCTGTCCCATGAAGCGCAGCCGCTGCGTCTGGTCCAGCTTCTGGATCTCGAGGCAGCCGCCGAAATCCGCATCGGCCGGCACGAAGGCCGCGCCGGAGAAATACGCGTAGGTGTCCGAGCCCGGCGAGCCGTCGCTGCGCGACCACTGGTTCAGCGTGTCGCTCGAAAACGCCGGCGGCATGAAGACCAGACCTTCGGTGACTGCCTTGTTCATCGCTATCCCTTTCATCAAATGGGCGCGCAGGCCCCGCTTGGGAAAAGGATGTAGCGATCGCGGCTTAACGCGCCCTGCGGCCACCGTGCGCAGGGGTGTTGCGCGGCAGGGCGCCAAGGTCATGCCCGGGTCAGGCGCTCAGGCCCGGCGCCTCGACGATGCGGACGCCGGCGATCAGCCAGCCTTCCCCGGTCCGCGTCATGCGGTATTCCAGCCAGTGCTCGACGCCCGCCGCGTCGGTCACGATGACCGTCTGCGCCACGCCGCCCGGCAGGTCGACAAGATCGCCGAAGCGCAGGTCCTCGGGGCGCCAGACCATCGGGTAGCCGTTGCGCACCATCGCTCCGAAATTATCGGGGGTCTGGAACATCCCCTGGATCGACGGCGCGGAATAGCCGAAGGCCGTCTCGAGGTCGTCGCGCAGGAAGGCGTCGATCTGGCTCTGGATCGTGGCCTCGATCCCGGGCTCGGGCGGCAGGACATCCTGCGCCCGCACCGCCCCCACCAGCGCCAATGCCGCGACCAGCCCCAACAGCGTCTGTCTCATGCGTGTCTCTCCCGGTTTGCCCAAAGGTAAGCCGGGAGAGACACGCGTCAAAACCGCGCGAAGTTTCAGGCGATCACGCCGAGGCGAGCCGCCCTTCCAGCGCCACCTCGATCAGCGACGCCGTCTCGGCCACGCCGTAAAGCGCGATGAACCCGCCGAAGCGCGGGCCCTGGCTCTGGCCCAGCAGCACCTCGTAGAGCGTCCTGAACCAGTCGCGCAGCGGGTCGTAGCCGTGCTCCTTGCCGACGGCGAAGACCAGCGTCTGCAGCATCTCGTCGTCCTGCGGTCCCCCATGGGTGCGCAGCCGCGCGGCCAGGTCCGACAGCGCCGCGCGCTCGGCCTCGGTGGGCGCGCGGTAGGTCTTGGAAGGCTTCACGAAGTCCTCGTAGTACTTCACCGCAAAGCCCGCCGCCTGGTCGAGGTCGGGATGCGTCTCGGGCGAGGCATCGGGCGCATAGCGGCGGATGAAGCCCCACAGCGCGTCCTTGTCCTCGGCCCCCGCCGCGCTGGCGAGGTTCAGCAGCATCGAGAACGGCACCACCATGCGGCTTTCCGGCGGGTTGCCGTTGTGGATGTGCCAGACCGGGTTGTTCACCCGCGCCGCGATGTCCTGCCCCTCGTAGGCGCGCAGCTGCTGGTGGTACTCGTCCACCGCCTTGGGGATCACGTCCCAGCTCAGCCGCTTGGCGGTGCGCGGCTTGAGGAACATGTAATAGCTCAGCGACTCCGTCGAGGCATAGGTCAGCCATTCGTCGATGGTCAGCCCGTTGCCCTTCGACTTGGAGATCTTCTCGCCGTTCTCGTCGAGGAACAGCTCGTAGGTGAAATGCTCGGGCGGGCGCACGCCCAAGGCCTTGCAGATCCCGTCGTAGATCGGCGTGTTGGTGCTGTGATCCTTGCCGTACATCTCGAAATCGACGCCCAGCGCGGCCCAGCGCGCGCCGAAATCGGGCTTCCACTGCAGCTTCACGTTTCCGCCGGTCACCGGCAGCGTCCACTCGCGCCCGGTCTCGTCGTCGAACGTGATCTCGCCCTTGGCGGCATCCACGTGCTTCATCGGCACGTACAGCACGCGGCCGGTTTCGGGGTGGATCGGCAGGAAGATCGAATAGGTCTTGCGTCGCTCGTCGCGCAAGCTCTTCAGCATGATCTCCATCAGCGCGTCGTAGCGTTCCGCGGCGCGCACCAGCACCTCGTCGAACTGCCCCGAGGCATAGAACTCGGTCGCGCTGATGAACTCGTACTCGAACCCGAACGTGTCAAGGAACCGCCGCAGCATCGCGTTGTTGTGGTGGCCGAAACTGTCATGCGTGCCGAACGGGTCCGGCACGCTGGTCAGCGGCTTCTGCAGGTGCGTGCGCAGCATGTCCGGGTCGGGCACGTTTTCGGGCACCTTGCGCATCCCGTCCAGGTCGTCCGAGAAGCAGATCAGCCGCGTCGGGATGTCGCTGATCGTCTCGAAGGCGCGGCGGATCATCGTCGTCCGCGCGACCTCGCCGAAGGTGCCGATATGCGGCAGGCCCGACGGGCCGTAGCCCGTCTCGAACAGCACGTAGCCCTTCTCGGGCGGCGCCGCCTCGTAGCGTTTCAGGATCCGGCGCGCTTCTTCGAAGGGCCAGGCCTTGGCGCTCATGCCTGCGTCGCGCAGTTCGGACATCCCGTTCACTCCTAAGGGGGGTTCAGGCGGGCTTCCTATTGCCGCGCAGGGGCCGCGTCAATAAACAGCGCGTGACGCAAGGGCCCGGCCGCCACACGCATGGGCAAAGCCCGGCCAGCAACAAGGGGATTGCCATGACCGACCTCCAAGACCCGCTCAGCCCGCAGGACTGCCTGGTCGCGCTGATGATCGTCGTCTCGGCCTCGGACGAGACGATGCGCACGACCGAACTGCTCAAGATCGACACGGCCGTCAGGACGCTGCCGATCTTCGGCGCCTACGATCCCGACCGGGTGCGCGCGGTCTCGACCCTGGTCATGCAGCTTCTGGCCCGCGAGGACGGGCTCGACGCCCTGTTCAACCTGCTGCGCCGCGACCTGCCCCAGCGCCTGTACGAGACCGCCTACGCGCTGGCCTGCGACGTGGCCGCAGCCGACGGCACCCTGGCCGATGCCGAGCTTCGCCTGCTCGAGGAAATCCGCTACGAGCTCGAACTCGACCGGCTTCACGCCGCCGCGATCGAGCGCGGCGCCCGCGCCCGCCACATGCACGGCTGAGGCGCGCGGCCGACTGGACGTGGCAGGGGCTCTGCCCCGCCGCCCCCCCGGGATTCGGGGAAAGAAGAAACGCGGAACGCCGTGCGCCGCCTCAGGCGTAAAGCGCGCTCCAGCGTTCGATCAGCGCCTGTTGAAGCCATTTGGCGCGTCGGTTCCACGCGCGCCCACCCTCCGGCCGCTCCAGCTCCTCGCGCGACAGGGTGGCACGGTGGTCGAGGTCGGCCACGAAGATGGCAAAGACCAGCTCGTCGCCCCCCTTCGGCTCGACATAGCCCGCCAGGCCGCTGACGAAGTTCAGCGTGCCGGTCTTCGCCTTGACCACGATCGGGTGGCTGGGCATCGGTCGACCAGCCTCGTCGCGCAACGTGAATTCCTTCAGCAGCGGCTGGATCACTTCGTCGACGTGCAGCGCCTGCAGCGCCACCATCATGTCCTCGGCCGAGATGCGGCTTTCGTCGCCCAGCCCCGAATGGTCGACCAGCGCGATCGTGTGCATCCCGAAGCGGTCGCGCGCCCAGGCGTTCATCGCCTCGGCCGAGGCGTGCAGGCTTTCGGGCGCGCGGCCAGTCATTTGCTTGGTCGCCGCCATGCCCACCAGTTCGGCGGTGATGTTGGTCGACCATTCCAGCATGTCGCCCAGGATGTTGCGCAGCGGCGCGCTGTCGTGCGCGGCCAGCAGCACGCCCGCTGGCAGGTCCTCGACCGGTTCAGGGGCGGGCAGCGCCATCCCGGCAGCGATCGCCACCGCCTGGAACGCCTCGCCTGCATAGATTTCCGGGCGCCGCACCGGAAGCCAGCGGCTGCCGCCATCGCCCAGCGCGCCGCGCGCGACCGTCCATTCGTCGCGGCCCTCTACCTCCTCGTAGGTGTAGACCGGGCCGGCGCGGTCCGCCGCGCTGATCCGCGCCACCTGCACCGCCGGGCGGTAATTGGCAGAATGCGCGCCCAGGCTCAGGTCGTAATCCCCGCCCGCGCGCTCCCATTTGAAATGCACGCGGTTGTAGTTCAGGTTTAGCCCCGACACGGATGGATTGTAGGCCAGGTGCTCGGGCTGGATCGGGTCGATCGCGCGCTCCGTGGGCAGCGCGCCACCCCAGACCAGGAACCGCCCGGACACGCCGGTGATGCCCTGCCCGACCAGCTCGCCCGCAAGCGCGCCCAGCGCGTCGGTGTCCAGCGTCGGATCGCCGCCCCCCGCCAGCACCAGGTCGCCCTCGACCACGCCGTCCTTGACAGGCCCGGTGGCGATGACGCGCGTGACGAAGCGGTGATCCGCTCCCAGATGCTCCAGTGCGTAGGCCGCCGTTATCGCCTTGGCGACACTGGCGGGCGCCAGCGCAAGCGCCCCGTTGTGCGACTCGAGCAGCCGGCCGCTTTCCGCGTCGGCCACGGCACAGCTGACCTGCCCCGTCAGGCCCGAGCGTTCGATCAGTTCGTCGATTCCCGGCGGCGGCGGCGGCGGCACCGACCCGGGGCGCGGGACCGGGCGCGACGAGTCCTGCGGCGCGGCGGCGCGGGCCGCGATGGGCACCGAAGCCAGCGCGGCGACGAAGGCCCGGCGAGAGATGTGGCGTGTCATGACGGCGATCTAAGCGCACCCGGGCAGGTTCGACAACCACATCCCGAAAAGGTGACGCGGCGCTAGGGTGTTGCGCCGCGACGCGCCGCGCGGATCTCGCTCGACGACAGGCCGATCAGCGGCACAGTCACGTAGCACCAGGCCGGCGGCTCCTGCAGCGGCAGCAGCCGCGACGCGCTTGCCGGGATCCGCGCGCCCCGGAGGATCCGCGCCGCCGGAGCCCGGCCCGCCACCAGCCCGTGCCCGGGTCGCGCCAGTACCCCCACCGGCATCATCTGCACGATCCTGCGCCAGCGCGCCCAGCGGTCGAACTGCGCCAGGTTGTCCGCCCCCATCAGCCACACGAACCGCACGCCCGGGCAGCGCTCCACCAGTCGCGCCAGAGTGTCCGCCGTCATCCGCGTGCCAAGCTCGGCCTCGATCCCGCTCACCTGCACGCGCGGATGCAAGGCGACCGCCCGCGCCTGCGCGATCCGCACGTCCAGCGGCGCCGGCGGGTTCGCCTTCAGCGGGTTGCCCGGGCTCACCAGCAGGATCACCCGGTCCAGCCCGAACCGCCGCAGCGCCTCGCGCGCGATGTGCACGTGCCCCGCATGGACCGGATCGAACGACCCGCCCAGCAGCCCCACGCGCATCCCCGCGCGCAAATCCCGTATCGGCTCGTCCACCATGCGCCCCGGATACCGCGCCGCCCGCGCCCGCCGCAAGGTGATTGCCCCGCGCGCGCCCCTTCGGTATCAGTCGCCCCCAACCCAGCCCTCAGGAGTCCGGCCCAATGGCATCGTACAAGTTCGTCTACCACATGGATGGCGTCTCCAAGACCTACCCCGGTGGCAAGAAGGTGTTCGAGGACGTCCGCCTGAACTTCCTCCCCGGCGTCAAGATCGGCGTCGTCGGCGTCAACGGCGCCGGCAAGTCCTCGCTCATGCGGATCATGGCCGGCATCGACAAGGACTTCCAGGGCGAGGCCTGGGCCGCCGAGGGGGCGCGCATCGGCTACCTCAGCCAGGAACCCAAGCTCGACGAGACCAAGACCGTGCGCGAGAACGTCATGGAAGGCGTCGCCGCCAAGAAGGCCAAGCTCGACCGCTTCAACGAGCTCGCCATGAACTACTCGGACGAGACCGCCGACGAGATGGCGCAGCTTCAGGACGAGATCGATTCGCAGGACCTGTGGGACCTCGACAGCCAGATCGACGTCGCGATGGAGGCCCTGCGCTGCCCGCCCGACGACGCCGACGTCACCACCCTGTCGGGGGGCGAGATCCGCCGCGTCGCGCTGTGCAAGCTGCTGCTCGACGCGCCCGACATGCTGCTGCTGGACGAGCCGACCAACCACCTCGACGCGGAAACTATCGCCTGGCTGCAGAACCACCTGGTCGAGTACAAGGGCACGATCCTGATCATCACCCACGACCGGTATTTCCTCGACGACATCACCGGCTGGATCCTCGAACTCGACCGCGGCCGCGGCATCCCGTACGAGGGCAATTATTCCGCCTGGCTGGAACAGAAGGCCAAGCGGCTGGCGCAGGAAGCGCGCGAGGACAAGGCCAAGCAGAAGACGCTGGAACGCGAACTCGACTGGATGCGCCAGGGCGCCAAGGCCCGTCAGGCGAAGTCCAAGGCCCGCATCCAGAACTACAACGAACTCGCCAACCAGACCGAGCGCGAGAAACTCGCCCGCGCGCAGATCATCATCCCCAACGGCCAGCGCCTCGGCAACAAGGTGATCGAGGTCGAGAACCTCGCCAAGCACATGGGCGACAAGCAGCTGATCGAGGACCTGTCCTTCAGCCTGCCCCCCGGCGGCATCGTCGGCGTGATTGGCCCCAACGGCGCGGGCAAGTCCACGCTGTTCAAGATGCTGACCGGCAAGGAAAAGCCCGACGCCGGCACGATCGAGTACGGCGACACGGTCGACCTGTCCTATGTCGACCAGTCGCGCGACGACCTCGCGCCCGACGACACCGTGTGGCAGGCGATCACCGGCGGCGCCGAGGTCATCAAGCTGGGCGACGCCGAGATGAACTCCCGCGCCTATTGCTCGGCCTTCAACTTCAAGGGCGGCGACCAGCAAAAGAAGGTGGGCCTCCTGTCGGGGGGCGAGCGCAACCGCGTCCACATGGCCCGCCTGCTGAAATCCGGCGGCAACGTCATCCTGCTCGACGAACCGACAAACGACCTCGACGTGGAGACCCTGCGCGCGCTGGAAGACGCCCTCGTCGACTTCGCCGGCTGCGCCGTGGTCATCTCGCACGACCGCTTCTTCCTCGACCGCATCTGCACGCATATCCTTGCATTTGAAGGCGAAGCCCACGTGGAATGGTTCGAGGGCGGATTCTCGGACTACGAGGAAGACAAGAAGCGCCGCCTTGGCCCCGACGCCGTCGAGCCGAAGCGGGTGAAGTTCAAGAAGTTTGCGCGGTGACGTTCAAGAGGCTCCATTGCCAAGAAAATCAACCACGTTCTTGGCGATGTCTGATTGGCCAATTCTGTCGATTGCATCAGTGGTCCGCGCGGCAGCCTGCACAGCGCGGCCACCTTGCGACAGCTTATTCTTTAACTTTTCCCAGTACTTGGGCTCGGCTTCCTTAATGGCACCGCCCTTCATTGCTAGGGCGCCTATCATTTCCTGAATTTTCCGCTCAGCATATTCAGGCCCAAAAACGTCGATCCCATCCAAGATGGTCGCTACATTGCTCAATATGCCGTAAAGATACTCTCGAATTTCTACGGGTGCATCCATCGCACCCAACTGCTCGGCCATTTTCCTTAGGTCGCTTGCAATACCGTTGAGTTCCGGGTTCTCCAGCATTCTAAAATGGCCAGAAAGCGTCGCATGGACGGCCAGCAATTCGTTTAGAACTTCTGCCTTTAGAATGCTCCCTCTCGCATTTTTAACAGGCTGATTGACGCCGCCTAAATTTCCAAGGCCCTTAAACTGTTTGAACCGCTCTCTTACAAACCTCTTCGTTTCTTCGTCAGCATCTATTTTCGCGATTTGATCATTAATCTCCCGCACAATTCGTGCCAATACGCCAGCTGCTTCAATGTCACTATCTTCCCCATTGAGGCCGAGAACTGATGCGGCCGCTTTGGCCACGGTCTCTTCCTCTGGCTTATAAGTGGAGACTTCTTTCAAGACAGCTCGAAGTTTAGATGCAGAAGTATCCAATGCGACCTCGTCGACAGCTTGCCCTACAAATGTGGCTGCAAATCAATCGGAGATAACTAGAGAACTCAAGAGAAAAAGAACTTAAGGGCAAACCACATCGCCGGCATCGCTGACGAAGATAGGCACTACGCAACTAGAGCATTCATAGCACGAGCCGGGTGCAACATCGCTCTTCAACTCGATTATTCGTTTACTTTGCATGCTGCGCGGACTGGGCACCCACCGGGAACCCAGTCCCGTCTCTCATATCTTTCGCTTCGCCGTGCGAACCGCGCTCTGTGCCGCCCGCGCCTTGGGGCTGGCGGTGCGGCCGGGGGTGCGGCGACGGCGGCGCATTGCGCCGGTCAGGGTGCGGATCAGTCGCTGTAGCATCTCGAACCTCCTTGGGCTGATGTGTCCCCCTCTCAACGCAGGCCGCCCCCGATTGTTCACCCGCGCGGCGCGGGTGGTCCCGATCCCGGAATCAACCGTCGGAATCGGCCCCTTTCCGCCCGCCCGCCAAGGTGCCTTAACGGCACGCACGGTGCCGCCCGGACGACGCCCAAGGATTGACAGATCGTGAATCCGCTTCTTCAAGTCATTGATTTTACTGGGCCGAAAAGATGTCCCACCGTGGGACACCCCCGTTTCAAGATATCTTGCCCGGTCGAAAACAACCTGTCATACTGAACCCGCTATGTTACCACTATCGCCTATCCTGTCCGCCGATCCGGCGACGGAGCAACCGATACTGCTCTGACTACGCCGCGCCGCTGCACTACTGCGAGCGGGAAGACACTGACAGGAGATCTCACGATGGCCACCGGCACCGTGAAATGGTTCAACACCACCAAAGGCTACGGCTTCATCGCGCCCGACTCGGGCGGCAAGGACGTATTCGTCCACATCTCGGCGGTCGAGCGTTCGGGCCTCACCGGCCTCGCCGACAACCAGAAGGTCACGTTCGACCTGCAGGCCGGCCGTGACGGCCGCGAAAGCGCGACCAACATCGAGCTGGCATAAGCCACCCCTCGCCCAGCGCGACTGAATTCCCGGTCCGGCCGCCCCGCGCTGCCGGGCCTTTTCTTTTCCCGCCGCCCACGAGGCCCCGATGCCCGACCGGATCGTCATCCTGACCGGCGCCGGCCTGTCCGCCGAAAGCGGCCTCGGCACCTTCCGCGACAAGGGCGGCATCTGGACCCGCCACCGGATCGAGGACGTCGCCACCCCCGACGCCTTCGCCCGCGACCCCGACCGCGTCCACGCCTTCTACAACGAACGCCGCGCCCAGGCCGCCGCCGCGCGACCCAACGCGGCTCACGTGGCCCTGGCCCGCCTGCAGGCGCAGCATCCCGGCTCGGTCACCATCGTGACCCAGAACGTCGACGCTCTGCACGAACGCGCCGGCGCCACCGCGATCCACATGCACGGAGAGCTCGGCCGCGCGAAGTGCCATGCCTGCGATCACCGCTGGCCCGCCCCGCCCGCCATGCGCCACGACGATTCCTGCCCCGCCTGCGACGCCCGTGCCACGCGCCCCGACGTGGTCTGGTTCGGCGAGATGCCCTATCACATGGACGAGATCGCGCGGCACCTGCTGTCCTGCGACCTCTTCGCGGCGATCGGCACCTCGGGCAACGTCTATCCCGCCGCCGGCTTCGTGCAGGAGGCCGCCCGCGCAGGCGCCCGCAAGGTCGAACTCAATCTCGAACTCACCGAGCTGTCGGACTTGTTCGACGACCGGCTGACCGGCCCCGCCTCAAAAATCGTGCCGGACTGGGTCGAGGCGGTGCTCGCCCCGATGCGCTAGGTCAGTCGTGCGCCATGCCGGAATGGTCGGCGACGCGCTTGAGATCGACGGGAACCTCGATCTTCCTTTCGCCCGCGTTTTCGAACACGAGCGTCAGGGCGAACGTGTCGCCTTGCTTCAGGTCGCGGGTTAATCCCATCATCATCACGTGATCACCTCCGCGCTGCAGTGCATGCTGCCCGCCGGCGGGAATGACGATGCCCTCTTCGACGTGAACCATGCGCACGACCCCGTCGCCTTCGGCGCGGTGGGTGTGTAGTTCGACCCTCTCGGCCACGTCCGACAAGACCTCGACCAGGCGGTCGTCGGTCTCGCCGGTGTTCCCGATCACCATGAAGGCCGCGCCCGTCGGCGCACCGGGCATGGTGCTGCGGGCATAGGCGTCAGTCACGACAATTTCGGCCCAGGCCGGGCTTGCCACGGTGAGCGCAAGCGCACCGGCGGAAAGAATCTTGGTCAGCATCATAACGCCCTTGAACTGGTAGCCGTGCAGTGTGCGGCTGGCGCGGCCGCTTTCGATGCGGGCCCCGGCACCCGTCGGAAGGTTGCTTCTACCCAACCGAGCGCAGCGCAACCCCGCAACGCAAACGGCCCTGCGGCGCATCACCACAGGGCCGAGATATTCGCCGGAGCGACGGATCAGGCCTCGGCCTGCGCCTTCGTCAGCTCTTTCTTGACCTTCAACGCGCGGTCGGACAGCTCGGTGTCCTTCGCCTTCAACAGGAACTTGTCGAGCCCACCGCGGTGATCGACCGAGCGCAGCGCGTGGGCCGAGATGCGCAGCTTGATGCCGCGGCCCAGCGCCTCGGACTGCAGCGTGACATCGTTCAGGTTCGGCAGGAAACGCCGGCGGGTGCGGTTGTTGGCATGGCTGACATTGTTGCCGACCACGGGCCCTTTTCCGGTCAGTTCGCAGACACGCGACATGGGATCATCCTCGTTTTTCTTCGGGCAGCGGGCATGGTCCCGCGCAACCAATATGCAGGGCCGCCTGATGGCGCCCGGAATCTCGTCGCGCTTCTCTAGACGCGGCCGGTGCGGGCGTCAAGCCTTGGGGGAAGGCGATTGCGGGTCGTCCGGCGCCCGGTCGGCAAGGCCCAGCTGCAGGTACTGAATAAGCAGTTCCTCGGCCGCGGCGGTGGGCGTGATCGCGCCCTCGGCCACCTGACGGCCGAGCGTCGCCATCGCGCCGCGCACCGGCTCGCGCTTGAGACGGGCCAGCAGGCCTTCCCGGACCTCGGCCTCGAACCAGAACCGGGCCTGGTCGGCGCGGCGGGCGGCGAAATGCCCGGCCTCGCGGCGCCAATCGGCCAGCGCCTGCATCTCGGACCAAGCCTTGTCCAGCCCCGCGTGTTCGACCGCCGAGACGGTCATCGCCTTGGGGAAGCCCTGCGGGTCCTGCGCCCGCTTGCGCAGCAACCGCAGGGCTCCTGCGTAATCGGCACAAGTGCGCGTCGCGGTGGCGCGCAGGTCGCCGTCGGCCTTGTTGACCAGCAGGATGTCCGCGATCTCCATGATGCCGCGCTTGACCCCCTGCAGTTCATCCCCGCCGCCCGGCGCGAGTAGCAGCAGGAACAGGTCCGCCATCTCGGCCACCATGGTCTCTGACTGGCCGACGCCGACGGTTTCCACCAGCACCACGTGGAAGCCCGCGGCCTCGCACAGGTCGATCGCCTCGCGCGTGCGGCGGGCGACGCCGCCCAGCTGGCTTTGCGCCGGCGACGGGCGGATAAACGCGTTCGGGTCGCGTGACAGGTGCTCCATCCGCGTCTTGTCGCCCAGGATCGAGCCGCCCGACCGTGCCGAGCTTGGATCGACCGCCAGCACCGCGACGCGCAACCCCTGTCCGGTCAGCATAAGGCCGAACGCCTCGATGAAGGTCGATTTGCCCACGCCGGGCGTGCCCGACAACCCGATGCGCAGCGCCTGCGCCGGCCGGTCCTTCAGGCGCTCCAGCAGCGCCGTGGCGTCAGCGCGATGATCCGCGCGCCCGCTTTCCACCAGCGTGATGGCGCGCGCCAGCGCGCGGCGTTCGCCCGCCTCGATGCGGGTCGCGAGATCCTCGATATCCATGCCCTTGGGATGCCCCGCGCGTGGGCCGAAGTCCAGCCCGGCTGGCCAAGCCCGACGCGCTGCCGCATAACGCGCCCCATGCGCCTGCCCATCGACAACGCCCTGCCCGCCCTGCTCGACGCGCTCCGCGCGCGCGGCCGTGCCGTGCTGCAGGCGCCGCCCGGTGCGGGCAAGACGACGCGCGTTCCGCTGGCGATGCTGGACGCCGGGCTGGTGCAGGGCCGCATCGTGATGCTCGAGCCGCGCCGCATCGCCGCGCGCACCGCCGCCGCCCGGATGGCGGAGACGCTGGGTGATGATCTCGGCCAGACCGTCGGCTACCGCATCCGGGGCGAGGCGAAGGTGTCGAAGGCCACCCGGATCGAGGTCGTCACCGAGGGCATCCTGACCCGCATGATCCAGTCCGACCCCGAGCTCCCCGGCATCGGCGCGGTCATCTTCGACGAGTTCCACGAACGCTCGCTCAACGCGGATCTGGGGCTGGCGCTGTGCCTCGAGATTGCGGGCGCGTTGCGCGACGACCTGATGCTGCTGACGATGTCCGCGACGCTGGATGCCGAGCCGGTGGGCGCGCTGATGGACGCGCCGGTGGTGACGTCCGAAGGCCGCGCCTTCCCGGTCGACACGCGCTGGCTCGACCGGCCCGTCGCCAAGGGTGCGCGCTTCGAGGCCGCCATGGCCGACCTAATCGTTCAGGCGCTGGCCGAGACCGAAGGCGGCGTGCTGGCCTTCCTGCCCGGCGAGGGCGAGATTCGCCGCACCGAGGCCGCGCTGAAGGGTCGCCTGCCTGCCGGCGTGCGCCTGCGGCCGCTCTTCGGCGCCCTGCCCTTCAAGGACCAGCGCGCCGCGATCCGCCCCGAGCCGGAGGAGCGAAAACTGGTGCTCGCCACCGCCATCGCCGAAACCTCGCTGACGATCGAGGATGTGCGCGTGGTGGTCGATGGCGGCCGGGCGCGGCGGGCGCGCTTCGACCCGGGTGCCGGCATGTCACGGCTGGTGACCGAACGCGTGACGCGGGCCGAGGCGACGCAGCGCGCCGGCAGGGCGGGCCGCGTCGCGCCGGGCGTGGCCTACAGGCTTTGGACAAGGGGCGAGGACGGCGCGCTGGCCGCGTTCCCCCCGGCCGAGGTCGAAGCGGCCGACCTCGCACCGCTCGCGCTGGAACTGGCGGTGTGGGGTGCCACGCCCGAGCAGCTGAACTTTCCCACGCCGCCGCCCGAGGGCGCCTTCGCCGAGGCGCGCGCGCTGCTGACGATGCTGGGCGCGCTCGACGAAGGAGGGCTGATCACGCCGCGCGGAAAGCGCCTGGCCACGCTGCCGCTGCACCCCCGCCTGGCGCATATGCTGACCGAGGTCGGACCCGACGCCGCGCCGCTGGCTGCCCTGCTGTCCGAACGCGACCCCCTGCGCGGCGCACCCGCCGACCTGTCGCTGCGGCTCGAGGCGCTGCGCGATCCGCGCCGCTATGCCGAGACGCGCCCGCACGCGATGGACTGGGCCGGGATCGAGCGCATTCGGACGGAGGCCAAACGCCTCACCAAGGCCGCCGGGCCGGGCATCCGCCCCGGCCTGTCGCCGGCCGAGATGGCGGCGCTGGCCTATCCCGACCGGATCGGGTTGCGGCGCAAAGGCGATGCGGCGCGCTTCCAGCTTTCCGGCGGCAAGGGCGCCTGCATGGACGATGCCGACCCACTGGCCGGCGCGCGGTTGATCGTGGTGACCGACACCGACGGCAACCCCCGTGAGGCGCGCATCCGGCAGGCGATCGAGATCCCGCTTTCGGCGGTACGAGCGTTGTTCCCCGACCGGATCGGCTGGATGGACGTCTGCGAGTGGTCGCGCCGCGACCGCCGCGTGATCGCGCGTCAGCAGGAACGGCTGGGCGCCATCGCTCTTGACGACCGGATCTGGGCCGACGCGCCGCCCGAGGCACTTTCGCGCGCCATGCTTGACGGCGTCCGGTTGCTGGGCCTGTCGCCCGGCGACAGGGCGCGCCGCTTCATGGCGCGCGTGGCGCTGGCCCGCGGCGGCGGGTTCGACCTGCCGGACCTGTCCGAGCCCGCGCTGATGGCAACGCTCGAGGGCTGGCTGCTACCCTTCCTTTGCGGCATCGCCACCGCCGAGCAGTGGAAACGCTTCGACATCCTGA
This sequence comes from Citreimonas salinaria, assembly GCF_900107235.1. Lineage (GTDB taxonomy): Bacteria > Pseudomonadota > Alphaproteobacteria > Rhodobacterales > Rhodobacteraceae > Citreimonas > Citreimonas salinaria. The sequence goes on from NZ_FNPF01000016.1 coordinate 88,937, forward strand.
CCGCGCTCGAGGCGCAGTTGGACTTCGCGCAACGGCAGGCGCTGGACGCATCGGTGCCCGGCAGCTTCACCACGCCGCTGGGCCGGAAAATCCCCATCGACTATTCGGGCGACGAACCCGAGATAGCCCTGCGCCTGCAGGAGCTGTTTGGCCAGACCACGCATCCGCAGGTCGCCGGGCGCCCGCTGAAGATCACCCTGCTGTCGCCTGCGCAACGCCCGGTGCAGGTGACGATGGACCTGCCGGGGTTCTGGGCCGGGTCCTATGTCGACGTGCGCAAGGACATGCGCGCCCGCTATCCGCGCCACCCCTGGCCCGAGGACCCGACACAGGCGGACCCGACCCTGCGCGCGAAACGGCGGGACCGGTCCTGAAGGCGGCCTCGTCGATCACCCCAGCGCGGTCTCGACCGCGCGGCCCAGCTTGTCGGTCAGCTCGTCGATCTGGTCGTCCTCGATGATGTAGGGCGGCGCGATCAGCACGTGGTCGCCCTTGCGTCCGTCGACCGTGCCGCCGGCTGGGTAGCAGATCAGGCCTTCGCTCATCACGGCGGCCTTCACTTTGGCATTGATCTTGCGGGCGGGATCGAAGGGCTCTTTCGTCCCGCGATCCTCGACGATCTCGATGGCGCGGAACAGGCCACGGCCGCGAATGTCGCCCACATGCGGATGCTGCCCGAAGCGGGCGCGCAGCGCGGCGTCCAGCACCGCACCTTTCTCTCTCACGCGAGGCAGCAGCCCGCGATCCAGGATCGCGCGGATCGCGGCGCCCCCCGCGGCGGCAGCCAGCGGATGGCCGTGATAGGTGTGCCCGTGCTGGAAACTTCCCGACCCTTGCGCGATCGCGTCGTGGATCGCGGCGCTGCACAGCATGGCGCCGATCGGCATGTATCCCGCGCCTAGCCCCTTGGCGATGGTCACGATATCGGGCGAAATGCCGTCCTGTTCGCAGGCAAAGAGCGTGCCGGTGCGCCCCATGCCACACATGACCTCGTCGAGGATCAGCAACACGCCGTGACGGCCGCAGATCTCGCGGATGCGTTTGAAATAGCCCTCGACCGCCGGGACGGCCCCGGCGGTGGCGCCGACCACCGGCTCGGCGATGAAGGCCATGACGCTTTCGGGACCGAGGCGCTCGATCTCGGCCTCCAGCTCGTTTGCGGTGCGCAGACCGTAGGCCTCGGCGCTCTCGGCGTCCTCGCGGAAGCGGTATTCGTAGCAGGGCGCGATGTGCGACGTCTCGACCAGCAGCGGCGCGTATTTCTCGCGCCGCCAGGCGTTTCCTCCGGCGGCCAGCGCGCCCAGCGTGTTGCCGTGGTAGCTCTGCTGCCGGGCGATGACCCGGTGCCGGCCGGGCTGCCCGATCTCGAGGAAATACTGTCGCGCGAGCTTGATCGCGGCCTCGACGGCCTCGGAGCCTCCGGACAGCAGGTAGACCTTGTCGATGCCTTCGGGCGCGTTCTCGACCAGCAGGTCGGCCAGCGCCTCGGCGGGCTCGGACGTGAAGAACCCGGTATGGGCAAAGGCCAGCCGGTCAAGCTGGGCATGCACCGCGGCGCGCACGTCCGGATCCGAGTGGCCAAGGCAGGACACCGCCGCCCCGCCCGAGCCGTCGAGCCAAGCACGCCCGTTTGCATCGAAAATATAGCACCCCTCGCCCCGCACCGCGGTGGGCAGCGGCGCCGAGCTGCGGCCGAAGACGTGCCCTCCCATCAGCCGCGCACCACGAACACGGATTGCCGAGCGTGCCGGACCACCCGCGCGGCATTCGGGCCCAGCAGATAATCCGACAGCTCCGGGCGGTGCGAGGCCAACACGATGGCGTCGACGTTCAGCTTTTCGCCGGCCTTGATGATCTCGTCGTATACGCGGCCGTGCAGGACATGCGGATGCACCTCGACCCCTTCCGGGACATGCGCGTCGACCCAGGCGGCCAGATGCGAGCCCATCTCGTGGAGCGCGCCTTCCTCGTAGCCCTCGCGGAAGAAGCTGCCGACGACAGACATGCCGAAATCCGGCAGGACCGTGGCAACGTGCAGGACGATGTCGTCGCCCCCCAGACGCAATGCAGCCGGAAGGGCGGCGGCCCAGGTGGTTTCGTCCGACAGGTCGATCGGCAGAAGGATGGTGTTGAACATCGGTGCGATCCTCAGAAGGCCGGCTTGGTCTGGCGACGGCGCTGCAACACGATCACGAGGGCCAGCAGCAGCAGCGCGGGAATGTAGAAAACCTGCGCGGGCAGCCTGTCGCGCGGCACCTGCACCTGCCCCAGCCGGACAGGCTCCTCGGCGTAGAAGTCGAAATTGCCCAGCTTCTCGGCGGCCTCGGTCCCGAACATGGGCTCGTCCAGCCGCACGGTGTCGCCCTCGGGCATCAGCAGAAGCCCTGAATTGGCGATCCGCTCCTGCGCGCTGTCGCCCTCGGCGAACATGACCAGCGTTGTCTCGGCCACCGTGCCGGTGTTGAAGTCCGGCCCCTCGATCCGAAGGCGCAGGCGCGTTCCCTCGGGGACTTCGGCCAGGACCTGTTCGAACTGCGCCGGCGGTACCTCCTCGAAGCGCGGCTGCACCATGTCCAGCCAAACGTTCGGCACGAAGAACGTGAAGGCCACCAGCAGCAGCGCAGCGCTTTCAAAGATCCGCGACCGGGCCAGAAAATAGCCCTGCGTCGCCGCCGCGAACAGCAACATGGCGAAGGTGGCGACCACAAAAACGAAGACCGCCTCGCCAATGCCGGCCCAGGTGCCCAGGTCGACGCCGTACAGGATCAGCGTGGGATTGTAGATGAACAGGAAGGGCAGCGCCACGGTGCGAAGGCTGTAGAAGAACGCCGTGAAGCCGGTCTTGATCGGGTCGCCGCCAGATACCGCGGCGGCAGCGAAACTGGCCAGCCCCACCGGCGGCGTCACGTCCGCCATGATGCCGAAGTAGAACACGAACAGGTGCGCGGCGATCAGCGGCACGATCAAGCCTTCCTGCGCGCCCAGGCTGACCACCACGGACGCCATCAGCGACGACACGACGATGTAGTTCGCCGTCGTCGGCAGCCCCATCCCGAGGACCAGAGAGAACAGCCCGATCAGCACCAGCATCAGGAAAAGGATCCCGAAGGACAGTTGCTCGACCAGGCCGGCAAGCTCGGTCCCGATGGGCGTCTTGGTCACCGTGGCGACGATGATGCCCGCCGCCGCCGTGGCCACGCCGATGCCAATCATGTTCCGCGCGCCCGCGATGAGACCGTCGATCAAGTCGATGAAACCGTTCCTGATCTCTGCTCCCAAGGCGCCCCCTTCACCACGGAACAGCTCCTTGAGCGGGCGCTGCGTGACGATGATGAACAGCATGAGAGACGTGGCGTAGAACGCTGATTTCGCCGGACTTTGCCGCTCCACCATCAGGAACCAGACCAGCACCAGGATCGGCAGGATGTAGTGCAGTCCCGTGGCGTAGACCTCGGCCACGGTGGGTAGCTTGATCTCGGGATCGTTCGGATCGTCGACCTCCAGATCGGGGCGCCGCGCTGCGATGGCGACCAGCAGGACATAGACACCCAGCAGCACCGCGATCGAGATCGGCGCGGCGAGCGACGGCAGCGCCGCCTCGAGCGCGTTCATCGCGTAGATCAGCACGGTGAAGCCCGCGCCCGCCACGGCGAAGCCCACGAAGAACTTCAGGATCATCAGCGGAAAGCTCTTGGCCTTCCCCAGCGCCGGCATGTCCTTCTTCAGCGCCTCGAGATGCACGATGTAGACCAGCGCGATGTACGAGATGACCGCCGGTATGAAGGCGTGCTTGATGACCTCCAGATAGCTGATACCGATGAACTCGACCATCAGGAAGGCGGCCGCGCCCATGACCGGAGGCATGATCTGCCCGTTGACCGAGGACGCGACCTCGACCGATCCAGCCTGCTCGCTGGTGAAGCCTACGCGCTTCATCAGCGGGATGGTGAAGGTGCCGGTGGTGACCACGTTGGCGATCGACGAGCCGGAGATAAGGCCGGTCATCGCGCTGCCGACCACCGCGGCCTTGGCCGGCCCGCCGCGCAGGTGGCCAAGGCCCGCGAAGGCCAACTTGATGAAGTAGTTGCCGGCCCCGGCCTTGTCGAGCAGCGAACCGAACAACACGAAGAGGAACACGAAAGCTGTTGAAACGCCGAGCGGAATGCCGAACACGCCCGCCGTGTCCAGCCACTGCGCGTTGATCAGCGCGGTGAAGCTCAGGCCCTCGTGCTCGATCAGTTCCGGGATCAGCCAGCCGGTCCCCATGTAGGCGTAGAGCAGGAAAAGCGCGCCCACGATCGTCAGCGCGGGGCCGAGCGCGCGACGCGACGCCTCGAGCAACACGACTAGCCCGATCGCGCCGACCCAGACCTGGAACTCGGTCGGCAGGCCCGACCGCGCGGTCATCGCCAGCGTGTCGGATGCCAGGAAGACGTAGAATGCGCAGAACCCGCCGATCGCTGCCAGCGCCCAGTCGACCAGCGGAATGCGATGGCGCGGAGAAGACGTGAAAGCCGGATAGGCCAGGAACGCCAGAACCATCGCAAAGGTCAGGTGGATCGGCCGCGTCTGCGACGAGTTGAGCGCGGGCAGGTACTCGGCGAACCAAAGCTGGGGCTGTGCGATCCAGAGCTGGAAAAGCGACCACGCCAGCGCCAGCCCGGCGATCAGCAGCGCGACCGGACGCGAGGACGGGCTGCGCGCCCCGCTGTCGCTGGAAGTGACGAGATCCTGCAGGTCCTCGTCCGTGAAATGGCGACCCGATCCGCCGGCCTCGTTCCGTTCGCTCATCCCGGCTCCCCTGCACTGCGGCCGGACCTTGACCGCCGCCGTCCCGTTCCCCTGCGCCCGGCGCCTTGTCCCAGCCCCGGCCTGGTCATGCAGGGGCCGCGCATCGGCCCCCGATTCGAGCCGCCGCGGCGGCCTGACTGGCAGATGGGGGCCGCCGGTCGGCAGCCCCCTGTTCGCGTGCGGACCGCCGAGAGCGGTCCGCCGGACCGAATCACTCGATCAGGCCGGCCTCGCGGAAGTAGCGCTCGGCGCCGGCATGCAGCGGCGCGGACAGGCCGTCATTGGCCATCTCCTCGGGGTCGAGGTTGGCGAAGGCCGGGTGCAGGCTGCGGAACTGGTCGATGTTCTCGAACACCGCCTTGACCACCTGGTAGACCACGTCCTCGGACACCTCCGACGAGGTCACGAAAGTCGCGCCGACGCCGAAGGTCTGCGTATCCTCGTCGTTGCCGCGATACATGCCGGCCGGGATGGTCGCCTTGCGGTAGAAGGGGTTTTCCTCGACCAGCGTGTCCACGGCCTCGTTGTCGACGTCGACCAGCACGCTGTCGCAGGCGGTGGTCGCCTCCTGGATCGAGCCCGACGGGTGGCCGACGGTATAGACCATCGCGTCGATGTTGTTGTCGCACAGCGCCTGGCTCTGCTCGGCGGCCTGAAGCTCGGACGCCACGGCGAAGTCGTCCATGGTCCAGCCCATCTCGTTCATCAGCACCTCCATGGTGCCGCGCTGGCCGGAACCGGGGTTGCCGACGTTGACGCGCTTGCCCTTGAGGTCCTCGAACGTCTCGATGCCAGCGTCTGCACGCGCGACCACGGTAAAGGGTTCCGGGTGGACCGAGAAGACCGAGCGCAGTTCCTCGAACGCGCCCTGCTCCTCGAAGCGCGAGGTGCCTTCGTAGGCGTGGTACTGCCAGTCGGATTGCGCCACGCCGAACTCGAGCTCGCCGTTGCGGATGGCGTTGATGTTGAACACCGACCCGCCGGTGGATTCGACGCCGCAGCGGATGCCGTGCTCGGAGCGGTTGCGGTTCACCAGGCGGCAGATCGCGCCGCCGGTCGGGTAGTAGACGCCGGTGACGCCACCGGTGCCGATGCTGATGAACGTCTCTTGCGCGTCCTGCGCGGTCGCTGCGCCTGCTGCGCCCAGCGCGGTTGCCGCAGCCAGCGCGGCCCCAAGGATCGGTCTGGTCATCGGTTGTCTCCCTCAGATTGTATCGTTGCGGACGAAAGTCCCTGCCACGATTGAGACCGTTTCTGGCACCCGAGGTCAAGGCGCGCGCGAAAACCGCGGGATCCGCATCAACTCGGCCCGGAAGGCCGGCGGCGGATCTCGTGGTGGCCGAGCACGCGGCTCAGGCGGATTTTTCCCGTAGCCGATTTGGCGGGGGTGAAGTGGATGGTCATTGCAAGTCTCCTCTCGGTGCCCAAGGGCATTATGACGGGGGCCGCGCAGGGTGCCGGTCGTGTCGGCCGGCTTCAGCCCGATGCAGGCGCTCCAGATGTCCCGGGCGGCGATGTGCCGCCCGGAAACGATGGCTCAGTTCGTGGCCGGCGCGGCGATCCCTTCGTCCGGACCGCGCGCCTCGAGTGCGTCGATCGAGACGACGTGGACGCCGGTCTCTGCGTCGAAGGACACGCTCCACGCGTTCGGGAGCGACACGGGCGCCTCGACGCGGGCGGGCTGGCCGAGCGCCCCGCCGTAGTCGCGGCGGGAAAGCAGGAGGTCGCGCGTCACCATCGGTTCGACGAAGATCACGTCGCCGTCCCAGGCGCCGTAGATCAGCACCGCCTCGAAGGGCTGTCCTGCGAAGACCGGGTCCGTGACATCGAGCCAGTGCTCGCCCATCGCCGGGATTGGATCGAGCTCCGGCGGCGGCATGAAGTTCGGCGGCATGAGGTCTGCGGAGGGTCGGTTCGCGGCCTTCTCCATGAAGAATGGATCGGCGGGGTCGATGGCCAGCCGCTCGGCCTCCGTGGTCATGTAGAAGTGCACGTCGAAATGCGGCACGCCGAAGAGATCGCCGGGAGCGTGGCCGTGTGGCATCCAGTCAAGCGAGACGTGGTCGTAGCCCGCTTCAAGCGCGACCTCGGGCAGCGGCACCGTGACGAAGATCATGTCGTGGCCGAGGGTGCCAACGGCGTCTTCGCTCATCTCGATGCCGATGCGCGTGGCGATGCCCGCGGCGTCGGTCTCGGCAAAGGCGCGCACGGTGCCTTCGCCGAGTTGCATGTCTGGGCCGAACTCAATGCCCTGCGCTGCGGCGGCAAGCGGCGCCATGCCCGCCAGGAGCGCGGCGCGGAGGGTGCGGTGGATGGTCATGAGGGTCTCTCCTTCGTCTGGGTAAATGGTTGTTGTGGTGGTTCCGGCGCGGAGGCTCCGCGCGGGATCGTTTCACTCGGCGGCAATGGCCGAGGTGCCGGCGCGGCGCAGGAAGCGGCCGCGGGGATCGTGGAGTCCGCGAAGGTGCTGGAGGCGCGACCGAGCCTCCGGGCTCAGCGTCCGCAGGACCCGGTCGGGACGGTCGAGATCGGCCTCGCCCACATAGGCGCCGGTGCAGAGGGGCGCGACGCCGTCGATCGTGGCCCGGAGCCATCCGATGTTGGCCGCGTCTGCGTCGTCGTCTTCCCAGATCGCGTAGAGCGCGCCGAAGACACGCCCGTGGCAGGAAAAGGCGGCGTCTGTCGGAGTTGCGACGGCGTTCGAACGCAGAACGACCAGCGCCATGCTCGCCTCCGAAGGCGCAAGCGTCATGCCGTGGGCGACGCGCGCCAGGATCTCGCCGTAACGGGCTTCCGACCAGAGTGTGTCGACGGCGTAGCGCCGTCCCTTCGGCATGGAAGGCTCCGTCGCCTCGTAGAGCGCGCCGATGGGCGTGGGCATGGGGCCGATGACCTGGAGCGCCTCGGGGGCGCCTTCCCCCAGGGCGGTGTGGATCGCGCAGGCCTCGGCGTCGGTCCTGGCGAAGACGGTGGCCATCGCGGCGAGCACGGGGCCGTCCGGCGTCGGCGTGACCTTCGTCGTGAACTCGACGGAAGGCAACGCCTTCGCCATGACGGTCTCCGCCCAGTCCGCGACCTCGGCGACCATCGCGGCCGGGTAGATCCTGATCGTGGTGCTGGTGGCCTTCGCGGCCTCCTGAAGCTTCAGGTGATAGAGGGTCACGACGCCGAAGAACTCCGGCCCCGCGCCGCGCACGGCCCAGTAGATGTCTGCGTTCTCCTCGGCGCTGGCAGTCACCATGCGCCCGTCGGCGAGGACAACCTCGACGGCCGTGACCGAGAAGCAGGCGAAGCCCCATTCGGCCGAGTTCCAGCCGACGCCGCCCCCGAGCAGGTAACCCGACATCGGCACGCTGCCGCAATGGCCGAGCGGGAAGGCGAGGCCGTGGCGCTCCAGCGCGGCGGCCAGGCGGGCATTGGTCACGGCAGGCTCCACGCGGGCGGTGCGCGCCGCGGTGTCGAGCTTCAGGCCGTCGAGGGCGCCAAGGTCGATCACCATGTCGGCCTGCGCGGCGATGCCGGTGAACTGGTGCCCGCCGCCCCTGGGCGACACGCTCAGGCCGTTCACGGATGCGAAGCGCACGGCCTCGGCCACGTCTTGGGCGCAGGCCGCACGGACGATGAGCTTCGCTCGGCGCGCCGGCTTGCGGCCGTTCCAGGTGAGCGCGTCGGTCTCTGCGCCGAGGCGCGGTTCGAACGCCGTGATGAGCGTGCCGCGAAGGCGCGTCTTGAGGATGTCGGTCTTCATCTCGTCTCTCTTCCGGGCACGGCTTCAGGGCCGGGCCCTCTCGGGTCGGTGGAAGGCGGCGCATGCCGCGCCGTCGGTTTCGGTGGTGTCGGGTGGGGCGATTCCGCCGGCTGCTCTGGCGGTTCCGCCTCCTGTGGAGCTCTATAAGGTGGGCCACGGCGCGAGGCTTGCTAAGTCTCGCGTCACGAAAGCCTAAATGGATGCTAAAGAAATACTCACAGGATCGTGAGATGCCTCAGGCGACCTCAATCGCGTCCGCTTTTCCGACTTCCTCAAGCGTGATCCGGCAGCGGCAGACGAGGCGGAAAAGGCCGCGGCCCGTCTTCTCGATCTGGAGGCAAGCTCCGCGCTCCTCAAGCCTGCGACGCAGGAGCACGAGACGTGCATCGAGGTTTTCGGCATGGTCCGGCAGCTTCAGTGATTGGTCGAGACGCAGCTCCCGGGTGGTGAAGTCGGTGCGCCCGGTCGTCGTGTGCTCCCGCAGGAGCCGCCAGAGGATCGCGCCCGCCACGCCCTTGATGAGGTAGTCGTGGCCGATGAACAAGCTGTCGTCGCGCGGGTAGCGGCGGACCGTCACGCCACCCCCTGGCAGGACAGCCGGAACGTGTGCGGGCGGCGTCTCCTCCGCGTCCTCCTCACGCAGGAGCGCCATCATCGCCCCAAGGTGGGTCGCGACGAGCAGAAGCGCGTCCTCGCACTCGTGGTCGAAGCGCATGACCTCGTCCGACTCCGCGAAGAGGACGCCGAGGACTCGGCCCGCCGCCATGACGGGAACCGCGATCTGGCTGTGCGGCGTGCCGAGGCCTGGGAAGGGGACACCGGGCGGTTCCTCTGCGATGAGGCCCGCACTGCGCGCCGCGGCGCCAAGTGCTGCGCCGTAGCGATATTCCGCGCTCATGTGGCCGATGCGGATCGGCACGCCCTCGCGCGAAGCAATGCCAATGACACCCTCGCCCGGCAGGATCTCGGCCCCAATGCCGGAGACCGCGTAGCCGCGCGAGCCGAGCGCGAAGAGACGCCCGTCGCATTCCGCCATCAGAAGTATCGCATTGGAGATACCGAGGTGACGGACCATGCCGTCGAGCACGGCATCGGCGAGGTCATCGAAGTCCCGGCAGCGCGCAAGGTCGTCGACGCAGGCCCGCACCGCCGTGAGAAGCGAGACGCTGCGACAGGCAGGCGGCGCCGATGGCGGCTGCACCTGCTCCACCGCCACCACGCGGAAGACGTCCGCGCCGAGCAGCCGGAACACCTTCTCGAGCCCGTGATGCGAGGCGATGCCGGCGAGCTTGGCCTTCATTGTTTCGAAGAGCGGGCCCGAGGTGCGCGTCTCCACGTAGTCGAGGTCGAGCCGATGGATCGCGAGGGTCGAGGGGTCGAAGAGCTGAACGCAAGCCTGTCGCGTGGCGAGCAGGTTCCGACGCGTCTTGTTGAAGAACTGGTAGGAAAGCGCGACGTGGTCCTCGTTGACCCAGTGCACCTGGCTGATCATCGAGGCGTTGGGCAGGCCTTCCTCGTCGCAAGTGCACAAGGTGGACGCGCAGAAGCCCTCCATCGATCCGCGGAGCGCGCGCAGGTCGACGGCGCTCATCGCGGCAACTCCGCCCCGGCACCGGGACCGGGCGTCTGGGTGAAGACGCGCTCGGGCCGGAACTCGAGCGAGACGAGGTCCGGCGCCCCCAGCAAGGCATAGACGTCCGCCTGGGCCCGCGCGTAGCCAAGCTCGACGAGATCGTCCGCCAGGAGTGCGCATTGCCGCGCCGCCTCGCTCGCGTCATCCGGCGCGACCGGCCGGACAAGGGCGCGCGAGGCCTTCAGCTGGATCGACCTGTGGTCCCGCGCGCGCGAGAAGGTCGCCGCGATGGCGCTGCCGCCCTCGACGGCGTCGATCACGGCCGCTTCGGTGCGCCGCGAGAGCAGGACGCGCACGGTGTTCATCCCGCTCACGCGGCAGGCGACGCCGGACCCGACAACAGGCCGCCCGGTCCGGCCGCACGCGCCCAAGGTGATGCTGACGCCGCATTGCAGGAACGCAACAAGATGGGCAGGCAGGAGATCCGGCGCGCTGGCCGCGTCGAGCCAGGCAATCTGATCGTCCGTGGGGGTGGCGTAAGCGAGAATCGCCATCTTCGCGGTCCTGAAAGCTATGGCAACATGCCATGGGGCACCGTCACGATACCTGCGCAGTTTACCACATGGTCGCGGAATTCGCGCAAGCTTGATTCGCATACTGGGGTTGACGGTCAGTGAGAAGATCTGAGGGAGGCTTTCGGCAAACCCTCAGGGAACGGCGGATCAAACTGAAGGTCCGCTCCGGGCCGATTGCGACGAAGCTTGCTTCGCTGCACACGCGAACTTGACTTGGAACGCCGTGGTCAACTTGGGCTCGAAGCAGACCATCGCACCCCGATGGTGATAGTGCCAATATCCTCCTGATCAAGTGCCCGCGTCGGCTGAGGGAAGCCGCCTCACAGGGAGGTAGTGCGACGCTTGGATGCTATGCCGCCCAACTATGCCGTCTTACACCGCTCAGCGTGCCGAACCCGCGCATATTGTTCGAGCGGACCCATATAAATAAGGATGCGACATCCCCACCCTGCCCCAAAAACGGTCTCGAAAACCGTTACTCGGAGGTTCGAACCCCTCCCCACCTGTAGCATCAAGCCGAAGCTCAACGTCGGCTGGGCGGTCTCCAAGTCTTTCGCGGCGGCGACGCGATCGCTGCCGCCCCCGCCGAGCCGCCCGTCACGAAAGGCAGAAAGCGGACTTGCGGTGGCGCGGCGTGGCAGGCGCAGCATGGCATCCGACGCCGGACGTTCGACGGCGCCATAGAAGTCTCGCCGGTAGCTCGGTGGTCCTTGCCGCACTCCCTTGCACGCCCGACCGTCCAACGGCACCATACTGAAATCTCGTGCACGGGGGAACAGCGACCCGCGCAGGGATGTTCCCAAAGCAGTGAGTCAGACGCACGCGCCCGTCACCGGCGGTCGGGCACGGCCGCAAGCCTCGCCTCCTTGGTCCGGGACGCCGCATGAAGCTCCTTGTCAGACTGCGCCAGCTCGCGCTCCAGATGTGGTTCCTGCCGGCGGTCCTCTCGCTCGCGGCGCTGGCGACGGTGGCGGCGGCGCACTATTCCGCCGCCTTGTTGCCGCAGGACCTGCCGGTGGACATACCGGAAAGCGCGACGCAGACCATCCTGACCATCGTCGCGACCAGCATGCTTACCGTGGCGACCTTCGCC
>NZ_FNPF01000018.1 GCF_900107235.1 Citreimonas salinaria
TGAGCTCACCGGGTCGATTCACTCCGTGGCGCGTCGAGAGCTCGGCTCGTGATCAAGCCTTGCCGCGAATGGCAGATAAGTCCGCCCTTCCGGCCCTCTGAGCACGAGGCAGCCAACGAAAGGCGGGAATGGACCGCTCATGACGAAGAGCGTCTCGCTGCGTACGCAACGCAGATTTAAGACGCCGCGGTCACTTGGGCTCGGAGCCGCCGTTCGCCGCGCGGATCAGGCGGAAGCAGCTCAGACGAGCAAGGGGTGGATGGTGGCGCGGGGGCGGCCCGCCTCTTTCCAGAGGAAGGCCAGCGTGATCGGCAGGCGGAAACGGCGGGGGCCGGCGGCGCCGGGGTTCAGCCAGAGGGTGCCGCCGATTTCCTCGATGCCGGTCTTGTGGGAATGGCCCGAGATCACGACGTCCCACCGCTCGGCTGCCGGATCGGCCTGCAGGGCCTTGCGGTCGTGGATCATGTGGATCCGCAGACCTCCGATGGTGAGGTTCACCGTTTCGGGCAGGGCCTTCGCCCAGGCGCCGCGGTCGATGTTGCCGCGGATCGCCGTCACCGGCGCGATGCGCGCCAGGGCGTCGAGATGCTCTGGATCGCCGATATCGCCCGCGTGCAGGATGTGGCCGACGCCTGCGAGAGCCTCCAGCGCCTCGGGGCGGAGCAGGCCGTGGGTGTCGGAAATGACGCCGATGCGTCCCCCGGGGGAGGATTGGCCGAGTGGTTGCATGGGCGCAGGGTCCATCAATGGCATATCGTCGTAAGCTGGTCCGGTAATCAGGGAATGGAGCGCAGCTCGCGTTTTCAAACCAGGTCACCTGAGGATCGTTGATCATTCTATCCGCAAATGCGGCGCGATCGGCCATATCTCCGTCACAGCTTAGATGAGGTTCTCCACCCAACGCCTTCATGAAGCGCACGACAGTCTTGGAACGCTCTCGTTGATTAACTCGGAACTCCCGGCGCTACCGCGGATCCATTCCCGAAGCGCTACATTGGCTGTGCTCTTTTTGTTGACGGCGAGTTGGATGTTGCTGGCTTTCCAGCCGTCGCCCTTCTCTCGAAGAGCAAGGAATCCAAAGTACGGAGCTCCGGCCGGCTGACTATGGTCGCCGACATAACGGGTCTCATAGGTTGCGCATACGGTGTGGTCAGGCGCGTGCGCTGGGTGGCCCGCGAGCGATGGCTATGGCCATGGCGATGAGCCAGCCGCAGGCGATGGCGATGGCGATGCGGCCAGGCGCGATGGCGATGGCGATGGCTGCCGACGGAGAATCCGTTCCATCGTTCGGCGATCAGGTGCTCTCGACATGGATTGAACTGCGCGAGATCGCGCTTCTCGACCAATCGGAGCGCGACACGCCGAGCAAGTATCCCTACGAGAACCTTCCGCTCGGGCTGCCGCCGGGCAGGGAGGAGACAAGCGCAGAAATAAGAGAGTTGCACGCTAACAGCGAACGTTGCGAAACGACCGGATGCGGCAATCCGAAGTCCGGAGGCAGATTTCAGCGAACGACCCTACGGACCTGTTGCGGCCCTTAGGAATCGAAGAATACGCGAGCGAGTTTCCGGCGACGATCGGTCTGGTTCGTACCGTTCTGCAAATCACCGAGCGCATCGGTTACGTTGTCAAGGCACGCTTCGCGCGGCCACGTCCCAATGCGCTGGATCCGACGTTGCGGCCGTTTCTGCCGAACCCGCCTCATTCGGCTTATCGCAGCAACCACGCGTTCCAGTGCTTTTCCGTCGCTCACGCATTTAACCGTTGCATACCGGAGGTTCCGGGCGCGATCGAACTGTTCCACGTGGCGCAGCGGACCGGAGAAAACCGAGAATATGCCGGGTTGCATTATGCATCAGATACAGCCGCCGGCGAAGCCTTGGCGCGGGTGTTTTCGCCGTACCTGTTCCAGGCCTGCCGCTACAAGATGGCTGCCGCACAGCGCGAATTGTATTGAGAGGATTAGTTGATGGCCGAGGAGCACGATAATGAAAGCGCCTTGAAGGAGAGCAGGACGGGTCTGCACTATCTCGGGCACTTGGTGGCGATCCTGCGGCTGGAATTGAGCACGGACCACAATCGATCGACAACTTCATTGACGCCGCCAAAGCTATTGGCATGGCCGGCCAGGTGACCGCGGCTGCCCCCGTGCGTTGGCCGGTCGCTGAAAGCGTCGGATTGTATGCGTTTCCAGCACCCGTGGAGGCACTGTGGAAGCAAACTGGAGCGAAGTCCTTCGTATTTCTTCGCAAATCGGTGCTTGCGCCTCCCCCCAGCATGACCTCTGACTCCATAGTCAGAGGTGGCTCACTTCTCGACGAAAAACCTTGCTCAGGTCTATTTTAAAATCAACAGGATGCCCGTCTTTCTCAAGGATAACCGTCGGCCGAAGGTCGAAAAACGGACACTTCTACAAGCTTCCGACAACCGCACGCACCGCTTCGGTGGCCGAGGGCGCGATCTTTTCGACGAAGGCATCGGGCGTCCATTCAGACAGCGACCCCGCGACGTGCAGTGCGCCAAGCGGCACGCCCTTCTGCGCGAGCGCGACTCCGATGGCCACCTCTCCCTGAACGAACTCGTCGACGACGACCGCGTACCCGTCCTCGCGGGCCCGCGCGATGCGTGCCATGATCTCGTCCACGTTCATCTCCGTCTTCGACGTGTATGGATGAAGCGGTGTGCGTTCGACGATGGCGCGGGCCTCGTCTTCGGAAAGAACCGCAAGGGCGGCTCGGCCGCCTGCGGTGCAATACGTGGGGACACTGTGCCCGACGAGCGTGGCGTAGAATGTCTCGCGCTTGCTTTGCATCCGAAGCGCGTACACGAGGCGCGTCTCGTCGTAGAAGCTGAGATCGACCCGCTCGCGAACCGTCTTGCGAAGTTCGAGCAGGACGGGCGTCGCTTTCTGGACCATCGGGTCGAGCCGCAGCAGGTCGAGCGTCGTGTCCAGTATGCGGATCCCCGGAAGATAGCCACGCCCGTCCGGGCCGCGCCGCAGGTGGCCGAGCTTGAGCAGCGTGTGGACCAGTCTCTGTGCAGCCGAACGGTCGATGTTCGCCCGCGCTGCGATCTCAGAGAGGCTGAGCGGGCCGCTCGCCTGATGAAAGGCGCCGAGGACGTGCATCGCGCGTCCGGCGGCCCGGACGAACAGTGCGTCCGCGGCGTCCGCCTCGATTTCGTTCGCGGTACTGGGCTGCGCGCGCAGAATGCTCGACAAGACCACCTCTCCTCTTGACCCGGACAATTTGCGCGACTTACGCTCATAAAGCAATACACATGTATCGCCTAGCGATACAGCATCTATGCTGCGGGCTGCGGCATGGACGAACAGGATCGGGAGCGCCATGCGGGTCGCACTTGCCGGCTTCTTGCACGAAACGAACACCTTCGCGCCGATCTCGGCGGATTTCGCCGCATTCGAGGTTGGCGGCGGGTACATTCCGCTCAGCCGCGGAATTGACATCGCTTGCAACGCAGAGGGCGTGAACCTGGGAATTGCGGGCGCGCTATCGGTCGCCCGGCGGCTGGACTGGGACACCGTTCCGATCTTGTGGGCAGGGGCGATTCCTTCGGCGCGGGTGACGGAGGAGGCGTTCGAGCGCATCGCGGACGAGATCCTGGCCGGCTTGCGCAGCGCCGGCAATCTGGACGGCGTCTTTCTCGATCTGCACGGCGCGATGGTGGCCGAGCACGTCGAGGACGGCGAGGGAGAAATGGCACGGCGAGTCCGAGCCGTCGTCGGGCCCGACGTGCCGATCGTCGCGGCGCTGGACCTGCACGGCAACATCTCGGAGGAGTTTGCGCGGGTCGTCGACGGGATGGTCGGTTTCCGCACCTATCCGCACGTGGACATGGCCGGTACCGGCGCGCGTGCGGCGGACCTGCTCCACCGCATCATGACCGAAGGCACGCGCCCCGCCTGCGCGTTCCGGCGGATGGATTACCTGGTGCCGATCCCGTTCCAGACGACCGACACGGCGCCAGCGGATGCACTCTATGCCCAGCTTGCCGCGCTCGAGGCCGAGGGCATGGGCGTGCGCGCGGCCTCGCTTTTCATGGGCTTTCCGGCAGCCGACATTCCCGATTGCGGGCCGGTGGCTGTCGTCTACGCCGACACGGAAGCGGCGGCCGACGCGGCCGCGGACAAGGTCGCATCGGCTTACGCGGCTGCGGAAAACGGGTTCTCGGGGCAGTCGTGGAAGGCCGACCTCGCGGTGAGTCAGGCGCTGTCCATCGCCGCACGCAAGGGCGGACCAGTCGTCATCGCCGACACGCAGGACAACCCCGGCGCGGGCGGCGTTTCCGCCACGACCGGAATGCTGCGCGCGCTGGTCGCGGCGGATGCGAAGGGGGCGGCGATCGGCCTGATCGTCGACCCGGCGACGGCGAAGGCCGCGCACGAAGCCGGTCTTGGTGCCCGGACACGGTTCCGCATTGGCGGCCAGCACGGAATTCCGGGTGATGCGCCCTTCGAGGTGGAGGCCGTCGTCGAGACCCTGTCGGACGGCAGCCTGCGCGCCACCGGGCCCTATTACGGCGGCACGGGGCTGGATCTCGGCCCCTCGGCCTGCCTGCGCATCGGCGGCGTGCGCATCGTCGTCACCAGCCGCATCGCGCAGATGGCCGACCGCGAGATGTTCCGCTTCGTCGGTATCGCGCCCGAGGAACAGGCGATCCTCGTCGTGAAAAGCTCGACCCATTTCCGTGCCGATTTCGCGCCGATCGCCAGCGACATCCTCGTGGCCGTAGCGCCCGGGCCGATGCCACTGGATCCTGCCGATCTGCCTTTCACCCGGCTAAGGCCGGGTCTTCGCCTTTCTCCGAACGGCGCGTCCTTCGGAGATGCGCGTGCGGCTGTCGCACGCCCCGACACCGGCGATGCCGCCGGCGTCCAATACAGCCAAGACGTCATCCAACAGGGGAGACACCCATGAAGAACCTGAGATCCAACCTGCCCGGATCCCGCACCCTGGCCGCCGCGCTTATGGCAAGCGGCGCACTGCTGGCGCCGGCCGCGGCCACCGCGCAGGAAGACGAGACGACGATCACCGCCGTGATGCATTCGGGCCTGCGTGTGCTCGACCCGGTCATCACCACCGCCCACATCACCCGCAACCACGGCTACATGATCTACGACGTGCTGACGGCCGCGGACGAGAACTTCGAGCCGCAGCCGCAGATGGCCGACTGGGAAGTGTCCGAGGACGAGCTGACCTACACCTTCACCCTGCGCGACGGGCTGATGTTCCACGACGGAGCGCCCGTGACGGGTGCCGACGTGGTCGCGTCGCTTGAACGCTGGGGCGAGCGCGACTCGGGCGGGCAGATGATCTTCGACGTCACCGAAAGCCTCGAGGCGCCGGACGACAAGACCATCGTCTGGACCCTTTCCGAGCCGTTCGGCCCGCTGATGGACGTCATCTCCAAGCAGTCCGCGGTGCCGCCCTTCATCATGCCGGTGCGCGTGGCCGAGACCTCGGCGGACGAGACGATCACCGAATACGTCGGATCGGGCCCGTTCGTCTTCAACGAAGAGGAATACGAGCCGGGCGTTTCGGTCACTTACGAGAAGTTCGACGACTACGTTCCGCGCGAGGAAGAGGCGTCGTGGATGGCCGGCGGCAAGAACGTGAACGTGGACCGCGTCGTCTGGACCACGATGCCGGACAACCTGACGGCGATCAACGCGCTGGCGGCAGGCGAGATCGACTATATCGAGCAACTGCAGATCGACCTGATGCCGATCCTGGAAAGCGCCCCAGACGTGGTCGTCGAGACCCGCGACCCACTGGGCTACGTCACCATCGGCCGGCCGAACTTCCTGCATCCTCCGTTCGACAACAAGCTCGTGCGGCAGGCAGCACTTGCGGCGCTGGGCCAGGAAGAGATGCTGGCCACGATGCAGGGTGACCCGGAGTACTACAACGTCTGCGGCGCGATTTTCGGCTGCTCGACGCCGCTAGGCGACGAAAGCGGGTCGGACATCGTCACCGAGGGCCCGAACCCGGAGCGGTCCAAGGAGCTGCTGGAGGAAGCCGGCTATGACGGTACGCCAATCGTCGTGATGGCGCCGACCGACGTGGTCAGCCTGGTGAACCAGCCGGTGGTCGCAGCCCAGGCGCTGCGCGAGGGCGGCTTCGAGGTCGACCTGCAATCGATGGACTGGCAGTCGGTCGTGCAGCGGCGCGCCCAGCAGGCGCCGATCGGCGAGGGCGGCTGGAACATGTTCTTCACCAACTGGATGGTGCCCGAGATCTCGGACCCGCTCATCAACGTGATGGTCAACGGCCGTGGCGACGATGCGTGGTTCGGTTGGCCGACCGATCCGGAGATCGAGGAAATGCGCGCGGAATTCGTCGCGGCGAAGACTCCCGAAGAGCAGAAGGAGATCGCCGTCCGGATGCAGGAGCACGTCATGGACAACGTAAACTACATCATGATGGGCGAATACGTGATCCCGCAGGCGCGGCGCGACAACATCCAGAACATGATCCAGTCGCCGGTGCCGGTGTTCTGGAACGTGACCAAGGAAGCCGAGTGATTCTTCACCTGGCACGGGGGCGCGCGCAGGTGCGCCCCCGGATCCCCGCGACCCGGTTCCACGCCACGGAGGCCCGCGCGTGTTCGTCTACATCCTGAAGCGTCTGCTCGCCACGATACCGGTGCTGCTGATCGTCGCGATCTTCGTCTTTCTGCTGCTGCGGCTGACGCCCGGCGACCCCGCCGCGATTCTGGCCGGCGACGCCGCCACGCCCGCGCAGCTCGAGCGCATCCGCGACAGGCTGGGCCTGAACGACCCGTTGCACATCCAGTTCGTGACCTGGTTCGGACAGATGCTGAAGGGCGATCTCGGCACGTCGCTGATCTCGAACACCGATGTCCTGGACATGGTCCGCGACCGCCTCGGGCCGACGATCAACATCGCCGTCATGACCATCATCATCTCGGTCGCCCTGGCCGTGCCGATGGGCGTGATCGCCGCGTGGCGGCACCGCACGTGGATCGACTTCGCAGTCATGTCGTTCTCGGTGCTGGGCTTTTCCGTCCCGGTCTTCGTGATCGGCTACATCCTGATCCAGGTCTTCGCGATCGAGCTGCGCTGGGTGCCGGTACAGGGCTACGCGTCTCCGTCCGACGGGATCGGCGCCTTCTTCAGCCGCGCGATCCTGCCGTCCCTGACGCTGGCCACGATCTACGTCGCGCTGATCGCGCGCATGACCCGCGCCTCGATGCTTGAGGTGCTGGGCGAGGACTACGTGCGCACCGCCCGCGCCAAGGGCGTGCGCGAGAACGTCGTTCTGTTCCGCCATGCGCTGCGCAACGCGGCCGTGCCCATCCTGACGATCATCGGCACGGGCTTCGCGCTTCTGATCTCGGGCGTGGTGGTGACGGAGTCGGTGTTCAACATCCCCGGCATCGGGCGCTTGACCGTCGACGCGATCCTGGCGCGCGACTACCCGGTGATCCAGGCGATGATCCTGCTGACCGCGGGCATCTACGTGATGGTCAACCTGATCGTCGACGTCTCGTATTCCTTCTTCGACCCGAGGATCCGCTACTGATGACAGAGATCCCGAACTCCCGTCACAGCGCCTTTCAGGTGCTGACCGGATGGCTCTCGTTGCCGGCAAGCGCGCGGCTGGGCGTCGGGCCCGCCATCGCGGCGCTGGTGCTGGTGATCATCGTGCTGGCGTCGGTCTTCGCGCCGCTCTACGTCCCATACGACCCGCTGGCGATGAACGCGATGTCGCGTCTTCGCCCGCCGTCCGATGAATTCCTTCTGGGCACCGATCCCTATGGGCGCGACATCTTCAGCCGGGTGATGATCGGCGGGCGCGTGTCGCTTCTGATCGGCGTCGGCGCGGCAGTCGTCAGCGTCGCGGTCGGCCTGATTATCGGGCTTGTCGCGGGCTTCTTCCGGGCCGCGGACGGGATCATCATGCGGATCATGGACAGCCTGATGGCGATCCCCGCGATCCTGCTCGCGATCGCGCTGGTGGCGCTCAACGGGCCGTCGCTGGGATCGGTCATCATCGCGATCACGGTCCCCGAAGTGCCGCGCGTGGTGCGGCTGGTGCGGTCGGTGGTGCTGTCCGCGCGCGAAGAGCCGTATGTCGAGGCCGCGATCGCGCTGGGCTCTTCGATGCCGAAGATCCTGATCCAGCACCTGATGCCGAACACCTTCGCACCGCTGATCGTGCAGGGCACCTATATCTGCGCCTCGGCCATCCTGATCGAGGCGATCCTGTCCTTCCTGGGCGCCGGCGTCTCGACCGAGATACCGACCTGGGGGAACATCATGGCCGAGGGGCGCAGCTACTTCCAGATCAAGCCGGGGCTGATCTTCTGGCCGGGGCTGCTGCTGTCGCTGTGCATCCTGTGCATCAACCTTCTGGGCGACACGGCGCGCGATCTTCTCGATCCGCGCATGAAGAAGCGGGAGGGCTGACATGCAGTTCAAGACGCGCGATTTCTCGACCGCGAGCCGGGTCCTCAAGATCCGCAAGCTCGAGGTCGGCCTTGCCGGCCGGCCCCGGGCCGAGAAGGTCCTTAAGGGGATCGACCTCGACATCCGCGCGGGCGAGACGCATTGCCTCGTCGGCGAAAGCGGCTCTGGCAAGTCTGTCACCTCGCTGGCGACGATGGGCCTTCTTCCGAAGGACGCGCTGGAAGTGCAGGGCGGGCTGATCGACCTCGAAGGGTTCGAGATCACCAGCGCCACGCATGCCCAGATGCGCGAGTTGCGCGCACAGCGCATCGCGATGATCTTCCAGGAACCGATGACCGCGCTGAACCCGGTGCTGCGCGTGGGTGAACAGATCGAGGAGGTGCTGAACATGCACACCGATCTGTCGCAGGCCGAGGCGAAGAAGCGCACGCTCGACATCATGGACCAGGTCCACCTGCCGGACGTGCAGCGGATCTATTCCGCCTTCCCGCACCAGCTCTCGGGCGGCCAGCGGCAGCGGATCATGATCGCCATGGCGCTGGTTCTGGATCCGGACCTGCTGATCGCGGACGAGCCGACCACGGCGCTCGACGTGACGACGCAGCTGCAGATCCTCAGGCTCATCGAGGAGATGCAGGAGAGGCACGGAACGGCGGTGCTGTTCATCACCCACGACATGGGCGTGGTGGCCGAGATCGCCGATACCGTCAGCGTCATGCAGAAGGGCGAGATCGTCGAAAGCGCGCCGATCCGCGAACTGCTGACCAACCCGCAGCAGGACTACACCCGCAAGCTCCTGACCGCGGTGCCCAACCTGAAGCCGCGGCCTGCGCGGGTGGTTGCCGAGAAGGCGGCGGTCCTGGACGTGACCGGGCTCGACATGACCTATGGCGGCAGCGGCTGGTTGCGTCGCTCGGAAGGGGTTCACGCCGCCCGGGATGTCACCTTCGACATAGCACCCGGTCGGACGCTGGGCATCGTCGGCGAAAGCGGTTCGGGCAAGTCCACCGTCGCGCGCTGCATCATGCGCCTGATCGACCCGACCGGAGGCGAGGTCACCGTTGCCGGCACCGAGATCTCGCGCCTGTCGCGGCGGCAGCTTCAGCCGCATCGCAAGCACTTCCAGATCGTGTTCCAGGATCCCTACCGCTCGCTCAACCCGCGCTGGACCGTGGCGCGTTCGTTGTGCGAGGGGCCGATCAACTTCGGTACGCCCAAGGCCGAGGCGATGAAGCACGCGGCCGAGTTGATGGAGTTGGTGCATCTGCCGACCGACGCCCTCGACCGGTATCCGCACCAGTTCTCAGGCGGGCAGCGCCAGCGCATTGCCATCGCCCGCGCCGTGGCGATGAAGCCCGACCTCCTGGTGGCGGACGAGGCGGTGTCCGCCCTCGACGTGAGCGTGCAGGCGCAGGTTCTGGACCTTCTCGACGACGTGCAGGAGCGCTTCGGCATCGCGATGCTGTTCATCACGCACGACCTGCGGGTCGCGGCGCAGATCTGCGACGACGTGGTCGTCATGCAGAAGGGCGCCGTGGTCGAACAGGGGCCTGCCGGCGCCGTCCTGTCGAACCCCCGCCACGACTACACGCGAAGCCTGATCGAGGCCGCCCCGGGCCGCCACTGGGATTTCGCCAATTTCCGCGCGCTCGACCGCGCGCCCGCAGCACAAGGAGCCACCTCATGAGCGTCATCCCCAAGATCGAGGCCTTCGCCGACGACCTGACCGAGATCCGGCAGGACTTTCACGCGAATCCCGAGCTGGGCTTCGAGGAGACCCGCACCGCCGGGATCGTCTCGGCCAAGCTGCGCGACTGGGGCGTGGACGAAGTTCACGAAGGCATCGGCGGCACCGGCGTAGTCGGCGTCATCAAGGGGCAGGGCGGCGGCAACCGCCGCGTCGGGCTGCGTGCGGACATGGACGCGCTGCCGATCAACGAGGCCTCGGGCGTCGCCTATGCCTCGACCAACCCGGGGCGGATGCATGCCTGCGGCCATGACGGGCACACCACGATGCTGCTGGGCGCCGCGCGCTACCTGGCCGAGACGCGGGACTTCGACGGGACTGTCGTGCTGATCTTTCAACCCGCCGAAGAGGGACTTGGCGGGGCGCGCCGGATGATCGCGGACGGGCTGTTCGACCGCTTCCCCTGCGACGAGATCTACGGGATGCACAACGATCCGAACTCGGAACCCGGTGTCGTGACCGTGACGCCCGGTCCGGCGATGGCGGGCGCGTCCTTCTTCGACATCACGGTCAAGGGAACCGGCAGCCACGCCGCGATGCCGCAACAGTCGAAGGACCCGATCTTCATCGGCACGGCGCTGGTGCAGCAGTTGCAGGGCATCGTCAGCCGCAACACGCCGCCGACGAAGCCGATCGTGCTGTCGGTCACCACTTTCAACGCCGGTTCGGCCTACAATGTAGTGCCGGGGACCGCGACCATCACCGGAACGATCCGCTACTTCCACGACGACGTGATCGCGATGGCCGAAGCGCGCATGCGCGCGCTGTGCGAAGGGCTGGGGCAGGCCCACGCGGTCGAGATCTCCGTCGATCTGCGCAACGTCTTCGACGTCCTGATGAACGACGCGGACCTGTCAGAAGCCTATGTTGCCGCCGCGGCCGACATCGTCGGTGCCAAAGGCGCCCGGTTGACCGACGACCAGATGACCGGATCCGAGGACTTCGCCGACATGCTCAAGCTCGTGCCGGGGGCCTATTGCCGGGTCGGGCACGCGGGCTCGGTGCCGCTGCACAACCCGGCGTTCGTGCTCGACGACGCGATCCTGCCCGTCGGTGCATCCGTCTACGCGCGAATCGTCGAGACGCGCCTGCCGAAGGGCGGCGTGCGCTGACGACCCGCGCAGTTCGCGCAACACCCATTGAATTTACCCGGCAGGCGGACGACGCCCCCCCGGGGCAAGGAGCTGACGATGACGACCCTCCACGATCTGCCCTTCGACACCGACGAGATGCTGGCGGGCCTCAGGCCCTGGATCGAAACCGAAAGCCCGACCTTCGACGCCGCCGCGGTGAACCGGATGATGGATCTCGTCCAGCACGAGTTGGCCGCGCTGGGCGCGATCACCGAACGCATCCCCGGCCGCATGGGCCTGGGCGACAGCGTGCGCGCGGCGATACCGCATCCGCGGGCGGGCGAGGGAGGAATCCTTCTTCTTGGGCATCTCGACACGGTTCATCCCGTGGGCACGCTCGCCAAGCTGCCGTTCCGGCGCGAGGGCGGCATCTGCTACGGCCCCGGCCTGATGGACATGAAGGGCGGCAACTACGTCTATCTCGACGCGCTGCGAAAACTGCTTGCCGCGGGGATCGAGACGCCCCTTCCTGTGACGGTCCTGTTCACCCCCGACGAGGAAATCGGTACCCCCTCGACCCGCGAACTGATCGAGACCGAGGCGAAGCGCCACAAGTACATCCTAGTGCCGGAACCCGCACGCCCCGACGGTGGCGCGGTGATCGGGCGCTACGCCATCGCGCGCTTCAACCTTCAGACGCGCGGCAGGCCCAGCCATGCCGGATGGCAGCTCGACAAGGGACGGTCGGCGATCGCGAAGATGGCACGCGTTGTGGGCGAGATCGAGGGCATGACCACCGAGGATTGCACCTTCTCGCTTGGCGTCTTCCACGCCGGGCAATGGGTGAACTGCGTTTCGTCCGTCTGCGACGCCGAAGTCCTGACCATGGCCAAGACGCAGGAACTGCTGGAAGAGGGCGTGGCGAAGATGCTGGCGCTGAACGATCCCGAGGCCGAGGTCATCATGGAAGTGCGCCGCGGCGTGACGCGTCCGGTCTGGGAGCCGGACCAGCCGGGGACGATGGCGATGCTGTCGCTGGCACAGGAGATCGCCGCAGAGATCGGGTTCGAAGTCTCCGGCGCATCGGCCGGCGGCGGGTCCGACGGCAACTTCACCGGAGCGTTGGGCATTCCTACGCTGGACTCGATCGGGGTACGGGGGGCCGACTTGCACACCCTCAACGAGCATATCCTCGTCGACAGCCTCGTCGAACGGGCGCACCTTGCCACCGGCCTGTTCTGTCGGCTGGGTGCCTGACATCGCGATGTTTTTCCAGACCAAGATCCCCGGGTGGAAAGCCGAGATGCTTTTCCGCATGGCTGTCCCGTCCCACTGCCTTCGGGAGGCGATCGGTGATATCGGACGGGGCTGACAAAACTTCACCGAGCGCCCCGCGAAAAAGCCGCGGTTCCGGCGCAATTTCGGACGCACGCACGGCCTTCCGCTTTCCTGATCCGGCCCGGTGCGCATCGAGGACCGCGCCGGCAAGACGGTTCTGATCGTGACAGCCACAGTGAAAACATCTCAATGAACGGACAGCGATCGCAGCATGCCGTCTGTCTCATGAGTATAATATCAGGATGCTGCCAGACCTCCCGGCAATTCCATGATGTCGGCGCGGTGTCAAATGGCCGCATATGGAATTTCGCGCCTTCAGCGAAATGCCCGGTTCGACGGGCCGCGCCGCAGCATTTCGGCTTATTGCTGAAGGGCAGTTGTGGACCATTCCTGTTGTCAAGCGAGTAGCGATTGCGGTCGTGGGGTAGTTCGAAGACGCAGTGCTATGGAAAGTGACGTGTCGTCGATTCTGACAATGTGTCGTTTCCAATAATGCTAAGAGCAACTTCATCCCGCATGGCGAGCATGAGACAACCTCCGAACCTTGGGGGACTCACCCCCTTCGATTTTGAAACGACAGTGTGACTAGCGGCCGCTGCGCGCGTTCAGCAATGCCACGACCCGCCGCAACAAGGTAGATACAGTAGAAGTACTCCAACCCCTCACGCTTAATGAGTTTGCCTAGGTCAGCGCACCTTGAGACTGGACCACCGCGGTCAGCAACCAAAAACCTTCGCTCGTCGTGCGGACGAGCAATTTGACGAGCAAGAGCCAGTGTTTCCTCAAACGCGCCACGAAGCCTCTTGGTGTCTTCAACGGGGCCGCCGAATCCAATCCCGCCATCGCCTGAGGTAATCGCAAAGAAAAGCAGATCGGCTACAAGGCCATCAAGAACGCCGGCGACGTCGGATGGACCAACTCCTAGTCTTGAGAGCGAGTAGAGGACGTACACGCTCGCGACATCCCTCGCGTTGTGCTTTGTCCACCCCCCCTTTTTCGTTCTCCGGAAGGTAACCTCGGTTACGCCAGAGCCTGAGCAAGCGCTTCTTGTCGGTCCGGTGGTGCTTGGTGCAGGATAGCCGGTTCCAGATGCGGCGCCCGACATAGAGCTCGTTATTGATGATGCCGGCTCCGCGGTCACGGTTGCCGTTGATCGTTGTTCTGCTTCCAATGCCCCGAGGACTTGCGCTTCGGCCCCACGGAAGGGGAGGCGATCCGCTCCTCGTTGAGCCGGCTGGCGAGCTTGATCGGCGAGATGCCGGCAGCGTAGTCGTGGAAGATGCTCCGCACCACCGCGGCTTCGATCTCGTCGATGGCCAGGGTGCCCTTCTCCGGCGCGCCACGCTCGTCGGTACCGGGACGGTATCCGTAGATTCGGCCGCCGCCGCTCAGGACCTTCAGCACCTTTGCCCTCGAGGCCGCGACGCACCTTGTCCGAAAGCTCCTCGAGGAACATGGCGCTCAGGCTGTGTGGACGTGGTGACAATCGAGCACTCAGCGGCGGCGGTTTGTCGCCGTTCAGGTGCACTGTATCGTCGTCGGTCGACAATCGGGGCGCCGGTCAGCGAGGATTGTAATGCAAGTCAACGGAGCGTCCAGCAGGAGACGGTCGCGCAACTCGGGCGCATGAGCGGAATTGACCGACGCCATTGTGATTTCGTGACCCTGCCGGAGTTGCCGGCGCGCTGTTACGACGCTGAAAGAATTCGAGCAGGAGCAGCCATGAAAGCGATCACCGCCCTCACCCTTGCCGCCGTCCTCGCGCCCTTGGCGGCGCGGGCCGATGTCTGCGATTTCCGGCCCTCGATCCTGGCGGGCAATGCCGGCTCGGCGGTCAGGGACACCGCCGTCAGCGGCGTCCGCGCGGTCGGCGCCTATACGTTGCAGAACCCGCTCAGCGGGGCGAGCATGATCTCGTCCGGCGTCGGCACCGCGACGGCGGCGGGCAGCAGCATTGTCGGCTCTGCCGCAGGCATCGTCACCGCCCCGGTCACCATCGCCGTCGCGGGGGCGACCGCCGTCGCCCTGGGCGGCTACGAGGGCGTGTGCTACTTCCGTGCCGAGCGCATCACCGATCGCGACGAGATCCTCTACATCGTCACCAACCTCGCGGCCAATTCGGATCCGACGATGTTCGCGGTCATCCCGGAAGGCGCCGAGTACACCAACCTCAAGGGCAAGCCTGCCGTGGCGGGCGAGGCCAAGATCCGCGTCGCGTCCGAAGGCGCGGGCCCGTGGATCTTCGACGTCGCCGACCTCTACATCTCGGACGGGGTGCTCATGCACCGCGAGACCTTGCGCAACAGGGTGATCGGAAACGTGGCATTGGAGGTGGTGGAGGCCGGAACCCGCGACGACTGATGAACTGCCACGAAGCGATCCCGCACGGCAGGGAGCTGTGGCGGCCGGTTGCTGGCCGCGCGAGTCGCGTTCCGGAGCGTGCAGTGCGGAGGGCCGGACGGTAAGGTCGCCTGGATCGGGCGCAGTCGTGGTGGCGTGCGGCGCCATCTGCCCGAAAGCACGGCGCCGCAGACTATGCCGGGCTGTCCGGCGCGTGCGTCAGCGCAGGACCGAGAAGCTGAGCGCCGCACTCGTGGAAAGCGGCTGCGCGCTGTCCTTGACGGTGCCGAGAGCGAAGACCGCGAGAAGCATGAACGCGCTGACGAGGACAGCCCAGTTCACGACGGCAAATCCGTTTTCGTCTTTGCGGAAGCGAGAGATCAGGCTCTTCATTGCGGGATCCAGTCCTACGAGATTTCGCGGTGCGTCTTCCACCGCCGTCGACCCCCGATATCGGGGGCGGGACCGGCGAATCTGTGATCGATTGATGTCGAAGGCAGGATTGTTTTGAGGCGAAATTGCCTCAATTTGTTTGAATGCTGCGCCCGCCGTTGCCCGGCACGGTGCCGCGGGCCTTGTCGGCCTAGAAAAGCTCCGAGGTGACCACGCACCACGGCCGATCCGCGGCGGCGGGGCCGGCGGCAGGCACCGTTGCGCTTGCGACGGCGAAATCAGCGCTGGGTCGGGAAAACCGACAGCGGCGCTGCAATCCTAGCGTGCCGCGCGAAGCGCCGCCGCGGTTTCCTGAGTCGCGAGTTGTGCATGCAGCTGCTCGAAGATCGCCCGCGCCTCCTGCCGCTGGCCGAGCTTGAGCAGCGAATAGCCCCGGATCATCTCGAGGTCGCGGCGGGTCTTGCCCGTGACGCGCTGGTGTTCGAGGATGAAGGCGATCGCGCGGTCGTAGTCACCGGCCTCGTAGGCGGCGACGCCGCGGCGATCCAAGATTTGACCCTCGACCTCGACGCGTTGTTCGTAGGTGAGCGGCATGTTCGCCGCGTCGCGCGCCACGAGGTCGTTCTGGCCCAGCTTCAGCATGGCCAGCAGGATCCCGTAACCGGTGTCGCGCCGTTCCTCGGCGCCGCTCATCTGCCCGTAGGCATTCCGGAAAGCATCCAGCGCCTCGAGCGGACGCTCGGCGTTGTAGGCGCACCAGCCGCGCTGTGCCAGGATGGCAGGCGCGCGCTGGCCTTGCGTCAGGCGCAGGCATTGCTGCCACGACGCGGACCGAACGGCGCGTGTGAGTTCATCCGACACCGTCGCGCTTGCGGCACCGCTGGCCCGAGCGGGTTGCGGGCGCGAGGGGGTCTCCGCCAGGCGCGGGGCGGCCTGCGCCGACACGGCGCGCGCGTCGTTGCGCAGGACCGGCCGGAGAGAGCGCGCCGGCGCGCGGGCGCCGCCGGACGCCGCAGCGAGGCGGGGCGGCGCGTCGCCGTCGGCGCCGCCGTCCGCGCCGCGACCGGCCAGCAGCCGCGCCTCGAGCGCCTCGAAGGCCGCCCGGTCGGCGGGCGCGCGCGTGATCGCGCGTTCGGTCAGGTCTGCCAGCCCGTCCTCGGTCAGCAGCGGATCGGCCTTTTCGAGAGTCGCGATCAGCAGCGCCTTGTCGTCGCATCGCTCGACGATCGCGGCGTGGATGTCCCGCGCCTCGTCGCGCCGGCCGCTTTCGGCATAGGCTTCGGCAAGGATCCAGGCGTTGTTCACGCGCGCGCAGGTCAAAAGGCCGGGTTCGCGCGCGGCGATCGCGATGACCGCCGTCCGATCGCCCGCCGCCTCGGCCGCGTCCATGGCGTGCTGCGCCTCGGAAACCCGAAGCAGCGTCGTCATTTCGTCGGGCACGGGCCATTCCGGAAAGTGCGTCTGGGCGTTGGCGATGCCGGCGCGTGCCGCGTCGAACCGGCCGAGCGCGATGTCGGCATAGATCCCGTCGATCAGCCGGCCGAGATCGGCGTCGCGCCGGAACAGCGTATCGAGATCGCTGGGTGGCGACCAGGCCGGAAAGGCGGCCCTCAGCCGCTCCAGCTCGGCCTCGACGGCGCGCGTGTCGTCGTTCGAGGCGTAGAACTGCAAGGCGAGAAGATCCTCGCGCGTGGGTTCGTCGGCCGGTGCGGCGAACGGTGCCGCGACGAGTGCGGCCACAAGGGCGAGTGCGCGCATCGTCATCAGATCGGTGTGCACGAGCGCAGCGTCTGACGCGCGCAGAGCATGGCGAAGAGATGCAGGGTGGCTGGATAGTAGGTCTGTTCGGGGTCGAACGGAGGCATGGTGGAAAAGCCCATGTTTCCTGCCGCGCAGCGCGTCAGTGCCTGAAGCGCCCGGTATCCGGCCTCGCCGCTGTGCTGCAGGACGTCGCCCGAGGTCCGGTCGAACACCACCGGGGTCGCGTCAATGTCGCCACCGTCGTCTGGCAGGGCGGCATGCGTTGCGACCGCCGGATGCGCGGTCTGGCCCGACCAGCACAGGAACAGTGGCACGCGCATCGCCTCATAGCCGGTATGGCTTGCGAACCCTTCCGCCGGACCCAGCCCCTCGGGCGACGCACGCACCCAGTCGGGCATGCTGCCCGTCTGCGCGAGATCCGACATCAGGCGCAGCGCGCCTTCCGCCGCGGCCTCGAGCGCGCCTTGGCCCGATGCCCGGCCAAGCTCGGCCAGGGCGCGCGGCATCATGTAGGACACGTTCAGCACGGCGGCGTCGTCCTTGACGAAGCCGAAGGCCGCCGGCAGCAGGACGCGGTCGCCGGGTCTGTCGGGCCGCGCCACCACGCAGGAGGCTGCCAGGTCGTTCGCCATCGCGGTCGCCCGCGCAAGATAGTCCGGCGCGCTCCAGCGCTCGGCCGCCAGCGCGAGGGACCACGCGTAGAACAGATCCCCGTCCGAGGCGTTGTTGAAATCGTCGATCCGTTCGGGCAGGTCCGGACGCCACCGCCAGGCCAGAAGCGTGTCCGGGCGCACCGCCAGGTTGGCCTGTGTCCAGCGGTCCATCGCGTCGAAGGCCGCCCGGTCGCGAAACGCCACCGCCAGCCGAATGCCGTATCCCTGGCCTTCGGAATGGCTCGCCTGGTCCTGGCGCGCGTCGATCACCCGCCCGGTCTGCTGCAGGTGGGCCGCTTTCCACGCCTCCCAAGCCGGAATGAGAGGATCGAGTTCGGCATCAGGGCCGGCGGCGGACGCGCCGTGGCCCGACGCAAGAAGCGCGAGAAGCGCGGACTGCTTCAGAAACGCCCTGCGGTTCATGTGTTGTCGCGCCTTCTGTTGAGGACGAGGACCACCGAGACGAGGCTGGCCGCGATCGTGATGAAGATCAGCATGAAAACGAAGATCCACGGGTAGGCCGTGGCGAAGTTGCCGGCCACGGCAAGGAAGTTCCCCGGCGTGACCGGTTCGAGGAGGTACAGGATCTTCGCCGTCGTGCTCCAGTTCTCCCACCCGGTTCCGGCGGTGAACAGCGCGATCTGCCCGCGCGGCCCGTCATCGACGTAAAGGCGGTTCGCCAGGCTGGAGGCCAGCGCGCGCAGGTCCAGATCGGGATTGACGAACAGCCAGACCTGTTCGGGAAGGGCGGGATCCGGCTGCACGAGGATGGCGTCAGCCGACCGCGCCCGCAGCCAGGCGGGCAGCTCGGTGGTCGAGGTGTATGTTTCGCCCGAGAAGCTGAGAAAGCCCGTCTGCAGCTGCGAGAACATCTGCATGACGCGCGTCATCGCGCCGTCGGCCGCAGACCCCGCGTTGTCGGACCAAGCGACCGGCATCTCGCCGGACCCGGAAGACGGCGGGGGCAGCGAGCGCATCGCGTTGCCCATCGCCTGCAGCGCCGAGTCCGAGTAGAACGGCGAAAGCAAAGCGATGTCGCCGGGCACGCCGACCGTCACCTTCGGCGTACCCAGGGTCGGCGTCTCCGCCTTCGTCCCGCCGAACACCGACGCCAGCATGACGTGGGCGCCCGGGGCAAGGCTGCGCTGCGCCGACTCGGTCAAGAGGACGTCGGACGCTGTCAGCGCCGCCAGCGCATGGTCGAGATCCAGCACCGACATGCGGGGCGATGCAGGCACGAAGAACCGCGACGTCGGCAGGATCTCGACCAGCGGCGTGTTCACGACCGGGCAGGGCGCGTGCGGCGGGTCGCCGGGGATCAGTGCCTCGAACAGCAGGGTGTTCTGCCCGGCGCGCAGCACGTTCGTCGGCATCGACACGGGCAGGGTCGGCAGTTCGCGTCCGCCGTCCCGGTCGAGGGGAAGCAGGCGCACGGTCTTGCCGTTCACCTTGATCTGCAGCAATGCGCCGCGCGGCAGGGCGGGCGCGAAGCGGTAATCGAGATCGAGCCGCGCCTTCTGGTTGGCCAGCAGCATCCAGTCGTTCGGCAGGCGGAACGAGACCCGCATCGCGATGTAGCGCCCGTGCGCCACGAGGTCGGTCTGCGTCAGTTCGGCCAGCGGCTTTGCAGTCCCGGGCGTGACCTGCGGCACCGGCGGCACGGCCACGCGGCCCGCCAGCATGCCCTGGAGCATGTCGGCGGCTTCGGCGAAATCGACCGAGCTTCCCTGGACCATGACGAGAGTGCCATCGCCGCCGCGCCGGAACGACACGCCGCGCACGCGGGGATCGTCGATGATCGAGACCCGGGCCGAGACATTCGGCCCCGGCTTGACCTGCCAGGCCGATTGCTCCTCGAGCAGCAGGATGTCGCCGTTCACGGCCCTGCGCAGGACCGAGAAAAGCGGCGTGATGCGGTCGGCGATCGGGGCGGACAGGTCGTGCCGGATCGGCACGGGTTCGCCGCGCGCCACGTGGCTGGCCAGGCCGGCGATGAAGCCGTCGAAATCGGCGCGGAACGTGCCGTTCGGCACGGCAAGGCCGCTGGCTTCCAGGTCGACCCGCGTCCAGAGCTGGAACGCTGCCTCGACGCCGCAATAGATCCGGTGCGTCTGCCGCACCGAGATACGGACCCGGTTGTCGCCCACGCGCAGCAGGGCTGGATCGATGGAGAAGCGATCCAGTCGGTAATCCTCGAAGCTCCTAATCGGCAGCTCGCGGACGGGCTGCCCGTTGACCTCGACGCGGATGAACGAGCTGTCGGGCAGGGCATTGACGCTGGACACGTGCGACAGCTGGAACGGAACGGGCGCCTCGGGCAGGGCGGGAAGGGTGAAGCTGAAATCCTTCTGCGTCCATTCGCCGACGAACTCGGCCACCGTCGCGGTGCGCTGACGGTTCTGGAGCTCGCGCAGGCGAACCAGAACCGTCTCCGCGCGCGAGCCGGATGCGGTATCGTCCGTCTCCGCGGCCTGTCGACCGCGACCGGCCCCGTCGACCAGTGGAACGATCATGTCGGTGACCGGCGCCGACAGGCCGAGCTGCGTCTCTGCGGTGCCGGCAGCCGGCGCTTGCAACGCGGGCGCGGCGGGCGGCGTGTCGTCCGGCAGCAGCGGCTGTGCCCCCGCCTGCGATGCAAGGCCCGCAACGATCGCCATAAGCGCGACGGCGCGGCGCATCATCCGCGCTCCTCCTGGATGAAATCCTGCCACGGTGCGGCCTGGCGGGGGAAGGATGCAACGAGGCCGCCGGCCAGCGCCGCCTTGGCGTGCTCGTTCGTGTGCTCCTTGCTTGGGGCCGGTCTCTCGGTCGCGAAGGCGAGGATCTGCGCGCTTTCCGTCTCGGCCGCGGCCAGGGCCCGGCGGCGCGCCGGTTCGCGCAGGAAATCGCCCGCCGTCCTGGGGATCGAGGCGACCGCCATCGACAGCACGTAGAGGATACCGTGGACAAGTCCGCGTTCGGCGCGTTCGTCCTCGCGCATGCGGCGCCAGACCTCGCTGTCGCCGTAGACCACGTGCGCAAGACAGGAATACATGGCGACCGGCTGGTCGGCCTCGACTCGCACCCCGAAGGCAAAGCCGGTCGACGACGGGTAAGGATTCGTGACCCGCACGATGATCTCGGCCTCGAGCATATCGGCCTCGGGGATCTGGGGCCGCACGGCCAGGAACATGTCCGTCTGAAGGCAATGCAACGCCACGAGTTCGCCATCGCTCAGCGCCTGCGCACGGAACGCGATGCGCAAGCCTTGGGTCGAGCCGTCCTCGATCACCGCGGGCACCTCGATCACCTGATCGTTGGCATCGACCATCTGGACCGTGCAGGGCCGGTTGAGCGCGACCCGCGGCATGGCCCGCCGCTGCTGGCGTTCGCAGGTGGCGCGAAGGGCCAGGACGCACAGAAGGAAATTGAAGAGGGCCCAGGCGCCGACGATCTCGACGATCGGCCGGTCGCCCGGGAAGGCGAGCCACCGCGCCGCGGCCAGCGCCACGCCCGCCCCGGTGATTGCGGTCAACGTCAGCAGCGGCGGATAGATCTCGGACACGAAATCGTTGTCGAGCTGCTCGTCCTTGGCTGTCACGTTGAACTTGGCCGCGCGCGGGCGCATCACCGTCTTGACGATCTGCTTGGCCAGGTAGGGCGCCTGCGCGATCTCGTAGATCTCCGAGATCAGCGGCCAGCGATGGCGCGAGAACAGCGTGTTCTGCACAAGGAACGCGACCATGAGATACGAGACCATGTAGACCAGCGCCTCGGTCCGGGTGGTCACGAAGATCTCGAGCCCGAAGACCAGGTAGAAGAGCGGGATGATCAGGTAGGCCAGCCGCACGATCGGGAACAGCCAGAACGACATGGAATTGAGGTAGCACAGCCGCTGGGTCAGCCCCAGGCCGCGGCGGAACAGCGGGTTCTTCAGCAGCAGCATCTGGATCATGCCGGTGGCCCAGCGGCCGCGCTGCTGGATGAAGGACGAGAACGTCTCGGGCTGGAGGCCGGCCACCATGGCGCGGTCCAGGTACAGGCTTTCCCAGCCCTTGGCATGGATGTCGAGCGCGGTCTCGGCGTCTTCGGTGATGGTCTCGCCCGAAAAGCCGCCCGCCTCGTCCAGCGCGCGGCGCCGCAGCAGCGCGGCCGAGCCGCAGAAGAACGCGCCGCGCATCGAATCCAGGCCCTTGTGAATGGCGCCGTAGAACATTTCGTTCTCGGTCGGGCATTTCGGCGACAACTGGAGGTTGCGCTCGATGGGGTCCGGGTTTAGGAAAAAGTGTGGCGTCTGCAGGAGGAACAGCTTGGGCCGCTCGACGAAGTACCCCACGGTCCGCGCGAGGAAATCGCGCGTCGGCACGTGATCGGCGTCGAAGATCGCCACGAGGTCGCCGTTCAGGCGGCTGAGCGCGGCCGTCATGTTGCCCGCCTTGGCGTGCTCGTTGCGCGCGCGGGTCGAGTACATGACGCCGAGATCGCGGCAGAGCCGGGTCAGGTCCTCGCGCCGGGTGCGCGCCGCCTCGGCCTTTGCCGGATCGGGGGCGTTGATCTTCTGGTCGGTGCCGCCGTCGTCGCACAGCACCACGCGCAGCTTGTCCTTGGGATAGTACATGTTCTTCGCCGCGGCGAGCGTGATCGCGAGCATCTCGGTCGGCTCGTTGTAGGACGGCACGAGAACGTCGACACGCGGCAGTTGGCCCATGCGGATCTTGCCGGGCTGCCGGCGTGTGACATAGTCGATGTTGACTAGGGAGGTCATGAAGAACACCAGGACCGAGAACGTCTCTATCCCCAGAAGCACCACGGCGGCCGCGTAGGCGACCGGCTGGTCCGGGGCCGGCAGCGTGTAGAGGATGCGCCACGACAGGTAGCGCGTGACGATGACGCCGGCGATGGCCAGCAGCGCAAGGCGCGGCACCAGATGGCTCGCGAACGGTTTCAGCGCGATCACCAGCAGCACCGCGCTGAAGCCCAGCAAGCCCTGGACCAGATCCGAGGAGGGAGTGATCACCAGCAGGGTGATCGGGACGATCAGGACCAGCCCGAGCAACGCGAAGGCAGCCTTCGTGACCGTCGAGATCATGCCTCTGGTGGGTGCGGTCATTGGTACGGCCTCGCTAGGGGGGAAAGGGGCGTGGCGACAGCTTCGGAAGCGGTGGCCTGCGGCCGGGACACGCCCAGCCGCGCCGGCGCGAGAACGGCAAGTGCGGCATCCTCGCCGCCGGGCACGCAGTTGCGCATCATGATCTCGAGCCGGTCGCCCCGCCGCGGCAGGGCGCGTTCGCTGGCTTCGAGGCCGCGGAACGCCAGCACGCAGGTCGTCTCGGTGCCGTTGGTCTTGCGCGCATAGACAAGCTCGCCGGCACCGTCCGAGCGGCTCTGCATGAGGCGCAGATCCTCGCGGGTGAACGGCGGCGGGATGCCGTCGGCCGCCGCGACGATCGCATCCAGTTCGAAGCGTCGCGGCGTCGAGGTCAGGCCCGGCTCGACGAGGCGCATGAAGACGAAATTGTCGCCGTCGAAGACCGTGTCGTTCGGAAGGAGGATCTTCTGCTCGGCGCCACCGGCCGCTTCGCGCACCATGACAAGCTGCGCCTCGGGGACCGAGATCCACATCTCGGTGGGCCGGGTTACCGCGTATTGCGCGCCGGGCCCGTCACCACGATCGATCCGGATCGAAATCTGCCTTGAACACCCTGCCGCCAAGCCGGCGGTGAACACGCATAGCATGAAGACCGAGAGCAAACGCCCTCTCTTCCCGTACATCACGCTGCCTCATAAATTTATAATTAAGTTTTTCTGAAACATGCCGCATCACGCGATCGTTGCAAACGATCTTTCAAAGTCCGGGCGTCCGGTGAAGCGCCCTTGCAACAACGCCTGCCGCGACGCGGGCATCAGCGCCGGGGCGAACACCTTTCGCGGGAATTCGAGGCACAAACTTTACACATTGCAGCGCCTTCACTATTGCCGGAGCCGTCAGAGGCGCGAAACGGGGGGGCGGCGGCATGACGGTTTTCGGATGGTGGCTGACGATCGTGGGGGGCTTGATCCTGTCCGGGATCGTCGTGCCCTACGGCATCCTGTCCGGCGCGCCCGCATCGTCGGGTATCGCCGTGTTCTGGACGCTGTTCGCCTTGGGCGTCGTCGCGGTGATCGCGGCCGGCATCCGCGGCTGGAGGGCCTGAGGACATGGCTCCGGTTCTGGTCTGGGCGGCGGTGGGGATCTTCGCGCTGATCGGCTGCGGCGTCGCCTTCGCGGCGGCGCGCGGGAACACCGGCCGCGCGGACGATTACTACCTCGGCGGACGCGTCATCGGCGGCGCGATCTCGGGGCTGAGCTATGCCGCGACGACCTATTCTGCTTTCATGCTGGTGGTGCTGACCGGGCTGACCTATCGCGGCGGGATCGGCGCGCTGGGGTTCGAGCTGATCTATTTCTCGGGCCTGACGCTGCTCGTCGTCTTCGGCCCGCGCTTCTGGCTGGCCTCGCGGGAATGGGGGATCGTCACGCCGTCCGAGATGCTGGGCCGGCGCTACGGCTCGAAGGCCGTGGCGCGTTCGGCCGCGATCATCTCGCTGCTGTTCCTCATGCCCTACTGCACCACGCAGCTTGCCGGGATCGGCCTGCTGCTGTCCGAGGTGACGGGGGGGGCCATAACGCTGGAACTCGCGGTGGCCACCGGCGCGGTGCTGGCGATCTTCTGGACGCTGCTGGCGGGGCTGCGCTCGGTCGCGTGGACGGATGCCGGGCAGGCGGCCGTGATGCTGGTCGCGGCGCTGCTGGCGGTGGGTTTCGTCGTAGCGGCGATCGGCGGGCCCGGCGCCTTCGTCGAGCGGGTGCAGGCGGAACGCCCTGAATGGCTGGACGTGCCGGGGCCGGGCTTGTGGGCGCTGCCGACGTTCCTGGCGCTGTCGCTGCCGTGGTTCTTCTTTCCGCTGTCGAATCCGCAGGTCAGCCAGCGTTTGTTCGTCGTCCGCGACCTTGGCGCGATGCGCGCCATGATCTTCTGGGTGCTGGGCTTCGGCCTGATCTTCACGCTGATCTCGGTCATCTGGGGGTTCGCCGCGCTGATCCTGACGCCGGGGTTGGAGAACACGTCGGCGGCGACGCCGGCGCTTCTGGCGTCGGGGGCAGTGCCGGTCGTGGTGGCGCTGCTGCTGATTGTGGGCATCCTGTCGGCTGCGATCTCGACGCTCGACTCGATCGCGCTGACGCTGGGGTCGATGACGGCGCGGGACCTTCCGGGCCGCGCGCTGGGCGAGGCGCGGCAGATCTTCGTGGGACGGATCGTGGTCGTCCTGGTCATCGCCTTCGCGGCGCTGTTCGCGGTGCGGCAGGCGGCGGTGGTGGACCAGCTGGCGGCGCTGTCGGCGGCCGGGCTGGTCGTGTCGGTGCCGGCGATCGTCGGCGCGTTCTTCTGGAGCCGGGGCACGGCCGCCGGCGCACTTGCATCGCTAGTGGGCGGCGCGGCGCTGGCGATCTGGATGGCGCTGGAAACGGGCATCAGCGTGTTCGATCCGATGCTGGCGGGCAGCGTGATCGCCGCGTCGGGGGGGCTGTTCGTGGCAGTCAGCCTGCTGACGCGCCCGCGGCCCGAGGCGCTGGATTTCCGCGGTACGCTGGCGCCGAAGCTGCGCGCCCACGGGGTCTGGTAGAATCCGGATTATGCCCCGGCCGCGCATGGCGGCCGGGACGCCTGCTCAGAACGTTGCGGTCAGCGACACCTTGAAGGTCCGGCCGGGCGCCTTGCGGCTGGGCGAGGACAGGTGGCCGACGTAATCCGCGTCCAGCGCGTTCTCGATCCCGAAGCGGATCTCGGTGTCGTCCAGCAGCCCCTTTGCGGGACTCCACGTGCTGCGCAGGTTGTGCACGGTCACGTCGGCCAGATCCTCGCCCATCGCGTCGAAGCGGTCGGCGGCATGGACCATCTCCCAGCTGAGATCAAGCGCGTCTTCCCATTTCCGGCCCAGTGTCATCTGCACCCGATCCGCGGGGCTGTTGCGCCAGACCGCGTCCGAGCCGTCGGGGTTGAACTCGGTCCCTTCGCCCAAGTGGCCGGCAAGGTCGACATAGACGCCGCTGTCCATGCCGTACGACGCCTCGAGCTCGAGGCCCCGCGACTCGACCCGCTCCAGCGTCGTCGTTGTCGACCCGGACACGGTGTAGCTGGTGATGTCCCACAGGGCCGTCTCGTAGGCGTTGCCGCGAACCGAAAAGGTATCGCCCTGCGTGAAGACGTCGATGCCGGTGTATTCCGCACCCAACTCCAGCGTTCGCGATTTCTCGGACGTGTCGATGCGGTCCTGCGCCGTGGCGCTGGTGCCCAGGTCGTCGACGATCGGCAGTCCTTCGGTATAGGCGGCGCTGCCGAAGACCGACAGGCCGTTGCCGAAATCGTAGGCCAGAGCCAGCCCGCCCATCAGCGCGTCCTTCGCGTACTCGTCGGATACGCCGGGCAGGTCGTTCTCGCTCTCGATGCGTGAGGATTCGTAGCGCAGGGCAGGCGTCAGGGTGACGGCGTTCATCGTCATCTCGTCTATCAGGAACAGGGCAAAGCGGTCGTTGGTGCCGCCTGGCGCACCGGCGTCGGTGTTGTCCGCGCGCACGCGGTGCTGCGCCTCGGCGCCAGCCAGCATGTCGTGCGACACCGCGCCCGTGTCGAACAACGCAAGGTTGCTGACGGTCAGCTTGGTCGTCTCGTAGCGCTGATCTGCGTTGACCGTGCCCACGAGGCGCGGAAAGCCGGGCGTGCCTTCCAGCGGGGACGAGCCGGGGATGTAGTCGTATTCGATCACCTGGTCGGCGTAGGAGAGGTTGGCGCGCAGGTCGATCAGGTCGCTGGCGGGGTCGTAGCGGTATTCCAGCACGGTCTGCGCCGTGTCGGTCAGCCGATCGACATTGCCGAACGTGCCGCCGTCGGTGGCGAACTGGTCGTAGGGCACGTCCTTGTCGTCCGCCACGGTGCGCGAATGGCTGACGCTCAGCGAATGGTCGTCGTTTTCGCCGAAGGTGAAGGTGCCTTTCGCCAGGTAGGACGGCGTGCGGAACGCGCTGTTGCCGATGGTCTCGCCGTCGCCGGCGGTCAGGTCGTCCTGGTCGCGCAACGAGTAGTTCAGCAGGAACTCGGCGCTCTCGGTGGGCATCCATGCCAGGTTGGTCGAGCTGACCCAGCCGTCGCCGTTCGAGCTGTATTCCAGCGTCTGCGCTCCGCCGAAGCCCGGCACGCCGCCGGTGAAGTCGCTGGCGTCCCTGGTCTCGAGCTTCACCACACCGCCGACGATGCCCGACCCGTAGGCGAAGCTGCCGATGGTGCCGCGCAGCACCTCGACCTCGCGGTAAAGCAGCGGATCGGTGAACAGCTGCGTACCGATGCGGTAGAGTTCCTCCGAGCCAACGCTGGCGCCGTCGATCTGCACGGCGATCTTCTGGTCGGTGCCAAAGGTGGTGTTGGCGCCGAAGCCGCGGATGTTGATGCCGGAGCCCTGCGGCGTCGTGCCGTTGACCAGCGTGACGCCGGGAACCGAGTCGATCAGTTGCGCGACTGTGCTGGCCTGCCGGTCCTGGATCTCTTCCTCGTCCACGACGGTGCGGGCCAGCGCGGTGCCGAAGGTGAGGTCGCGCTTGCCGGCGGTGAAGATCAGCGTGCCGAGAAAGCCGGGGTCACCGGTGTCCTGCGCGGCGGCCGGCACGGCCAGCGACAGGCAGACAAGCGCGGTCGTGCCGCGCAACAGGGGGGTGATCATATGCGCCATCCTTGAAGCGAATTGTGCCGTAGCTTGCGGAGGCTGGCGCGGCGGTGGGGGTGATTTTGCGATGCAGCGATCGCAACGGCTTGCAGCGTTAAGCCTTTCTGACTAAAATAGTCAAGTAACTTAAGACAGCCACGCACCGGACGCATCGGGCGCAGCCATCGGACCTGCCTTCCACTCCGAGGATGCCCATGACCCAGCGAGCCGCTGCGACCCCCGACCAGATCCGCGCCTTCCAGGCCGAGAACCCGAAACTCCGTGCCCGCGACGCCGCCGACGCGCTCGGCATCGCCGAGGCGCAGCTTGTTGCTGCCAGCGTCGGCGCCGGCGCGACGCGAATAGCCGCGCATCCCGACGATATCGTCCCCGCCGCCGAGGCGCTGGGCGAAGTCATGGCCCTGACCCGGGTCGAGGCCTGCGTGCACGAGAAGGTCGGCGCCTATGGCAACTACCACCCCGGCGAGCACGCGGCGATGACGCTGACCGAGGACATCGACCTGCGCATCTTTCCGTCGCACTGGGTGCATGCCTTCGCGATCGACGAGGCCGGCCGCCGCTCGCTTCAGGTCTTCGATGCCGCGGGCGATGCGGTGCACAAGATCCACCTGCGCGAGGCGTCCAACCACGGTGTCTGGTCGCGGATCGTGGCCGACCTGGCCCTCGACGACCAGTCTTCCGGGCAGCAGGTCGAGCCGCGCAAGCCGGTCGAGGCCGCGAAGATTCGTGAGGACAAGGCGGACGTGCTGCGCGAGGAATGGGCGCGGCTGACCGACACGCACCAGTTCCTGCGCCTTTGCTCGAAGCTGAAGATGAACCGCCTCGGCGCCTACCGGGCCGCCGGAGCGCCCTTCGTGCGCCAGCTTGCCCCGCAGGCGGCCGATACGATGCTGAATGCCGTGCGCGACGCCGGGATCGAGGTGATGATCTTCGTCGGCAATCGCGGCTGCATCCAGATCCACACCGGGCCGATCCATACTCTGAAGCCCATGGGGCCGTGGCAGAACGTGATGGACCCCGGCTTCAACCTGCACCTGCGGCTGGACATGGTGGCCGAGGTCTGGGCGGTCCAGAAGCCCACCCAGCGCGGCCCCGCCGTCTCGGTCGAGGCCTTCGACGCCGAGGGCGGGATGATCTTCCAGGTCTTCGGCGTCGGCAAGGAGGGCCGGGATTCGCGCAAGGCCTGGGGCCGGATCGTTCAAGCCCTGCCCTGCAGCGCGCCGGTGCCGGCATGATGCGCGGGGCCAAGGGTGTCGCCGCCTGCGCCGGTCTCTGGATGGCGGTCACCGCCGCCACGGCGGGCGCGCAGCAGGCGGCGGATGTGCTGTCGATGGGGGGCGCCGTGACGGAGATCGTCGTGGCGCTGGGGCAGGGGCATCGGCTCAGGGCGCGGGACGCCACCTCGACTTGGCCGCCCGAGGTGACCGACCTGCCGGACGTGGGCTACGTGCGCGCGCTGTCGCCCGAGGGCGTGCTGTCGGTCGAGCCCGCGCTGATCCTGTCCGAGGAAGGCGCCGGCCCGCCCGAGGCGATCGACGTGATCCGTGCGGCGGACCTGGACTTCGTCGAGATTCCCGATGCGCTGACCGCCGACGGCATCCTGCGCAAGATCGAGACGGTCGGCGACGCGCTGGGCGTGCCCGATCGGGCGGCAGCCATGTCGGCCGAGGTCGAGGCCGACCTGGTCGACGCGATGGCCGACGCCGCGCAGCCCGAAGCCGAGAAAAAGCGCGTGCTTTTCGTGCTGTCCACGCAAGGCGGCAAGATCAACGCCTCGGGCACAGGCACGGCGGCGGACGCGCTGATCCGCATGGCGGGCGGCGTGAACGCGGTCACCGAATACGCGGGCTACAAGCAGATCACAGACGAGGCCGTCGGCCTGGCGGCGCCGGATGTGATCCTGATGATGGATCGGGCCGGGGCCGACGACACGGATCACGGCGGCGCGGATGACGAGTTGTTCGCCATGCCCGCCATCCGGCTGACCCCGGCGGCGCAGTCCCGGTCGGTGATCCGGATGGATGGATTGCTGATGTTGAGCTTCGGCCCCCGTACCGCCGAGGCGATCCGTCGCCTGAACGCCGCGCTTTATGCGCAGGAGAGCTGAGCCGTGACGGCCATCGTCGACTCCGCGCCGCGCACGAGAGACCGGCTGTCGCGCGCCCGTGCGCTGCACTGGATTCTGGCCGGCGCGCTGCTGCTGGCCTGCGCAGCGAGCCTTCAGGTCGGCGCGACGAACGTGACGCTGACCGACCTGCTGGCCAAGGCGATGCGCGGTGATGCCCTGAGCCAGATCGAGCGCGTGGTTCTGCTCGACATCCGCCTGCCGCGGCTGGCCATGGGGGGGCTCGTTGGCGCTGCGCTGGCCGTGTCGGGCGCCGCGATGCAGGGCTTGTTTCGCAACCCGCTGGCCGATCCCGGCATCGTGGGCGTCGGGGCGGGCGCGGGCCTCGGCGCGATCCTGGCGATCGTGCTGGGCGCGTTCCTGCCGGCCTGGTTGCTCGGCCTGACGGGCAACTATCTGACGCCCTTCGCGGCCTTCCTGGGCGGCTGGGGCTCGACGATCCTGCTGTATCGCGTGTCCACGCGGCACGGGAGCACGTCGGTGGCCACCATGCTGCTGGCGGGCATCGCGCTGGGCGCATTGGCCGGCGCGCTGTCGGGCATCCTCGTCTACATCGCGGACGACCGGCAGCTGCGCGACCTGACCTTCTGGGGGTTGGGCTCGCTCGCCGGGGCGAGTTGGGCCAAGGTGCTGGCTGCCGGGCCGATGATCGCGCTGGCGATCGGCGCGGCGCTGATGCTGGGGCGCGGCCTGAACGGACTGGCGCTGGGCGAGGCGACGGCCGCCCATATCGGCATCGACGTGCAGCGGATGAAATCCGTCGCCATTCTGGCCGTCGCCGCTGCCACCGGCGTGGCAGTCGCGGTGTCGGGCGGGATCGGCTTCATCGGGATCGTGGTGCCGCACCTCCTGCGGCTGGCCTCGGGCCCCGACCACCGGACGTTGCTGCTGAACGCGGCGCTGCTGGGGGCGATCCTGCTGATCCTCGCGGACGTGATCGCCCGCGTCGTCGTCGCGCCCGCCGAACTGCCCATCGGGATCGTGACGGCGGTGCTGGGCGCGCCGGTCTTCCTGTGGATCCTGCTGACGCGCCGGGGTCTGGTCGAGTCATGAGCCTGATCGCCGAAGACATCCGCGTGTCCTACGGCCGCCACGAAGCCCTCCGCGGCGTGAGCCTTGCCGCCCGGCCGGGCGAAGTCACGGCCGTCGTCGGCCCGAACGGGTCGGGAAAGTCCACGCTTCTGGGGGCGATGACCGCCACGCAACCCTATCGCGGCCGCGTCCTGCTGAACGGTGCGGACATCGCCTCGGCCAAGCCTTGGGAACTTGCGGCCCAGCGTGCGGTGCTGCCGCAGGCCTCGCGGCTGGCATTTCCCTTCTCGGTGATCGAAGTCGTCCGCATCGGCCTGCATTCCGGCACCGCCGGCGACCGCGCCGAGGTGCCGATGCAGGCCTTGGCCCGCGTCGGCCTTTCGCATTACGCCGAGCGGAGTTTTCACGAGCTGTCGGGGGGGGAGGCGCAGCGCGTCATGCTGGCGCGCGTGCTGGCGCAGGTCTGGAGGCCGGTCGAAGACGGGACCCCGCGCTGGCTGTTCCTGGACGAGCCGGTCTCGAGCCTGGACATCGCGCACCAGCTGCAGGTGATGGAGATCGCCCGCGCCTTTGCCCGGGCGGGCGGCGGCGTGATCGCTGTGATGCACGACCTGAACCTGACCGCGCTGTTCGCCGACCGCGTGGCAATCCTGGCCGCGGGCCGGCGGCTCGCCTTCGGCGCACCCGCCGAGGTGTTGACCGACGACATCCTGTCGCGTGCCTATGGCTGCGCTTTACGCGTCTCGGCACCGCCACCGGATGGCGTTCCCTATATCCTGCCGCACGCCGCGTCGGCCTGAGGCGGGCCGTTGTCGGCAGTGAACGTTCTTGACTGAATTAGTCGGAAAAGGGTATCGACGAGGTAGTTCCCGACTCTATCGGTCGGTCATTGTGTGAGGCGTCTTCAGACGCGCGTCCCAGCCACCGCCACAGGCAGCCCGGATGTCAAAGGACAGGAGTAAAGACGTGACGACATCCGACCCCGCGAACCGCCCGACGCCGCAGCCCGTGGCTGCACCGGGCTGGCGCGACATCGCCCATGCCAGCGCGGAAGGCGG
Organism: Citreimonas salinaria; assembly: GCF_900107235.1. Taxonomy (GTDB): domain Bacteria; phylum Pseudomonadota; class Alphaproteobacteria; order Rhodobacterales; family Rhodobacteraceae; genus Citreimonas; species Citreimonas salinaria. The sequence continues at coordinate 31,708 of NZ_FNPF01000018.1, forward strand.
CTGTGCCGACGGTCTCTCGCTGGAGCACCTGATCGACATGCAGCGCGCCCGCGCGAACCCGCGCGGAGAGGCGCGATGACGGTCATGCACAGCGTTCCGAATCCCCAAACGGCCGAGGCGGCCGACGGCACCGCCATCTACGACGCGCGCGACCTGATCGCCAACGGCGTCAAGGCCGAGATCGTGCTGGACGGGCAGACCTATACCCTGCGCATCACCCGCGCTGGCAAGCTGATCCTGACGAAATGAAGGACATGGCCGAAACCGAAAGCAGCCCCGGCAGCATGGTGGTCGGACGTCTGACCGACCTCGCACCATGGGAGGCCGGGCTGATCCTGTCCCTGCGCGCGTGGATGGAAGGGCCCGCCGGTCAGGCCGAGGTCTGGAACGGCTTCGCCCGCTCGTTCGGAGGCGCCGAGGGTCGGGTGGAAATGCACCGGTTCGAGACCTTGCTCGTCACCCTGTGTGAAAACGCGCGCCGCCCTCTTGTCCGGCACGGCGGCGGATGCGCCTGCATCGGCGTGGACGAGGCGCTGTTCTGCACGCTGGTGCGCGAAGCGGCGGGCGGCGACCTGGCCGAGGCGGCTGCGATCGCCGGCCTGCTGGTCAAGGCGGGCCAGGCCGGGCCGGTGGCTGATCTGGCGGCGCAGGTGGGCCGGGCCATGCAGCGCATGACGTGGCACGATCCGGCCGATCCCGATATCCTGCCCGAGAGCAGCGGCCGCGTGCTGCACTGATCCACCGGCGCGACAGACCGAACCGAAGAAGACCAAGCCAGACAGAGCCGAAAGCTCAACACTCCAGCGAGGACACCATGGCAAACGTACCCAGCCCCTGCATCGACGTCTGCAAGTTCAGGCGCGAGGGCCATTGCATCGGCTGCTCGATGACCAAGGCGCAGAAATCGGCGTTCAAGAAGCTGAAGAAGGACGCGCATCGCGAAGCCTTCGTCGAGCTTGTCGTGGCGCAGCAGGCCGTGATGGGCCGCTACAGCCACTGGGAGCCGGCCTACGCCAAGAAATGCCGCAAGAAGAAGGTCAGCTTGGCCGTTCTGGACGGCGGTAAGGCGGCGTGACGATGGGCGCATCGATTTCTTCTTCTCCGGACTGGGACGGGCAAGGCACGGACATGGACGGTGCGACGGCAGCACGGGCAGGCGCAGGCACGGCGCGGCAGGACGCGGCGCGCCCCGGGTGCCCGGCCGACCCCGTGCTGGATCACCTGCGCCGCACCGCGCGCAGCAGCCGCTGCAAAAGCTACGTCGACCTGTTCGGGGCCTGCGCCTCGATGTCGGGCAATCGCCAGGTGGCGGCGCAGGCCGCGTCCGACGTGCTGATGAGATGCCTGTCCCAGGCGCTGGGCCGCCGCCCGGTTCTTTACCGCGAGGGCGAGCGCGAGATGTCGTTCGACGAGGCCTGGCTGATGGCGCTGGTCCGCAGCCTTCAGGCCGACGACGTGGCAAGCGCGACCTTCCTTCTGCATTCGCGAGTGCCGAAGCATGCGCGGCGGAATCTGGTCTTCCTGCTCCAGCGGGTGGCCGAGGATTTCGATCAGGTTTAGAAATGTTCTAAAGAGTCTTGCCGCAGCGTCTCGCCGGTCATACCTTGGTCGGGGCAAGCAAGCCTTACGCCAGCCAGCACCCTTTTTCGACGCAGGAGGCACAGATGACGCAGACAGCACAGACCCTTTCCACCGACGCCACGACCCAGATCGCCGAGGCGTTGAACCAGTGCGTGGCCGAAACCGCCGTGACCACCATGCTGGCGCAGAATTTCCACTGGAACGTGACCGGCATGGCCTTCGGCCCGCTGCACGCGCTTTTCCAGACGATCTATGAAGATCACTTCACCGCGCAGGACGACCTGGCCGAGCGGATCCGGGCGCTTGACGCGCATGCCGAAGGCACGCTCGCGGGCATGATCAAGCGGTCCAAGGTGGCCGAGGTCGACGGCGTCCCCGCCGACCAGGAGATGATCCGCCTGATGAAGGAAGCGCAGGAGACCTTGGCCGAGACCATCGCCGGCGCAGGCGAACTGGCCGCCAACCACGGCGACACGCTGACTGAGGACCTGTGCATTGCGCGCGGACAGGCTCACGAGAAATTCGCTTGGATGCTGCGCGCACATCTTGCGTGAATGCTGACCGGCTTCCTCAGGTGGAGCCGGAACCAGACTTCGCCGCTGCGATGCCCCGCTCGAAGGTTGCACATGCCGCCATCGGGCGGGGCTGTCGCGTCCGGCGCACCGCGCGCCTGACGGCGACACGGTTGGCGCAGCAGGAGGGCGCGGGGCGCGCCCCCGACCCGGCTGGAGACGCGTACAGCAGCGCCCGGTGTTTCAGGGCCGCAAGGTCGATTCCATCGATGCGTCGGGGAAACAGGTCGCGGCCTGTCCTCGCGCCTCCTGCCAGCGCCCGATGGACCGGCGGGTCTTGAACCCGGCAAGCCCGTCCGCGCCCCCGACGTCATACCCCATTTCCTGAAGCGCACGCTGCATCGCCGCCACGTCCGAGCGATACAGCCCGTCCACATCGCCCCACTCGCCGCTGAAGTCGCCCATGCCGTAGGCGATGCGGTCACCGACATGGCCGACGAACAGCGCGTAGAGGTCGCTCATGTTGTAGTCCTTCAGGACGTAGAAGTTCGGCGTGACGATGAAGGCCGGCCCGTGGCGGCCCGCCGGCATCAGCAGCGATCCCATACCGCGCAACTCGCTGTCCGGGAACGGCTTGCCAGACACGCGCTCGATGCCCATGCGTGCCCAGTCCGCAATGGGGCGGGCCTGGTCCGGGCCTTCCAGCGTGCAGGACACCGTCGCAGGGACGCGCACCTCGAACCCCCAGTCGCGCCCGGGAACCCAGCCGTGCCGCGCCAGGTAATTCCCGATCGAGGCGATCGTGTCGGCTTCGGACCGCCAGATGTCGGCGCGGCCGTCGCCATCGCCGTCCGCGGCGTAATCCAGAAAGCTCGAGGGCATGAATTGGGGCTGACCCAGCGCGCCCGCCCAGCTGCTTTTCATCGCGCCCGGCGGAGCATGGCCAGCCTCGGCGACCTTCAGCGCGGCGATCAGCTCGCGCGTGAAATACTCGGCCCGGGTGCTCATGAAGCCCTTGGTTCCCAGTACCTCGAACGCATCGTGCGGGATCGAGACCCGGCCGTAGCCGCTTTCGCGCCCCCAGATGCCCAGGATGATGCGGCCGGGCACCCCGGTCTGCCGCTCGACTGCCGCCAGCGTCGCGGCGTGGCGGCGCGCCATCTCCCGACCGATGCGCGTCGCGCCGTCGACCGAGCCGCGATTGAAGTACCGCTCCGGCGCGCCGAACTCGGCCTGTCGCTGCCGCTTCGGCGTCCGCACCTCGGCGCCGGGGGGCGCGAGGTCCGGCAGATCCCAGTTGAGCGTCACCCCGCGAAAGGCCGCGTCGAAGGTCGCACGGCTGACGCCCTGAGTTTGGGCGGCGGGCAGTATTTCGCCCTGCAGCCAGGACCGGAACTGCCGCTCGACCGCCGCGCGGTCCTGCGCGGACGCGGCCGATGCCGACAGGACGAGGATGAGCGTCAGGATTCGGAACATGCGTGACCCTTTCGCAGGATGGTCACGCCGAGGATGGAGTGCCGCGCGCCCGCTGTCGACACGATCGGCGGGATCTCGCTACCGCGGGGGCCAAGCCGGCGGGCCAGGCTACGCGATCTATCGGTGACCCGGGCCCGATCCGGCGCCACGTTGAAGTAAATCCAAGCTTTTTCGGCGCCGGGTTTCACCAGCTGTCAACCTGCGGCGTCTACGGTCCGACTGCGTACGCCCGTATTCCGGGCAAAGACATCGGCTTGGCATCCACCGGTCGACCAAGGGGGCATTCGTGTTCGGTAGCAAGTTCAAGGCGGCCGGCGCTCTTGCGCGGGCTCGTGGGGCAGGCGCCTCCGACCGGCCGGGCGGAGGGGGCGGGCTGAAGGGTTTTCAAATCCTTGCGGCCGGCTTCAGCATAGCCGCGGCGCTCCTGATGGCGATCTCGATCGCGGTCGAGCGAACGGTCGAAGACGTCGTCAAACGCCAGGCGATCGCGGATTCCGAGCGTTGGGCAAGCCACATGGCCCGCAAAGTGCCAGACCTTGAGCGCCTGATCGCGACCGGGCTGCCCGATGCCGCGCAGGAGGAGGCTCTTCGCGACACACGGTCCGTGGGCTCCATCTTCCGCTTCTCGCTGTACGATTCAGACGGGCGGCTGGTCCTCGTGTCGGACGACTCGCCCGTCGGCGGGGCCGGCAGCGGTGCGCCGGAGATCGATGCCGAAGCCGCAGCGGTGGCGCGCACCGGCCGCTCGACGGCCGGTGTCGACGACGGCACCGGCAGAACGGACCGGCCCGACCTCCACGCCGAGGCCTACGTGCCGATCCGCGACGGCACCGGCGCGATACGCGGCGTCGCCGAGGTTTACGTCGATGTCACCGCGACGCGCGCATTCTTCACCGCCAGCTTCCGGTCCTTCGGCCTGATCCTCAGCGCGGCGTGCCTTCTGATGGTATCGCTTCCCGCCTCGGCTTACGTCCTGCAGCGGCGCATGGCACTCAAGGCGCAGGAAAGCGTCGAGTTTCTGGCGCGCCACGATTCCCTCACCGGGCTCCTGAACCGTGCCGAGTTCACAGCCCGCGCGGAAAGGGACGGACGCTGCACGTTGCACGCGCTGGCTTTTGTGGACGTCGACCATTTCAAGCAGGTCAACGACACGCATGGCCACCGCACGGGGGATGCCCTTCTGACCCATATCGCGCATATCCTGCAAAGCGAGGCCGGGCCCGAAGATCTGGTGGCCCGCTTCGGCGGCGACGAATTCGTTCTCGGTATCAGGAACCCCTCGGAAGACGCCGCGATCGAACACGTGAACGCCGTCGTGCGCCGCTGTGCCGAGCCGTTCCGCCTGGACGGCAAGCGCATCAACAGCACCGTCAGCATCGGTCTCGCGCGGGTCGATTGCGCGCAATCGCTGGACCGGACGCTCAGTCAGGCGGATGCGGCGCTGTACCATGCGAAAGCGGCCGGGCGCAGCGACCTGGCGGTCTACGGCAGCGAGATGGGCGAGCGAATGGCGGCCCGCCGTGCGCTGGAGGCGCGCGTTCGCGCGGCTCTGGAACGGAAGGAGTTCGAGATCCACTACCAGCCGCTGGTGGACGGGGTCACGCATGGAATCGTCGGTTACGAGGCTCTTCTGCGGTTGCGGAGCGACGCCGGCGATCCGATTCCGCCGGCGATCTTCATCCCCGTCGCCGAAGAGCTCGGGCTGATTTCCGAGATCGGCGCATGGGTCCTGCGCACCGCGACCGCGGCATTCGCGGCGATCGAGGATGGATGCACGCTGTCGGTCAACCTGTCAGCGGTCCAGTTCGAGGACGGCGCACTGGTGCCGACGGTCCGTGCGGCACTGCACGAATCCGGCTTGCCGGCCCAGCGGCTCGAGCTCGAGATCACCGAATCGCTCCTACTGGGCGACAGCAGGTCGGTCGAAATGCAGATCGACGCGCTAAAGGAAATGGGCGTGGGGATCGCGATGGACGACTTCGGAACCGGGTTCTCCAGCCTGTCCTACCTGTGGAAATACGGGTTCGATCGGATCAAGATCGACCGTTCGTTCGTGGGTGCGCTGGATGAAAACCCGGAGCGCGCGCGCGACATCATCGAGACAACCGTGCTCCTCGGGCAGCGCCTGGGCATGAAGATCACCGCCGAAGGGGTCGAAACCGCCGAGCAGTCGGCTCTCCTGACGCAGCTTGGCTGCGATGTGCTGCAAGGATATCTCTACGGGCGACCTGGGCCCATCGCCGACTTTCATCGCCGCGACTTCGGCACCTAGCCGCGAGCGCAACCGGGCCGCGTCAAAGCTGCAGCGTGTCCCGACTGCCGAAGCGGCAGCGGCGCGGCCGCGCCCAAGATCGCCGCACGTCCCCCCGTGGATGGGTCAAACGCAGAGACGAAGGATGCGCGCGGCGATATCGTCCAGGTCTACCTCTTCCTCGACCGCGCCCATGCGCTGCGCTTCGGCAGGCATGCCGTAGACCACGCAGGATGCCTCGTTCTGGCCAAGCGTGCGGGCACCGCTGTCGCGCATTTCCTTCAGGCCGCGGGCACCGTCGTCGCCCATGCCCGTCAGGATGACACCCACGGCGTTGGCGCCGGCGACGCAACTGACCGATCGGAACAGCACGTCGACCGACGGGCGATGGCGGTTGACCAGCGGGCCGTCGCGCACCTCGACCCTGTAGTTCGCTCCGCTTCGGGTCAGCAGCATGTGCGACGATCCCGGCGCGATCAGTGCGTGTCCCGGCAGCACGCTGTCGCCGGTCTTCGCTTCGGTAACGGTGATCTCGCATTGCTCGTCCAGCCGCCGCGCGAAACCGGAAGTGAACGCTTCCGGCATGTGCTGCACGATGACGATCGGCGGCGCCGTGCGGGGCATCGCCTGAAGCACCCGGCGCAAGGCCTCGGTCCCGCCGGTCGACGCGCCGATCGCAATCACCTTGTGCGTCGTCTGAAGCATCGCCCGCCGCGGTGCCGCCTGTGGCAGAACCGCGTCAGCGTTCCTTTTTTCCTCGTTCGGAATCACACGCCGGCGCGACAGGTGCGCGTGCGATGCGGCCAGCACCGCATCCTGAATGCGGATCGATGAGTCCTCGAGGAAGCGGCGGGTCGACAGATTTGGCTTCTGGATGATCTCGACCGCTCCGGCCTCCAGGGCGGCCAGGTGGGTCGCGCTGCTGTCGCCGACCAGCGTCGAGCAGATCACCACCGGGATCGGTCGTTGCGCCATCAGGCGCTTCAGGAAGGTGATCCCGTCCATCCGGGGCATCTCGACGTCAAGCACTATGACGTCCGGAACTTCCTTGCGCATGCGCTCGGCGGCCTGGAAAGGGTCGTTGGCCGTCGCGCATACGCGCAGGCGAGGATGGGCGCTGATGATGTCGGCAAGCGTCTGGCGCACCAGCGCGCTGTCGTCGACGATCAGGACCTTCTTTTGTGGGCTCATCACGTGCCTACCTTCTGAAAGATCGACGGCCGTACCGTTCGAAGGTCGGTGCGATGGCGGATGTGAGACCCTTCAGTGTGTCCCAGCAGAAGAAAGCCACCGGGCCGCAACCGGCTGACGACGTTCTCGATGGCGGCCTCGCGCATCTCGTTGTCGAAATAGATCAGGACGTTGCGCAAGAAGACCAGATCTGCGGAAAAACGGCCAAGGCCGTCGCCCGACACGAGGTTGGCCTGGCTCCACGAGGCGAGGTTCCGCAGATCCGGCACGATCCGATAGCGCCCGTCGTCCTTGCGGGAGGACAGAAGGAAGCGCGGCCGCATGTCCTTCGGAATATCGCGGATCTGTGTGCGGTCGTAGACCGCCTGTGCCGCGATGCGCAGCACCTGGGACGAAATGTCGGTTCCGAGCAATCGCGCCCGTGCGGGCAGATTGTCGTGCAGACGCGCCTGTTCTGCAACCATGAGGGCAGAATACCCCTCTTGGCCCGAGGAACACGCCGCGCTCCAGAACAAGAGCTCAAGGGTCGTGCCGCGGCTGCCGGTCAGCGCCTTCAGGCCCTCGGACCGCAGCCACTCGAACTGCGGCGCTTCGCGGAAAAAGCTTGTGGTGTGGGTCGTCAGCGCTTCGGCAAAGCGCGCGTGCTCGTCCGGGTCGGTTTTTAGGCGCCGTAGGTAGGCCGCGTAATCGGCGGATCCCGTTGCGGCAAGGCGGCGACCAAGCCGGGAGGCAAGGAATTCCTGCTTGCGCTCGGTCAGGGTAATCCCGGTCAGCCTGAGCGCCCAGGCCGCGAGATCTTCGATGTCGGTCGAGCCGAGCCTGGGTGCGCGAGGAGCCGGTGCACGAGCAGAATTGGGCTGGATGGCGTTTGCCATGTAAGATCGCTTTCTTGCCGTGCGGGAGCCGGGTGTGGCCCCCGCTGAAGGTCCGCCGCGGCTCAGAAGAAGCCCGCGCCCGCGGTCAGGTCGAGCTCATCGCCGGCATCACCGAAGATGCCCTGCAGGTCGATCAGTACGATCAAATCCTCGTTCCGGCGCGACAGGCCCAGCAGGACGCCCGCGTCCCAAAGCGCGAACCCGTCGCGTGGGATCGGCTCGATCTCGCTCTGTGCGATCTGGTCGACGTTGCGCACGCGGTCCGCCTGGATCCCGATCTGCCGGTTACGGTAGCCGGTGGCGAATTCGAGGACCACCATCCGGGCCTCCTCGGCCCAATCGCCCGGCGCGACGCCCAGGCGCCGGCCCAGGTCGACGATCGGAACGCTCTGGCCGCGGACATCGACGACTCCAAGAACTTCGGAGGGCGCGTTGGGCAGCGGCGTGATCTTCTTGACGTCGATGATTTCGCGTACGAAGCGGACATCGACACCCAAGGTCTGGCCGCCCAGGTCGAATGTGAGGTACGTGGAGGACTCGTCCTCCTCCACGTCGGCCTCCTCGCTCAGGACCTCGTCCTCGAACATGGGATCAGCCTGCATAGCGCGTGAAGTCGGCGTCTGAAACGTCGCTCGACGACAGATCGAGATCGAAGGCTTCGACCGTCTTCGATGCGCTCTTCTTCGGCGCCTGCTTCGCCGCCACACTGGGGGCCGCCTTTGCGGGTCGCGGCGCGGCCGCTGCGTGCCTGCCGGCATCCGCCACCGTGAAGTAGCCGATGACCGCATTCAACTGCTGCGATTGTGCCGCCAGTTCCTGGCTGGTCGCGGCGGATTGCTCGGCGGCGGCGGCGTTCTGCTGGATGACCTTGTCCAATTCGCGGATCGCCTCGTTGATCTGCTCGGCGCCGACATTCTGCTCGCGGGTCGAGGCGCTGATTTCCTGGACCAGGTCGGCCGTGCGCTGGATGTTCGGCACCAAGGTCTCCAGCATCCGCCCGGCCTCGCCCGAGACTTCGACCGTCTGCGAAGACAGGCTGCTGATTTCGGCCGCGGCCTGCTGGCTGCGCTCGGCCAGCTTGCGCACTTCGGACGCCACGACCGCGAAGCCCTTGCCGTGCGTGCCGGCTCGGGCCGCCTCGACCGCTGCGTTCAGGGCCAGCAGGTCGGTCTGGCGGGCGATTTCCTGGATGATGTTGATCTTGTCCGCGATCGTCTTCATCGCGCGGACGGCGTTGCCGACCGCCTCGCCGGACTGGCGCGCATCTTCGGCAGACTGGTTGGCGATCTTCTCCGTCTGGGCCGCGTTGTCGGCGTTCTGTCGGATGTTGGCCGTCATCTCCTCGATGGAAGCCGATGCCTGCTCGGCCGCCGAGGCTTGCTGGTTGGAGCCGGCCGAAAGCTGCTCGGCGGTGGCCGACATGTCCGACGCGCCTTCGGCAACGTATGTCGCACTGACAGATGCGTTCGAGATCACGTCGCGCAGCTTGACGACCATGTCGCGCAGGGCCATGCCCAGCTGGTCCTCGTCCGAGCGCGGCTTGACGTCGGCGGTGAGATCGCCCTTGGCGATCGTTTCCGCCGCCCGGCTCATGTCCCTGAGGTCGACGACCATCTTGTCCATGGCGTTCAGCAGGTCGCCGATCTCGTCGCGCTTGTCCGACTTGGCATGGATATCGAGGTTGCCGCGCGCGACCTCGCAAGCGACCTCCACCGCACGGGCAAGACCGCGGCTGATTGTCGTCGACAGCCAGAAGGCAGCCACTACCGCAATGGTGGCGGCGACTGCGCCGAGCGTGAGGAGCAGGTTGCGCGATGTCGCATAGGCGGCGTGTGCGTCGTCCTGAGCCAACCCGAGGTTGTCGCGCGACATGGTCGCCATGGCCGCGGCGGCTGCAAAGCTTTCGTCGAACGCCGGCTCCAGTTGGTCTTTCAGCAGTCGGCTGGCGAGGGTGTTGGTGTTCTGTACCGACAGTTCGGTCGTCGCCTGCATCAGTTCACGCCACTCCTGCCAGGCGACGCTCAACGAGTCGAGTGCCTGCCGGTCGGCTCCGGTCGCGACTGCTTCCGCGGCTGCCAAGTGGTCCTGCAAGGACGCTGTTTCCGCTTCGATCCCGGCCTGTGAAATCTCGATCTTCTCCGCGCTGTTGTCGATGAGCAGGTCGCGCTCGTAGCTGTGGAGCGCGCGCAGGTTGTCCGTCAACGCGTCGACGTTCTCTTCCAGCGTCGCCAGCCGCGGATCGCGCAAGGTTGCCGATGCGATGCGTTCGCGCACGTTCGCGACGATCTCTTCGACCATCGTGTAGACGATTCCATAGGCCGGCTCGCTCTGGGTCTGGTAAGTTTCAAGCGCCCGGACGTTGGTCTTCGCAAGGCCGAGTTCCCGAATCTCATCCTCCGCAGCCAGGAACTCTTCCCATTCGGCTTCGAACCTTTGCAGTGCAGCCTCCTCGGTCTCGGTGAGGTTGAGCCGCCGCATGTTGCCGATGGCTTCGGCCACATGGAGGATTTCCGCCTCGGCTTCCTCTGCCAGGGCCGTTGCGGCGGCATCGTCGGGCTCCATCAGGTAGCTCTTCACAATGCTCATGGTGGTTGCGGCGGCGGCCTCCATCGTCAGGCTCTCGTCCAGCTGGGCGGCGGTGTCCTCCACCATGTCGTCCAGGGTTGCCTGCAGTTCCGCAGCTTCCTTCAGCGCCATGAAGCTGGACGCGCCGAGCAAAGCGATCAGGACCGCAAAAACCGCGATCAGTTTTGTCTTGATGGTAAGCCGCATAGTTTCGCTCTTTCTTTTCAAGCCTGTATCAATGGGAGGTCGTCGGCGCGAAGGTGGCTTCGACGTCGAGCAGGATGATCAGCGCGCCGTCCTTCTTGGCGACGCCCTTGAGGTATTCGGTCGGCCACCGGACCCCGAGTTCGGGCACCGGTTCCAGGTCCGACAGGTTGGTTTCTGTGATGTCGTCGACGGCGTCCGCCATCATCGCCACCTTCGTGCTTTCGCCCCCGACGACGAGGTCAAGCACGAGGACGCGACTGGTGGCGCATGGCCCCGCCGGCTTCATGCCCAGCCGGTGGCGCAGGTCGACGAACGGAGCGATCGCGCCGCGCACGTTGATCAGGCCCGGGGCGAAGGCATCGGCATTCGGCGCCCGTGTCACCGGCAGCGGGTCGATGATTTCGTCCACGTAGGTCACGGGGATGGCGAAGGTCTCTCCCTGCAGGGAGAAGGTCAGCGCCATGCCCTCGATCTCGGAGGTCTCGGTCATTTCGGGTTCCCGTGTCACGCGGCCACCCGGCGGGCGGCCTGGGCGCGCTTCACCAGCGCGGTCACGTCGAGGATCATCGCCACCGATCCGTCGCCCAGGATCGTCGAGCCCGAGAGCCCCTCGATCCCGCGGTGATAGATGCTCAGCGGCTTGATGACGGTCTGGTGCTGGCCCACGACCTCGTCGACGACCAGACCCATGCGTTTGCCGTCGACCGACGAGACGACGATGCGCCGGTCGTCCTCGTCCAGCCGGTCGAAGCCGAACAGCGTGTCGAGGTTGACGTACGGCACCAGTTCGTCGCGGATGCGCAGCAGCGCGCGGCCGCTCTCGCGCGCCTTCTCGTCGGCGGGCAGGTCGACGCATTCCTCGACGCTGGACAGTGGCAGCACGAAGGGCACGCCCGCCACCTTCACCAGCAACCCGTCGATGATCGCAAGCGTCAGCGGCAGGCGCAGCGTCACCTGCGTGCCTAAGCCCGGCCGCGACTTGACCTCGACCACCCCGCGCAGATCCTCGATCACGCGGCGCACGGCATCCATGCCGACGCCGCGTCCCGACACGCTCGACAAGCTTTTCGCGGTCGAGAAACCGGGCTCGAAGATCAGGTTGTACAGCTGTTCGTCGGACGCCTCCTGGTCCGCGGCCAGCAGACCGCGCTCGATCGCGCGTGCGCGGATCGCTTCCGCATCGAGGCCGGCGCCATCGTCGGTGACCGAAATCAGAACCTCGCCGCCCGATTGCCGGGCCTGCATCTTGACCAGGGCATGCTCCGGCTTGCCGCGCGCGGCGCGCTCCTGCGGCGACTCGATGCCGTGGTCGATGGCGTTGCGTATGATGTGAACCAGCGGCTCGGTCAGGCTGTCGATGACGTTCTTGTCGACCTCGGTTTCGCCGCCGCGCGTGTCCAGCTTGACCTGCTTGCCCAACTCGCCGGACAGGTCGCGCACGACCCTGCGGAACTTGCCGAACACCAGCTCGACGGGCAGCATGCGGATCGACAGGGTGGCGTCGCGCAGCCCCGTCACCAGCCGCTCGATCTCTTCGGCGACGCCGGCCAGCGCGGAATCCTGCACGTCGCTCGAAATCCGGTTGAGCCGGGCCTGCGCGATCACCAATTCGCCCAACTGGTCCATCAGCTCGTCGAGGCGGTGCGATTGCACGCGAACGGACGTGGACTTCGAGGGGACCTGCTCGGCCGCTTGCGCGGCTTCGGGGGCGGCCGGGGTTTCTTCCGAAGCGGAGCCCGGTGCCGATGCCGGCTCTCCCACCGGTCCCAGCTCGGTGATTTCCAGGTCGCCGTCCGACGCGAACAGGAATACCTCCTCGATCTCACCGCGCCCCGCCCCGGTCACCAGGACGACATGCCAGGCCAGGTGGCAGACCGTCGGATCCAGATCCTCTAGCGCGGGGACGTGGTGGCCCAGGCACGTGATATCGGCGGTGCCGAGATCGGCAAGCTCGGCAAGAAGAAGGTCGGGACGCAGACCGTTGCGCATGGCGTCCGGCGAGGGCCTGAAATCGATGACGAACCTGCGCATGGTCGGCGTGCCGTCCGAGGCGGGCGCGCTGCCGGGCTGCATCGTCTCGACCAGCCGGCGGATCTTCTCGACCAGTGCGTCGGTCTCTGCATCCGGGGGACGGCCCGCTTCGGGATCCGGTCCGCGCGCGATCATCCGTTCCATATGGTCACGCGACGCCAGCGAAAGCTGGATCAGGTCGGCGCTGACCGTGCCCTCGCCCGACCGGATGCGGTCGAAGGCGTTCTCGAAGTGGTGCAGGAATTTCGACAGCGCGGTGAAGCCGAACATCGCGCCTGAACCCTTCAGCGTGTGCAGTGCGCGGAAGACGGCGTCGATGCGTGCGCTGTCGGTCGGGCTTGCCTCGAGCTCCAGCAGCGTCACGTCCAGGCCTTCGAGGATCTCGGAGGCCTCCTGGATGAAGGATTGCGTGGCGGGGTTCATCTCGTCTACCCCAGCAGCTTGTTGACGACGGCGACCAGCTTGGCCTCGTCGAAGGGCTTGACCAGCCAGCCGGTCGCCCCGGCCTGCTTTGCCTCCATCATCTTTTCCTTCTGCGCCTCGGTCGTCAGCATCACGATCGGAATGCCGTCGAAGCGCCGGTCGGCCCGCATCTTGCGGACCATCTCGATGCCATTCATGTTGGGCATGTTGAGATCGCAGACGACCAGATTCACCGGTTGCGACCCCAGCTTGGCGAGGCCCTCGACGCCGTCCGCCGCGCCGATCACGGTGAAGCCGCGCGGCTCCAGCGTGAATCCGATCATGTCGCGGATGCTCTTGGAATCGTCCACCGAGAGAATCGTCTTCGTCACGTCAAAACTCCTTTTTCCGAGGCAATTTCGGCCAGCTCGACCTGTGCTCTGCCGCAAAACGAAACAGCGGCCGCCGAGCGCGTTTTCCGCGCACTGACAAGCAGTTGCAGCGTCAGCGGGGAAAGCGGTCCCTCGCCATCCAGAGTCACGCGGACAGTGCCGGCGCCGACTGCGTGCAGCGTTTGCACAAGGTCCGCATGCACCGCGCCGACGGTGGTCGGATCAAGGCTCGCCGGGACATTGAAGGTAATTCGGTGCAGGGTCGGTTCGGTCGTCACTTCGCTCTCCGCTATCGTTGGCCGGACCATAGGATCCAAATCCCAAACAGCGGCTTAAGCGGCGTCGCCTGGCGTCACGCGGAAAGGGATCTTTCCCTCGAATTGTCCACTTAACCGACCGGTAATCCGTCGGCCTCTACCCAAGCATTCATCGTGGGGAGGCGAAGCATGCCCAAAGAGTGTGAACACGGCGACCGTCAGGTCCTCGACGGTGTCGCGGTGGACGTGATGGAGCGTTTCGAAGACGGGCTTGGGCATCTGTCCCGGGTCCGCATGGGCGCTCGGGCCCTGGGCGAAACCGTCGAGAGCTTGTTGGCCCTGACCGAGGATCGGCACGACGGCGATGCCAAGGCCGAAGATCCGCTGGTGCAGTTCCTCACGCACGCGCGCGTGATCCTCGACCGCTCGGGCGAGACCGCGCGGCTGCTGTCCGAGCCGTCGTTTTCCGAGACGCTCGCGCAGATGGACTCGGATCTGCGTCAGTTGCGCGACCGCGCGACCGAGCTGCGCTCGGTGACCTACCTGACCAAGATCGTCTGCGCCGAGAACACCATCGAAAACGCGCGCCTCGACCCCTTCATCCGCACGCTTGAACAACGCTCGGTCGAACTGCGCGAGATTTCGGGCGATGCCATCCACGCCTCGTCCGCGATCAGGATCGCCAGCGGCGAGGCCGCGGCCAAGCTGTCGTCGCTTGGAGCCACGTTCGGCGAACTGGTCCAAACCGCGCAAGGCGCGGCCACCGAGATCGGTACGCTGGCCGAAGGGCACGCGCGACACATCGCGGTGGTCCGCGACAACAGCCGGCAGTTGGCCGAGGACATCGGCGGCGCGGTGACGCGACTGATCGACTGCCTGCAATTTCCCGACGCGTTCTCGCAGCGCCGCGAACACGTGGTCGCGATCATCGCGGCGCGCGACGCGACGACGGACGCGGCCGAAAGGCACGCCTTGGGCCGAATCGCGGCGGCACAGCTGGCCTCGATGGGCGAGGCGCTGGTCAGGGTAACGCAGGACGCGCAGGCGGCCCTGTCGATGGTGACGGCCAGCGTGGATGCCTGCGACCTGTCTGGCGGTGCCGCGCACGGCGGCCCGTCGGCGCAATGGCTGCAGGCGGCGCATCGCGGCAACGGCCTGATGCGGGAGGCCGCGGATGCGGGCCGGTCCAGACTCGACGCCTCGCTTGCCCTTGTCGACGGCGTGCTTGGGCACATCGCCGCTGCGATAGCCGGCCTTGAGGCCTCGGTCGATCTGAACGGCAGTCTCGAGAACTCGGCCCGTAACGCGGCGATTTCGGCCAGCCGCGCGGGGGATTCGGGCTCGGCGCTTCATGTTCTTTCGCAGAACGTCCACCAAGTGGTGCTTGCCACGACCACGCTGACCGAGCGGTTGGCCAAGGCGCTGCAGCGCGTGCACCGCGTATCGGACGATCTCAAGGGCGCCGGCCTGCGCGAGGAACTTGAAACCCTGGATCGCATCCAGTCCGGAGCGAAGGCGATGGCCGAAACCCAGAAGCACATGCTGCACAGGCTGGGGGGACAGCAATTAGATCTGTCCCGGCAGGCGAGCGAAATCCGTCACGCGGCCGAAAGCGCAAGCGCCGCCTTCAGGACGGCCGCACAAGAGGCACCGCGGCTGGAAATGATCGCCGCGCAGCAGGAACAGGTGCTGAACCTAGGCGAAGCCGACGCCGGCGTCGATCTGTCCTGGGTCGAGGCATTGTACACGATGGAGGAGGAGCGCAGCGTGCACCGCGCGCTATATCCCGCCAGTGCGTCTGCCGCCATGGGCGCCTCGGCCGTGGCCGAGGAGGCCGACGACGACCTGGATGGCTTCCTGATGTGACGCGGGTCCTCCGGGACCGAACGCCTCCGGCGCCTTCGCGATACCCAGGATACTCGGGCATTGTCTTTTCTGACTGAATCGGTCAGTTAAAGGCACGGCGTCGCACGCCCGCGCGCGAGGACAGCCAATGGTTCGCCACCCGCCAGTTTCCCGTGCCTGCCGCGGCGCGCACCGCCCGGGCGTGTGCGATTCCGGCTCGGCGTGATGCGCATCACACAAACGGACGAGGGAACGACATGATGATCCGCACTCTACTTGCCACCACGGCCATGACCGCCGGGCTTGCCGGCGCGGCGGGGGCGCAGACGACGCCAGAGGTGCTCGAAACCTACGCGGACATTGCCGCCGCGAAATACGAGGACAGCGCCATCGCCGCGCGCCGCCTGCAGGACGCCGTGGCGGCGCTGCTCGCGACGCCGTCGGCCCGGACGCTTCAGGCGGCGCGCGACGCCTGGCTCGAGGCGCGCGTTCCGTACCAGCAGACCGAGGTGTACCGGTTCGGCAACCCGATCGTCGACGACTGGGAGGGCAAGGTGAACGCCTGGCCGCTGGACGAGGGGCTGATCGACTACGTCGAAGGCGACTATGCCGGACCCACCGACGAGAACCAGCTGGCCGCGCTCAACGTGATCGCCAACCCCGAGTTCAGCCTGTCGGGCCAGACGATCGACGCGTCCGAGATCACGCCGGCCCTGCTCGAGGAAGAACTGCACGAGGTCGACGGGATCGAGGCGAACGTCGCCACCGGCTACCACGCGATCGAGTTCCTGCTCTGGGGCCAGGACCTCAACGGGCATGGCGACGGCGCCGGCAGCCGCCCCTGGACCGACTACGCCCAGGGCGACGACTGCACCAACGGCAATTGCGACCGCCGCGCCGAGTACCTGCAGGCCGCGACCGACCTGCTGGTGTCCGACCTGGAATGGATGGCGGCGCAATGGGCCGAGGGCGGCGAGGCGCGCACCGGGATCATGGCCGACGAGAAGGCCGGCCTGTCTGCCATGCTGACCGGCATGGGGTCGCTGTCCTACGGCGAATTGGCGGGCGAGCGGATGCGCCTGGGCCTGATGCTGAACGATCCCGAGGAAGAGCACGACTGCTTCTCCGACAACACCCACAACAGCCACTACTACGACGGCATGGGCGTGCGGAACGTCTACATGGGCGGTTACGTCCGGATCGACGGCTCGCTGGTCTCCGGGCCGGGGCTGGGCGACCTGGTGGCGGCCAACGACCAGGCGCTCGACGCCGAAATGCAGGCGCGGCTGGACGACACGATGACGGCGCTGGGCCGGATCAAGACCGCCGCCGAGGCGGGCCTTGCCTACGACCAGATGCTCGCACGCGGCAACGAGGGCGGCGAGATGCTGATCATGGGCGGCGTCGATTCGCTGATCGCGCAGACCCGCACGATCGAACGGATCGTCGCCGCGCTCGACCTCGGCGGGATCGAGATCGAGGGCTCGGACAGCCTTGACGATCCGTCTGCCGTCTTCCAGTGACACCCGGTCCGGGGGCGCGGTCGATCCGCGCCCTCGGCTCGGCTGAAGGATCTCCGATGATGCGCGTCTTCTTCGCCCTGCTGTCCTGTGCCGCCGCGCTGGTCGTCCCGGTCCTCGGCCTTGCCACGCAACCCGATCCGGTGACCTCCGACAGCCTGAGCGACGTGCACCTGAACGTGGTCCCCCGCACGGATGACGAGCGCGGGCGGGTCGCCAAGATCACCGCGCTGCCCACCGAATTCGACACCGCCTGGCCGTTCGAGGAGAACGCCGGTGGCGCCCAGACCGTGCGGGCACGGAACACGGCCGACGCCTTCTCGCAGCCCGCGGCCAATCTCAACTTCGCGCAGGAACTCGACTTCAAGGTCGGCAACGGGATGTTCCGCCGGATCTGGGTCTCGGCGCCGGCCTCGACGCTGGCCTCGGACGGGCTGGGGCCGCTGTTCAACGCGCGGTCCTGCCAGCGCTGCCACCTCAAGGACGGGCGCGGCCATCCGCCCGAAGGCCCCGACGACACCGCTGTATCGATGTTCCTGCGAGTGTCGATTCCCGCGCCGGAACCGGTCGACATCCAGCGCTACATCGCTGGCACCCATGCCACGGCGCCCGATCCGACCTACGGCACCCAGTTGCAGGATTTCAGCCTGCCGGGCCAAGCGCCCGAATACCGCCTGCAGATCGACTACGACGAGGTCGAGGTGCCCCTGTCCGGCGGCGAGACGGCGACCCTGCGCCGACCGACCTATACCGCGGCCGACCTGGGCTACGGCCCGCTGCACCCGGGCGCGATGCTCAGCCCGCGCATAGCTCCCCAGATGATCGGCATGGGCCTGCTCGAGGCGATCCCGGCCGAGGAGATCCTGGCCCGCGTTGATCCGGACGATGCGGACGGCGACGGCATTTCGGGTAAGCCCCAGATCGTCTGGTCCGACGCGCACGACGCGCCCATGCTGGGCCGCTTCGGCCACAAGGCGGGCAACCCGACGGTGCTGGAACAGACGGCCAGCGCCTTCGCCGGCGATATCGGCATCTCGAACCCGCTCCACACCGCCGGGTCGGGCGAATGCACCGATCTGCAGACCGACTGCACCGCCGCTCTGCACGGCGGAGATCCCGAACAGGGCGGGTTCGAGATCGATCAGGTGGGGCTCGACCTCGTCAGCTTCTACAGCCGCACGCTTGCCGTGCCCGCCCGCCGCGACGTGGACGCCCCGCAGGTTCTGCACGGACGCCAGGTGTTCTTCGACAGCGGCTGTGCCGCCTGCCACCAGCCGAACCACGTCACGCACCGGCTGGAGGGCGAGGACCCGGCCAGCTTCCAGCTGATCTGGCCCTACACGGACATGCTGCTGCACGACATGGGGCCGGGCCTGGCCGACAACCGGCCAGAGGGCCGCGCCGACGGACAGGAATGGCGCACCGCGCCGCTCTGGGGGATCGGCCTGACCAAAACGGTCTCGGGGCATACGCAATTCCTGCACGACGGCCGCGCGCGCTCGCTGCTCGAGGCGGTGCTGTGGCACGGCGGCGAGGCGCAGGCCGCCCGCGACATTGTGGTCGCCATGCCGCCCGAGGACCGCGTCGCGCTGATCCGCTTCCTGGAGAGCCTATGAAACCGTTCCGCACCGCCGCCCTTGCCCTGTGCCTCGCGGCGCCCGCCGCCGCCGGCGTCGACGAGGCGATCGACCGCCACGTCCTGCCCGGCCTGGCCGCCTTCGCGGCCGCGACCGAAACCCTTGCGCAGAACGCGGAGGCGGATTGCCGCCCCGAGGCGCTGCAACCCGCGTTCCAGGCGGCGTTCGACGCCTGGATGCGCGTCGCCGACCTGCGGCTCGGCCCGTCCGAGACCGGCGCGCTGTCGATCGCGTTCTGGCCCGACGCCCGCGGTTTCACGCCGCGCACGCTGTCGGGCCTGATCGCCGATCAGGATCCTGTCGCCCGCGACGCCGCGGCCTATGCCGAGGTGTCCATCGCCGCGCGCGGGCTCTTCGCGCTGGAAATGCTGCTCTACGACGAGGCCTTCGCCGGCTACGACGCTGAGAGCTACACCTGCGCCCTGGTCACCACCGTCGCGCGTGATCTGGACGGGCAGGCCGACGCGCTCGTCACGGTCTGGGCGCAGGACTACGCCGATACGCTGCGCAGCGCGGGCGAGCCGGGCAACGCCACCTTCCTGACGGAAGACGAGGCGATCCGCGCGCTCTACACGCAGATCCTCTCCGGCCTCCAATTCACCGCCGACCAGCGGCTCGGCGCTCCGATGGGCACGCTCGACCGCCCCCGCCCCGCACGGGCCGAGGCGCGCCGCTCGGCCCGCAGCCTGCGCAACGTCGTCCTGGCGGCCGAGGCGGCGCATGACCTCGCCGCCGCCCTGGCAGAGGGCCTGACGGATGGCGATCTGCCGCAGACCGCGGCCGCGATGGAGCGCGTGCGCGCGGCCGCGCAGGCCGTCGACGACCCCGCCTTCCAGGACGTGACCGACCCGCAGGCCCGCCTGCACGCCGAGGTGCTGCAACAGGCCGTGCGCGGCCTGCGCGACGCCATCGGGGCCGAGCTCGGGGCGCCGCTCGGCATCGCGCCAGGCTTCAACTCGCAGGACGGAGACTGATCATGACCACCCGCCGCGGCTTTCTCGCCTCGCTGCTGGCCGTCGGGGCCGCGCCGCGGCTGGGCTGGGCCGAAGCGGGCGATCCGTCCTACATCGCCGCCGCGCGCGACGCGGCCGGCGGCTTCGCGCTCTACGGGCTCGACGGTTCGGGCGGCGTCACCTTCCGCGTACCGCTGCCCGCGCGCGGCCATGCCGGCGCCGGCCATCCGGCACGGGCCGAGGCTGTTGCCTTCGCGCGCCGGCCCGGCGCGTTCGCGCTGGTCATCGACTGCGCGCGCGGCATGGTGCTCCACCGCCTGACGCCGCCCGCCAACCGGCACTTCAACGGCCACGGCGTCTTTGCCCGCTCGGGCACGCGGCTGTTCACCAGCGAGCAGGCCGGCGACACCAGCGCGGGCGTCATCGGGATCTGGGACGCCGAGGCCGGCTATGCCCGCATAGGCGAAATGCCGACCGGCGGCATCGGCCCGCACGACCTGCGGCTGATGCCGGACGGCGGAACGCTGGTCGTCGCCAATGGCGGGATCGCCACCGACCCGACCGACCGGACCAAGCTCAACATCCCCACGATGCGGCCAGGCCTCGCCTACCTCGACCTCGACGGCACGATCCTCGACCAGATCGAGCTGACGCCCGACCTGCACCGGAACTCGATCCGGCACCTCGCGGTGCGCGGGGACGGTCTGGTCGGCTTCGCGATGCAGTGGCAGGGAGAGACGGGCGCCGCGATGCCGCTGCTGGGTCTGCACCGGCGCGGCGCGGCGCCCGTGCTGGCCACCGCGCCACTGGCCGACGAGTTGGCGATGGACGGCTATGCCGGCAGCGTCGCCTTCGACGGCGGGGGCGCCGAGCTGGCGATCACCTCGCCGCGCGGCGGGCGGCTGCACCGGTTCTCGGACCAGGGCCGCTTTCTGGGCGTGGTGTCGCGCGCGGATGTCTGCGGGCTGGCGCCGGACGCCGCCGGCTATCTCGCCAGCGACGGGCTGGGCGGTCTGATCTCGGTCGAGGGCGGACGGCCGGCCCCGCTGGCGCGGCTCGACTGCGCCTGGGACAATCACATCGTCGCGCTGTAGCGCGCCCTCAGGATCGCGTCCCGGGCGGGCAGGGCGCGTCGTCGTGCTCGGGCGACAGCGCGCGGGCCTGGTCGCCGGCCGGGTCGTCGTATTGTCCCGACCGGATCGTCCAGACGAAGGTGGCAAGCCCCGCCAGCCCCATCAGAAGCGACACGGGTATGAGGATGACCAGAACGTTCATGCGTAGCGCCTTACCGCGTTGAGGGTGACCACCAGCGACGAGCCCGACATCGCCAGCGCCGCCCAGAACGGCGTGACGTGGCCCATCATCGCCAGCGGCACGGCCAGAGCGTTGTAGGCGATCGCGATGCTGATGTTCTGGCGCATCCGGCCCACGGCCCGGCCGGCAGTGGCCAGCGCCAGCGCCGCGCCCGACAGCCCGCTCGACAGCAGGACCACGTCGGCCGCGTTGCGCGCCGCGTCCAGCGCGGAGCCCGGCGCGATGCTGGCATGCGCCACCGCGAGGCAGCCGGTGTCGTTCAGCCCGTCGCCGACCATCAGCACCCGGTGCCCCTTGTCCGCCTCGCGCTCGACCCACGCGACCTTGTCGGCAGGCCGCAGGCGGCTCATCGCGCAGGCGATGCCAAGCGCATCGGCCACCCGCCGCACGGCCGCCGAGGTGTCGCCCGACAGCAGCGCCACGTCCCGCCCGGTCGCGCGGATGTCGCGCACCAGCGCCGGCGCGGACGGGTCGAGGCTTTCTGCGATCGGAAGGACGACCGGCGGCTGCGCTCCGATCTGCAGGCAGGTCGCGCCGTCGCCGGACGCGTCCAGCCATGCACAGCGCCCCAGCCGGACAACCTCGCCGTTCCAGCGCCCTTCGACGCCGTCGCCGCTGTATTCGCGCAGCGCGTCGACCGCGGCGGGCGCGATGCCGCGCGCCGACGCGGCCCGCGCGATGGCGCGCGAAACCGGGTGCGACGACCCGGCCGCAAGACCCGCCGCGATCGCCAGCGCGTCGTCGGGCACGCCCGCGCCCAGCGTCGGGGTGCCGCTGGTCAACGTGCCGGTCTTGTCGATCGCCACCATGTCGACCTCGGACAGCCGCTCCAGCGCGGTCTGCGATTTCACCACGATCCCCTGCCGGAACAGCCGCCCCGTCGCCACGGTCGAGACCGCGGGCACCGCCAGCGCCAGCGCGCAGGGGCAGGTGATGACCAGGACCGAGATCGCGATGTCCAGCGACAGCCAGCCGTCGCCCGTCATCGCCAGCCACGCGACGAAGGTCGCGGCCCCAAGCAGGTGCACGACCG
Organism: Citreimonas salinaria; assembly: GCF_900107235.1. Lineage (GTDB taxonomy): Bacteria > Pseudomonadota > Alphaproteobacteria > Rhodobacterales > Rhodobacteraceae > Citreimonas > Citreimonas salinaria. The sequence goes on from NZ_FNPF01000018.1 coordinate 53,750, forward strand.
GCGCGTAAAGCCGCGCGGCGCGGTCCGCGATGCCGGTGTAGCGGCTGCGCTGCGTTTCGGCAGTTGCCACGATCTCGGCCATCCGCGCCAGCGTCGTGTCGCGCCCGGCGCGGTCGACGCGCACCGTCAGCAGCCCGGTCAGCGAGGTCTCGCCCGCCGTCACCGCGTCGCCGGGGCCGGCGGGTTCCGGCGCGCTTTCGCCGGTCAGCACGGCGCGGTCCAGATCGGTACGCCCCGTCACGATGGTGCCGTCGGCCGGCAGGCGGTCGCCCGGGCGCACGCGGATCAGGTCGCCGGGCACCAGCGCCTCGGCGGCCACCACGGTCTCGCGCTCGCCGTCGAGGCGCAGGGCCTGCGGCGCCTCGAGCGCGGCAAGCTCGGCCGCGGCGGACCGCGCTGCGGCGCGGCCGCGCCGCTCCAGGTAGCGGCCGATCAGCAGGAAGAAGGTCAGCGCCAGCGCCGCGTCGAACCAGCCGGCGCGGTGGTTGAAGCCCAGCGCGCTGGCCATCGAGGCCGTGGTGGCCAGCACGATCGCGATCGAGATCGGGACGTCCATGTTGGTCCGCCCCTTGCGCAGCACCCCTGCGGCGGAGCGGAAGAACGGCTGGCCGGCAAAGGCCACCGCGGGGATCGTGATGCTCGCGGAAACTAGGTGGAACACCTGCGCCGTCACGCCGGTGGCGCCGCTCCAGACCGCGACCGACAACAGCATCACGTTCATCATGGCAAAGCCCGCCACGCCGATCCGCGTAAGCAGGTCGCGCGACACGGTATCCTGGGGACCCAGCCGGCCGGGGTCCAGCCGCTCGGCCCGGTGGCCGACCGCGGCCAGCGCCGCGACCAGCGGTGCCGTGGCCAGCGCGGGCGCGGTGACCGCCACACGCTTCAGCGTCAGGTTCACGCGGGCGGACTCGACCCCCGGCACCGCGTTCAGAGCGGATTCCACCGACGTGATGCAGGCGCCGCAATGGATGTCGGGCAGATGCAGCAGGTGCGTCGGCCTTCCGTCCGAAACCGCCTCGGGCGGCGGCAGCGCCGAGCAGGCAGGGCAGGCGGCGCTCATCGCGCGACCGTCAGGACGATGGCCTTCTGGAAGGCCGTGCCGTCGGGCGCGGTGGCGGCGATGTCCACCCGCCACGATCCGGGCGCAAGGTCGATGCGCGCCGCGCCGTCCACCAGCGTCAGGTCGTGGTCGTCCTTCGCCTCGGTCGGACGGCCCACATGCACGCTGAGGTCGACCGCGGGCGCCGGGCGGCCTTCGGCGGTGGTCAGCGCCACGCTCAGGCTGCCGGCATCGTAGCTTGCCTCGGCGGTCCAGCCCAGCGCCTGCTGCGCCTCGCGCCGCGCCTGGAAGGACTGGCTGGCGACGTAGGAGTTCGGCACTTCGAGGCCGGGAAAGCTGCGCACGGCGTTGACGGCCAGCGCCGCGTTCACGGCGATGATGATGCTGAAGCCAGCGACGAAGAGCGTGGCGACATGGCGTCCGGTCAGTTCGGTCATCAATTTTCGCTTCCGTTGAAGGTGGTGTCGACATGCGCGCGCTCGCCGCTGGTCATGTCCTGGACCCAGAACCGCACCCTGCTCGCGGCCTCGGTGGCCATGTCGGTGCCAGGCTCGGCGGTCAGGTAGACGCGCACGCGGCTCTGGGTGTCGGCGGGGACGGGCACGACGTGGCCGGGATGGCCCTCGATCTCCATCTCGGCCTGCGCGTCGGTCTCCAGCGAGGGCGCGAGCAGGAAGGCGCGGTCGTCGCCGTGCTTGTTCAGCAGCCGCACGTCGTAGGCGTTGCGCACGCTGCCGTCGGCCAGGGTGACGAAGGTGGGGTTGCGGATCGGCGCGACGGTCATCTCGATGTCGGGCCGGATGAACAGCGCGAACAGCAGCGCGAGCCCGACCGCCGACCAGATCGCGAAATAGGCGATGTTGCGCGGCCGGACGGCGTGGCGCCAGGCCGGGATCGGCTCGCCGCCCGCGGCCTCGCGTGGCGCGTCCGACAGCGCCACGTAGTCGATCAGCCCGCGCGGCCGGCCGGTCTTCTCCATGACCTGGTCGCAGGCGTCGATGCACAGCGCGCAGGTGATGCAGGCCATCTGCTGGCCGTCGCGGATGTCGATGCCCATCGGGCAGACGTTGACGCAGGCGTTGCAGTCGATGCAGTCGCCGGGCGGGCGGGTATCCTCGCCCTCGGGAATCTGGCGTTTCGCGGTGGTGGTGTTGGCGACGCCCGGCATCGGGATCAGCGGCGCGCGGCCGCCGACCTGCGGGCCGGTGATGCGCAGCGACTCCGCCGCCTCGCGCCGCTTGAGGCCCTTGCCCCGCGGCTCTCCGCGCCAGTCGCGATAGGCCACGGTCAGCGTGCCCTCGTCCATCATCGCGGCCTGGATGCGCGGCCAGGGGCACATGTAGATGCAGACCTGCTCGCGCATGAAGCCGCCGAAGACGAAGGTCGTCGCGGTCAGCAGCGCGATGGTCAGGTAGGCCACCCGCGGCGCGTCGAAGGTCACCAGGTCGCGCGCCAGCGTCGGCGCGTCGGTGAAGTAGAAGACCCACGCCCCGCCCGTGGCGACCGCGATCAGCAGCCAGATGGCCCAGGTGGTCAGCTTCAGCCGCCACTTGCGCAGGCTCCAGGCTGACTGGTGCAGTCGCATCCGCGCGTTGCGGTCGCCCTGGACCCAGCGCTCGACCACCAGGAACAGGTCGGTCCATACGGTCTGCGGGCAGGCATAGCCGCACCAGACGCGGCCCAGCGCCGCGGTGAACAGGAACAGCCCCAGCCCCGCCATGATCAGCAGGCCCGCGACGAAGTAGAACTCGTGCGGCCAGATCTCGATCCAGAAGAAGTAGAAGCGCCGGTTCGCCAGGTCGACCAGCACCGCCTGGTCGGGCAGGTTCGGGCCGCGGTCCCAGCGGATCCACGGCGTGAGGTAGTAGATCGCCAGCGTGACGATCAGGATGCCCCATTTCAGCCGCCGGTAATGGCCCGAGACGCGCCGCGGGAAAATCGGCACGCGGGCGGCGTAAAGCGCAGTCGACTGGTCAGTCATCGATTCGGTCTTTCCTGTTCGCGAGGCTCTTGTCGCGCCGCAGGCATCGACGCTCCTTGACGTGGATCAAGCGCGCGGGGAAATCAGACGGAACGAGGGCGGCCCCGTCTCCAGGACCGCCCCCGCCAGAGCCCGTCGCGTGGGGTGCGAACAGGGGTGCTCCGGGCTCTATTCCGTGCCGTCGGCGACCGGTGCCTCGCCGCCGCCGAGCCCGTGGACATAGGCGGCGACGGCGCGCACCTCGGCCTCGCGCAGGCGGCCGCCCCACGGGGGCATCACGCCGAACGGACCGTTGGCGATCACGTCCGTCAGCTGCTCGTCGGAATTGCCGTACAGCCAGATCGCGTCGGTCAGGTTCGGCGCGCCCATCGTGCGCTCGCCCCGCGCGTCGGCGCCGTGGCAGGCGGCGCAATTCGACTCGAACAGCGCGCCGCCGGGGCCGGCCAGCGGGTCCTGCCCGCCGGGCAGCGCCTGCACGTGGGCCACCAGCGTGGCGATCTCGTCGCGGCTCAGCATGTCGCCGAAGCCGGGCATCTGCGACCAGCGCGCCTCGGGGTCGGCCTCGTTCCGGATGCCGTGGCGCACGGTGTAGGCGATGTCCTCGATCATGCCGCCCCACAGCCATTCGTCGTCCAGCAGGTTGGGATAGCCCGGCGCACCCGCCGCGCCCGATCCGTGGCATTGCGAGCAATGCGTGCGGAACACCGCGGCCCCCGCGTTCGTGGCGAAGGCCAGCAGCGGCTCGTTGCGGTCCAGCGCCGAAAGGTCGGTGGTGACCAGGGCTTCGCGCATCTGGGCCTGGCTGGCATCCACCTCGGCGATTTCGCGGGCCACGTCGTTGCGGGCGGTCCAGCCCAGCACGCCCTCGGTGGCGCGGCTGGCCAGCGGCCAGGCCGGGTAGAGGATCACGTAGATCACCGAGAACAGGATCGTCGCGTAGAAGGTCCACAGCCACCAGCGCGGCAGCGGGTTGTTCAGTTCTTCGATGCCGTCCCACTGGTGGCCGGTGGTTTCCGTGCCGGTGACGGGGTCGATGCGGCGCTTGGTCATGGCTGCTTCTCCTGGAGGGGCCGGCGGGGGCTTTCGGCGCCGGGCCGGGCGGTGCCCGCGATCCGGGCCGGCTGCGCCTCGTCGTGAAAGATCGCCCGCGCCGCGTCGTCGTGCAGGGCGCGCGAGCCGGGGCGGTAGGCCCACAGGCACACGAAGACGAAGATCAGCGTCAGGGCCAGCAGCGCCCAGCTGTCGGCGAATTCGCGCAGGATGGTGTAGGTGTCTTGCATCGCGGCCTTCCTCAGCGGCTGGCATCGGCCACGAAGGTCGAGAAATCGACCAGCGTGCCAAGCATTTGCAGGTAGGCGATCAGGGCATCCATCTCGGTCAGCGCCGGGTCGCCGTCGAAATTGCGCACTTGCGCGCCGGGATAGCGTTCCAGCAGGCCGGCGGTGTCGCCGTAGGGATCGACCTGGACGCGGAAATCGGCCTTCGCGCTGGCGATCATCTCGTCGGTGTAGGGAACGCCGACCATCGCGTGCGTCTCGAGCAGCTCGTCGATGTGTTCGCCGTCGATGCGCGCGCGCGCGAGGTAGTCGTATTTCGGCATCACGCTTTCGGGCACAACGGTCTGCGGATCGGCGAAGTGGTCCACGTGCCATTCGTCCGAATACCGCCCGCCGACGCGCGCCAGGTCGGGCCCGGTGCGCTTCGACCCCCACTGGAACGGGTGGTCGTACATCGATTCCGCCGCAAGGCTGTAATGCCCGTAGCGCTCGACCTCGTCGCGCATCGGCCGGATCATCTGGCTGTGGCAGACATAGCAGCCCTCGCGCACGTAGATGTCGCGGCCCGCCAGCTCCAGCGGCGAGTACGGGCGCATGCCCTCCACTTCCTCGATCGTGTTCTCGAGCCAGAACAGCGGCGCGATCTCGACGATGCCGCCGATGCTGACCACCAGGAACGAGGCGACCAGAAGCAGCGTCGCGTTGCGCTCCAGCACGCCGTGCTTGTCGATCAGCCTGGTGTGGTGCGGCAATTCGTTCGGGATGCCGTCACCGCCAAGCTGCGTGACCTTGGGGTCCCTGTCGGCCGGAGGGATCTTGTCGTTGTCTCTTGTCATCTTCTCACTCCGCGGGAACGGTGGCGGTTGTGGCGCTGGATTGCGGCGCACGGATGGTCATCCACATGTTCCAGACCATCACCAGCGCGCCGGCCAGGTAGAGGACGCCGCCCAGGCCACGGACCACGTACATCGGGAACTTTGCGGCGACGGTGTCGGCGAACGAGTTGACCAGGAAGCCGTTGTCGTCGACCTCGCGCCACATCAGGCCCTCCATGATGCCGGTCACCCACATCGAGGCCGCGTAGAGGACGATTCCCAGCGTCGCGAGCCAGAAGTGCAGGTTGATCGCCGCCATCGAGTGCATCTGCTTCTGCCCCCACAGCTTGGGCGTCAGGAAGTAGAGGCAGGCGAAGGTGATCAGCCCGTTCCAGCCCAGCGCACCGGAATGCACGTGACCGATGGTCCAGTCGGTGTAGTGGCTCAGAGAGTTGACCGCCCGGATAGACATCATCGGGCCTTCGAAGGTCGACATGCCGTAGAAGGCGAGCGAGGCCACGAACATGCGGATGATCGGGTCGGTGCGGATCTTGTCCCACGCGCCTTCCAGCGTCATCAGGCCGTTGATCATGCCGCCCCAGCTGGGCATCCACAGCATGACCGAGAACACCATCCCCAGCGTCGCCGCCCATTCGGGCAGGGCGGTGTAGTGCAGGTGGTGCGGACCGGCCCAGATATACAGGAAGATCAGCGCCCAGAAGTGGATGATCGACAGCTTGTAGCTGTAGATCGGCCGCCCGGCCTGCTTGGGGACGAAGTAGTACATCATCCCCAGGAAACCCGCCGTCAGGAAGAAGCCGACCGCGTTGTGGCCGTACCACCACTGGGTCATCGCGTCCTGCACGCCGGCGAAGACCTGCACCGACTTGCTGCCCCAGATGCTGACCGGGATCGACAGGTTGTTGACCACGTGCAGCATGGCGACGGTCACGATGAACGCCAGGTAGAACCAGTTGGCGACGTAGATGTGCCGCTCGCGCCGCTTGAAGATCGTGCCCATGAAGACGGCCAGGTAGACCAGCCAGATGATGGTCAGCCAGATGTCGACGTACCATTCGGGCTCGGCGTATTCCTTGGACTGGGTCGAGCCCAGCAGGTAGCCGGTCGCCGCCAGCACGATGAACAGCTGATAGCCCCAGAACACGAACCACGCGGCGTTGCCGCCCCACAGCCGCGCGGCGCTGGTGCGCTGGACCACGTAGAACGACGTGGCGATCAGCGCGTTGCCGCCGAAGGCGAAGATCACCGCGCTGGTGTGCAGCGGGCGCAGGCGGCCGAAGTTCGCGAAGCCCTCGGACCAATCGAAGTTCAGCTCCGGAAAGGCCAGCTGGAACGCGATGAACGTCCCCACCAGGAACCCGGCGATGCCCCAGAAGGCCGTGGCGATGACGCCGGCGCGGATCGGGCCGTCCATGTAGGCGGTCTCGGCGTGGACGGGGCGGGCGTCGCCCGTGCGGCCGACCTCCCACAGGAACAGGCCGCCAGCCATCAGCATGACGATCACCGCGTGGGTCGAATAGGCCAGGTCGCGCCCCCAATCCGCCGCGATGGCGGCGAACAGCGCGATCAGCGCCAGAACGGCGAGCTTCAGGTACTCCATGACATCTCCTGCGAATCCAGCCTCCGGACGGCAAAGGCGCCGACCCCATCCCACGCGGCGGGCGGCGCGGCCTTGACATGGATCAACCGGCGCGGGGATCGTGGCGGGACCGGCCCGCGCGGCCTCGATGCCGTCCGCTCGGGGCATTTGATCCCGATCAAGGCGGAGCGACCCGCGCGGACGCAGAGTCGGGCCAAGCTTGCGCACCCAAGGAGACCGCAATGTCCTACAGAACGCTTTCCACGATCTCGATGGATGGCAGCCCCGATGCCGTGGAGGCCGCGATCGCGTGCGCCCGGCTCTGGTCGGCCCACCTGGACGTGACCTGCACGGCCCAGTGCCGGATCGAGCCGGGGATCATGTTCGCCCCCGAAGTGGGCGTGGTCGACGAGGCGATGGTGCACGAAGCGATGGAAACGCTGGAAGCCGCCGAGGAACGGATGCGGCAACGCCTGGCGGGGGAATCCTTCGGCTGGTCGGTGCGGACCGATGTCATCCGCAGCATCGACACGTTGCGCCGGATCGCGTCCGACCAGCGCTACTCGGACCTGGTCGTGCTGTCCGCGCCCGGCGAGGACCCCGCCGCGCAGGAGATGCTGGAAACGGTGCTGCACAACACCCGCGTGCCGGTGCTGGTCGTGCCCGAGGGGGTCGAGCCGCGCTTCGACCGGATCGTGGTAGCCTGGGACGAAAGCGACGTGGCGCTGGCCGCCGCCCGCGCCGCCCTGCCGCTGCTGACGCGCGCCGGCAGCGTCGGCATCGTCACCGTCGACCCCGAGCGCGACACCTCGGGCCACGACCTGGCGGTGATGCTGGACCGCGCCGGGATCACGGCGCCCGTCACCGCCGTGGCCAGCAGCGGGCGCGGAATCCCGAAAGCCTTGGCGGCCCATGCGCGCGACGTCGACGCGCAGCTGGTCGTCATGGGTGCCTACGGCCACCGCCGGTTGCGCGACATGATCCTGGGCGGCGTCAGCCGCACCATGCTGCGCGACACGGCCGTGCCCCTGCTGGTCGCCCGCTGAGGGTCAGACGATCAGGCCGCCATCGCCGTCATCCCCGGCTTCCAGCGCCAGCGCGCCGAAGTCGGGGATGCGGATGTCGCGGTTGGACGTCATCTCGATCAGGCCGTCCTTGCGCAGGGCGGTCATCTGCCGGCTGGTGGTCTCGATCGTCAGGCCCAGGTGGTCGGCGATCGCCTCGCGTGACAGCGGCAGGCGCATCGTCACCGCGCCGGCCAGCGCGTCGCCAGCGGCGGCCTGGCGCCGCGCCAGGCTGATCAGGAAGGTCGCCACCTTCTCGCGCGCGGTCATCCGGCCCAGCACCACGGCCCAGTCGCGCGCGGCGTCCAGCTCGTCCAGCGTCATCTTCAGCAGGCGGCTGGCCACGTGCGGCGTCTTGCGCAGCAGGTCCTCGAAGGCGCGCCGCTCGAACCGGCACAGGGTCACCTCGCTCAGCGCCTCGACGTCGAAGGCCGCGCGCGCGCGGCCGGGGCGGCCGATGTAATCCGACGGCAGAAGCAGCCCGACGGTCTGCCGCCGCCCGTCCTCCAGCGTGCGCGACATCGTCGCACAGCCCGTCACGATGGACGAAAAATGCGTCAGCGACTCGCCGGCGGACGCCAGCGGCGCGCCGGCGGGAATCGTGCGATAGGACTTGATCGACGACAGCATCTCGAGTTCGTCGCTGTCGCATTCGGCGCAGACCGCGCTGTGGCGGATCGGACAGGAGGCGCAGGGCACCACGGGGGTCAGCTTTGACATGGCCTTTATTTACCGCTCCATTTGATCCGGATCAATGTGCACGACGTGGGGTTACGCGACTTTCGCGGAATGAACCACGATCCCCTCCGCCAGGCGCTGCTGACCGCCCGCGTACCCCGCTACACCAGCTATCCGCCCGCCGACCGCTTCACCGACGCGGTCGGCGCCACCGAAAAGACCGCGTGGCTGGGCGCGGTCGCGCCGGGCAGCGCGGTCTCGCTTTACGTCCATGTGCCCTTCTGCCGACGGTTGTGCTGGTTCTGCGCCTGCCGCACGCAGGGGACGCGCAGCGATGCGCCGCTGGACCGCTACCTCGAGCACCTCGCGCAGGAAATCGCGCTGACGCGGCGCGTCATGCCGGAATCGGTCCTCGTCTCGGGGGTGAATCTGGGGGGCGGGACGCCGACGCTGCTGTCGCCCGACCGGATCGACCGCCTGGGCGGGCTGATCGCGGGCGCCTTCGACATCGGCGGCGCCGAGATCAGCGCCGAGATCGACCCCACCGATTGCGACGAGGCGCGCATCGACGCGCTGGTGGCCCTTGGGCTGAGCCGCGCCTCGGTCGGCGTGCAGGACTTCGACCCGCAGGTTCAGGCCGCGATCGGCCGGACGCAATCGGTGGCGGCGACGCGCGACACGGTCCACGCGCTTCGGCGGCGCGGCATCGGCAGCGTGAACATCGACCTGCTCTACGGGCTGCCGCACCAGGACCCCGCGCGCCTGGGCCGCACGATCGAGAGTGTGCTGGCCCTGTCGCCCAACCGCATCGCGCTTTACGGCTATGCCCACGTGCCCTGGATCGCCCGCCGCCAGAGGCTGATCCCCGAAGACGCGCTGCCCTCGCCCGAAGCGCGCCTCGCGCTGGCGGAACTGGGCCGGGCCCGTCTGATCGACGCGGGCTACGTCGCGGTCGGAATCGATCATTTCGCGCGCCCGCACGACGCGCTGGCGCAGGCCGCGCGGAGCGGCGTGCTGCGGCGCGCTTTCCAGGGCTACACCCTCGACGGGGCGGAAACGCTGGTCGGTTTCGGCCCCTCGGCGATCTCGCGCTTCGTCCAGGGCTACGTGCAGAACCCCGCGTCCACCGAAGCCTGGCAACGCAGCGTGGGCGCCGGTGGCATCGCGGCCGCTCGCGGCGTCGTCCTGACCGACCGCGACCGTGTCCTGGCGACGGTGGTGGAACGCCTGATGTGCGACGGCGCGGTCGATCTCGCGCAGCTCGGCGCGGCGCCCGGGTCCGATCTCGTCGCGGCCGCCGGCGCCGCGCTCGAACGCTATCCGGGCGCCGGGACCTTCGATGGGGCGGTTCTTCGACTGTCCGACCGCCGTGCCGCCCGCCTCGTCGCGCACGCGATCGAGACCGCGGTGACGGGCGCCTCTACCCCCGTGTCCCGCTACAGCCTGGCCAGCTGAAGGCGGTTGGTTTGGCGCGGCCCCGCGCGGGGTGGGTGCGGGACCGTTTCTTAACGGTTCGTGAATCCGTCTCCGTAACCCGTTGATTTACCGTGGGCGGACGGATGTCCCATCGTGGGACATCCCGTTGGGTCCGGCTGCCTCCACCCCCGCTCCGCCGCCCCCGATGTCCAGCGGCGCGACCGAAACGGTCTTGATGATGGCATGGACCTGCGAGCCGGGTTCCAGCCGCAGCGCCTCGGCCGAGCGGCGGGTGATCCGCGCCAGCAGCCGCCCGGCGGGGGTTTCCAGCGCGACGATCGTGCCCGGCCCCGCGCCCGGGCGCAGCTCCTGCACGACGCCCGGAAGGATGTTCAGCGCCGACAGCCCGTCGGGCCGCTGCCGCGCCAGGATCACGTCATGCGCCGAGATCCGCACCCGCAGCGTGTCGCCCGGCGGTGCCCCGACCCGCGGCAGGAACAGCGGCGTGCCGCCCGCGTCCAGTTCGGTCAGCCCGTCGGCGTGATGGTGCGCCACGCGGGCCTGCACCACGGCCCCCGCCTCGCGCGCGCCGGTCGGCAGCACGGCCGGATCCGCCAGCATCTCGGCCGCCGGCCCCTGCGCCACCACGCGGCCCGCATCCAGCGCGACGATCGTGGTGGCCAGCCGCGCGACCTCGGTGGCGGAATGGCTGACATAGAGGATCGGGATGCTGACCTCGTCGCGCAGACGCTCGAAATAGGGCAGGATCTCGGCCTTGCGCGCCTCGTCCAGCGCGGCCAGTGGTTCGTCCGCGAGGATAAGGCGCGGCGCCGACAGCAGCGCCCGCCCGATCGCCACGCGCTGCTTCTCGCCGCCCGACAAGGCACCGGGCCGCCGGTCGAGAAGCGACCCGATGCCCAGGAGCTCCACCACCCGGTCACGGTTCTCGCGGGGGGCGTGCCGGGGCGCGAACCAGGCGCCGTAGGCCAGGTTCTGCCGCACGGTCAGGTGCGGAAACAGCCGTCCCTCCTGAAAGATGTAGCCCAGCCGGCGGCGATGCGACTTCAGGCGGATGCCACGCTTGGTGTCCAGCAGCGTCCGGTCGCCGGCCACGATCCGCCCCTCGTCGGGCATCAGCAGGCCCGCCACGGCGTTCACTATGGTGGTCTTGCCCGACCCCGAGCGGCCGAACAGCACCGTCAGCCCCGGCGGCGCCATGAACTCGGCATCCAGCGCGAAGGCGCCCAGTCGGTGCCGGAGGCGGACCGAAAGCGTCACGCCCGTCCCATCCGCGCCGCCACCCGGCGCGCGATCAGTTCCGACAGCACCAGCGCGGCCGCGGCGATCGCGATCGACAGCGCCGCCAGCCGTGCGGCCCGCGCCTCGCCGCCCGGGGTTTCCAGCAGCAGGTTGATCGCCAGCGGGATGGTCTGGGTCTGGCCGGGGATGTTCGACACGAAGGTGATCGTCGCGCCGAACTCTCCCATGCCCTTGGCGAAGGTCAGCACGGTGCCCGCGATGATGCCCGGCAGGATCAGCGGCAGGGTCACGGTCAGGAATACCCAGATGCGCGAGGCGCCGAGCGTCGCCGCGGCCTGTTCCAGCCTCGGGTCCACGGCTTCGAGCGACAGGCGCACCGCGCGGACCATGAAGGGGAACGCCATCACGCCCGAAGCCAGCGCCGCCCCGGTCCAGCGGAAGGCGAAGCTGATCCCAAACCAGCTTTCGAGGAACCCGCCCACCGGGCCGCGCGCCCCGAAGGCCACAAGCAGCAGGTAACCCGTGACCACCGGGGGCATGATCAGCGGCAGGTGGACCGTGACGTTCAGCAACTCGCGGCCAGCAAACCGCCAGCGCGCCAGCGCGTAGGCCACGAAGATCCCCAGCGGCAGGCTGAACAGCGTGGCCCAGAACGCCACCCGCAGCGACAGGCGCACCGCTTCCCATTCCGCCGGGCTCAGCCAGTCCAGCATCGCCTATTCAGTCAGCACGGCGAAGCCCTGCCGCGCGAAAACCTCGCGCGCCGCCGGGCCGCGAAGAAAGGCGAGGAAATCCGCCTCGGCCGGGACGTCACGCGTCGAAAGGTCTGCGACCGGGTAGACGATGGGCGGGTGCGTCGCAGCGGGGAAAGCGCCCACCACCGTCACGGCGGGTTCGGCCAGCGCATCCGAGGCGTAGACGATGCCGAACGGCGCCTCTCCCCGCGCGACGAGCGCGAGCGCGCCGCGCACGTTGTTGGCCTGCGCCACACGGTCCGCCACGTCGTCCCACATCCCGAGCTCTTGCAGCGCGAGCTTGCCGTAGATGCCGGCAGGCACGGCGTCGACCAGAGCCATGGCCAGCCTACCATCGCCCAGGATACCGGACAGGTCGACGCCAGGCTCGATCTCGACCGGCGCGGCGTCCGGATCGAAGGCGATCAGGACCAGCGAATTGCCCAGCAGGTCGAACCGCGTCCCCGGCTCGATCAGTCCGTCGGCTTCGATTGCGTCCATCCAGTCGGTGCTGGCCGAGATGAAGATGTCCGCCGGCGCGCGCTGCCGGATCTGCCGTGCCAGCGCCGACGACCCGGCAAGAGACACGACGAGGTCATGGCCGGTGGCGTCTTCGAAGGCGGTCTCGATCTCGGCCAAGGCGTCGGCCAGACTGGCCGCGGCGAAGACGGTGACCTGCTCTGCCGCCGCGACCGCCGGCAGACCGAAGGCCACGACGATCGCACGGGCCGCGCTGAGGCGCGGGCGTGGTCCGACGGGGCGTTTTGCTTTCGGCATCATGCCGAAGCCTTGCCGCAATCCGCGGCACGCATCAAGCGCCGGCCGGGGTGCGCCGGGCGATCAGGCCAGCGAGGCCGCAAGCAGAACGAAGCCGAACCACACAATCAAGGCCCCCGCCAGAAGCTGAAGCGAAGAGGCCGCAAGCGCGACGGAGCCCCGCGTTCCCGTCGAGGCGACGGCGATTCGCCGGGCGGCTACGCTGGACACCGCGACGAGGCTGGTCAGCATCGCCGTTCCCAATCCCATCGTAACAACGGCCGCGGCTCCGGCGACCCGGATCTCCATCTGCCACGCGATCACCAGCAGGAAAATTGCGCCTGTGCACGGACGGACCGCGATGCCAAGAACCAGCGCCGCCGCCTCGCGCAGGCCGGTCGCCTGCCGGGCCTCGTCCACCGAGGGTCCGTGCGCGTGGCCGCAATCGTGATGCGCGTGCCCCGCCGCGGCCGTCCGCGCAGGCGAGAAACCGCGCGCCAGCGCCCGTGCTCCGCGCAGCGCCAGAACCGCGCCGATGGCCGAGATCGCGAGGTAGCTGGCCGGCGCCAGCCAATCCTCGGCCAGCGCCGTCAGTTGCCGCGCCGAAACCTCGAGGGCGAAGAAACCGCCATAGACCAGCACAATTGCCCAGAGCGCCTGCGCCAGGCTGGCCGCCAGAGCGAGGACCACCAGGCGCAGCGCCGGAACCGCCGTGCCAAGGCCGACACCCCCGACCAAGTACTTACCGTGCCCGGGCCCCACTGCGTGGACGAACCCGTAGGCCGCGGATGCGCCAAGCAGCGTAGCCAACGCCTCGGGCGCGCCGGTGCGCAGGGCTCGCAGCGCCCCGGCGATCACGTTCTGGAACGCGCGCTGCTGCTCCACGGCCCACTGCCCGACCTCGGAGGTGTCCACGGCAAGGCTCAGCCCGGCAGCGCCAAGCGCGACTGTCAGCGCGATCAGGACTAGTCGCATGTCACCGCGATCCGGTCCGCGAACAGCGCGCCGACGTTCTTCATCTCCGGCGTTTCTTCACGCCCGAGCTTGGCCAACGCGGAGCGCAGCGCATCGGTCTGGCCGTCGGGGTCGAAGGGGATGACGGTGGCGGCGCATTGCGCCGGGGCATCGAGAAGCTGGGGCTCATCGGCCACGGTGAAGGCGAAGAAGTAGGTGGATTCGTAGAATGCGACCTCCGCGTCCTGACCGTCCAGCGAAACCGGCGCCGGCAGCTTCCGGATGAACGTCATCTCGAGCCGGCCATCCACCATCCGCGCGTCCAACTCGGTCGGCCACTCGAGCTCGATGGCCTCTCCCTCGATGGACAGATGTGCCGAGCCGTCGAAATCTTCCGGCCAGTCGCTGAGCAGCCGGATCAAGGTCTGCCGGTCTGCCTCGTCCAGATCGCCTTCGGTGTTCAGGGCAAGCCCGAAGGAGGACAGCGTGTAGAGCGTCTCGAATTCGTCGTAGCGCCAGGTGACCCGCAGCGCGTCCAGCGCCGTTCCGTCCCGGAACACGAAATCCACGCCGCCGTCTATGAAGACGTGCGGGTGCGCCCGGGCCGGGGCAGGGGTGAAGGCCAGAACGGCCGCCGCCAGAAGCGCGAGTGCCGCCGCGCGGCCCGTCTGCGCCGCAAGCCGCGACGACACGCGCCGCCGTGTCGGGATCGTGGGAAACTGAAAAGCAGCCATTCCGTCGGGTCCTTGCAGGTGCGGGCGGCGGCGCCGGTTGTCATAGGTCGACGAGGCGGCCGCGCTCCGCGCCGGCTTTCTACACCGGCGCGCGGTCGCCGCGCCAGAGGGGCCGGCGGAAGGCCGCGCACAAGGTGGTGAGGCTTGGCCATGACCGACTGGCCGGCAGGTGCGAGCCGCGTCAGATTTCCTCGCGGACCTGCGCATAGGTCAGCGCCGCGAAGATGCCGGTCCCGCCCAGAACGTTGCCCGCGAAGGCGGGAAGAATGCCGCCGAACACAGCCGCGACGATTCCAAGTTCGCCCCTCGCGACGAGGATGAACAGCTCGGTCGAGCCCGCGACGACGTGGGACATCCCGCCGAGGCCGATCACGTAGGTCACGATCACGATCATCAGCACCTCGCCGGCGCTCTCCATGCGCGGCAGGATCCAGACCAGCGCGGCGATGAGGAAACCCGCCGGAATGCCCCAGGCGAAATGCTGGAACGGCGTCGCCTCGGCGTAATGGCGCGAGACGTCGAGGATGCCGGCAAAGCGGGCACCGGGCAGAATATTGCCATGGACGAGCACCAGCGCGCCGGCGGCGCAGCCCACGAGGTTGGCGGCGAACACGAGGCCCCACAGCCGCGCGGTCTGGGTGAAGTTGGCGCGCGTGGGCGCGAGGAACAGCGGCAGGATCGGCGTGATCGTGTTTTCGGTGAACAGCTGCATCCGGCCGAGGATCACGATCAGGAAGCCCACCGTGTAGCCAAGGTTCGAGATGCCCGCCGCCCAGTCCGCATGCGGCAGGATCGAGGCGAGAAAGCCCTTGCAGAGCACCGAGGTGCTGATCGCGAGCCCGGCCGCGACGCCCGACCACCAT
The DNA here is from genome assembly GCF_900107235.1 of Citreimonas salinaria. GTDB lineage: Bacteria > Pseudomonadota > Alphaproteobacteria > Rhodobacterales > Rhodobacteraceae > Citreimonas > Citreimonas salinaria. The sequence continues at coordinate 68,945 of NZ_FNPF01000018.1, forward strand.
AGCGCGCTGGCCGGACGGGACAGTTCGTGGTCGCCCGCGCGGCGGACCGCTTCGAAGATGACCGAGGTCGGGACGCTTTCATAGGCGTCCACCTGCTTTTCCTCGTCCTGGTCGAGATCGGCTTTTTCGGACATGTCGGATCCTGATTGCCCGGCCCGTAAGCGGCGGGGGGCCTTGCGGCCGCTGTTGCGGGGCTGCGCCCGTGAATGCGCGCTCAGGCGCCGGAAATGCCTTCGGTCTCGATCTTCAGCGTCTTGCCGCAATGCTTGCAATGGACTGCGTCTGGATCGTGCCGGTTCAGGCCACACCGGGGACACTTATATCTTACCTTGGAGGGCTGGAAAACAGCCCGTGCCAGCTGCAGGAAAAGCGCCACGCCAACCACCATGATGAACACCGACAGCAGCTTGCCGCCTGCGGTCGTCATCGTGATGTCGCCGAAGCCGGTCGTCGTCAGCGTGGCGACGGTGAAGTAGATCGCGTCGACGTAGCCCGCAACGCCGCTCTGCTCGTCGAAACCCACGACGAAGACCAGCGACGAGGTGACGAAGATGAAGACGAACAGGTTGACCGCGGCCAGGATCGCATCTTCGTGGCGGCGGAAGAACGGACTTTCGCGTCGGAGGTCGCGCAGAAGGTGGTAGGCGTGGATCAGCCGCAGGCCGCGCAGCACGCGCAGGAATCCCAAGTTGACCGAAAACAGCGGCGCAAGCAGCAGCGAGGCTACGACGACCAGGTCGGCCAGTGTGTAGATCTGCAGGCATTCGCGGCGCGGGTTGTCCGAAATCCAGAACCGCGCGCATAGGTCCAGCAGTATCAACACGCCGAAAAGCGTGTTCAGAGCGATGGTGGCCGATGTGGCGGGGATCGCCGCGGTAACGATGAAGTAGATGATGGTCAGCGAGTCGAAGGCGATCAGCCCGTACCGGAAATTTCGGGCGCGCGGGCTCTGACCTGTATAGAGTAGCCTTACGCTGCGCTTGAAGTCACTCATGCAGGACGCTCGCTTGCGGGGGCGGCCGACGCGCCGCTGAACACGAAAGGGTGTCGGCTTCGGGGAAGGCTCTTTGCCTGGTGACGCACCGGGGCGGGCAGCGCAGCCCGCCCCGGTGCCGGCGTTCAGCGCGGCTCGCTCATCAGGCCGCGGACGATGGCGTAGCACGCGCCCAGCAAGACGATCGTGAACGGCAGGCCGGTCGAGACCGCCATCGCCTGCAGTGCCGCCAAGCCGCCGCCCAGCAGCAGGGCGATGGCGACAAGCCCCTCGAACGAGGCCCAGAACACCCGCTGCGGCGTCGGCGCGTTGACCTTGCCGCCGGCCGCGATGGTGTCGATCACGAGGCTGCCGGAATCCGACGAGGTCACGAAGAACACCACCACAAGAATGATGCCCACGAACGAGGTAATCCCGGTCAGCGGCAGCTGCGTGAGCATCTCGAACAGCTTCAGCTCCAGCGCCGCGTCCTGCACCTGGGTAAAGCCCTCGTTCACCACCTGGCTGATGGCGGTGCCGCCCAGTGCGGTCATCCACAGCACCGACAGGACGGTGGGCACGATCAGAACCGCGATCAGGAACTCGCGCACTGTCCGGCCGCGGCTGACGCGGGCGATGAACATGCCCACGAAGGGCGACCAGCTGATCCACCAGGCCCAGTAGAACGCCGTCCAACCCGAGGCGAAGTTGGCGTCCTCGCGCCCGAACGGCATCGACAGCGCGGGCAGGTATTCGCCGTAGGCCAGCAGGTTCGTGAAGAAACCGCCGAGGATGGCCAGCGTCGGTCCGAAGGCGATGACGAAGACCAGCAGGATCGCCGCCAGCACGATGTTGATCTCGGACAGGCGCTTGACCCCGGCATCGAGGCCAGCAACCACCGAGACCAGCGCGATCGCGGTGATGACGATGATCAGGGTGATCAGCGCCAGGTTGGTCGTCGGCAGCCCGAACAGGAAGTTCAGACCCGCCCCGGCCTGCTGCGCACCGATCCCCAGCGACGTCGCCAGGCCGAAGATGGTCGAGAAGATCGCCAGAATGTCGATGATGTGGCCCGGCCAGCCCCAGACGCGGTCGCCGAAGAGCGGGTAGAAGCACGAGCGCAGCGTCAGTGGCAAACCCTTGTTGTAGGCGAACAGCGACAGCGCCAGCGCGACGACGGCGTAGATCGCCCAGGGGTGGAGGCCCCAGTGGAAGATCGTGGCCGCCATGCCGAGCCGGACCGCTTCCTGCGTGTTGCCCTCGGCGCCGCCCAGCGGGGCCCAGTCGGTGCGCATGCCGTCCTCGCCCACGGTGACACCGCCCATCGCGGTGCTGAAATGGCTCATCGGTTCGGACACGCCGTAGAACATCAGGCCGATGCCCATGCCCGCGGCGAACAGCATCGCGAACCATCCCATGTACCCGTAGTCCGGCGACGCCTCGGGACCACCAAGACGCACCTTGCCCAGCGGGGATACGATCAGGAACAGGCACAACAGCACGAAGATGTTGCCGGACAGAAGGAAGAACCAGTTCAGGTTATAGGTCAGCCAGTCGCGCAGACCGACGAACGCCGGCTCGAGCGCGCTTTGGTAAGCCATCGTGAGGAAAGTGAAGGCCACGATCCCAACCGCCGAGACGGTGAAGACGACCTGGTGGATGTCGAGTTCGACTTCCCACGACTTGGCGTAATTGTCCTGCCCGATCTCGTAGTCGGTCTCGATGATCTCGGTATCGCCTTCGGGAACGGGGATTGCGGCGGCACCCTCCGGCTCTGTCTGGGGGGTCTCTTTTTCCTGTGACAATTCATGTCTCCCACAACTGCGCGCCTCTGCGCATCCGAACGAATTATCATGCATCGGGCGCGGTTCCCGCAACGGGTGCGCCGTCTCTACGGAACGATCCTGCGGCGGACCGACATGCGTCGGCGCCTGACGCGCCGCGTCGCGCAGAGTCACATGAGCTATGCGGCGGCAGATACTTGATCGCGGTCCGGAAGTCACGCGCACTCCAGGAAGGGCGGGCGCGCGCGGCGGAACAAGCGCAGTCCAGCCTCAGATGAGACCCCAGTCGCCGCGCGCCCAGGCCACGCCCGCGACCACCGCGTTGGCCACCGCGTGCGCGGTTATCGCGTCGGCCAGGCGGCGCTGCCGCATATACACGAACGCGAAGACCAGTCCCGCCGCCGCGGCGACGGCCCAGCGATCATGCAACGCCGCAAAAGGCGCGACCGATGCCGCGACCGCCAGGACGCGGCGAAACAGGCGGCCGTCATCGATGCGTTCCTGGACGTAGCCGCGAAAGAACATCTCCTCGACCACGGGGACCAGCGCGACCGTCGCGGCCATCCGGATCACGATCCACAGCGCGAGCGCGACCGGGCCCAGCGCTCCGGCCCAGGGATCGGCCGCGGGCGGCGGGGCGGTCACCACCCAGCATAGCCCGACCGCCAGTCCGGCTGCGAGGGCCACGGCGTCGAGCCGCCACTCGATCCGGACCAACGCCGCGCGCGCGACCCACAGCGCGCCGACCAGAGCGGCGGCGATGACCGGGTAACCCGCCGCGGGGTCGATGAACGTGGCATTGACGGCGACGCTGGCGATCATGAAGACCGCGAAGGGCAGGATGCGCTCGGCCGCGTCGGGAGGGCCGATGGCGGCAGAGCGCGGCGCGGCATCTCTTTGCAGCCAGCGCAGGTTGTGCGCGATCGAAAGCACGATCAGCACCAGTGCCGTGAAGGACAGCCAGCCCGCAAAGCTGTGGAAGCCGTTCAGCGCAAGGTCAGGCGAGCCGGCGGCGCCGATCAGGATCAACGCCGCGATGCGCAAGACGTTGAATGCCCAGCTCGTCGCAAGCGCCAGGGGGAATACCACGCTCCAGAACCGGGCCTGGCGCAGGGTGTCGCGGAACAGCACCGCGTAGAGCGCGAGGAACGCGGCGGTCAGTGCAAGGCCCTCGATCCCCGAGCACTGGCTGGCTACGGCGACGAGGAAGCCGCGAGCGCCGATGATCGCCTCTTCGGGCCTCACCGTCAGGTCGTCGGTTGCGAATGACAGCGTCCAGGCGACGGCCGCGAAGGTGCTTTCGGCGAGCGGGCTCCATTCCCAAAGGCGCGCGGCGCGGTCGGCCAGCGGCGGCAGCAGGACGGCGATGCCGATCAAAACCGGCAGCACCCAGCCTTGCGCGCGTAGCCAGCGCCACAGCGGCGCGGGCGGGGCCAGCCAGAAAAGCGCGCCGAACACGGCCAGTGTCGCGCCGGCCGCCACTACCGGAAGCAGCGCCGCGAACCTTTCCGCGAAGGCCGGGGCAGGCAGGATTGCCAAGGGCAGGAAAAGGCAGACCACTCCCAGGACGTGCAGCCCCGACCAGATCGCCGCCTCCGCCCGCGGCCTGGCGATACGGATCAGGTTGACGCGGGCGGAGGCTCTCGCCGTCAGGTAGAGGACCACTCCCGCCGCCAGGCACAGCGCCTGGACAAGGCTCAGCCGCAGGGCGCGGCATGCGCCGTAAAGCGCCACCTGCCGGCAATCGAAGTCGAGCAGGACTTGGGAGGCGATTACGATCGCGGCTGCCTCAAGCGCCAGAATCGCGCATACCACCGTCAGGCGCGCTACGCCGGTGGCGCCTTGATTCGTCGTGAGATCAGTGTTCATGCGCGATTCGGACCGGATATTGCCTTGGGCTGTGTAAACTGCGTGACACCATACATGCCACGCCCTCCCCGGACGTTTCGCACTCCTTCCGAAAATAGCGAAAATTTTGTCCAACTGCTGCCAAATTTTGAGGGAATCGTATAAAAACTCCGCAGGGGGGGTGGTGGATTTTGTTTTGCGTAAAGAGGAGTGGACGATGACCAGATATTTCCTGGGCTTTACAACAATGATCTCCGTTTATGCCATGTCGGCTGGCAGCGCTTTGGCGCAGGGCCGGCACGGCAATGGCGGCGGCTATGGATGGTGGTGGGGCCGGGGTGGCGGCCATGGCAGCGGCAACGGCGGTAGCGAAGTGGCCTCGGTTCCCGAAATCGACGCCGCCTCGGGCGTGCTTGCGCTGGCGGCCGTCGCAGCGCTTGTCGCACTGTTCTACGAATTGCGGCGGCGCCGCGCTGCCCGCCCCATTGACTGAAGGACCGCCGCACTGACCGTCGGACCTCGCCCGAGCTGCGCCTGATCGCCGGCGCGCGGTCTTGGGGCCGGCGGCCATCCCGCTCGCCGTTCGGCAGGTTTGGGAGAAGGGTTCCGGGCAACGCGGCTGAAACCAGGTGGGTGTGCCGCCGGCACCGATCAGCGGAATTCGATCCAGATCGTCCAGGCGCGCGTGCGCCCTGTGGCAGTTACCGGAATGGTGGTACCGCCCGAATTACCTGAGCAGCCGCGCCGTACAGAGCGCCGGCACCGGTACTCTCGGCGATGCCTGCGGACGCACGGCCGCGCGAGGTCGCGTTGCCGCGCGCCGTTGAAAATGCCACTCCGCGTTGACTCAATCCAGCCCTCGTTCAGTCACCACGAGCACGCGGCCGGCCCCGGCTGCGCGCAGCGCGCCTGCGATGCGCACCAAGTCCGAGGCGTCGAGATCGCGGTCGGGAACGATCCGCAGAGTCGGGCCGTACTCGCCCGAAGTCGCCTCAGCTTCGGCCAGCGCCAGGTAGTCGGCGGGCGCCGCCACGGGGGCGCCGCGATAGCTCAGCCTACCGTCGGCGTGAATCACCAGCACGTCGGGCGGCGCCCGGCCTTCCAGATCGCGCGTTGCGACCAGTTTCAGCTCGCCGTCAAGCGGCGGCGCGAGCGTGCCCGCCACCATGAAGAAGACCAGCATCAGGAACACGATGTTGATCAGCGCGATCGTCGGTTCACGCGTTGTGCGTGTCGGCCTTGCCTTCATGAGCTTGCCATTACGGTCGGCGTGAGGTTGTCGATCGTGCGAAGGGCTACGAGCAGATCGGTCAGCCGCTGCGCCGTCACGCCGGTGCGCAGCGCGACGAGCAGCACTCGCGGAGCGTCCGCTGTCTCGGCGGCAAGGGCGACGGGCAGCGTGTCCAGCGCAACGGTTTCGCCGTTCAACCGGATCTCGTCGGAGCCCAGTTGGAGAAACAGCGGCGGGCGGTCCGCCGCGTCGCCTGTGCCGCGCGCCGCGGCGGCGATTTCAACTTCGGAGAACTTCGAGAAGGTCGAGGTCAGCATGAAGAACAGCAACAGCAGGAAGATGACGTCGATCAGCGACGTCATAGACAGCCGCCGCCGCGCCCGCGCCCTACGCACGGGCCGGAGCGACGCCGGGTTCACGGGCCGCGCCCGCGCCCTGCGGCATCAGGATGGTATGAATGGCGCGGGCCGCGGTGACGCGCTCGACGTCCATGCGGGCCTCGAACCAGCTGAGCGCGATCGCGGTCGGCATCGCGACGACGAGACCCACCGCCGTGGTCAGCAGCGCCACCCAGATCCCGCCGGCAAGGATAGAGGGGTCGACCTGAGCCCCGGCGTCCTGCAGCGCCTGAAAGGCCTCGATCATGCCGAGAACGGTGCCGAACAGGCCCAGCAGCGGCGCCAGCTGCGCGACCGTGTCGAGAAAACGCAGCCCCCGCTCGAGCCGCGCGAAGCGCGTCTCGGCCTCGGCCTCGAGGCGTGTCGCGGCGCCGGGTCCCGCGCTCAGCGCCATGTCGACAACCGGGGCAAGGTAGCTCGTCGACCGCGCGAGCGCGGCGCGGGCCCCGGTCCTGTCGCCGCAGTCCCATGCGGCGACAGCGTCGGACAGCGCTTTGTGCCGGCCGACGCCGGCGCTTTTGAACTGCCACAGCTTGTAAAGTACGACCGCCAGCGTCACCACCGACACGGCGATCAGCAGCAGGACGACAGGACCGCCGAGATCGGCGATCCGCTGGAATGCGTCGGACAGGTTCATCATCCGACCACGTCGATACTGGTTCGGCTTTCAAGCCGCAGGTCGGCCTCGCAGGCGCCGGGGGCAAGCGCCTCGACCTCGCAGGTATCGGCGCCGTTGAACAGCACGCGGCCAAGCCCGTCGCAGGGCGTGGCCGGGATCACGAATTGCCGCACGCGCGTCCGGCCTGCGGGCAGCGCGCCGAAATCGAACAGGGTCAGCCGGTCGACCTGGCCCCCGGCGTTGAAAAGAACGGTCTCGAAAACCGCCTTCGCGATGTCGCTGTCGTGGCCGTTGATGACGACGAAGGACATCTTGCAGGCCTCGCCCTCGGTTTCCGCCGCGTTCAGCTCGATCGAAAGGCGGGCGCCCAGTTCCTCCTGAGCGAGCGCGGGTGCGGCGAGTGCGTTACAGGCCGCCGCTGCAATGGCGAGAGTTCTGAAGGTGGTCATGTCCGGTTCCCGTTCGGTGCTTGTCACGAAGTCGACGATGCGTGGCTGACGGGAATTGGCTGGCGCATGTGTCTCAACGCCGACTCGAAGCAGGTTTTCCGACGAAGGGCAATAGCTGATAAGATTCGTCGGAATTCCTCGGCCGATGCGATGAGGATCCGCCGGGGCGCGAAGCCACCGGCAGGCGCGGGCCTGCAGCGTCGCCAGCCGATGCGCCCGAGCAGCATTCTCGTGCCGGCAACGCACTGGAGCTATCGCGACACCGTGGCCGACGCGCCGCTTTGCAGGCCGGGTCGCGCAAGCCACGGCCCGATGCGCCAGACGAGAATCGCGAAGGCGCAGGTCCAGAGGAGGGCGGAGAGGCTCACGCCGTCGACATTCGTCGGGGCAAAACCCGGACCGACCACCCGCGCCGCCGCCGCTCCGACGATCAGCAGGAAGGACACCATAAGCGGCGCGCCCGCGACGAGCGCGCGACCGGTATGGCCCATCGTCGCCCGCATCATCACCGCCACGGTCATCCCGCCGACGGACCCGATCCCGAAGATGTGCGCGGCACCCGCCGGACCCGCGACGCCAAAGGGCGCAGCGGCGATCGCGGCGAAGCCCAGCGGCACGGTCAGGTAAGCGATGTGCAGCATCAGAAGCAGCGGGGATTGCCACGTCGCCCAGCCGCACCAGCGCAAGACGCGCACCAGATGTAGGATTGCCGCCAAGGCCGCGAACCCCGCCGTGGCGGGGTGATCCGGCAGGACGACCCACAGGATCAGCGCCAGGGCTCCGGACAGCAGGCACAGGCCGTCGAGCCGGTCGAACGTCGCCGGCAGGCGCGTCGCGCCGCGCTTGACCAGCCAGTTGCGCGTGAAGGCGGGCAGGATGCGGCCGCCGATCAGCAGGATCAGGAAGACCAGCAGCGCGATGCCCAGCCTGCGGGACAGGTCGGCGCTGCCCTGCGTCAGCGCCTCGGCGTGGAACAGGGCGTTGGCCAGCCACAGCAACGAGACCGGGATCAAAACCATGAGGTTGCGCCAGTTCCGTCCGGCCGCGATCTCGTGCGCGATCATCACCGCCACGGCCAGCATGAAGGCTTGGTCGACGAACGCCACGGCGAGCGGCCCGAGGCCGGTCAAGCCGGCGACTGCAAGGCGCCCTGCCATCCAGATCGACAGCAGCACGATCAGCGGCCAGCCGCGCGTCGGCCGCCGGCCCGTCCAGTTGGGCACCGCCGTGAACAGGAAGCCCGCCACGACGGCCGCGCCGTAGCCGAAGACCATCTCGTGGACGTGCCAGTCGACCGGCGTGAAGTGGCCGGCCAGCGCCACGTCCCCGCGCCAGATCAGCCACCAGAGCGGGACTAGGACCAGCGCGCTTAGAAAGGCAGCCAGGAAGAACGGCCGGAAGCCGTAGGAAAACAGCGCCGGACCCTGATAGGTGTCGCCCTGGCTCATCGGAACTCTCCTGCTCGATCGTCGTCCTGCGTCCGTCGCCCCGGACGGCCGTTCCCGGCGGCCGGGGGCATCGTCGCGGCTGTTTCGTCCGCTGCAGAATTGCCGTAGAAGCCGGTCCGAACGTTGCTCCGAAACAAACTCCGGTTCCGAACCTTGGCCATGCTCGACGAAAGCCTTCTGCGCGGCCTGCCGCCCTTCTCGCGGCTGGACAGGGCGCAGATCCGCGAGATCCTCGACCTCGCGGTGTCGCGCCGCCACGAGGAGGGCACGGCGATCTTCCGCGAGGGGGACGATGCGGACCGGTTCTTCCTGCTGCTCGACGGCTACCTGCGGGTGATCCGCACGACGCCGGGCGGGGACCAGATCATCGTGCTGCACATCTCGCCGGGTCAGCTGTTCGGGATCGCGCCCGCCTTGCAGCGCGACACCTACCCCGCCACATCCGTGGCCGCGGCCGAATCCATCGCCCTGTCCTGGCCCGTGCGCCTGTGGTCGGACTTCACGACGCGCTACGACGGCTTCGCCACGGAAAGCTACAAGACCCTGGGCCAGCGGCTGGGCCAGATCCAGGAGACGCTGACCGAGCTGGCGACCCAGGCGGTCGAGAAGCGGGTCGCCGCCGCGCTGCTGCGCATGGTCAACCAGAGCGGGCGCAAGACGGATGCGGGGATCGAGATCGCGTTCCCGGTGACGCGGCAGAACATCTCGGACATGACGGGGACGACGCTGCACACGGTCAGCCGCCTGCTGTCGGCGTGGCAGAAGGACGGCATCGTCGAGTCCACGCGCAAGCACATCGTGGTCACCGACCCGCACGCGCTGGTCGTCCTGAGCGGGCCGGGGGCGTAGGCGCCCCCTGTAGTGCCGACCGCTGACAGCGGCCGCCGCCGCCGAACGGCGCACGACCCCTTGTCCGCAGACAGCACGCGCCTTTCGCCGCGTTCTTTGCGTTTGCACAACCTCGCGCCGCGACACCCTCGGTAGACAGCCCGTAGCCGCAACAAGAGCCGGAACCGGGACATGTCGGAATTTCTCACCAAATCGCGGGCCAGGAACGTGTTCTACGGAGGATCGCTGTTCTTCGTCGTCGTGTTTGTGGCCCTGACCGCGGACAGCCACCGCCAGATCGTCAAGACCGCCACCGCCGGAATGCCCCTGAGCGACGAGGTTCGCCTGGGCAAGCACGTGTGGGAAGAGCATTCCTGCATCAACTGCCACACGCTGCACGGCGAGGGTGCCTATTTCGCGCCCGAGGTCGGCAACGTGATGACCCGCTGGGGCGTGCTCGACGAGCCGCAGACGGCCTACGAGATGCTGGATGGCTGGATGAAGGCGCAGCCCTCGGGGATCGAGGGCCGCCGCCAGATGCCGCATTTCGAGATCAGCGACGAGGAGATGCGCGCGCTGTCCGAGTTCCTGCGGTTCGCCGACAAGACCGACACGCAGAACTGGCCGCCCAACGAGGCCGGCTGACCTCATCGACAGGACATTCGCGCGATCGCAACCGCCCCGGGCGGAGCGGATCGCGACAGGAGACAAAGCAATGAAATACCAATCGCAAAAGGTCGCCTACGCCTACTTCGTCGCCGCCATGGGCCTGTTCGGGATTCAGGTGCTGGGCGGGTTGCTGCTGGGCTGGATCTACGTGTCGCCGAACACGCTGTCGGAGGTTCTGCCCTTCAACATCGTGCGCATGATCCACACCAACGCGCTGATCGTGTGGCTGCTGCTGGGCTTCTTCGGCGCCGCCTACTACCTGGTGCCCGAAGAGAGCGAGCGCGAGATCTACTCGGTCAGGCTGGCCTACATCCAGCTGGCCATCCTGGTGATCGGCACGCTGGGCGCGGTCGCGTCCTACCTCGTGGGCATCCACGGCGGGCGCGAGTTCCTCGAGCAGCCGCTCTGGGTCAAGTTCGGCATCCTCGTGGCGGCGGTGATCTTCCTCGTGAACATCTCGCTGACCTTCCTCGCGGGCCGCAAGACCGCGATCACCAACATCCTTCTGACGGGCCTGTGGCTGCTGTGCCTGCTGTGGATCTTCGCCTTCATCAACCCCGACAACCTGTCGCTGGACAAGCTCTACTGGTGGATGGTCGTGCACCTCTGGGTCGAGGCGACGTGGGAACTGGTGATGGCCGCGATCCTGGGCTTCCTGATGCTGAAGCTGACGGGCGTCGACCGCGAGGTGATCGAGAAATGGCTCTACGTCATCGTCGCCACGGCGCTGTTCTCGGGCATCCTGGGGACCGGGCACCACTTCTACTGGATCGGCGCGCCGGGCTACTGGCAGTGGATCGGCTCGGTCTTCTCGACCTTCGAGGTGATCCCGTTCTTCGCCATGATGTCCTTCGCCTTCGTGATGGTCTGGAAGGGGCGCAAGAACCACCCCAACAAGGCCGCGCTGCTGTGGTCGCTGGGGGCCTCGACGGTGGCGTTCTTCGGCGCGGGCGTGTGGGGCTTCCTGCACACGCTGCACGGGGTGAACTTCTACACCCACGGCACGCAGATCACCGCCGCGCACGGGCACCTGGCCTTCTACGGCGCCTATGTCGCGCTGAACCTGGCGATGTTCACCTATGCCATGCCGATCCTGCGGGGCCGCGATCCCTACAACCAGGTGCTCAACCAGGTGTCGTTCTGGCTGATGACGGGCGGGATGGCGTTCATGACGTTCACGCTGACCTTCGCGGGCACGATCCAGACGCACATGCAGCGGATCGTGGGCGACTACTACATGGAAGTGCAGGACCAGCTGGGCATGTTCTACATGATGCGCTTCGGGTCCGGCGTGGCGGTCGTCCTGGGCGCGCTGCTGTTCATCTACTCGATGCTCGTGGTGCGCCGCGAAGCCACCCAACCCGGCCCGATGGCCGCCATCCCCGGAGAGTGAGCCATGCGTGACCTGGAAACCCCCAGCGTGCCGTTCTACCAGCCCGTCGCCGATGAATGCGCGGTGTTCGAGACGGCCCATGACAACGGTCTGCCCCTTCTTCTGAAGGGGCCGACCGGCTGCGGCAAGACGCGGTTCGTGGAACACATGGCCGCGCGCATGGGCCTGCCGCTGCACACGGTCGCCTGCCACGACGACCTGTCGGCGGCCGACCTGATCGGGCGCTACCTGCTGAAGGGGGGCGAGACGGTCTGGGTCGACGGCCCGCTGACCCGGGCGGTGCGCGAGGGCGGCATCTGTTACCTCGACGAGGTGGTCGAGGCGCGCAAGGACGTGACCGTGGTGCTGCACCCGCTGACCGACGACCGCCGTCGGCTGGTGATCGACCGCACGGGCGAGGAGCTGGTCGCACCCCCCAGCTTCATGCTGGTGGCCAGCTACAACCCCGGCTACCAGAACATCCTGAAGAAGCTGAAGCCCTCGACCCGGCAGCGCTTCGTCTCGATCGGGTTCGACTTTCCTTCGCCCAAGGTCGAGCTTCCCGTCGTCGTCCGCGAAAGCGGCCTGGACGAGGCGCGGGCGGCCGGGCTGGTGCGCCTTGCGGGCAAGATCCGCGCGCTGTCGGGGATGGACCTCGAAGAGGGCGTGTCGACGCGGCTGCTGATCTACGCGGCCACGATGATCGCCCGCGGCATGGCGGTGGACCGCGCCATCGAGGCCGCGATCGTCGAGCCGCTTTCCGACGAGCCCGACACGCAGCAGGCGCTGCGCGACCTGGCCGCCGTGATCTACGGGTGATCGCTATGCTGCACGTCATGGACCTGATGGAGCCGGAGGAGACGGTCGGCAACCTCTGGCACGACATGGCCAGCCGCTGGGGCGCGGCGAACCCCGACGCGTCGCGCGCGGTCCCCTTCGAGGCGATGCGCCCGTCGATGGCCGCGTTGTTCCGGGCCCTGGGCGGCGCGGCGGGGGTCGAGATCGCGATCGCGCCGCTGACCGGCTCGGACCACCGGCCCGATCGCCTGCGCCGGATCGGCACGCCGCGCGAACGGGCCCACGTGGCCGACTTCGACGGCGACCGCCTGCGCCTGCCGCCGGTGATCGACGTCTTCCCGACGCGCGAGCTGAACCGCGCCTGCTACATGTGGCTGGCGGCGCTGGCGGCCTTCGTGGACCTGCCGGAGCCGCAGGCTGATGCGCTGGCGGCCGACCGGGCCGAGATCGCCGCGCTGGCGCGCGCCTCGGACAGGGCCTTTGCCGAATGCCCGGGCCTGCGCGCATCCTACGACCGGCTGTGCGCGCACATCGCCGCGACCCGCCGGCGCGGCGGGTTGCCGCGCTGCGAGGCGGGGGTCGAACGCCTGATCCTCGACCAGATCTGCGGCCATGCCCCGAGCGACGCCTGCCTGGACTGCCCCGCGCCGCGCGGCTACCGGACCTACGCGCCGCTGCCGATCTGGCTGCGGCTGCGGGCCTGCGCGACGGGTGGCAAGGCCGCGCCGGAGGACGCGGAAAGCCGCGCCCCCGCGATGGCCGTGCCCACGCGCAAGGAGGCACGGCGCGAGGACCGCGACCAGGCCAACCGCAACGACAGCTTCATCGTGCACCGGTTCGAGTCGATCATGTCCTGGGCCGAAAGCCTGAACATCAACCGCATGGTCGACGACGACGACCAGGACAACGCCGCCAAGGCCGCCGAGGACCAGGATCACCTGACGCTGTCGGAGAACCTGAAACGCGCGGCGACGCGCCTGCGCGTGTCGCTCGACCTGTCGCCCGAGGACGCCGAGCACGAGCGGCTGGCCGGGAGGTTCACCTATCCCGAATGGAACCGCCGCACCGGCGAGTACATGCCCGACCACACCCGCGTGCTCGAGGCCGAGGCCGCGCCATGCGCGGAATATGCCGCCGATCCCCGCCTCGTGGCGCGGGTGAAGCGGCAGTTCGCGCCGCTGCATCCGCGTCGCGTCGTCCTGCCCCGGCAGGTCGACGGCGACGACCTGGACCTCGACGCGGTGGTGACCTCGCGCACCGACATCGCCTGCGGGCACGAAGGCTCGGACCGGGTCTGGCAGGCGGGTCGCCCGATGGCGCGCGACCTGTCGGTCGCGATCCTGATGGACTGCTCGCGCTCGACCGAGGCCGCGCTCGGGGAAAGCTCGGTCATCGAGGTGGCGCGCGAGGGTCTGTCGGCGCTGGCCGCCGGCATCGACACGGCGGGCGACCGGCTGGGCATCTGGGGCTTCTCCTCGCTGCGCCGGGACCGGGTGTTCCTGCACCGGGCCAAGACCTTCGAGGAACCGATGTCGCCGGCCGTCACCGCGCGGATCGGCGGTCTGAAGCCCGGGCACTACACCCGGCTCGGGGCCGCCATTCGGCACGTCTCGGCCAGGCTGGCCGAGGAGGGGGCCACGCGCCGCCTGGTGCTGGTGCTGACCGACGGAAAGCCCAACGACCTCGACCACTACGAAGGCCAGCACGGGATCGAGGACAGCCGCATGGCCGTCCGCGAGGCCCGCGCGCTGGGGCAGGCGGTGCACGGCGTGATCGTCGACGCGGACGGGCAGGACTGGTTCGCGAGCATCTTCGGGCGTGCCGGGTTCACCCTGCTGCCGCATCCCGAACGCCTGCCGCGCGCCCTACCCGAAATCTACCAGACCCTCACGATGGAGAACTGACATGAAACGCCTCTTGATCCTTGCCCTGTTCCTGCCCTTGCCCGCCTTCGCCGCGGGGTTCGACCGGCCCATCCCGCAGCCGCAGACCCAGGCGGCCGAGTTCTGGTTCCTGATCGGCTCGATCGGGCTGATTGTCGCGCTGGCCGCGGTCCAGGTCCTGGTCAGCCGGCGATGACACCGCCGCTGAAATTGCTGGTCGCGCTCTACCCGTTCGGGGCGGGCGCGATCGGCGTCAACCTGTTCTTCGCCTCGCTCATCGGGACGTGGCTGGGCTGGCCTGCGCTGACGCCGTGGCACTCGGTCCTGGGGGGCATGGTGCTGGGCCTGCCCGCGACATGGGCCTTTGCCCGGCATATCGTGCGCCTGATGAAACAGGCCGAGGAACCATGACGGGCTGGACCGAATATGCCCTCGCGCTGACGCTGTTCGTCGCCAGCCACTTCGTGCCCCGGCTGTGGGGCCTGCGCGAGCGGCTGATCGGCGCGGCGGGCCGGCGCGCGTACTTCGCGCTCTACGGCCTGCTGTCGCTGGCACTGCTGGTCTGGGTGATCGCCGCGGCCGGGCGCGCGCCGTATGTCGAGCTGTGGCCGCAAGCGCCGTGGACGCGGTGGGCGCCCGTGCTGGCCATGCCCGTGGCGGTCGTGCTGGTCACCTGCGGCGCCGGCATCCGGCAGCCCTTCACCCTGGGCGGGCGCAAGACCGCGCTCGACCCCGAGGCGCCGGGATTCGCCGCCGTAACGCGCCACCCGCTGTTCCTGGCATTGGCGCTGTGGGCGGGGGCGCATCTGCTTCCGAACGGCGATCTGGCGCACGTGATTCTCTTCGGCAGCTTCACGCTCATGGCCGTGGCGGCGATCCCGGCCTTCGATGCGCGGGCGCGACGGATGCTCGGGCCGCAGGCCGAGGAGTTCTTTGCCGCGACCGCGATCCTGTCGCCCAAGCCGCTGGCCGACCGCCGCTGGCTGCGCGCCAATGCCCGCGAGCTAATCCTGCGCGCCGGGCTGGGACTCGCGGTTTGGCTGGGCCTGATGCATCTGCACGAACCGGTGATCGGCGCGTCGCCGTTTCCCGTCTGAATTATTGATCCTGCGCAAGGTCGGGGCGGCGGGAAAGGCGCATAGGACGGACATGAAACAGATCGAACGCCTCCGATCCCTCGGCCTTTTCGACGCCAGGGTGCCCCGCTACACCTCGTATCCCACCGCGCCGGTATTCTCGCCCGAGGTGGGCGAGCCGCAACAGGACGCCGCGCTTCGGGCGCTGGACCCGCATACGCCCGTGTCGGTCTACCTGCACATTCCCTTCTGCGAACGGCTCTGCTGGTTCTGCGCCTGCCGCACGCAGGGGACGAAGACCCTAAGCCCCGTCGAAAGCTATCTCGGTACGCTCGAGCAGGAGCTTGCGCTGCTGGCGCGAACCTTGCCGGCGGGCCTGCGGATGGGGCGGATGCACTGGGGTGGCGGCACGCCGACGATCCTGCCGCCCGGGCTGATCCACCGGCTGGCGCAGGCGGTCAAGGCGGTGATCCCGCCGACCGACAACTGGGAGTTCTCGGTCGAGATCGACCCGACGATGGTGGACCGGGCGAAGATCGACGCGCTGGCCGAGGAGGGGATGAAACGCGCCAGCATCGGCATCCAAGACTTCGACCCGAAGGTGCAGGAGGCGATCGGGCGCATCCAGCCGTTCGACGTGACGCGCGATTGCGTGCGGGACCTGCGCGCGGCGGGGATAAGGTCGCTGAACGCCGATCTGGTCTACGGCCTGCCGCACCAGGACGTGGCGCGGCTGGACGACACGGTGTCGTGCGTGCTGGACCTCGACCCCGACCGGATCGCGCTGTTCGGCTACGCCCACGTGCCGTGGGTGTCCAAGCGCCAGCGCCTGATCGACGAATCCGCGCTGCCGCGGGAAGTGGCGCGCTACGAGCTGGCCGAGCGCGCGGCGGCCCGCTTCCGCGACGCGGGCCTGACCCCGATTGGCATCGACCACTTCGCCCGGCCGGACGACGGCTTGGCCGTCGCCGCGCGGAGCGGGCGCCTGCGGCGCAATTTCCAGGGCTACGTGGACGATACCTGTCCGACGCTGATCGGCCTCGGCGCGTCGTCGATCTCGCGCCTGCCCACCGGGTTCATCCAGAACGCCGCCGCCACGCCGGCCTATGTCGAGCGGATCGAGGCGGGGAAACTGGCAGGCGCTCGCGGCCACGTCATGACCGAGGAGGACCTGCTGCGCGGCCGCGCGATCGAGATGCTGATGTGCAATTTCCGGCTGGACCTCGACGCGCTGCGCGCCGGCTTCGGCGCGGGCGCCGACCGGCTGAGGGCCCAGATGGCGCTGGCCGCCGAGCGGTTCGGCGACCTGGTCGAGGTCTCGGACGACGGGCTGACGATCCTGCCCGAAGGGCGCGCGCTGACCCGGCTCGTGGCGCATGTCTTCGACGGCTACTCTCCGGACGGCGCCCGCTACAGCCAGGCATCCTGACCGCCCCACGCCCCGGCAGCCTGTCCGCCGGGGCTCCAGTTGACCAGACGCCCCGGCCGGTCCGGGGCGTTTGGTCGACGGCGGGCGTGATGCTCTCCTTGATCTGATACGGCGCACGCCGCATGAGGGCGACGGGCCGCGTGGGCCAAGCCGTGGCGGGGAAACTTCGACTGCGCGCGAAAGCCCTGCGCGCGCGTGCGTCATGCCTCGGGCCCACTTGCCGCTCGGCCGCCCAAGCCGGTTCCTCATCGCGGCGAGAAACGCGTTCCTATGACAATGCCGGCAGCTGCGGAGGATCGACGCTACGGCCCTTGTCCTGGACCGACCTGCCGCACGAGCGGAGGCGCCCAAACGAAAGCCGGCCACCCGAAGGCGGCCGGCCGATTTGTACTGCGACGGATCCTAGCGCGCGTCTGCCGTCTTCACCGGGGCCTCGATCGCCCCGAAGATCGCGGGCTGCTCGGCGCCCTTGACCTGCAGGATGCCCGCCAGTCCCCGTTCGACCCGGCTGAGCGCGTGGTCGACCAGGATGTAGTTGCCCGGCACGTCCAGCTCGATGTCCACGGCCGTGGCACCACCCGGTGCCACCGTCACGGTCTGCACGTCGTTGACCACCTCGCTGTTGAGGCTGCCCAGCGAATAGACGTTGTCGAAGATCTCGCCAATCACGTGGAAGGACGACGTCTTGTTCGGGCCGCCCACGCCGAAGTAGATGCGGATCGTCTCGCCCACCTCGGCCTGAAGGGTCTTGTCCTTCAGCCCGTAGGCCGAGCCGTTGAAGACGTAGTATTCCGGCGTCTCGTTCAGCAGCTTGTCGTAGTCGGTGGCGTGCTCTCCTTGCGTGCCGAACGCCTGTTCGGTGTATATCTCGCCCTGCATCACGTAGAACTCGCGGTCGACCGGCGGCAGACCGCCCTCGGGCTCGACCAGGATCATGCCGTACATCCCGGCGGCGATGTGGTCCGCCACCATCGGGGTCGCGCAGTGATAGACGTAAAGACCGGGCTTCAGCGCCTTGAAGGTGAACGAACTGCTGTCGCCGGGCATGGTCATCGTCGCCTCGCCGCCGCCGCCCGGTCCGGTCACGGCGTGCAGGTCGATGTTGTGCGGGAACCAGCTGTCCTCGTCGTTGCTCAGGTTGACCTCGACGGTGTCGCCGACGCGGACGCGGATCAGCGGGCCGGGGACCTTCTCGTTGTAGGTCCAGTAGCGATAGGTCGCGCCGTCGGCCAGCTTGCCGGTGACCTCGACGGTGTCGAGGTTTACCACCACGTGCTCGGGGCCGCGGGCGCCCAAGGGGCCGGGAAGGTCGCCCGGCGCGCGAACGATGTCTGCGATCGGCTCTGCCGAGAGTTTTGCGTCGGCGGCCGTCTCGGCCTGCACGGTTCCCACGAATGCTGCCAGCACCAGTGCGCTTGCTGTCATCAGAAGGCGTTGAGCTTTCATCGCCTTTTCCTTTCCTCGCTTGCGGAGATCGGTGTGGTCTCTCGCTGATCCGCTTCTGGCACGACCGACCCGGTTCTTCTTTGCTGCGCGTCAACTAACGCATCGATTTGGCGGTCTATCCGGTCACTGCAATCGAAGGAGAGAGCGATGGACCGGCGACGTATCGACATGCAGATCCTGGCGAGGAACGAGCTTTTCGCGAAGGCGGAGCCGGAGGTGGTCGCCGCCGCCTATGACATGGCCACCGAACAGTCTCTTGCCGCGGGCGGAATCCTGTTCGAGCAGGGCGCGCCCGCCAGAAGGCTGTTCGCGGTGTTCGGCGGCCGGGTTCGGCTGACGCAGTGCACCGAGGACGGCCAGCAGGTCCTGATCCGCTACGTTGGCGCGGGCGAACTGGCCGGTTTTCCCGTGCTGGCGGATACGCCGCATTACCCGGTCTCTGCGACGGCGGTGGACGCCGTGCGCGCGATCCACTGGGACGGCCCGGCGATCCGCGGGCAGATCCACGCGAACCCGGTGCTTGCCGGCAACGCCATGGCGGTGCTCGGGCGGCGCTACGAACAGTTGCAGACCCGCCTGCGGGAGCTTGCGACCGAGAATGTCGAGCACCGGCTCGCCCGCACGCTGGTCCTTCTGGTCGAGGAGGCCGGCGAACGCGTGCCCGAGGGGCTGAAGGTCGGCTTCCCGATCTCCCAACAGGAATTGGCCGAAATGGCCGGTACGTGCCTGCACACGGTAAGCCGCACCCTGACCGGTTGGGAGGCGCAGGGGCTGGTCGGGTGCGGCCGCCGTCGCGTACTGATCCGCGACATCGACGGATTGCGGGCGGTCGCGGACAGCTAAGGTCAGCGCAGTAGCGCAAGATGCGCCAGCCCACGTGCGGCCAAGTCCTGCGCCAGGGCGAGGACGTCCTCGCGCCCCGACCAGTCGGCGGCGAAGAGATAGACCTCGATGGCGATCTCGATGCGCTGGATGGCTAGCGCGCGCAGCGACGCGGCATCCGCGGGAAGCGATTCCGCGTCGACCGGCGGCTCTTCCGTCGCGCCGAACTCGCTGGCGGTGTCACGCTCGTCTCGTGCGACCCGCTCCAGCACCTGCGCAAGAGGGTCGCCGGCATCGGCAAGCGTCGCGGCGATCCGCGCGTGCAGCCGCGCAAGCGTCGCCTCGCGCCGCGCGGCCTCGGCCTTCAGTTCAGCCAGAGATACGGTGCGCAGCACCTCGAGCGACGGGTCGCGGCTTTGATGATACACGCCGCGCCGCTCGACCCGAAGCAGCCTGACATGGTCGATCGCGGCCAGCGCAAGACGTTCGGCCTCTTCCTTCACGGCGGGATCGTGGGCATGAGCGCTGATGCAGGCCCAGAAGGCGAAGGCCCGTTCCTCGTTCCGGACGGCCAGCGCGAAGGCGCGGTAGGGTGTGACTAGGCGCAGGTCGCGCAGACCCTCGTCCTGGAACACCTCGGGCAGGATCGCCGCCGGGGCGGTCGCGTCGCCCGGGGCATTTTCACGCTGCAGGTTTTCAACGCGCTCGAATGCGGCGCGCGCGCCGTCGTTGCCGAATTCCGCCATGCGCGACGCAAGACTGTCGTAGAGGCGGATCGCCTGGATCGACAAGCCGCGGGCCAGCGCGCGAAGGTCCGCGGCCGTTTCGGCGGCAATCTTGGGTTCGGCACGTAACCGGCTCATTTTCCCACTCCTTTGCGCAACCTGCCCCGTTCGCTCGGGTCAGGATGACCTACAGTAACCCTCCAACGAAGTGGCGCGACATTGCGGTAGATCAAAGAGCGGCCCGCAAGACCACAATACGTGGTGCCCAGGTCCGGTGCCTCACGCTCCGGTCAGAGCGGAAGGTGACCAATGAACGGTTTGCGACACGAGGTTGCCCACGCATCGGCATTGCGCCTGGTCATGGCACTCGTGCTGGCCGTTCTGGCTTTCATCGTGGTGCCGCCTCCCGCATCCGCGGCCGACCGCCTTCCCGAGTTCCTGGCCGAGATCGATCCCGGCACGCTGGTGCCCGGCGCCGATCGCTTCGGCGACGTCGCGGGCAGCCCGCCGGTCGTGCCGGCGCTTGCCGGCGACGAGGTGCTGGGCTTCGTCTTCCTGAATTCGGACTTCGCGGATGCGACAGGGTACTCGGGCAAGCCGATCCACATCGCGGCCGGCATCGACCTGTCGGGGCGTATCACCGGCCTGCAAATGCTGGAGCACCAGGAGCCGATCGTCCTGATCGGTATTCCGGAAGAGCGGGTCGTGGATGCCATCGCCTCGCTGGTCGGCACCGACGTCGCGGCCGTCGCCGAGGGGCGGCAGCCGCTTCCGCAGGTGGATATCGTCAGCGGCGCCACGGTCACCGTCCTCGTGATGGGCGACAGCGTGCTGCGCGCTGCCATCGCCGTGGTGCGGCAGGGTCGCTTGGCCGAGGTGCAGGCAGATGATGCGGCCGCGCCGGCACAAGCGGCCGAACGCACGATAGACATGGAGCAGAGCGAGGTCCGCGACTGGCAGACGCTGGTGGGCGACGGCTCGGTCCGGCGGCTGTCGCTGAGCGTGGGCGACGTGAACGAGGCGTTCGAGCGCAGCGGCAACGAGGAAGCCATCGCGCGGCCCGAGCGCGGCGAGCCTGACGAGCCTTTCATCAACCTCTATACCGCGCTGGCGACGATCCCGACGGTGGGCCGCTCGCTGCTGGGCGAGGCCGCGTATCAGCAGATGACCAGCCAGCTGGAGCCGGGCGAACACGCCATCGTCGTGATGGGCGAGGGGCGCTATTCCTTCAAGGGGTCGGGCTACGTGCGGGGCGGCATCTTCGACCGGATCGAGCTGATCCAGGACGTGAACACCCTGCGCTTCCGCGACCGGGACCAAACGCGGCTGGGTGACGTCGAGGCCGAGGGCGCGCCGAATTTCGACGAGGTGAGCCTGTTCCGCATCCCCGCGGGCTACGGCTTCGAGCCGGCCGAGCCGTGGTCTCTGCAGCTGCTGGTGCAGCGCGCGACCGGGCCGCTCGACAAGGCGTTCACCACCTTCGGCCTGACCTATACGCCGCCCGAGCAGTATATCGAGACCGCCCTTCCGCCCGCGCCGCAGGTGCCGGCCGAACCCGTGGCCGCCGGCCCGCTGCAGGGCGAGGCCGAGGCGCTGACCGGCGAACTGGCCGAGCCGCTTTGGGTGAAGATGTGGCGCGCCAACACCGTGAAGATCGGCATAGCCGGCGCCGCGATCGGCTTGCTGACGGTGATCTTCTTCTTTCAGGACGCGCTTGTGAAACGCTACCGGCTGTTCGTCTGGGTGCGGCGCGGGTTTCTGGCCTTCACGCTGGTCTGGATCGGCTGGATCGCGAACGCACAGCTGTCGGTGGTCAACGTCCTGACCTTCGCCAATTCGCTGATCAGCGGGTTCAGCTGGACCTATTTCCTGTCGGCGCCGCTGATCTTCATCTTCTGGGTCTCGGTCGCCGCGGGCATCCTGTTCTGGGGCCGCGGCCCGTTCTGCGGATGGCTGTGCCCCTTCGGCGCGCTGCAGGAGCTTCTGAACAATGCCGCGCGCGCGCTGAAGGTGCCGCAGATCAACGTGCCTTGGGGCCTGAATGAGCGGCTCTGGCCGATCAAGTACATGATCTTCCTCGGGCTCTTCGGCCTGTCGCTCTACTCCGTCGCGATGGCCGAAGTCGCCTCCGAGGTCGAGCCGTTCAAGACCGCGATCACGCTCAAGTTCATGCGCGCATGGCCGTTCGTGCTGTTCGCCGTGGCGCTGCTGGTCGTGGGGCTGTTCATCGAGCGGTTCTTCTGCCGCTACCTGTGCCCACTGGGCGCGGCGCTGGCGATCCCGGCGCGGCTGGCGATGTTTTTCCCTTGGCTCAAGCGGCACAAGGAATGCGGCTCTCCGTGCCAGCGCTGCGCCAAGGAATGCCCGGTTCAGTGCATCCACCCGGATGGGACCATCAACCCGAACGAGTGCATCTGGTGCATGCATTGTCAGGACCTTTTCTGGGACGAGCACCGCTGCCCGTCGATGATCCAGAAACGCCTGCGCCGTGAAAAGGTCGCGTCGGCGCCCGGCGCGTCCCCGAAACTGAAGCCCGACGCCGCCCGCGCCCGCGCGGTCGCGGGGCACCCGAATTCCACATCAGGTTAAACAAGGAGACCTATCATGGATAAAGAAGAGTTCCGCCGCGTGGCGCTGAGCCGCCGGCAGATGCTGGGCAGTTCCGCCGCCATCGCGGGCGTTGCAGGGGCAGCCGGCCTTGGTGCCTTCGGCGCCTCGGCCACCGGTGCCCGCGCCCAAGGCAGCGGCAACGGCCACGCCGCGATCGAACCCGGCGAGCTCGACGAGTACTACGTCTTCGTCTCGGGCGGCCAGTCGGGCGAGGTCCGCATCCAGGGCCTGCCCTCGATGCGCGAGCTGATGCGCATCCCCGTGTTCAACCG
>NZ_FNPF01000046.1 GCF_900107235.1 Citreimonas salinaria
CGGTAGCGGGCGGGAGGAGGCTTGCTCATGCGACCAGTCTAACCGCATGGATTCGCGATGTGAATCGCCCGCAGTCAGAGTTACGCAACAACGCCTGCCTCCGAACAGGTCGGCACGCCGATCTTAGGTTGATTTGGTCATGTCATATCTCCTTTCGTCCGGTGCGGGCGGTTTGGCCGCCCGCGCTCGAGGAGGATGGTTCTCATTCGACCGTAATCGGGCCGTGCATTCCGGCTTCCATGTGCCCCGGGATAAGGCAGGCGAACTGGAAGCTCCCGGCATTGGAGAACGTCCAGATGATCTCGCCGTCCTCGCCGGGGGCGAGGTGCAGGGCGTTGGGATCGTCGTGATCCATCTGGCCCATTTCGGCCATCTCCTGCTTGTGAGCGAGGTTGTTCTCCTTCGTGCCCAGCACGATCTCATGCGCGAGGTCTCCGATGTTGCTCACGTCGAAGCGGATCGTCTCGCCCTCGGAGACCACGAGTTCGTCGGGATCGAAAACCATGCCGTCAGCGGTCTCGTTCATGCGTATATCGACGGTGCGGTCCACCTCGGCAAGACTGCCGGGCTGGCCCACTGGACGGCTTTCGTCGTGGGAATGATCGCCCGAGCCGGCGGCAAAGGCCACAGTGGAGGCAAGGACAACGGCGGATGCGAGTATATGCGTCTTCATATTGTCTCCTGAACAGGTGCGGCTTCAGTGGAGCGCGCAGCTGGAATTCTTCGAGGCCGATCCGGCGCGCTGCTTCGCCGTCACGTCTCGGTTGAGGGTGGCTCAGGAGAAGGTAGCCGGCGGCCGGTTCTGGCTTTCGGCACGCGCGGCCGGCGGCGTGGCGGTACCGGTGGACGCATATCGCGCCCGGGTCAAACTGAGTGGGCGTGCCGCAAAGATGGCCGCGGCAGCGATCCAGTTGCAAGCGTGGAAGCCGCAAGACAGGTGCGTGGCCTCACCTGATCGGTGCCCGTGCTCACCGGAAGCCGAGACCGGGTCGACGGAATGGGGCGCGGCATCCGCATGGTGCGAAATGACCCACTCCGCGCCCCCGCAGCAGTCGCGCTGCGACGGGGCGTGGTCCTTATGACCCGTCGCCATGACCACGGTCGGAAGCAGGAACGCGATGACGAGCGCCCGGAGGAATGGGACCAGCAGCCTCATGCGCAGCACGCTACCCGATCCGCGCGCGCAGTGGCAAGTTCTTGACCTACACCGCGGCGTTTCCACACCGAAGGGGCGGGGACCGCCAGCAGGCGATCTGCCGAGCCCGACCTCAGCGCGGTTTCCTGCCCCGGCCACGCCAGGCTGCCCAGACCAGCGGCGCACCGGTCACCAGGCCCAGTCCCAGTGCCGCGGCCCACGTGAAGGCACCGGCTTCTCCGCTGGCCGCGGCAGTCCCGAAATGCGCGAGCAGAAAACTCGCGGGGGCAATCCCCGCAAGGGTCGCCAAGGCGAACCGCCAGAACTTCAATGTGCTGAGACCCGCTGCGTAGCTGATAAGGTCGAAGGAAACGAACGGCATCAGGCGACTGGCGAAGACAGCCGCCGTCAGGGCGTTCTGCGAGCCCAGCAGGCCCTGCTCGATCCGGTCGCCGAACCAACGCTTCATGACGCCTCGTCCCAGACCGCGGGCCAGGCCGAACGCGATGAGCGCGCCGGTTTCTGCGCCGAGGATCACCCAAAGCGTGCCCCAGAAATGGCCGTAGGCCGCACCGGACGCCATGGCGATCGGGGCGCTGGGGATCGGGCTCGCCACGACCGCGACAGTCATGAATGCGACGATGACGGATGGGCCTGCCGCCCCGGCGGCCTCGACCAGCCCGTCCAGAGTTTCGCGATCAACCTCGGCGGCGAGGCCAGGAGGCCCCCACAGAGCCCAGGCGCCTACTCCGATGGCCACGAGTACGGCGAGGCCGATGAGGGAACGCCGCATCATCCGTGCCGTCGCCCGAAATGCTTGTAGAAAGGCGGCATTCATTTCTCTCCCGATCCATCGGCAAGGTCCGCAATCCGCGCCAAGAGCGCTGGCTCCCTTATTGCTGCCTTCCCCGAAAAGAGCCATTCGAGCAAGGCTGCTGTGCTGGAGTGCCCGTCAACTCGCTGCGACGTGAGTGGCACTTAGGATCCCGCTCTTCGGAACAATGCGTTTTCAGGTCGACAGCGGAAGATCTGCGGACCGTTGCCTCGTTATAGTCCCACCTCCGGAAGCAGGTTCGGCAGAAGCAACGCCAGGAAACGAGGTCGAGTTGCGGCTATTTCGGGACAAGCCAGGCGCTTCCGGCCTTCGATGAAGGCGGTTCAATCCCCACGCGATACCTCTTCCTGATAGGCCCGCTCACGTTCCGGCCAAGTCGACTTGATGTAGGCCAGCACCGACCGGATGTCTTCGTCGCTCAGGATGTCGCCGAAGCCGGGCATGTCGCTTTCGTAGCCGTTCCCGATGACGGCGGCCGAGCCGTCGTGCACGATCCGGAACAGCGCCTCGTCGGAATGGTGCCATGTGTGCCCGGTGGCGTCGTGCGGCGGTGCCGGGAACCGACCGGACGGCAGCCGCGTCTGCCAATCGGGCTGTCCTTCCAGTTCCGCACCGTGACACGCCGCGCAATGCGCGGCGTAGAGGGCCTGTCCCTCGGCCACCGCCTGCGCGTCCTGCGCCGAGCCACCATCCGCCAGAGCGACGGCGAGACCCGTGATAGCGGCGCCGGCGGCAAGGCCGGTGCCGATCAGCAAAGTCGGCCGCGGTTTCACCTGGCGTTCTCGGCCAGCCAGTTCTCGAGGAACGCGATCTCGGCCTCCTGGGCCTCGATCACCTCTTCGGCAAGCCGCCGCAGTGCCGGATCTTGGCCGCGCTCGAGCAGGATCCGCGCCATGTCGATCGCGCCCCGGTGATGCCCAATCATTCCACGGGCGAAGTCGACATCGGGATCGCCGGTGAATTCGATATCCATCGCCTCGTGCATCGCGCGATTGACGGCGCGATAGTCATCGATCGCTGACGAGCCGGGGCCGGATGCCGCTCCAGCGCCGTGCGCGTCGTGGCCGGCGCCCGCCCCGTCGTGACCGGCTGCCGACCCCTTGGGATCGCCTGCCGTGTCACCGTGCATTCCCTGCATCATGTGGTCCTGGCCGCCGCCATGCATCATGCCTTGCGCACCGTCGTGGCTGGTCTGCGCTATCGCAACTCCAGCCATTGCGAGCAAAGCCGCCACGCTGGCCGGGATGAGTGATACTCTCTGTGTCATAGGATGTCCTGCCGTTATCTGGCTGAAACCGCTCAGCCGATCCTTACCGACCAACGCGATAGCCTTCGTCTTCGATGGCTTTCCGAACCGCCTGCGGGTCCGTTCGGCTGTCCACCGAAACCCGGCCCGCCGCCCGGTCCACGGCGACCCTTGCATCGGGGTCGAGCGCCTGAACCGCCTTCGTGACCGCCCGCTCACAGTGACCGCAGGTCATTCCCTGAACCTCGAACTCCATCGTCCGCCTCCATGTCTTGTGGACCGTATATCGGCTCTTCCACCGCTGGAAGGTCAAGACGCCAAGGATCACAAATTTTCGCCGATCTCGCGGGACCGATCCCGGTCGTCAGGCTCTTGCCAAATCGAGGGCTGGGCGGATTCTCAACGCGCAACTCACAACCGAAGGACGCCCCGCCCCAGATGGGCGCGGCGCCGCCTTCGGCGCCACTCAGGAGGCGCCGTCTTCCGGCCTCCGCAGAACGCCCGAGCGCCGACGAAGCGACTCCGCGGTTCGCGCACGCGCGAAGCGCTTTTGGCCCTATGCACACGACCAGAAGCCGCGGTATCCGACGGTCAGCCCTTGCTCCAGCTCAAAGATCATTTCTGCGTTGGAGCGCCAGTCTGCCTCTTCGCCGA
>NZ_FNPF01000023.1 GCF_900107235.1 Citreimonas salinaria
ATACGCGCAGCCACGGCACGACCTGAGCCGCCCTGTCTGCGCGTATCTCGACGAGGCTCACCGGCTCAAGCCTCTCGACGGTATCCCGGTCTTCCTAGACCAGTCGCGACCTCGTCCGCCTGGTCTCTTCCGATGGCGCGGGCGAGGTCGACGGCAACGCCTGCTCGGTGAACTGGCGGTTGGGCGGCGAGCGGGTCAGCGTTCTGGTGACCGGCACGGCTGCGCGTCAGGCATGGCGGTCAGGAAGTCGCGTGCCATCGGCTGAGATCCGGTGGACCGGACGCACTCAGAAGGCATCACGGGCGACCCGCTGGCCCGCGCCGCGACGCAGTCCGAGCCTGAGACCGCACCCGTATCGCCTAGCGCACCGGTGTTTCGGTGCAAGACGCTTCACGAAGAAGGTGTGACTTCACGGGAGCGAAGCCGATTGCGGCGTAGACCGTCTTTCCTTCTCGCGAACTTGCCGCGCAACTGTTCCGGTCAACCGGATCCAGCTGTCAAGGTGACGACGATGATGCTTATCCGCGCGCTTCGACCCTACCGGCTTTCGCCGTGCGCCGCGTACCAGGCCGAGGCGGCCTCTATCTGTTCGTTCGTCATGTTCCTGGCGATCTCCGACATGACATGGGCGTACGGGGTGCCGCCGCGCTTCCCCTCTTTCCAGAGGTGCAGGTGCTCCGAAAGGTACCGTTCCGGCTGGCCGACCAGGTACGGATAGTACGGGCTCTTCGAGCGGCCGGTGCTGCCGTGGCAGCTTTGGCAGGCTGGCAGCTTGCGCGACGCGATGCCCTCGAGCGCGATACGCCGACCCAATTCCAGAAGGTCATTCCGGGTGCCGGGCGGGCCGGCAGTCGCGGCCATCGGCACCTCGCGCCCCGCCGCGTCCCCCTCGCCATCCAGAATCCCCGCCCGATCCTGCCAGACGTCAACGGGTGAAACGAGCGTCTCGATCGCGTCCGTCGCCATAGCGGACAGGTCGAGCGCCGGGGCGTCGTCGCCGGTGTCTCGTCCCTCCGGCCCGGCCTCCGCGAATTCGTCGACATGAAGCGGGGGCTGGGCGGCATAGTACCGGGCCAGCTCGAAAAGCACTTCGGGTTCATAACGCGTCGCGGGCGGCTCCATGAAGCCGCTCTCGCGGAAGCCGTGGGCGAATGCGAGCAGGGTGGCGTAGAGGTAGGGCGCCGGCTGACCGGCGATCACCGGGAAGGCCTCGGGCTCGCCGCGGCCGAGGCCGTCGCGCCCATGGCAGCGCGCGCAGTCGGTGAGCGCGGTGTCGACGATACCGTCGAGCGCCGCCGTGGTTTCACCGCCGGCTTCCAGCGCGTCGCCGGCGAAGCCGCCACCAAGGGCGAGTTCGGCGTACTCGGCCCGCGAAAGGTCGGGCAAGGCGCGGAGGAACGCGACCTGCGCCCAGACCTCGTCGGTGCGGTCCTGCGCAGGCCAGGCGGGCATGCCGGAAAACTTGATGCCGTTCCTGACGATCCAGAACAGCTCCTCGTCGCTCCATTCCGCGACCTTGTGCTCGAGGCGCGGCGGCGCCGGGACCATCTCTTGGACGACGGGCGATTGCGGCACGCCGGGTGCGCCGTGGCAGGCCGCGCATCCCGTGGCGTAGTGCCCCGCCGCGCGACGTATCAGCACCGGATCGTCAAGGTCGGTCCCCTCGGGTTTCGAGACCAGAATGGATTGCGTCTCGACGGCGTTCTCCATCGTCCAGCCCAAGTACCAGCGGGTCACCGCCCAATGCCCGGACGAGGCGGCGATCGAGACCAAACCCGACCAGCCCAGCAGCAGCGCACCCATCACGCCGAGCACGAAAAGCGCGGCGATCCTTTTCCAGGTGACGATCAGCTTCAGTCGCATGGCTGCCTCCGAGGTGTTTCCGCGCACATCAACGGCAATCCCAGAAGACGAAGATGGGAAGCGTCTCGAACACCACGGCCACGAAGGAGAGCGCAGCAAGAAGCAGCGTCGAGAACTCGAGGAACCGCTCGCGCGCGTTGTCCGTGGCCTGATCGTTGCGGTAGGCGCCGCCGTACGTGCGCCACTCCCGGCCGGCGCGCCGCGCGATCAGCAGGATCAGCAGCAGGCAGATCACTGTGACGACCGCGATCGCGGCGCGGGTTCCGAAGATGTCGTCGTTCGGCGCGCATCGGTACGCCGCCAGGAAATAGCTGAACAGGAAGTGAAAACCCCAGATCGCGGGCGCGGCAATCAGGGTCCACAGGTTGTCTTGAGTCTTGCCGAATACCTGCATCGATCGCCCTCAGGTCAACAGGGGAAGATAGGCGAGCGTTCCGACGGTGACGATCACCGCGAAGCCGACAAAATGCCAGTAGAGCGCGACGTTCCAGATATCCATGTCGTGCTTGGGCGTCATTCGGCCCACCAGCGACCGCGCGAGACAGTAAGCGAGCATCAGGCTGCCTGCCACGCCGTGCAGCGCCGTCCAAATGGCGATGACCCAGACCGTCGCCGGATACACATGCGCGGCCGGCCGCAGGCCGGTGGTGTAGGGCCCCCAAAGCAGCGCCGCGCTGCCGCCCAAGGCTGCGACCGCGCCCGCCGCCATCAGCCCCCGCGCAAGACCTATGCGCCCGGCCTGGTTCGTCAGCCGCGCTCCCAGCGCCGTTGCCCATGCCACCGCGAAAAGGCCGAAAGCGACGCTCGGCCAGAGCACGCCGGGGCCGACGTTCGCCGGCGGCGGGAAATCGGCGTGGATGGTGAAGAAGTAGTAGTAGCCGAAGACCAGACCGAGAAACGCGGTCGTGTCGCCCATCATCGTGATGAACATCGCCCACCAGCCGACGGAGTGCGGCCCGGACGTGTAAAGCGGCAGGTGCAGGCCGCGGCCGACATTCTTCTCCGGCTTCTCGGGGATGATCGCGGTGCCGCGCCAAAGCCAGACGATGATCGAGATCGCGGCCAGCACCATCGCGGCGATCGTCGACGCCCACCAATGGAAGGTCGCGAAGATGAACACTGCGCCGGTGAAGATCGCCGCGACCATCGGCATGAAGCTGGGCCCCGGAACCCGCAGGCATTGCAGCGGCGTGCCGTCGAGGACCGAGGTGATGATCGTCTCGCGCTTCATCTCCTCGGCGTCGGGCAGGTAGAACCGGCCCTTGTCGACGTCGTCGATGAAGTTCGGCTGCTCCCAGAGCGGGTAGCGCGACGTGACGATCGGGATCGACCGGACGCCCCAGTCCTCGCCCGGCATCTCGACCAGCCATTCAAGGGTGCCGGCGTTCCACGGGTTGCGCTTGGCGTAGGGCTCCTTGCCGCGCGGGCGCAGCACGTCCCAGACGATGACGAGGATCCCGGCGGCGAAGATGAACGCGCCCACGCTCGAAATCAGGTTGGCGGTGCCGACGCCGAGGCTTTCGGAATAGGTCCAGACGCGCCGCGGCATCCCTGCAAGGCCGCTGTAGTGCATCGGCAAGAAAGCCGCATTGAAGCCGACGAACATCAACCAGAAGGCGATGCGGCCTAGCCGGCTGGACAGCTTGCGGCCGGCGACGAGCGGCCAGTAATAATAGACGCCCGCGGCGATCGGGAACAGCACGCCACCGATCAGGACGTAATGCAGGTGCGCCACGACGAAGTAGGTGTCGTGCGCCTGCCAGTCGAACGGAACCAGCGCCACCATTACGCCGGTCAGCCCTCCGATCACTAAGTTGGCGAGCGAACCCGAGACGAACAGCATCGGCACCGAGTAGATCACCCGGCCGGTGAGAAGCGTCGCGATGAAGACGAAGATCTGAACGCCCGTCGGGATCGCCACCGCCTCGGACGCGGCCGAGAAGAAGCCCAGCGAGATCGAGGGCAGCCCCGTCGCGTACATGTGGTGGACCCATAGGCCGAACGAGATGAAGCCGGTCCCGACCGCCGCCAGCACGATCCACGAATAGCCCAGGATCGGGCGCTGCGCGAAGGTCGGCACGATCATCGCGACCAGAGCGATTGCGGGCAGGAACACGATGTAGACCTCCGGATGGCCGAAGATCCAGAACAGGTGCTGCCACAGGATCGGATCGCCGCCGCGGCTCGGGTCGAAGAAAGGCCAGTCGAACATGCGCTCGAACTCGAACAGGATGTCGCCGGCGATCAGCGGCGGGAATGCGAACAGGATCATGCCGGCGACCACCAGCACGTACCACGCGTAGAGCGGCATCAGGTTCAGCCGCATGCCCGGCGGGCGGCACTTCAGCGTGCCGACGATCAGCTCGACCGCGGCGGCCAGCGACGCGATTTCGATGAACGACAGGCCCAGCAGCCAGATGTCGGGTCCGTATCCGGGCGTATACCGTTCCTCGGTGGTCAGCGGCGGATACATGAACCAACCGGAACTGGGGGCCTGGTCAAAGAAGATAGACCCCGTGACGAATACGCCGCCGATCACGAAGCACCAGAACCCGAACGCCGAGAGCCGCGGGAACGGCAGGTCGCGCGCGCCCAGCAGCTGCGGCAGGATGATGATCGCGACCGCCTCGAAGATCGGCACCGCGAAGAGGAACATCATCGTCGTACCGTGCAGCGTGAATGCCTGGTCGTAGAACGTCGGCGAGACGAGGTCGTTCTCGGGCACCGCGAGTTGCGCCCGCACGATCAGCGCCAGCACGCCGGCGAACAGCATGAACCCGAACGAGACGGCCGTGTACCAGACGCCGACTTCGGTGTTGTTGACGGCCGACCAGTAGCGCCAGCCCTTTGGCGCCGCCCAGACCTCGCGCAGTCTGTCCTCCTGCGCGCGGCGAACGGCCTCGTCCTCCTGGTCCGGCGCTTCCGTCTGGGTCGTCCCCTCGATCATTCGAGCGTCTCCAGCCACTCCGCGATGGCGACAATTTCCTCCTCGGGAAGCATTCCGAAGCTCGGCATCTCCACTCCGGGTTTCACGTGGTCGGTCGAGCGGATGAACTCCGCGAAATTCTCGATGGTCGTCGGAAGAAGGCCCGCCCCGATGGTGCTTCGGCTTGCCACGTGAGTCAGGTCCGGCCCGACATCGCCATCCGCAGGCGTGCCACGAACGGTATGGCAGGCGGCGCAGCCGTTCTCGAGGAACGACTGCGCGCCCCGACCGTCGTCCACCGCGGCGGGACGCGCCTGCGCGGCAACGTAGGCCTCGAATTCGTCCTCGGGCACGACGAAGACGCGGAGCCCCATGTAGGCATGGGCCGTCCCGCAATACTCGGCGCAGGCGCCGTGATAGACGCCTGTCTCCGTCGGCTCTAGCACCAGGCGGTTCACCCGGCCCGGCACCGCGTCCATCTTGCCCGCGAGGGGCGGCACCCAGAAGGAATGGATCACGTCGGGGCTGCTCAGAAGGATTTCGGTGCGCTTGCCGAGCGGGATCCATATCTCGTTCGAGCTCGGGACGCCGCCGCGCGGCAGGTTGCGGATCACGCCCGGGCCGCCCTCGACGGCGTAGGCGACGCGCCACCAGAACCGCTCGCCCGAGACGGCGATGGTCGGCCCGTCGGCCGGTCGACGCAGATCCGGCATCATCGCCAAGCCCCACCACAGCAACGCGGCCAGAACAACAGTGGGAAAGACGCAGCCGCACCAGATAATCACCAGGACGCCCGTCCTGTCAGAATAGACCTTGGTCTTCGCCTGGGCGGCGTAGACGCTGACTGCGATAACGGCGATCCAGATGGCGACGCCGCCGCCCAGCATGATCCAGAACAGGAGGAGGACCCGCTCCGCCTCGAGGCCCGCCGGATCGAACGCGGATTGCGCTCCCTCGCAGCCGGCGACGGCAACGGTTCCGGCAAGGGCGGCGAGACGGGCGCGCATCAGCGGACCTGCTCCGGCCGTGGCATGCCGACCGGACGACTCTTGGACGCGTCCATCGCGCGGAACCATGCCGCGATGAACACAAGCGCGGCGACCAGGTACATCATCGCCTGGACGATCATCATCAAGAGTCCCGCCAGTTGCTGGTCCTGGAGAAGAGACAGACCCCAGGACAGGCCGCGATCCGAATAGCTGTCGTAGAAGGCGCGCGAGGAGAAGGCCAGCAGCGCCCCCAGGACAAGCGAGACCTTGAAATTCACGAAGAGCGCCAGAATCGCCGCCCCGGCCTCGTCCCCGCGCATGCGCAGGATCGCCGTCCAGAACAGCAGCCCCGAGGCGAGAAGCGAGCTGTGCATCAGCGCGTGAACGACGTCGTCCTCGAGCGACAGCGCGATCGCCGCCGGTACATGCCAGAAGGTGAAGACCAGCAGCTGCAGTAGTGTGGCCAGACCGACGCGCGTCAGGGTGGCCCAGGCCCGGCGCCACGGCCGCCAGCTGACGAAAAGCGCCAGGCCGCGCTGCCATGGTCGCGGAAGCGCCCGGATCATCGTCGGCAATGGCAGAGCCAGCACCAGAAGCGGCGCCGCGATCCCCATGAGCACGATGTGCTGCGCCATGTGCGCCGAGAAAAGACTCTCGCCCATCGCGTCCAGCGGCCATACGAGCGCTGCTGCCAAGGCGATCAGCCCGAGCGCGAACAGCACGGCCCGCCAGACGCTCGCGCCTCGTCCGAAGCCGGCCCGACTCCAGACGAGATGCAGACCGCGCCCATAGAGCAGCGCTGCGAGCGCCACGGGAAGGACGACGGTGGGCGCGAATGTCCATGCAGACAAAAAGTCTTGCGGCGACACTGGCGCCCCGTTCGAATGGGCACCAGCCACCGAGGGAACCGTCGTTGCAGTGTAGAGGGCCAGAAGACTGCCGAGCCGGGAGGCCGAGCAGACCGGCTGCGCATGCAACCTCCGGCTGATCCGGGACTGGCGGTGATCCGACTTCACACGCGCACGTCCGTCGAGTCGTCGGGCGAACAGCCCCCGCTCCGCGATCGGATGAATTCACGCTTAGACGAAGGCGAAAGGCACCCGGCGCCCGAAGCAGTCATGTGAAGAGGGACGTATGTCGGTCGCGGCCTCATGCGCCTGCGTGGTCCTTGCCAGTGCCGGTCGGCAGCCAGAACTCGGCATCCGCCGCGAGCGTGCCCAGACGTGTGGCTGCGTAGCCGAGCGAGGCGACATCTCCACTTGCATGAACTGGAGGGAGCGTGGGGCCGGGAACCAGCCGGAATACGGTCATTGGCGACTTCCTGTCGAAATTGGCTGGCGCGACGGCGGCCCGCACATTGACATCATGACGTGCTGAAAGCGGTGCAGCGGTTGAAGCGGCTCGGGCGAACGAACTTTCATCGACTGCACAAGGTTCCGCGGGGAGCCTTCGAAAAATGAAAGGCTTGGCACGCTGGAGGCTGCTGCGCTCTCGCAGAAACCACGCCGAGGCAGGAGGGAAACGTGCGAATACGTTGCGTGCACTCAAGAGCCGCCGGACGAAGATCCGCGGGCGTGCTACATGCTGCGCCCGCACTCAGTTGAAGTCACTGGCACAACCTAAAGGCGTTGCGGCGGTCCTTGACGTCGAGATGCAGATGGTCGGCATGCGAGGCATCCGATCTGGGGCCAAGCACCGTCGTGAACTGCAGGCAGGCGGTTGCGCGCACCGCGTCCTGAAACGCCTCGGCCATGGTGCCGTCACGCTCGCGTGGTTGCACCGGGATCGGATCTCCTTCGGCAAAGCGGAACGCCATCACGTCGACGGCATTGCCGAAGGCGTGCTCCGACAATTCGCCTTCGGGAAGGTTGTTTCGGCGCCGGCACACATAGGTGCCGCCCTGATCGATGGCGGTCAACTTGCCGCGTTCGGGAAGACGGTCTGCGGCGGCAAGCACGTGGTTCTCGATCCAACGGGCGAGGGATAAGGCGGTGTCGCAACGCATCTGCCCGGCGGGTTCAAGCGCCACGCCGCCGGGAAGGCCGGTCACGTCAAGCGGCGCCAGGATACCACAATCGGCGTCGCCCTCGTCGCGGATCGGGTCGATCTGCTTGAAGGTCACGCCCAGCGACTCGAGTTCCGCCCGGCAGGCTGCCCGCGCCTCCGGCTCGGCCGCGACGCGGCTGGGCATCGGCGGTCCGGTCTCGACCACGTCGACGTCGTTTTCCTCGGCGACGAAACCCGGCTCTCCCGCGTCGGGGGCGGGATCGGCGAGATCGTCCGGCCGCGCCTCGGGCGGCACGGAGAATTCCGGCGGCGGCGCGATCGGGGCGGGTTCCGGCGCATCGTCGGAGGGCTCCTGCGCCATCAGCGGCGTGGCGGCCAACAATGCTGCGACCATGAGGAACCGGCGCATCAGGAGCCGCCTTCCACGAAGATCACGGGTATGCCCGCCGTGACCATTCCGGCCAGTTCGCGCGCGTCCCAGTTGGTGAGGCGGACACAACCATGGCTTTGACTCTGGAACAATACGTCGGGCTCAGAGGTGCCATGAATGCCGTAGGTCGGCTTGCTGAGGTCGATCCAGACGTCACCGACGGGCCCATTGGGGCCGGGCGGAAGCCGCAGCGTCTCGGTATTGTCCATCTGCTGGAAGTTCTTGTCGGGCTTGTAGGTGTAAGTCGGCTCGATCGCGATCGCTTCGACCTCGTGCCGGCCCGAGGGAGACGGCAACTGGTCCGAGCCCACGGTTGCGGGATAGTTCGCCACCATGGTGCCCTCGTCGTCGAAAGCGGCAACCCGGCCCACCGCCTTGCGCACCTCGACCCGCGTCACGTCCGGCTTGATCCTCTCCCCCGGAGCGGCGACGACGAGAGTCTCGCCCGCAGCGAAGGCCGCGCCGGGATTGAGCTCGAGGAGAAAGCCTTCGTCCATGTGGAATTTTTCGGCCAGCCGTTCCGACACGCGCGTGTAGCCAAGCCAGTCGCGCGCGGCGAGTTCGCTGTAGTCCTCGGGCAACGGTTCGGACAGACCCGAGGCGTCGTCCTCGGTGATCCGGTAGGATCGCAAGACGTCCCCGGCGTCGGAGCCGCCCAGCGCATCCCACACCGCGCGGTCCATGCGGCCATCGGGCTCGAGCCCCTCGCGCGCTTCGAACGCTCGGATCGCGCTGCGCGACATCGGCCCGCGCCATCCGTCGATGACGCCGGGGCTGATCGCGGCGCGGTCCAGCAGGACCTGCACAACGACGGTGATCGCAGACTGACCTTCGGGTAAGGGGCCGGATTCGTAGGTGGCCTGGGCGACGGCGTCAGGGTTTGGCTGGGCCAGGGCGTTGCCCGGCGTGACAAGCGCCGCTGCGGGCGCCACGCACGCCAATGCGGCGCAGGTGCATGACAAGACTTTCATGTGATGCAAACCCGCGTTCCGGATTGTTGTTCCTTTCTTCCAAGGCGTCTTCGGAACCGATGGGGGCGGTGGGGCCTGATACTGGAGTTCAATCCTCCAACAGCTGAAACCCGAAAGCGACCTCGGGCACGGGTCGACCTTCATCGATATTTCCCGGTCGTCTCAAGCGACGATGGCTTGGTTGACGATCAATCGATGGCCAGAGTCCGGGGCCGGTGGAGATTTGGGTCCGACATGCGTTGAAAGCAGCGCGGGAGGCTCCGGAGACCGGCGGTGCGCTTGCTGGCTGCGCGCGATTTGATCCTGTGTCGTCGGCACGAGTACTCGACGGGCCTGCTCGTCCAGAGATATTACGAAGGCAGGCGGGCGCGTCCCGCGCACAAAGGAGATTCCCATGCCCATCCAGCTTTCGCGGCGATCATTCCTGGCGGGTACCGCCGGCCTTATCGCGCTCCATCCCTTCTCCGCCCGCGCGCAAGCCGGGCAGGCGCATCTGCGCATCATGGAGACGACGGACATCCACGTGCACGTCTTCCCGTATGACTATTACGCCGACAAGCCGGTGGACACGGTCGGCCTTGCCCGCACCGCCTCGATCGTCGGCGATATCCGGGCCGAGGCGACGAACTCGCTGCTGTTCGACAATGGCGATTTCCTTCAGGGCAACCCCATGGGCGATTTCATGGCCTACGAGCGGGGGCTGAACGAAGGCGACCTGCACCCTGTCATCGCCGCGATGAACACGCTCGGTTTCGACGGCACGACCCTCGGCAACCACGAATTCAACTACGGCCTCGACTTCCTGATGAAGGCGATGGCGCGCGCCGACTTCCCGGTCGTATGTGCCAATGTGGCCAAGACCGCAGGCGCGACGCCCACCGAGGACAAGACGCTGGTGCCGCCCTACGCGATCATCGAGCGCACGATCACCGACGGCGCCGGCGAGACGCATCCGATCAAGGTGGGCTTCATCGGCTTCGTGCCGCCGCAGATCATGAACTGGGACCGCAAGCATCTAGAGGGCAACGTGATAGCGCGCGACATGGTCGCCGCCGCCCGCGCGTGGGTGCCGCAGATGAAGGAAGAGGGCGCCGACATCATCATCGCGCTCAGCCACTCGGGCATCGGCGCCGCCGATCACGAGGACGGGATGGAGAACGCGGCAATTCCGCTCGCCGCGGTCGAGGGCATCGACGCCATCCTGACCGGGCACTCGCACCTCGTGTTCCCGGGACCGGATTACGCGGAATGGCCAGGCGTGGACAACGCCGCCGGCACCATTGGCGGCAAGCCGGGCGTCATGGCCGGCTTCTGGGGCAGCCACATGGGCCTTGTGGACCTGATGCTGGAGCGCGACGGCAACAGCTGGCGCATCGCGTCGCACTCGGTGGAGGCGCGGCCCATCTTCCGCCGCGAGGAAGACCGCTCGATCACGCCGCTGGTCGGAAGCGACGAGGCGGTGCTTGCATCCGTGCAGGAGGATCACGACGCCACCCTGGCCTATGTGCGTCGCGCGGTCGGCAAGACCGACGCGCCGCTGCACAGCTATTTCGCGCTGGTGGCCGACGATCCCTCGGTCCAGATCGTGTCGAACGCCCAGACCTGGTACATCGAGCAGATGATGCAGGGTACGCCGCACGAGGGCCTGCCGATCCTGTCGGCCGCGGCGCCCTTCAAGGCGGGAGGCCGGGGCGGGCCGGAATACTATACCGACGTGCCCGTGGGTGACGTCGCGATCAAGAACGTGGCGGACCTTTACCTGTACCCGAACACCGTGCGCGCGGTCCGGATCACCGGCCAGCAGGTCAAGGATTGGCTGGAGCGCTCGGCGGGGATGTTCAACCAAGTCGATGCCGGCGCCGAAGATGCGCCGCTGCTGAACCCGGACTTCCCGTCCTACAACTTCGACGTCATGGACGGGGTGACCTACCAGATCGACCTGAGCCAGCCGGCCCGGTTCGACAAGGAGGGCAACGTTGCGAACCCCGACGCCAACCGGATCGTCGACCTGCGCTTTCAGGGCGAACCGATCGACCCCGCGCAGGAGTTCATCGTCGCCACGAACAACTACCGCGCATCGGGCGGTGGCAACTTCCCCGGCGCGCAGGGCGACACGATCGTGTTCGAGGGGCCGGACACCAACCGCGACGTGATCGTCCGCTACATCGTCGAGAAGCAGACCGTCAGCCCGCGAGCCGACGCCAACTGGTCCTTCGCGCCGATGGACGGAACTTCGGTGATCTTCGAAACCGGACCTGCTGGCGCGAAATACGCCGAGAGCATCGAGAGCGTCGACGTTCAGGCCGTCGGAGACAGCGACACCGGCTTCGCCCGCTTCCGCATCCGCCTCTGAGGCAACCAGCTTCCCGGGCGGCTTCGTGCCGTCCGGGAGGTGCCGCCGGGGCCTGAACACTTAATCGCCCCGGCCTCTTCTTGCAGCGCGACGGGCATCAGCCCCTCCTGCGGGTTGCAATCTTGATCGCCGCGCCGCAACCTCTGCCAATCCGGACGAGCATTGCGGCTTCTAGCTGCGGCCAGCGTCGCGCGTCACCAAGGCGCCGATGGCGAGACCGAGCGCCATGGCGCCGAACGTGGTGGCGACCGCGCGTGGTGGCAGGGCGTGCTCCCATCCAGGTGAAAGGCGACGCGGCACCAAGCCGTAATCGACGACTCCGGCGACCGTGCCGGTTGCTGCGGCGCCGAGAGCAATCTGTCCCGCGGACCGGTCCCGCCTCCGGGAAAGCCACCAGGTGAATGGCAGCGCCCAGAAAATCGAGGCTCCATAATTGATCACGGCGCCGACGCCGGTATGCGAGGTGTCGATGCTGTCAACCGTACCTGCCTGGGCGCCGTGAAGAACGTGGCTCGTGGCGTTGACGGGGGCCGCCGCGCTGCGGCCTTCCCGGCGGGCGAGCACACCGAGTGCGCCGAAGACGCTCAGGCCTGCGATGGTTCCGATGACCGCGGCGCGCAGCGCAACAGACGCGGCGTCCGCGCGTTGCGTGCCGAGATGCGCGATGTCCTTGGACCTGTTCATGAGTTTAACCTTCAATGCTTGCGGTCAGCATGAGAACCCGGGACGGCGGGTCTTCGCGTCGTCTACCTTCGATAATAATCGGTATTGCCGCGCTCCGGTTCCAAGGCGGCGACCGCTTGTCTGGCGCGGCGCCTGTCCCACTGTGCCGGGCCCTATAGAGATCGGCCAGTATACGGCGCGCTTCCGGCAAGACCGGTTTGGCCGCTACTCGCGGCCGCGGCGAACGGGAAGGCTTCTTCAGTGGAGCCTGTTGCATCGCCCAAGGCCGGCGTCGGTCTTGTCTTCGGAACCGGCCAGAGACGCGCCGGTTGTTTTTGTGCCGGGTCCCGCCGAATTGTACGCCCGCCTGCTTCCACACAGACGGGCGAATTCTTGGGCGGGCCTGCCATGTCCGCACCCGCTGCCTGACCTGTTTGGCCGTGGTCCGCGGGGATCGATGCACCGATGGAAGGAGCGAAGACATGCAGATCAAGGAAATGATGACGCCCACCGTGGATCTGGTCGATCCCGACACCAGCATCCGCGATGCGGCGATCCACATGCGCGACGGAGACGTCGGCGCCTTGCCTGTCGGCGAGAACGACCGACTGACAGGCATGGTGTCCGACCGCGATATCACCGTGCGCGGCGTCGCCACGGGTAAGGCGCCGGACGACGCCAAGGTGCGCGACGTGATGTCGGAGTCCGTCTACTACTGCTTCGAAGACGAAGACGCAGGCCGCGCGGCCGAAATCATGGCCGACCACAAGGTGCGGCGCCTGCCAGTCCTGAACCGGGACAAACGACTGGTCGGGGTCGTGGCGATCGCCGATCTTGCGGCCGCCGGCGTCGAAACCGTCGCCATCGAGTCGGTGTCGGTTCCGACCAGCACGCCGCGGGTGTGACCCAAACGCTACTTCGAACGGCCGCAACCGGGCGACTTCGCACGGGGCGCCAAGCATCCAGATTTGGTAAAGTGAGGTAGACATGGACGTGTTTCTGTTCTGGCTGGTCGTGGTTCTGCTGCTCATCACCGTTTTCGCGTGGCCGACCTGGCCTTACACGTACGAGCGCGGCGTCTATCGCCGCGGCGGCCGATGGCGCTATGCGCCCTCGGGTGCGTCGGCGGCGGCGGTTCTGGTCATCCTGTTGCTGTTCTGGCTGGGCCTGGTGGTGATCACCCTGCCTTGGGCTACCGCGCCGACGACTGCGCCGACGACCCCGGTCGTCGTCGACTGACGCGGACGGGTCCGCGCCGACCGCGCGGACCCCCACTCGCCCCCCTTTGCGGAGGGGTCATGAAAGAAGACCGGCACCCGATGCGGTCTTCGTATCCGAACCGAAGGAACTCCGTCCGAAAACGAAAGAGGTTCCTATGGCCGACACCGCCCCCGCCCGCAATCACATGGTCGAGCGCCAGATAGAAAGCCGAGGCATCCGCGACAGGCATGTTCTGGACGCGATGCGCCTCGTGCCGCGCGAGGTCTTCGTCGATCCCGGCATGGAAGAGTTCGCCTACGACGACAGCCCCCTGCCGATCGGCGAAGGGCAGACGATCTCGCAGCCCTACATCGTCGCGCTGATGATCGAATCCGCCGAGGTTCGCCCGGGCGACCGGGTGCTCGAGATCGGCGCAGGCTCGGGCTATGCCGCCGCGCTGCTCAGCCGGATCGCCGACAGCGTCCATGCCATCGAGCGGCACGAGGGACTGACGAAGAAGGCCGCCTCGCGCATGGAGCGGCTTGGCTATGACAACGTGACCCTTCGCACGGGCGACGGCACGCGAGGTTGGCCTGAGGAAGCGCCGTTCGACTCCATTCTCGTCGCAGCCGGCGCGCCGACCGCGCCGGAATCGCTCAAGCGTCAGCTGGCGGTGGGCGGGTCGCTCGTGATCCCGGTGCAGCACGACGATCAGCACCAGACCCTGATCCGCATCCGCCGCACCGCCGAGGACGCCTGGGACGAGGAAAAACTGTGCGCCGTGCGCTTCGTGCCCCTGATCGGCGCCGAGGGCTGGGCCGAGGACGGCACCCGCGCCGCGACAAACCACAAGCCGGCCCGCGAGGTGCCGTTGCCCGAGATGATCGCCGAGGCCGCCGAGCCGCTTCCGGACGTCGACGACCCGGCCTTTGGCGTCCTCTTCGAGCGCTACGGCGACCGGCGCGTGGTGCTGCTGGGCGAGGCGAGCCACGGCACGTCCGAATTCTACCGCGCCCGCGCCGCGATCACCCGGCACCTGATCGAGAACCACGGCTTCAACATCGTGGCCGTCGAGGCGGACTGGCCAGACGCCGCCGCGATCGACCGCTTCGCGCGCGACCTTGCACCGCGCGACACGGGCGAGCCGGCCTTCAACCGCTTTCCCACCTGGATGTGGCGGAACACCGTGGTCGAAGGCTTCAGCCACTGGCTGCGCAGCCACAACGCTCGGATCCCGGACCCGGGTGCGCGGGTCGGGTTCTACGGCCTCGACATCTACAACATGCGCGGGTCGATCGCCGCGGTGCTCGACTATCTCGAGACTGTTGACCCGGAGGCCGCGCGCATCGCCCGCGAGCGGTACAGCTGCCTGACGCCCTGGCAGAGTGATCCGGCGACATACGGGCGAGCGGTCCTGACCCAACGCTATCGCGACTGCGAGGCCGAGGTCGTGGCGCAACTGCGCGCCCTGCTCGAAAAGGAACTGGACTACGAGGCCGCGGATGGCGCCGGCTTTCTGGATGCCGCGCAGAATGCCAGGCTGGTCCGGTCGGCCGAGCAATACTACAAGGTGATGTACTACGGCGGCGCGGAAAGCTGGAACTTGCGCGACAGCCACATGTTCGAGACGCTCGAGCATGTACTGGAGTCGCGCGGACCGGACGCGAAGGCGATCGTCTGGGCGCATAACAGCCATATCGGCGATGCGCGCGCGACCGAGATGGGCGCGGTGCGCGGCGAACACAACATCGGCCAGCTCGTGCGCCAACGCTTCGGCGACGAGGCCGGGCTGATCGGCTTCGGCACACATACCGGCACCGTCGCCGCGGCAACCGATTGGGGCGGCGAGATGGAGATCAAGCGCGTCCGCCCGTCGCGCGAAGACAGCTACGAGC
This sequence comes from Citreimonas salinaria, assembly GCF_900107235.1. GTDB lineage: Bacteria > Pseudomonadota > Alphaproteobacteria > Rhodobacterales > Rhodobacteraceae > Citreimonas > Citreimonas salinaria. Next base: position 15,298 of record NZ_FNPF01000023.1, read on the forward strand.
GGTTGTGCCACGATGCAGGAGGCGGGCGCTTCCTGCTGGACCTTTCCCGCGATCCCGCGCTTCGAAGGCGGCTGGAAAAGCAACGGCTTGAGCGCTTCATCGGCGTCATCTACAGGCCCGAGACCGAGCTTGCGAGCCACTACGCGGATGCGTCGTTGCCGCGTCAGTTCGATGGCTGGGTCTGGTTCGACGAGACCAGCGCGATCACGCCTCTGGAGACCGAACCCGACCGCGAGGGTATGCCCGAGACCTGGCCGTTCGGACTCTGACGGTAGGACCGACAGTGGCAATTCGGGTGACGGAAGACGGGCCCGATGATACTTTTTATAGCCTCACCCGGCGAAGTTCTGTCGGGGCACCTCGATCGCCGAAATCGCCATTCTTTCGCGCGTCCCTGAACCGCATCAGGTCGATGGTCCGGGCCGCACCCGAGGGCACGACATGCCTCGTCGCTTGTTCGAACGGAACTGTCGCGGCGTTCGGGGACTTCTGTTACCAGGTGCGGAAGCACCGAAGGACGTTTGACAGGACACGAAGCTGGGAGCAGCGAATGGCTGCAAGACAAAAAGCCCGAGCGGACTCGGCCCCCGGGCTGACGGATCTGGCCGAAAACAGGGTGGCCATCGAAGCGGTCGATCCATTGATCGACGGCAGGCGTTTCGCGGCGAAAGCCGTCGAGGGCTGGCCGTTCACGATCAAGGCCGACGTCTTCGGGGACGGACACGAACTTTATGCGGCCGCCATCGAGTTGCCCGATGGCAGCACGGTCCCGATGACGAAGCTGGTCAACGACCGTTGGCGAGCCGAGGTGATTTTCACTGGAAACGGGCCTTCGCGCTACGCCATCGTCGGCTGGCGGGATGTCTGGGGCACGTGGAGGCGCGACACGGCAAAGAAGATCGACGCCGGGCAGGATGTCGGCGTCGAGATGCAGGAGGCGCAGCAGATCCTCGAGGGCATGAAGGCGCCCCGCGGCATGGCCAAGGATCACAAGGCGCTGGTTAAGGCCGCGCGCGCGCACGACGCCGATACGCTGCTGTCCGACGAAACGGCAGCCTTCATGGCGCAGCACGGCCCGCGCGCCAACCTGACCCGGTCGCCGGATATCCCCGTCTGGGTCGACCGCGAGAAGGCGGCCTTCTCGGCGTGGTACGAACTGTTCCCCCGCTCGCAGGGCCCGGAAGGCCGGCACGGCACCTTCGACGGCGTGATCGGACAGCTGGACTACGTCAGCGATCTGGGCTTCGACGTTCTCTACTTCCCGCCGATCCACCCGATCGGCACCACGAACCGCAAGGGCAAGAACAACTCCCTGCGCGCCGAACCCGGGGACGTGGGCTCGCCCTACGCCATCGGCTCGCCCGAGGGTGGCATGGACGCCGTCCATCCCGAATTGGGCACGCTCGAGGATTTCGACCGGCTGGTCGACGCCGCCCGACAGAAGGGTTTGGAGATCGCGCTCGACATCGCGCTCAACGCGTCGCCCGATCATCCGTGGATCGAAGAGCATCCCGACTGGTTCGAGCGTCGCCCCGACGGCACGATCAAGTTCGCCGAGAACCCGCCGAAGAAGTACGAGGACATCGTCAACTTCAAGTACTACAACGCCGACGGCACGCCCAACACGCCGTTCTGGAAGGCGATCCGCGACCTGTTCCTGTTCTGGATCGGCCACGGCGTCACGATCTTCCGCGTCGACAACCCGCACACAAAACCCTTCCCGTTCTGGGAGTGGATCATCGCGGATGTCCGGCGGTCCTGCCCCGAGGCGATCTTCCTGTCCGAGGCCTTCACGCGCCCCAAGCTGATGAAACGGCTGGCGAAGCTTGGCTTCAACCAGAGCTACACCTACTACACGTGGCGCAACACCAAGCAGGACCTGACCGAGTACCTGACCGAGCTGACGACCGAGGAATGCCGGCACTACATGCGGCCGAACTTCTTCACCAACACGCCGGACATCAATCCTTACTTCAACCACGACAGCGGGCGGCCGGGTTTCCGCACGCGCTCGATCCTCGCCGCGTCGCTGTCGGGCAACTGGGGGCTCTATCAGGGGTTCGAGTTCTGCGAGGCCGACTGGCTGCCGCCGAAGGACGAGTACCGCCACAGCGAGAAGTACGAGCTGAAGCACCGCGATCTGGACGCGCCGGGCAACATCAAGGACGACATCCGCCTGATCAACCGGATCCGGCGCGAGAATCCGGCGATGAAGGACTTTTTGAACCTGAAGTTCTTCCCGGCACATGATGACCGCATTCTGTATTACGGCCGCTTCGACGAGCGACACCGGAACTACCTGCTGTTCCACGTGCTGATCGACCCGTTCGGCGGCGCCGAGTTCGACTTCGAGCTGCCGCTGTGGGAGTTCGGCCTGCCAGACGAGGGCTCGATCGAGGTGCAGGACGCGATCCACGGGAACCGGTTCACCTGGCACGGAAAACACCACGGGCTGACGCTCGACCCGCAAAGCCGGCCCTACGCCATCTGGAAAATCTTTCCGCCGGGAGGCGCTGCATGAGCATTGTCGACAAGGACCTTCTGACACCCGATCCGGCCGTCGAGCTGCCCGACTGGTACAAGGACGCGGTGATCTACCAGATCCACGTCAAGGCGTTCCAGGACAGCAACGGCGACGGCATCGGCGACTTCGCAGGGCTGATGCAGCGGCTGGACCACGTGCAGGAACTGGGCGCGACGGCCGTCTGGCTTCTGCCGTTCTACCCGTCGCCCCTGCGCGACGATGGCTACGACATCGGTGAATACAAGGCGATCAACCCGTCCTATGGCACGATGGACGACTTTCAGGCCTTCGTGGACGAGGCGCATCGCCGCGGGCTCAAGGTCATCACCGAACTCGTGATCAACCACACCAGTGACCAGCACGAGTGGTTCCAGCGCGCCCGCAACGCGCCCAAGGGGTCACCCGAGCGGGATTTCTACGTCTGGTCCGACGATCCGACGAAGTGGATGGACAAGACGCGGGTGATCTTCAACGACACCCACGACAGCAACTGGTCCTGGGACCCCGTGGCCGAGCAGTTCTTCTGGCACCGCTTCTTCGACCACCAGCCCGACCTGAATTTCGACAACCCAGAGGTTCTGCGCGAGGTGCTGGATGTCATGCACTTCTGGTTGGAGAAGGGCGTGGACGGGCTGCGGCTCGACGCGATCCCCTACCTGGTCGAGCGCGACGGCACCAACAACGAGAACCTGCCCGAAACCCACGACGTGCTGAAGGCGATCCGCGCCGACCTCGACAAGCATTTCGAGGGCAAGATGCTGCTGGCCGAGGCGAACCAGTGGCCCGAGGATACCCGTCCCTATTTCGGCGAGGGCGACGAATGCCACATGGGGTTCCACTTTCCCCTGATGCCGCGGATGTACATGGCCGTCGCGCAAGAGGACCGCTATCCGATCACCGACATCATCCGGCAGACCCCCGCGATCCCGGAAAATTGTCAGTGGGCCATCTTCCTGCGCAACCATGACGAGCTGACGCTCGAAATGGTCACCGACCGTGAGCGCGACTACCTGTGGGACACCTATGCCAGCGACAAGCGCGCGCGGATCAACATGGGCATCCGCCGCCGCCTTGCGCCGCTGCTGCAGAACGACCGGCGCAAGATCGAGCTTCTGAACTCGCTGCTGTTCTCGATGCCGGGAACGCCCGTCATCTATTACGGCGACGAGATCGGGATGGGCGACAACTACTACCTCGGCGACCGCGACGGCGTCCGCACCCCGATGCAATGGTCCGCCGACCGCAACGCGGGCTTTTCGCGCGCCAACCCGCAGCGGCTGTACCTGCCCACGATCCAGGACCCCGTCCACGGCTACGAGGCGGTGAACGTCGAGGCGCAGCAGCACTCGCCGTCGTCGCAGCTGAACTGGATGAAGCGCATGATCGCGGTGCGCCAGCGGCACCCGGTCTTCGGCCGGGGCGAGATCGAGCTGCTCTACCCGCGGAACCGCAAGGTGCTGGCCTATGTCCGCCGGCTCGGTGACGAGGTCATGCTGTGCGTCGCGAACCTGTCGCGCCAGGCGCAGGCGGCCGAGATCGAGCTGTCCGAATTTGCGGGGCGCGTCCCGATCGAGCTGAACGGCCAGTCACCGTTCCCGCCCGTGGGCGAGCTGCCTTACCTCATGACCCTCCCGGCCTACGGCTTCTACTGGTTCCTGCTTGCCGACGAGCAGGAGGCCCCAACTTGGCATACGCCCCATACCCAGATGCTCCCAGATTTCATCACCCTCACCACGCGCACCGGCAGCTTGAGCAACGCGATGGACGACAAGTCCGCCGCCGATTTCGAGCGACAGGCGTTGCGCGAATACCTTCCGCTTCAACGGTGGTTCGCCGCCAAGGAGGGTAGGATCACCTCGACCCGGCTGCGAAGGCTGGCCGAGATCGACGGCAGGCATCTACTTGCCGTCGTGGACGTGACCGCCGGGCAAGCCGAGCAGCAGTACTTCATGCCGCTCTCCGCCGTCTGGGGCGAGGATCACCTGACGATGGGTCCGCGCCTTCCGGCGACCCTAGCCAAGCTGCGTCAGGCCAACCGCGTCGGCGCCGTCCTCGACGGTGTCGTCGACGAGGAGATGGCCAACGCCCTGCTGGCGCGGCTGCAGGAGGGGGCCGAGATCCCGGCCGGCGACGAGGGCCGCGTGGTCTTTGCCCGCACCGACCGGCTGGACGAGGCCGCCACCGAGCCGGGCGAACCCCGCCTGCTGTCGGCCGAGCAGTCCAACGCGTCGATCGCGTTCTCGGACAAGCTGATCCTCAAGCTATACCGCCGTCTGCAGAAGGGCCTTCAGCCCGATATCGAGGTCGCGCGCTTCCTGACCGAGGAGACCGACTTCACCGCGACGCCGCCGCTTCTGGGCACGATCGACTGGATCGACGCCGAGGGCGAGGTCACCACGCTGGGCGCCGCGTCCGAGTTCGTGCGCAACCAGGGCGACGCCTGGACCTACGTGACCGAGGCGCTCGATCGCGACATGGAGCGGATGGAAACCACCGCGCCGGACGAGGGCGCCGAGGACGAGGAAATCGTCATGGGCGGCCCGCTCGACCTGGGCGAGGTGCTGGGCCGCCGCACGGCGGAACTGCACCGCGCGCTGTCCAGCGGGCAGAAGGGCTCGGCCTTCGGCGCCGAGGACCTGGTGAAGCCCGATCTCGACCGCATGGTCGACGAGGTCATGGGCGAGGTCACGGGCATGTTCGACCGCCTGCAGGGCCGGCTCGACGCGCTCGGCGACACCGGGCGTGCGCTGGCCGACCAGCTGCTCCAGCGGCGGCAGCAGCTGCTGGACCGCGTGTCGGGCCTCAAGTCCTCGACCCCGTCGGGCGGCGTATCGCGCATTCACGGCGACTACCACCTGGGCCAGGTCCTGGTGGTGCAGACCGACGTGATGATCATCGATTTCGAGGGCGAGCCCACCCGCGCCCTGTCCGAACGGACGGCGAAAACCTCGCCGCTGCGCGACGTCGCGGGCATGCTGCGCAGCTTCGACTACGCCCTGTGGTCGACCGTCCGGCGCCGGATCGAGCTTGGCGCCGACCCGCAGCAGACGCTGGCCGGCGTCGATGGCTGGCGCGAGGCGACGGCCGGTACCTTCCTGTCCGCCTACCGCAACACCATGGAAGGCGCGGCCATTCACCCCGCCGACGCTGAATTCGAACGCGCGCTGCTCGATTTCTTCCTGATCCAGAAAGCTGCCTACGAGGTCAACTACGAGATGGCCATGCGACCCGACTGGATTGAAATCCCGCTGCGCGGACTTCTTGCACTGATCGAAGATGGGACTGACACGTGACACAGACGAGCTATCCCGACACCGCCCCGCCCGCCGCCGAGATCGAGTCGATCCTGAGGGGGCAGAACCGCGACCCGTTCCGCGTCCTCGGCATGCGCCAGGACGAGGGCGGGCCGCTGACGGTGAACGTCTTCGCGCCCGACGCGGCCGAGGTGACCGTCTGCGACCGCACGGGCGCGGCCGTGGCCGATCTCGACCGGATCGACGCCCAGGGCTTCTTCCACGCGGTCATCCCCGGCCGCACCGGACCCTTTGCCTACCGCCTCAAGCTGCGCAATGCGGTGGGCCATGAATGGGAGGCGATCGATCCCTACGCCTTCGGCCCCTGGCTGGGCGAGATGGACGAATACCTGCTTGGCGAAGGTCGGCACGAAGAGCTCTACCTCAAGCTCGGCGCGCACACCGTCACCCACGAAGGCGTCGAGGGCACGGCCTTTGCCGTCTGGGCGCCCAACGCGCGCCGCGTGTCGGTCGTAGGCCACTTCAACGCCTGGGACGGTCGCCGCCACGCGATGCGCCGCCGCGGCGCCACCGGCGTGTGGGAGATTTTCCTGCCCGGCATCGGCCGCGGCGAGGTCTACAAGTACGAGATCGTCGGCGCCTACGGGCATCTCCAGCCGCTCAAGGCCGACCCGGTCGGCTTCCGGGCCGAGCTTCCGCCGCAGACAGCGTCTGTCGTTCACGGCATGCTGCGCCACGAATGGACCGACGACGGCTGGTTCAAGGCGCAGGACCGCGACCAGCGCGAACAGCCGATCTCGATCTACGAGGTCCACCCCGGCAGCTGGCGCCGCGGCGACGGCAACACGATGCTCAGCTACGAAGCGATGGGCAGCGAGCTGATCTCTTACGCGACTGAGATGGGCTTTACTCATGTCGAGTTCCTGCCGATCGGCGAGCACCCGTTCTCGGGGTCGTGGGGCTATCAGCCCGTGGGCCTGTTCGCCCCCACCTCGCGCTTCGGCACGCCCGAGGAATTCGCCGCGATGGTCGACCGGCTGCACAACGCCGGCATCGGCGTCATCGTCGACTGGGTGCCCGCGCACTTCCCCGAGGACCCGCACGGGCTGGGGCAGTTCGACGGCACGGCACTTTACGAGCACGCCGACCCGCGGCAGGGCTTCCACCAGGACTGGAACACGCTGATCTACAATTTCGGCCGGCGCGAGGTGGCAAACTTCCTGCGCGCCTCGGCGACCTATTGGCTGAAAGAGCTTCACGTCGACGCGCTGCGCGTCGATGCGGTCGCCTCGATGCTCTACCTCGATTATTCCCGGAAAGAGGGCGAGTGGATTCCCAACCGCTACGGCGGGCGCGAGAACATCGACGCCATCGACTTCCTCAAGGGCGTGAACGAGACCGTGCGCAGCTACGCGCCGCATTCCCTGACGATCGCCGAGGAAAGCACCGCCTGGCCCGGCGTGTCCCGTCCGGTCAGCGAAGGGGGCCTCGGCTTCGACTTCAAGTGGAACATGGGCTGGATGCACGACACGCTGGAATACATGCGCCAGGACCCCATCCACCGGAAGTACCATCACCACGAGATGACCTTCGGCCTGCACTACGCCTTCTCCGAGAACTTCGTGCTGCCGCTCAGCCACGACGAGGTGGTGCACGGCAAGGGCTCGATGCTGAACAAGATGCCCGGCGACCGCTGGCAGAAATTCGCGAACCTGCGCGCCTACTACGGCTTCATGTGGGGCCATCCCGGCAAGAAGCTGCTGTTCATGGGCAGCGAGTTCGGACAGGAGCGCGAGTGGAACCACGACCAGTCGCTGGACTGGCACCTGCTCGACGACCCCATGCACGACGGCGTGCGCAAGCTGGTCCGCGACCTCAACAAGCTCTACCGGACCCAGCCGGGCCTGCACCAGCGCGACTGCGAGCCCGAAGGCTTCGCCTGGATCGAGGGCGGCGACACCGACAACAACGTGTTCTCGTTCGTGCGCTACGGCAAGGCCGGCACACGGCCGGTGGTGGCCGTGTGCAACATGTCGCCCGTTCCGCACGACAGCTACACGATCGGCGTGCCGCAGGCGGGGAGCTGGCGCGAAAGCCTCAACAGCGACAGCGCGGAATACGGTGGATCCGGTGTGGGCAACTTAGGCGGCCTTCAGGCTTCCGACGAAAGCACGCACGGATTTCCCGCCTCGCTGTCTCTGACGCTTCCGCCACTGGCGACGATCTTCCTCGTACCGGAAAGCTGAAAAAGGGCTGGTGCAGGGCCCCAGGCCCTGCGCCAGCCGCTTCTGTTTGTCTGCGATTTCGTTACTTGGCCCACCCGCGACATTTCCTGCCGCGCAGGGCTTTGCCGGGAGATGCGTCAGGTCGGCGCGCCGGGATTCACGGTGCCCTTTGCGATTTCAGTGAGCTTGTCATCCGCGCCCTTCTCCTCGTCGAGGATCGCAACCAGTGTGTCGAGTTCGTCCAGTCCAAGCTGCTTAGCCCATGTGGCGAGCGAGCCGTAGACGGCTATCTCGTAATGCTGGACCCGCTGCGCCGACGCGATGATCGCAGCATCGCGGACCGCGGCATCGTCGATCATGCCTGCCCATTTCTCGGCTTCCGCACAGATCGTCGCCATCGAGTTGTCGCGGTGCTCGTAGGGTTCGGCACCATGGCTGTCGATGATCTGCGCCAGACGCTCGACCTGCGAGCGGACTTCATCCACATCCTCTCGGAGCATATCCTTGAGTTGAGGATCGGTCGCCACCTCTGCCAGCTGCGGCATCGCCTCGGCAAGCAGCTCTTCCATGGAGCGCGCCTCTTGCAACTCGGTGACGTAAAGGGTTCGAAGATCGCTGATATTCATGATCTTTCCTTTCTCGCCGGGATCGACACCGCGGCGCGTCTCCCGGCACTGAGACAAGTCCGGCGGGCGTGAGCCGCCCGTCCGACGGAAAAACCAGTACGATCCGAGCTTCGTTCCAACGCTTCCCGAAGGGGTTGGCCTCGCCGTCCTACCCGGCCAGCAGCGGCGCGATAAGCCACCCGCCCGCCAGCCATGCATACGCCACCATCGAGAGCACGAAGAGCACCTTTTCGGTGGCGTCGGCGCCCCAGTCCAGCGAAAGGCCCGAACTCCGCATCTTCCACACGATGAAAACCACGGTCACGGCGATAAAGGCCGCGTTGAGGAAAAGGGTGTAATCGACTTGGAAGAAGTCGCGATCCGTGACACTTTGCGCGCTCGAGGGATCCGGCAGAAGACCGGCGAGCTGGAAACCGTAATGCATGGCAATGGTCGCCGCGACCAGCACGACCAGGAAGACCCCCAGAATGTACAGCGCGAAACGCCAGCCGTAATACTTGGCCTGTATGCGCAGCACCGGCAGCACCACCAGATCGCTGAAGATGAACGCCATTACCCCCGCGAAGCTGACGCCGTTCGAGAACAGCACCGCGGCAAGGGGAATGTTGCCCATCGAGCCGATGAAGGTGAAGAACGCGGCCACCGGACCGACGAGCGCGTGCTGCAGTAACTGGAAGAAACCCAAGTCCTCGCTGCCCGAGCCGATAAAGAGCCACTGGAAGAATTCGCGCGGGACGAAGGCGGCGACAATCCCGGCCACAGCAAAGCCGATCGTGACGTCCTTCCAGACCATCGACCATTCCATCACGTACCGGTTGGCGACCATGCCCCAACCTTCGCGGCTGCGGATCAGCTTGCGCCAGTCCGGAACGTCCGTCTCGTCCTCGCCCTCCTGTTCGCGCGCACGCTCACGCGCCGCCTCGGCCAGCTTGTCCGGGTAGGTCAGCCGGACGACCAGCCACATGAGCAGGATCAGCAGCATGCCGCCCAAGTATTCGCCGACCACGAATTGCCACGACAGGAAAACCGCGATGATGATGCCGAGTTCGATCACCAGGTTCGTCGAGGCCAGCAGGAAGGCGAGGGCCGGAACAAGGCCCGCCCCCTTCGCGAAAAGCGAACGCGACGTGGCAAGCGCGGCGAACGAGCAGGAACTGGAGACGAAGCCGAACACCGTGGCGAGCCCGACGCTTCGCGGGCCGGCCTCGCCCATTTCGCGCTTCATGCGAGCCTCGGTGACGAAGACCTGGATCAGGCTCGAGATCACGTAGCCCAAGCCGAAGGCCCAGAACGCCATCCAGAAGAGGCCCGTCGATGTCCGCGCCGCTTCATGCCATAGAGTGAAGAAGTTCTGCACTGTTTCCTCTTGTTCCCCCGCCGCCCGAGGCGGTTCGGCCGGCGGCACCCGCCTGCCCCGCTGCGTCAGGCGTCACCGATGATCCGGCGAACTCGTGGCCGCCGACAGGACTTCGCGAAGGCGGATCGCCGGCCCGGAGAAACGCCGCAACGGCGTGTTGCGGCGTTTCTTGCGAAGAATTGATTCCCGTTACCGGCTAATCCGGGATTCCAGCTGCCCGTAGTCGAAATTCTCGATCGTATCGACCTGTTCCTGACCGTAAGGCATGTCGTAGCGCATGGTATTCATGTTGGCGCGCGGACCGTACGGGTAGGCAAAGTAGCCCGGGCGCCCGGAGGCGCGGGCATCGACCATGATGGCGGACAATGCGCCGTCCTGGACGATGAGGTCGGAAACGTATCCATAGCGGGCATTGTCCTGAAGATACGAATAGTCACCGATCAGGTCAGTTGCCTTGAAGACGTTCTGCCCGGCGACGAGATCGTCGTTGACGACTTGGGTCGTATCGGTCGCTTCCGCCGAGATAACCTCTTCATCGAACCACCCGCTGCCGAACGCGTCGTACTCGCTGACATTTTCCTCGGTCACCGGGATCCGGATCTGCTGGATGCCGGTCTGCATGGTCACTTCGTCCCACGGCACGTAGACATGGGTGTCGCCGATGTCCCAGAACCCGCCGACTTGCGCGATGATGCCAAGCACCTGGCCGTCGTTGCTGAAGACGACGTTCTCGACGTCGCCCACATCCTCGCCGCTGGCGTCTATGATCTCGGTCTCGTCGAACATGTTCTCGACGCTCCAGCCCTCGGCGTAGAGCGTGTCGTAGGACCATGTGGACAGAACGTCAACCTCGTCCTGCGCGATCGCGGCGGTCGACATCAACAGGCCGAGGGCGGTCGCACAGCTTGTCGCGATGGTGATCCGTTTCATGGTGATCTCCTTTGTCTGCGCCAACTTGGGGTCGTCACACTTGGGAAAGCCCCTGAACCATGGATTGTTCCTGATAGTCTGCCTTTGCGTCGGCTTCGGCGCTGTGGGCAGGCCGACGCGAAGTGGCGGCGCCTAGCGCGGGTCGACCGGGGCGGCGCCAACGCTCGCGTGGCCGGTACCGGCAATCGCGTAAAGGTACGCCGCCATGTCCCGTGCGATGCCTTCAGAGACCCCGAGGTCGGGCATTGCGCTCAGAGGGTCCACCTCCTGCGGGTGCATGATCCAGCGGATCATGTTCTCGGGCGTGTTCGGCACGACGCCGGCGATGTACTTCCGCGCCCCCGCATCGTCTAGCGGCGGCCCCACGTGAAGATCCGAGCGGCCGACGATGCCCTCGATCATGTGGCATTGCGGACAGGCATGGACCTGCATCGCCTTGCGTCCGCGTTCGGGGTTGCCGAAGGGCGTGAATGGTCCTGCCTCGGCGACCGAAGTCATGGAATCCAGCTGCTGCGGGCCCGCCTCGACGAGTTCTGCGTAGGCTTCGGGCGACAGTGTCGGGAACGCCTCGACCAGCGCGGTGATGCGCCACATATCGGCCTCGCTCATGCGCATGGACCAGGCGGGCATCCCGCTCATCTTCAGGCCGTAGCGGATGAACCAGTAAATCTCCTCCGGCGGGCGCTCGCGTCCGGCGGCCACGAGGTTCGACGGCACCGGCATCATCCCCAGCGCGAACTCCTCGGGCGCGACGCCCGGCGCGCCATGGCACTGCGTGCAGTGCTTTCGGTAGAGCGCCACGTTCCTGGCATCCGCGACCGGAGCGAAATCCTCCGGAACCTCGTCGGCGTCGGCCTGCAGGGCGACGAGCGTGTCGCGGCCGATGCCGATCGCGTGGAAGACCCAGGCGGGATGTTGCTTGATCGCCGTGATGTCGTAAAAGCCGCCGGCGACGAAAGCCAGCACGCCCGCCGCGGCGAGCGATCCGAGCGAGACCAGCATGATGCGCAACGTCTGCCTCACGAGCCTTCCCCCACCGCGTAGAGGTATTGCGCGATCAGGCGCGCCTCGTCTTGCGACAGGTTGAGGTCGGGCATGGCCGAGCGTGGATCGATCGCCTGCGGGTCCGCGATGAAGGCCGTCAGGGCCTCGAGCGTGTTGGGCACAACGCCCGCCACGTAGACCTGCCGGGACATCGCCGTGAGCGGCGGGCCGGTCACCCCGTCCGCGCCGTCGAATTCGGGAATTTGGTGACACGTGCCGCAGCCGTTCGCCGATATAAGCGCCCGTGCAGCCGCGGACGGATCGTCGTCGCATCCGGCGAGGAGGAGGGGAAGCAGGATCAGCGCCCTCATCATGACGAAACCCTCTCGGCCCGCACCTCGGTGTCGCGCAGGATACCTGCTAGAACTGCGATCGCCGCCCCGATCAGGATGGCGCCGCACGGCACCCACATGATGAGCCCGGCCAGCTGCTGGTCCTCCAGCGGCGAGAGGTTCCACTCGCCTGCCCCGGACGCGTAGGCCGGGTACCAAAGCGTCCGCGCCGTGGTCAGCAAGGCCGCCAGCGCACTGGACTGGAGGGCGGTGGCGAAAATCGCCAGGAAGGCGCCGGCGCGCCCCTCGGCCCTGGGCAGGTCCAGCACCGCGACGCAGAACAGCACCGCGACACCGAGGAAGCTCATGTGCTGCAGCGCGTGAACCCAGTCGTCGCCGAGTGCGAGTTGATAGAGCGTTGGCATGTGCCACGCCCAGAGGACGGCGAAGTAAAGCAACCACGCCCCGAATGGATGCGTCGCCGTCCGCCATACCCGCCCGGTCGCGCCTTGGCCAAGCCGCGCCAATGCCGGACGGCCCCGTTGCGGCACCGCCCAAAGCACCGCGATCCGCGGTCGACCCAGCACCATGAGCGGGGCCGCCACGAGCATCAGCCCGAAATGCTGGATCATGTGCGCCGAAAGAAGCCGCTCGGCAATCGCATCGATCGGCGAAAACAACATGAGCGCGGACAGCGCGAGACCCGCGGCGAAGCTCGCCGCCCTGAAGTGCGACAAGCCGCCTCCGCTGCCCGCTTGGCGCCAGAGCCGCGCAACACCCGCCACGTAGAGTCCGCCCGCGAGAAGAAGGGGAAGGACCACGAACGCGTTCGGGAGTCCGCCGTCGGACAACCCCGCCTCGTGCGCCTGGGCAGTGACTGGAAAGAGCAGGACGATCAAGCCGGGCACCATGCGCATGTTACTGATCCACCCCTGCGCAGACGGAGATGTAGAACACGCCGACATACTCGACGGCGATGCCGCCGAAAGCCGCGCCGCAGAACATCAGGCCCACCAGCGCCATCATCCGCATCCGCTGGGCACTCCGTTCCGGGCGGATCTTCTGCGACCGATGCAGGGCATGGACGGCCGTTGCCGCGCCGATCGCACAGATGGCGACGGCAAAGGCGGTGAGCGCGTGATACGGCCAGACGCGTTGCGTGCCGCAGAGCCATGGCACCATCGCGTAGCCGATCCCCTGATGAAGCGCCCAGGCGGCAGGCGCCAGCACCCAGCCGACCCAAGGGGTCAGCGCCTCCGCCCCCTCCTGATGGGCGCGGATGCCGTCCTCCTTGTGCTCGTGGCTCTGCTCGTGCGCGTCTTCGGCCATCGGCGACCTCACAACCATCGAGGTGCCCAGTAGAGCACCAGGTAGATCGGGATGAAAACGCCGGCGACGAAATACCAGTACAGCGTGTCGACCACGACGCCCAGTTGCCGTTCCGAGGTAAAGTAGTTCTTCCAAGCCAGGATCGAGACGACGGCCGTGCCGAGAATTGCCGAGACGACGTGGGTGAAGTGGAAGCCGGTGATGGCCCACAGGATCGAGCCGTAGGCGTGCTCGTCCCAGCGAATGTCGAACGCCGCGATCTGGAAGCTGCGAAAGACCAGCGCGAGGGTCGCGAGGCCGACGCTTGCCGTCACGCCCAAGGCAAGCTGCGTCTTGCGGTTGCGGTCGGAGCCTCGCCCGGCCCACCACATTGTCACGCTGCTGAGCGGAAGCACGAAGAGCACGATCGTCGCGTAGAGCAGGTCGGGCGGGTCGACGCCCTCGGGTGGCCAGACCTCGTTCTGCGCCATCAGGTAAAAGTAGCTGGTGAGCAGGTTCGCCACGACCGCGGCCTCGATTGCCACGGCACCCAGCACACCCCACCACAGCGGATGCGTGTGCGGCGTCAGGCGCGGCAGTTCCGAGGCGTCGACCTCGACATGCGTTTCGATGACGGGTTCGCTCATACGACCTCCTCGCGCTTGCGCGGCAGGAACCAGAACACGAAGGTCACGAAGGTGCCGAAGACACCGGCCACGTAGAACCACGGGCTGAAGATCAGACCGAAGAAGCAGATCGACGCGATCACGGCCGAGAAGAACGGCCATGGCGTGGGCTTCGGAAGAATCTGCACCGATTGCGGCCGCGCATCGAGCAGCGTCGTCACCACCGTTTCGCGGCGGTCGGATCTCAGCCCGTCGACCACGCCGCGCTTGCCGTCACGGCTCCAGTCCCAGACCGGGTGGCGGCTTTCGACCACGGCCTGGCGGGCGAAGTTGCAGTTCAGCGGCGGCGACGTCGTCGCCCAGTCCAGCGTCGGCGCGTGCCACGGGTTGGGCGGGCTGTCGGCGCCGTGGCGAAGGCTGCGGATGACGTTCCAGAGCGTCAGGGCGAACCCGGCAGCAAGGATCAGCGAGCCGATGCTGGACAGCTGGTTCAGGAACGTCCAGTCCATCTCGGGCAGGTAGGTGTAGACGCGCCGCGGCATCCCCTCGAGGCCCAGCTGGTGCATCGGGAAGAACGTCACGTTGAAGCCTGCGAAGATGATCGCGCAGCTCCATTTGCCCAGACCCTCGTGCAGCAGGCGTCCCGTCGCCTTCGGGAACCAGTAGTAGAGCCCGGCGAACAGCGGGAATACCGCGCCGCCGACCAGGACGTAGTGGAAGTGCGCGACGACGAAGTACGTGTCGTGGACCTGCCGGTCGAACGGGACCGAGGCGACCATGACGCCGGTCAGGCCGCCAGCGATGAAGACGCCGAAGAAGCCCAGCACGAACCACATCGGCGTGGCGAAGCGGATTCGCGCGCCCCACAGGGTCGCGATCCAGCTGAAGATCTGCACGCCCGACGCGATGGCGATCATCGCCGAGGCCGCCTGGAAGAAGGACCGCCCCAGAAGCGGCAGGCCCGTCGTGTACATGTGGTGGACCCACAGGCCGAAGCTGACCATCCCGATGCCCACGATGGCCAGCACAAGCGCGGTGTAGCCGAAGACAGGCCGCTGCGTGAACGTCACCACGATGGTGGTGACGATGCCCAGCGCGGGAACGAGGATGATGTAGACCTCGGGGTGGCCGAAGAACCAGAAGAGATGCTGCCACAGAAGCGGCGAGCCGCCCATTTCGGCGACGAAGAACTGCGTCTCGACAAGCCGGTCCATCATCAGGAACGCGCTTGCCACGATGACCGAGGGCATGGCGAACAGGATCATGAAGGCCATGACCAGGATCGCCCAGACGAAGATCGGCATCCGGTGAAGCGACATGCCGGGCACGCGCAGCTTGAAGATCGTGACGATCAGCTCGACCGCGGCCGTCAGGGCCGAAACCTCGATGAAGGTGATCATCGTCGTCCAAACGTCGATGCCGTAGCCTTCCGAGTAGTCGCGGTTCGACAGTGGCACGTAGTTGAACCAGCCCGCGTCGGGCGCGAGGCCCAGGAACAGCGAGGCGAAGAACGTGGTGCCGCCGATCAGGTAGACGTAGTAGCCGAAGGCGTTCAGCCGCGGGAACGCCATGTCGCGCGCGCCGACCATTAGCGGGACGAGGTAGATGCCGATCCCCTCCATCGCCGGGATCGCGAACAGGAACATCATGGCTGTCCCGTGCACCGTCATGACCTGGTTGTAGGTGTCGGGGTCGAGGAAACCGTTCAGCGGCGACAGAAGCTGCATCCGCATCGCCAGGCCCAGAAGGCCCGCCAGCATGAAGAAGACGAGCGACGTGATCAGGAAACGCAGCCCGATGCTGGTGTGGTTGACATGCGTGAACCACCCGAGGAAGCCCGGCGGCGACAGCCACGTGCGCTCGAGCTCGGCCAGATGCTCGGGCACCGGGTCGTGACGGCTGCGGCGCAGGTCGAGAGCTGGATCGAGATCCGTCATTCGAGCGACTCCAGAAAATCGAGGAGGAGCTGCAGTTCGGCGGCCTCGGGCGCGGTTTCGGGCATCAGGGCGCCGGGCTTCACGCTGTGCGTGCTGGTGATCCAGCCCCCGAGATTGCCGCGCGTGTTCGGGAGTGTCGCCGCCGCGAGCGTCCTTCGGCTTGCCAGATGCGTCAGGTCCGGCCCCTCTTCGCCTTGCGCTTCGGTTCCGCGGATCGTGTGGCAGTCGCCGCAGCCGTACTTCATGAACACGTCGAAGCCCGGCCCTTCCGTCGTTGCGGCGTCCTCGGCCTCGGCCGCGAGCCAAGCCTGGTAGTCGGGCTCTGGCTCGGCCACGACCACGAAGCCCATCAACGCGTGCTGGATGCCGCAGAACTCGGCGCATTGCCCGCGCCAGACCCCGGGAACGGCGGGTTCGGCGTAAAGTTCGTTGTGCGTGCCGGGGATCAGGTCCGTCTTGCCCTGAAGGTTCGGCACCCAGAAGCTGTGGATCACGTTGTCGGATATCAGCTCCAGCCGCGCGCGCTTGCCGACCGGAAGATGCAGCTCGTTCGCGGTCACGGCCACCACCTCGCCCGCCTCGTCGAGATAGCGGAACTCCCACCACCACAGGCGGCCCACCACCTCTATCCTCGGGCCGGCCTCTCCCCGCGGGCCTTCGGTTTCGTCCCCGATCATCACGCCCGAGAGCGTGAGCGCGATGATCGCAAAGATGGGCGCTACGACGCCGCCCGTCACGACCAGGGCGGTCGAGGCGCGGAACGAGATCGGCCGCTCCTTGCCGCCGCGGCTCAGCAGCAGACCGAGAAGCAGAAGCGCGATTGTTACGAAGAAGACGATCACGGCGACGCCGAACAGCCAGTACGTCAGCAGCGCAATCAAGCGCGCATCGTCGCTTGCCGGCGCGAGGACGTTCTGCGACCCGGAGCAGTTCGCGAGTACACCGAGGACGAGGGCGGCGCCGCTGATCCGTATCGGCAGGCGTGACCGCATCAGACCGCCGGGTAGGCGACGGTGCTGAGCAGCGCGAAGGATTCCGGCCGGCTGTCCAGCCGGGTGTGCTGCACGACCACCGGCACGTTCGACTCGAGAACGGTGGCATAGTCGGTATCTCTGGGAACCGGCTCGGGGTCCTCGAGGTCGTTCGCGCGCAGGTGCATCGTCCGCTCGGCGGGCACCGTGACGGTGTATGGCCCCACCGGCCCGCGATCGGCGAAGAACAGCGTGATCGAGATGCGGGCGTCTTCCGGCCCGGTGTTGAGGATGCAGAAGGTCTCGTGGCTTTCCAGCGCGCGATCCCCCTGGATTCCGCCGCTCGGGATGTACCCCTCGGCGATCACCCAGCGCGTCTTTCCGGTCGGCTCCATGTCGTCCCCCGTTGACTGGGCCATTCCCGCCCATGCGCAGGAGCAGCCAACTCAACAACCGGAGCGACCGCAGGAGCGTTCCAAGCGGTCATGAATAAGTCGGAACACATGCGCCGTCGCCCTCGTTCGCCAGACACGGAGGCGCCTTGAAGATCACGTTCAGGGCTGCCCCGAGCGATCCAAGGCGCTGCGAAGCGAGAGGAGAGGGACATGGCCAAGACGACTGCCGATTTCATGCTCGACCGCCTGACGAACTGGGGCGTCCGCAATATCTACGGCTTCCCCGGAGACGGTATCAGCTCGACGCTGGAGGCGCTCGAGAAGGCGATCGATCGGTTCACCTTCGTTCAGGCCCGCCACGAGGAAGAGGCGGCGTTCATGGCGTGCGCCCATGCCAAGTGGACCGGTGAACCCGGTGTCTGCCTCGCGACCTCCGGACCCGGCGCCATCCACCTGCTGAACGGGCTTTACGACGCCAAGCTCGATCACCAGCCGGTGGTGGCCATCGTCGGCCAGCAGGATCGCGCGGCGCTGGGCGGGAACTACCAGCAGGAGGTGGACCTGCACACGCTCTTCAAGGACGTGGCGCACAACTTCGTGCATGTCTGCCAGTCGCCGGCGCAGATGCGCCACCTGATCGACCGCGCCTTCCGCATCGCCAAGGCCAAGCGTTGCGTGACCGCGATCATCCTGCCAGATGACGTCGGCGACGAAGACGCGGTGGAAAGCCCGCCACACGCGCACGGCACGGTCCATTCCGGCATTGGTTACGCGCCGAAGCCCCGCATCGTCCCCGCCGAGGAGGACCTGCGCGAGGCCGCCGCCATCCTCAACGAGGCGAAGAAGCCTGCGATCATGATCGGCGCCGGCGCCATCGGTGCGGGCGAAGAGGTCAAGGCCGTGGCCGAGGCGCTGGGGGCCGGGGTCTGCAAGGCGCTGCTCGGCAAGGCCGCGCTGCCGGACGATCTGCCCTACGTCACGGGCCAGATGGGCCTGCTCGGCACGACGCCGTCCTGGGACCTGATGATGGATTGCGACGCCTTCCTCATGGTCGGCTCGGGCTTCCCATACTCGGAATTCCTGCCCGAGGAAGGCAAGGCGCGCGGCGTCCAGATCGACATCGACCCGGGCATGCTTTCGATCCGCTACCCGATGGACGTGAACCTGGTCGGCGACAGCCGCGACACGCTCGCCGCGCTGCTGCCCTATCTCGAGCACAAGTCGGACCGGTCCTGGCGCGAGAAGATCGAGAAGGACGTCGCCCGGTGGTGGGAGGGCGTCGAGAAGCGCGCCATGCACGAGGGCGACCCGATCAATCCGCAGCGCCTGTTCTGGGAATGCTCGCCCCGGCTTCCCGACGGCGCGATCATCTCGGCCGACAGCGGCAGCTCGGCCAACTGGTACGCCCGCGCGATCAGGATCCGCGAGGGGATGAAGGCGTCGCTGTCGGGTACGCTCGCCACGATGTGCCCCGGCGTCCCCTACGCCACGGCGGCCAAGTTCACCCATCCCGACCGTGTCGCCGTCAGCTTCGTCGGCGACGGGGCGATGCAGATGCTCGGCAACTCGGCGCTCATGACCATCGCCAAGTACTGGCGGGCCTGGTCCGACCCGCGCTGCGTGATCGCCGTCGTCAACAACGAGGACCTCAACCAGGTCACTTGGGAGATGCGCGCGATGGGCGGCTTCCCCAGTCTCGAGGAAACCCAGAAGGTGCCGCCGTTCAACTACGCGGCCTACGCCGAGTCACTTGGCCTGATCGGCATCAGGGTCGAGCATCCGGACCAGATCGGCCCCGCATGGGACAGGGCGTTCGCGGCGGACCGGCCGGTCCTGATCGACTGCGTCTGCGACGCAACGATCCCGACGCTTCCGCCCAAGATCACGTCCAAGCAGCGCAACAACTACTTCAAGACGCTGATGAAGGGCGATCCCGACGAAGGGGCGATCATCAAGAACGCCTTCAAGCGGTACTTCACGTCCTGATGGCCGAGGCTGCGATCAGCAGCGTCCGGGTCGCCGCCTACCGCGTGCCGACGGATCGCCCGGAAGCCGACGGCACGCTTGCATGGGATGCCACGACGATGGTCACGTGCGAGATCGGCGCTGCGGGGCGAACCGGGTTCGGCTACACTTACGCCGACCGGTCAACCGCCTTGTTCGTGACCGACGTCCTGGCGCCCGTTCTCGAAGGAGAGGACGGGCTCGCGACCGCAGCCCGCTGGCGCGACATGGTCGACGCTGTCCGCAACCACGGCCGCGCTGGGGTCGCGGCAATGGCGATATCAGCCTGCGACGCGGCGCTGCACGACCTTCGGGGCAAGCTTCTGGACCAGCCGGTGTCGTCGCTTCTCGGGCGGCGGCGCGACACGGTGCCCGTCTATGGCAGCGGTGGTTTCACGAGCTACTCGCCCCAAGAGATGGCACAGCAGATCGAGGACTGGGTGGAAGCCGGGTTCACATCGCTCAAGATCAAGGTCAGCGGCGACCCTGTCGCCGAGGCGGACCGGATCGCGGAGGCGCGCCGCACTGCCGGCGGCGAGGCCGACCTGATGATCGACGCGAACGGCGCCTGTTCGCGCAAGGACGCCCTTCTGATGGCCGAGATCGCGGCCGACGAGGGCGTCGCCTGGTTCGAGGAGCCGGTTTCCTCCGACGACCTGGACGGCCTTCGCCTTCTGCGCGATCGCGGGCCTTCGGGCATGGACATCGCGGCGGGCGAATACGGCTATGACGCGTTCCATTTCCAGTCGTTGCTGCGAACCGGTGCAGTCGACGTGCTGCAGGTCGATGCGACCCGCTGTTGCGGGATCACCGGCCTTCTGCAGGCGGACGCCATGGCCTGGGCGGCGAACGTGCCGTTGTCGCTGCATTGCGCACCCGCGCTCCACATGCAGGCGGCGACGTGCCTGCAGCGGCTGAAGCACGTCGAATGGTTCCACGACCATGTCCGTCTGGAATCCATGCTGCTCGACGGCGCCGCGCAAGCGAAGAACGGCCACGCGGCGCCCGATCTCACCCGCCCGGGCCTGGGCTTGGCGCTCAAGACGCAGGATGCCGAGCAATACCGGGTCTGGCCGGAGGGCGCGGCATGACGGTCAAGCAGCACCTTCCGCGCGAAAGGTCGCGCGCGGCCGTCGCGCTGACGTCTCTGGCGCTCGGGGCGCTTGTCGTGGGGGTGGCCACGAAGCGTCGGCCTCCGATCAGCCACCCCTCGCGCGATCCGCGCGCCACGCCGGCGCGCGCCGCGCGCAACACCCGTCGCGGCGCGTCCCTGCTCGCCGCCAGTGTCCTCGCCGACAGCGCGGTCGAGCATTATCGCGGCGGCTATCACCACAAGGCGATGTTCGCGGCACCGGTCGCGGCCGGCACCACGCTGGCCGCCACGCTCTGCGGCGAAAGGATTGGCCGGCGCACCCAGAGAGGGATTTTTCACGCTGCCGTCGTGGCAGGTTTGGCCGGCCATTTCTTTCACGCCCGCAACATCATGCGGCGCCCCGGCGCGCTGTCGTGGGAAAGCCTGTTCTACGCCGCCCCCATCGGCGCGCCGGGGGCGCTGCTGCTGGCGGGACGGGCCGGCCGCGCCGCGCTACGGTTGGAGCGCCCAGACCCGCGGGAGGGGACGCGGCGGCAGGTCGGGCGCAGGCTAGCGTTCGGCACGACGCTCGGCCTGCTGGGGACCACGGCCGAGGTGGCACTGCTGCATTTCCGCGGCTCGTTCCACAACCCGATCATGTACACGCCGGTGATCATGCCCACTCTGGCGGCGATCGCCACGGCCGACGTGGTGCGGGGCCCGTCTCGAAGACGCCTGCGCCGCGCCCGCATCCTGTTGCGCGCCACCGCGCTCATGGGGCTCGCCGGCACCGCCTTCCACGCCTGGGGCATCCACCGCAACATGGGAGGCTGGCGCAACTGGTCGCAGAACCTGCAGGTCGCGCCGCCGCTGCCCGCCCCGCCAAGCTTCACCGGCGTGGCCATCGCGGGACTGGGAACCATCGACCTGCTGGAAAGCGAGGAGGCGCGATGACTTCTCCGCCACGCCGCTATCCCGGCTACGACGTCCTCGACAAATGGAACAGCGCGTCATGGGACGACATCACGCGGGACGTGGTCGGTCGGCGTCTGCATGACGTTCCGCAACGGCGCTTCTTCGACCAGGACGAGTGGGCGACGCTGCAGGCCTTGTGCGACACCATCATGCCTCAGCCCGAACGGGCGGATCCTATCCCGCTCGCACCCTTCATCGACGCGGTGATGGCCGAGAACCGGACCTCCGGAACGCGCTACGCCGAGCTGCCACCGATGCGCGAGGCGTGGCGCCGGGGGCTTGCGGCGCTCGATGCCGAGGCGCGGTGCAGGACCGGTCGCGGCTTCGCCGAACTCGCCCTTGAGGATCGTGAGGCGGTGCTGAAGAGGTTGGACGACGAGGACGTTCAGGCTCCCGAATGGCAGGACCTGCCGCCGCGCCGCCTGTTTCGCGAGATCTTCGCGAAGGAGATCGTACGCACCTACTACGGCCATCCCACCGCCTGGAGCGAGATCGGATTCGGCGGTCCGGCGTCGCCGCGCGGCTACGTGCGGCTTTCGGCGAACCGTCGTGATCGATGGGAGGCTTGGGAAGCGGAGGAGGACCTGAAATGACGACCGAACTTCGCGCCACCGACGGCCGCGCCCCTGATGTCTTCTCGACCGACGGATCGGTGCCGATGCGGTCCTTCGCGGATAGCGAAACCGTGGATTTCGCCATCGTCGGCACCGGGGCCGGCGGCGGCGTGCTTGCCGCGAAGCTGGCCGAGGCGGGTTTCTCGACCGTCGCGTTCGACGCGGGCGCGTTCTATCGCCCGCTGTCGGATTTCGCCTCGGACGAGCTCGAGCAGGAAAAACTCTACTGGAACCAGGAGCGGATCAGCGGCGGCAGCGACGCGATCGAGTTCGGCTCGAACAATTCGGGGCGCTCGGTGGGTGGGTCGACCGTGCATTTCCAGATGGTCACCCTGCGCTTCCGCCCGGAATGGTTCCGCTCCCGCTCGCTTCTCGGCTACGGCAAGGACTGGCCGGTCGATTGGCGCGAGATGTGGACCTACTACGACGAGGTCGAGCGTGCGCTCAGCATCTCGGGGCCCGTCCGCTACCCGTGGGGCCCGAAGCGCGGTCGCTATCCCTATCGCCCACACGAGGTGAACGCGGCGGGGATGGTCCTGGCCCACGGTGCCGAGGCGCTTGGGATCGACTGGGCGCCCTGCCCCATCTCCACAGTGTCCGCCCCCCGCGGCCGGGCGCATCCCTGCGTCTATCGCGGCTTCTGCAAGATCGGCTGCTCGACCAACGCGAAGCAGAGCATACTCAACACCTACATTCCGCGCGCACTGGCCGCGGGCGCCGAGATCCGCGACCTTGCCATGGTCGGCCGGGTCGAGACCGACGCAGCCGGACGGGCAACCGGCGTTCACTACCAACGCGACGGGGCATGGCACTTTCAGAAGGCGCGCAACGTCGTGGTCGCCGGCTATTCCATCGAGACACCGCGCCTGCTGTTGAACTCGACCGGACCGGCGCATCCCGACGGGCTCGCGAACGGGAACGGCCTGGTCGGCAGATCCTTGATGGTGCATTCGAACGACGCGGTTTGGGGCGTGATGGACGACGAGATCCGCTGGTACAAGGGCCCGCCGTCGATGGCCGTGACGGAGCACTGGAACTACGAGGACGACAAGGACTTCCACGGCGGATACGCGGTCATGAGCCAGGGGCCGTTGCCGGCGGACTTCGCCGCGGCGCTCGTCACACACACCGGCGCAATCGGGATGGACCTCAGGCACAAGATGGCGCTCTACAACCACATGGCGGGACTGAAGATCGTCGGGGAAGTCCTGCCAGACCTTCGGAACCGGGTGGAACTGAGCGATGAGGTCGACGAACTCGGCCTGCCGCTGGCACGCGTCACCTTCGGCTATGGTGAAAACGACCGCGCATTGACGCGCCACGCGAACGGCTTCATGCGCGAGATGCTGAGCGCCGCGGGCGCGCGCGATCTCTTCGAGACGGAAGGCACCGCGCACCTGATGGGCGGCTGCCCGATGGGGTTCGGACCCGAAGACAGCGTCGTCGACCGGAACGGCCGGGCATGGTCCTGCGACAACCTCTGGATCTGCGACGGGTCGGTCATGCCCACGGGCGGCGGCGTGAATCCGTCGCTGACGATCATGGCGAACGCCGCCCGCATCGCCGACCGCATCACGGAAATGGCCCGAGCGCCCTCCTGAAGCCATGGAACAAGCGACACCCGACATCGACGAGGCACACGTGCACGCACCGGAAGGCTACCCCGACATCGGCAGCTACGCCGTTCTGGGCGACTGCCGGACGGCCGTGCTGGTCGACCGGATGGGCAGGATCGAATGGGCCTGTTTCCCCGACTTCTCGAGCACGGCCTATTTCGGCGCGCTGCTCGACCGGAAGGTAGGCGGAGCTTTTTCGCTCTTTCCCGTGAACCCGCGCAGGACCCATCGGCGCTACCTGCCGGGCACGCCCGTTCTTGAGACCGAGGTCGAAACCGACACGGGAACGGCCGTGATCACAGAAGCGATGTCGGCGCTCAATGCAGAGGATGACTACATCACTCCGGAGAGCGAGATTCTGCGCCGCGTAACGGTGCGCGAGGGCACCGTCGACGTGGCGCTCCGGCTCGAGCCGCGGCGCGGCTACGGTCGCGCGCCGATGACGATGCGCGGCCTCGGTCGCATCGGCTGGTCGTTCGCCGACGGTGGACGGGGCTTCATTCTGCGGACGGATCTCGATGTCGGGCTCACGCAGCGAGGCGCGGTTCTTGAAGGCGTGACGAGGCTCGAGGCGGGAGAAACGCGCCATGTTTCGCTTGCCTATGTGGGGAAAGACCCCGGTGTGGTTCAGCCGCTGGGGGCCGAGGCGGATGCTCGACTCGACGCGACGATCCGCTGGTGGGATGAATGGAGCGGACGCCTGCAATGGGCGGGCCCATGGCGAGAACCCGCGTTCCGCAGCGCGCTGGCGCTGAAGCTCCTGACGCATGCACGTTCGGGTGCGATCGTTGCCGCGCCCACCACGTCGCTGCCCGAAACGTCGGGCGGAAGCCGGAACTGGGATTACCGCTATTGCTGGCTGCGCGACGCCTCGCTGACGGTGCGGGCGCTGGTGACGATGGGCTGCAACAATGAGGCCGGCGCCTTCTTCGACTGGCTGCTGCATGCGACGCGCAAGACGCATCCGCATCTCCGGGTTCTCTACGATGTCTACGGACAGGAGAGTGTGCCCGAGCGGACGCTGCCGCATCTGGAGGGCTGGCGCGGGTCGCAACCGGTGCGGGTGGGAAACAACGCGCACGACCAGCTGCAGCTGGACGGCTACGGCCAGATCGTCTCGGCCGCGGCCGAATTCCTGGCGGGCGGCGGCGAGATCGGCAGGATGCAGCAACGCAGGATCTGGGAGATGGGGCGCATCGTCAGCCGCGTCTGGAAGGAACCGGACGCCGGCATCTGGGAGATCCGCGGGCAGCGGCGCCATTACACGCATTCCAAGATGCTGTGCTGGGCGGCGCTCAACTGCCTTGTGCGGCTGGTGGAAGATGGCGCATTCGAGGGTGATGCCGAGCCGCTGAGGAAGCAGCGCACCGAGATCGCGAACTTCATCGAGGAGGAGTGCTACCACCCCGAGCGTGGCTACGTCGCCGCGTCGGATTCGGATGCGCCCGATGCAAGCCTCCTGACGCTGCCGAAATACGGTTACGTCGACGCGAACGATCCCCGCTTCCTGCGGACCTTCGAGACGATCGACCGTGAGCTGCGCGTGGGAGAGGCGCTGATCCTGCGCTATCCCTTCGGCTTTGACCGCCTGGCCTCGGAAGAGAACGCCTTCTTCATCTGCAGCTTCTGGGCGGTCGAGGCGCTTGCGAGGATGGGCCGAGTCGAACAGGCAGAGCGGCGGATGGAGGTGCTTCTGGAATACGGCAACGATCTGGGGTTTTTCGCAGAGGAGGCCGCGGCTGTGTCCGGCGAGCATCTGGGCAATTATCCGCAGGCCTTCAGTCACGTCGGACTGATCCTGGCGGCCGAGGCGATCAGCCGCGCAAGTCAAGGGAGTCCGCAATGAGTGCCTTCCCCGCCCTCGCCGAGGCGATCGGCCAGATCGAGATCGTGCTGGTCGGGGGGCTGGTGGCGACGTTGGTCCTGTCCGTAGGCATGTTCGCGAGCCAGGGCCTCGGCTACTCGCGACTGTCGCTGCCGTTCCTCATGGGCTTCTTCGTGACCGGCCGCCGGAGTCGGGCCGCCATCTTCGGCCTTCTTCTCTACACGCTGGGCGGATGGATATTCGCGTTCCTCTACGCCTGGTTCTTCGCGATGCTGGGACGGGCGGGCTTGCTGCTGGGGGTCGGCACCGGGCTGCTGCACGGGCTTTTCCTGCTGACGATGATCATGCCGCTTCTGCCGTACTTCCACCCGCGGGTGGCCTCGCCCTATGCGGGGCCGATCGCACAGCGGCGGCTGCAGCCGCCCGGGTTCCTCGCCCTGAACTATGGCCGGATGACCCCGATCACGACGCTTCTTTCTCACGCGTTCTATGGCGCGATCCTCGGCTGGGTCCTGGCGTGATGGCGAACGAAGCAGGCATGTGCCCCATCGGGAGCCTCCAGGCCGGATCCGGCCGTTTTTCTCTTGTAGGACTTGGAGTTTGAAAATGGCAGGGAACAGACGGAGCATCGTCATCACCGGCGCATCGGCCGGCGTTGGACGGGCCATAACCCTGCGCCTCGCTGGTCCCGACACGGCGCTGGCCCTTCTCGCCCGCGACGCCGACGCGCTCGAGGACGTCGCGCGCGAGGTGCGGGCGAGGGGCGGACAGGCCCTGGTCCTGCCGTGCGACGTGGCGTCCGGCGATGCCGTGGCGGCCGCCGGACGGGCGGCGACCGAGGCGCATGGCCGGATAGACGTCTGGATCAACGTGGCCATGGCTGCCGTCTTCGGCACCGTCGACCAAATCACCCCCGAGGAGGTGCGCCGCGTCACGGAAGTCACTTATCTCGGCTTTGTCAACGGGACCATGGCAGCGCTTCGCGACATGCGGACGCGCGAACGCGGTACCATCGTCCAGATCGGCTCGGCGCTCGCCTACCGGGGCATACCGCTTCAATCCGCCTATTGCGGCGCCAAGCATGCGATCCGTGGCTTCACCGCATCCCTGCGTTGCGAACTCGCGGCGGCTGGAAGCGGGATCGCGATCACCGAATTGCATCTTCCCGCTGTGAACACGCCCCAGTTCGACTGGGCACGGACCCACCGTGATAGCGAACCGCGGCCCGCCGGTCCGGTCTATCAGCCCGAGGCGATCGCCGAGGCGGTGGCCTCTGCGATCGACAGGCCCGCGAGGGAATACTGGCTGGGCCGCCAAGGTCCGCTGCTCATCATGGGGAATCAGGTCTGGCCCGGACTCCTGGACCGCTTGATGGCCAAATCCGGAATCGAAGGGCAGAGCACGGAACAACCGGTAAAGCGCGACCAGCCCGACAACCTGTTCACGCCGGTGCCGGGACTACACCGCACGCGCGGCCGGTTCGGGCAAGAGGCCGCGGCGCGGGTTCCGACCTTCGATGCGCGGCTGGTGCGCGCAAGCGCGATCAGCGCCGCCCTCATCGTCGCGGGCATGCTCGGCTTTGCCCTTGGCGCGGCGTTCATCTGAGGCATGTGGCCCTCCTTGCGCGTTCCTGCATAGCGAAACGGCCCTGCAGCAGGCGAAACGTTGAGTAAGCGCAAAGAAGCCCGGGGGCTCTTCGTGCACGGTGCCCGGACTTCTGCGCCGGAGGAATGCCTGATGCAAGCGCCGTCCTTGGATGCGCCCGACCTGGCGCTGTCGGACCTCATGGATATCTGGCCCGAGACGATCGCGGTCTTTCTGCGGTACAGGATGCTCTGCGTCGGCTGCATGGTCGGCCGGTTCCACACGGTGACCGATGCGTGCCGCTCCCACGACGTGGACGAAACCGAATTTCGCGCGGCCCTGGCCGCCGCCGCACGCGTTCGCGCCTGACGCGGTCAGCATCCAGCATACCGACCGCGGCCGGCTTCGCCCGTGCGGCCATTTCCGGCGAAGTCGCTCCGTGCCGCGCGCAGCACCACGCCCGGTCATCCCATACAGGATCCCGCGAGTTGCCCGGTCGTTCGACCGCTGCCCTACGACCCGCCATGAAGCGCGAAGCGGATCGGCGAAATTCTTGCCGTGATGGTCAGGAGATTGATCAAGCGCAAAGTCCGATGTCCTTGCAGTGCCCATATGAAGGTCAGGAATTCAGACGCATGTGGAAAGGACAAATTCATGCTTCGCACTCTCGCTCTCGCCGCCGCTTTCGGTGCCCTGGCCATGACAGCGCAGGCCGCGACCCACGAGGTCAAGATGCTCAACCGCGGCGCAGACGGCATGATGGTGTTCGAGCCTGCCTTCCTCAAGGTCGAGCCCGGCGACACCGTGACGTTCCTGCCGACCGACAAGAGCCACAACGCCGAAACCATCTCGGAGATGCTGCCCGAAGGTGCCGAGCCCTTCGTCGGCGCTATGAACAAGGAGGTCAGCGTGACCTTCACCGAAGAAGGCATCTATGGCGTCAAGTGCAAGCCGCATTACGCGATGGGCATGGTCGCCGTCGTTCAGGTCGGTGACGTGGGCGATGTCGAGGCCGCCAAGGCGGTGAAGCACCCCGGACAGGCAGCAAAGCGGATGGACGCCGCGCTCGCCCAGGTCGAATGACGCCTCGGGGGGGCGCCTAGGCGCCCCCCCTTGCAAGGCACGCATTGAGGGGCCGCCTGACCAAGGGCGGCCCTTTGCCGTCGGAGGCTGCGCGCGCACTGGCGCCGGACGACTAGGCGTTAGCCGTTTCTCAGGCTCCCGCGCCCTTGCCCCACCCCAGCAGCCGCGGCGCGTAGACGACCAGCGCGAGAAGCATCGCCGCGCTCCACACCATGCCGCCGGCTGCGGCAGCAGGGACCAGATACTCCGGCGCGACCAGTGGCACCCCGCCGCGCAGAAGCGCCGCCAGGCTCACCAGCGCCAGGACCACTCCGTCCTTCCAGTCGCCCCGCTGCGCCTCGCGCGCCTGTGCGCGGATTAGGCGCAGCGCGATCACTAGCGTCATCGACCCGACGGCCCCCACCAGGATCAGGTGCAGCGCGTCCCCTGCCCCGATGCCGGTCCCGAACCGCGCGGCGGAATAGGCCAGCAGCCCGGCCGACAGCCAGGCATAGCCCGCGTGCAGCCCCCACAGAAGCGGATCGGACAGCACGCCGCGGTCCCACCAGTGCCACAGGCGATATGCCTGCAGAAGGCAGAGCGCCCCCGCCACCGAACCGGAGGTGACTGCCGCCCCGAAGGCTTCGACCACGACAAGCGCGGCGGCCAGTGCAACGCTGGCCGTTTCGGTCCGCGCAAGGCCCAGGCCGGGGCCGCGGCGCGTGGCCGCCCGCGTGTGGCCGGGCACCAGCCGCCCGCCCACTACGACGATCAGCGCGACCGCCAGCATGGCGGCCATGCGCAGCGCCTCCGCCGCCGCGGCCGGGAACAGGACCATCCCCGCGTTCGCCGCCGTCAGCGCGCCCACGACGCAGATGATCCCGAGCGACATGAACTTCCTGCCCGACCAGAGCGGCGGCTTGCGCAGCAGGATCAGCAGCGGCAGGAACGCGAGGTCCAGCAGCGCGGCGACCCACGGCAACACGTCCGCAAGCAGCAGCAGCCGCGCCGCGATCCACAGTGCGGCCAGCCCCAGGATGCGCGGACCGCGATCGCCCACGGTGAGGAACCCCGCCACCATCGCCGCGAGGTAGCCGTAGATCATCTCGTGCCCGTGCCACAGGACGCCCGCGCCGGGAACGACGCCCGCGTACCGCAGCAGCCAGATCGGTATCCAGAGCCCGGCGAATCCAAGCGCCAGCGCAAAGAAGATCCGCGCGCCGCTCATCCCGCGGCCGAGGCGATCTCTTCGCGCGTGCCGTCCCGGTTCAGCACATGGACCCGGACACCGTCATGGGCGGCAAGGGTCCGACGGATCTGCGCCGTCGACATCTGCATGAAGGCGGTCGACAACGCGTCGGCCAAGGTGGCCTCGGGCGCCACGACCGAGACGCTGGCGCGGCCTTCGGTCGGCGTGCCGGTGCGCGGATCGAAGATGTGGTGCACCCGCCCCGCGCGATCAAAGGCGAAGCCGCCCGGCGCGGACGTGGCCAGCGCGGAGTCGACCAGCTCGACGGTACGCTGCGGCGCACCGCCGCCCGGGTCAGCCAGCGCCGCCCGCCAGGGCGTACCGCCGGGATGCCGCCCCAGGGCCCGCGCCTCGCCGAGATCGACCAGAACGTCGGAAAAGCCCGCTTCACGCAGCAGCTCTGCAATGCGGTCCGTCACGTAGCCCTGCGCGATCCCGTTCGGGGTCAGTGCCATGCCGGGCCGGTCGAAGGCGATCCGGCCGGGCGCCACCGTCACGCGGGCTTGCCCCACAAGCGCCAAGGCGGCCGCATGCGCCTTCGGGGCAGGCAGGTCGGTCCGGTCCGGGTCCTGCGCGAAATGCGCGGAATACAACTGCCAGAGCGGCTGCACACTCATGTCGAACACGCCGCCTGTGCTGCGATGGATCTGCCCGGCGGTGTCGAGCAGCCGCACCAGGTCGAAGGGCGGCGACGAAAGCGCGCCGTCCCGGTTCAGGCGGCTGACGGCCGAACCGGGGCGGTAGAGGCTGAAGATGCGTTCCAGCCGACCTATCTCGGCCACGCACCGGGCGATCGCCGCCTCGGCCGTCGGCCGGTCCGGATGGTAGAGCCGCAAGCTCGCCCGCGCCCCCAGCGCGGTGCCGTTCCAGACGTGCAGAGAGCCCTCATTGACCGCGGCAGGTAGGGCCGCGAGGCCCGCCGCCGCGGCGGTGATGCCGATGAACCGGCGGCGATCCAGCTTCGAATGCATGTGCTGCCCCTTCATTCCGCGTCCGGTCCGATGCCGGACATGTCGCCGTGGTCCATCTGCATCGGCTCGACCGTCGCGCCGAGAACGTAATCCTCGGGCACTGCGTCGAAGGCGACGACCTCGCCCCCGTGTTCGGTCGCGAAAGCCGCCGCGGCGTCTTCGGTCCCGAAGGGAACGGGCTCTTCCGCGCCCATGCCGCCGCGCATGTCGCTGCCGATCACGAAATGCGCCTCGCGCGCCTCGATCCAGACGCCGGGGCCGGGATCGGCCCAGCTTTCCGCGCGTGCCATGTCGGTCACGTAGATCGCGGCGATGTCGCGTGGCTCTTCGGGCAGCAGATGAAAGGCGAATGCATCCCGCACGGACGAGAACCAGACGGGGTCTTCACGGCTTTCCAGCAGGATCTGCGCCTTCGGACCGTCATGATCGACGACGATCATGTGGTCGTAATGGCTGATCTCGCTGCCGGTCAGTTCCTGCGGCGGGGGCGGCGGCGCGGCCTCGTCCTCGTCGCAGGCGGCGAGAAGGCCGACAGACAGAAGGGCGATGGCGAAGAACCGGGCGGTCATAGCTGCCTCCTCTTGAAAAGCACGCTGGCCAGCGCGAGCGGCACGACGATCCAGCAGCCGAGCGCCAGCAGAAGGACCGGCGCGCCGAGGCTGGCGTCGGCGGCAAGGCCCGACATGCCGGCGAACATGCTGGCATCGGCCGAGCCCGCGAGGTTCAGCAACCGGTAGACGTCGGCCGGGTTCAGCAGCAGCAGCACGTTCAGGACCGTCGGCGTGATGATCGAACCTTGGTCGACGACCAGCGCGCCCAGCAGGATCATGTCGTAGACCAGGGCGAAAAGCAGCCAGAGGCCTACCGCGATACCGGCCGCGACGCCGCGCTCGCGGGCCAGCGCGCTGACCGCATAGCCGATGGCCAGGAAAGCGGCCCCCAGCGCGATCGAGTTGCCGATCATGCGGGCGAAGGCGACCCATCCCTCGCCGAGACCGCCGGCAAGCAGACCCAGCGCAAGCCCCGCCGCGCCGTAGCCGATCGTGGTGGCGATCGCCAGGATCACCAGATGGCCGAGGAACTTGCCCAGGATGATCTGCCAGCGCGCCACCGGGTAGCTGAGCAGCAGCAGAAGCGTGCCCCGCTCGGCCTCGCCCACCACGGCGTCGTGCGACAGCAGCAGCGCGATCAGCGGGATCAGAAAGATCGTCAGGCTGGACAGGCTGACGATCATCAC